>NZ_JBVIAH010000033.1:0-60077 GCF_055574035.1 Streptomyces sp. NPDC030021
CCCCCCCCCCCCCCCCCCCCCCCCCCCCCCCCCCCCCCCCCCCCCCCCCCCCCCCCCCCCCCCCCCCCCCCCCCCCCCCCCCCCCCCCCCCCCCTTCGCCGTTCCAGGAGCGCCAGGAGCTCCAGGAGCCCTACGCCGCCCCTGTCCGCTCTGTCGGCCTTGTCGGCCCCTGTCGGCTCTGCGGCCGCGGCGCGGCTACGACCAGGCGGCGACGAAGTACCCCACGCCGTACGGTGCGTCCTCGTACAGCAGGCGCCCTTCCAGCTCCGCGCCCTCGGCGGCGCCGGCCAGCACCTGCCAGGGGGCCCGTCCGGCGGCCTGGAGCTCGGCCGCGAGAGCGGCGTCGATCCCGGCCAGCGCGGCCACGTCGGCGGCGCCCAGCGCGCGGGCGGCGGCGGCGTCGAAGGCGGCGGCCCGCTCGTCGAGGTAGCCGGGTGCCTTGAGGGTGCGGCAGGCACTGCCGTCCCCGAGGACCAGCATGGCCACGCGTTCGGCGGAACCGCCCAGGTCCGCGCCGAGGAGGCCGCAGCCGCTCGGGGCGAGGTCCGCGGCGACCGCCACTCCGGCGACCGGGGCCGCCGCCCAGCGGGCCTGTCCCAGCAGCCAGCCGGCCACCGCGAGGGAAGCCGGGAGGACGGTCCCGGTGGCGTGGCCGCTCGGCGGCTCGCCCAGGTCGGGGCCCAGGGTGACGCTCAGGTCCACCCCGAAGCCGGCGAAACCGCCGGGAGTGCCCTGGTCGTACGCGCCGCCCTCGGCGGCGGCCCCGACCACGACCAGCAGGTCGGGCCGGGACGCGGCGAGCACCGCCAGCGCGTCGGAGCAGGCGGTGCGGGCGTCGCCGAGTTCGGCGGCGGCCCCCGCGGCGACCTCCGGCACGAGCAGCGGCGGGGCGGGACAGACGGCAGCGGCTACGAGCATGATCCGCAGCCTAGCCGCAGGCGCGGGACCCGTGTCGCTCAGGAGGAGGCGGGCACCGAGCAGCCGGAGGCGACGGTCGGCAGCGGCGCCGGGACGCCCAGCGTCGGGATGCCGAGCATGACGCCCGCCGGCTGGGCGGGGGCGGCGTTGCGCTTCTCCCAGGCGTCGCCGGCGCGCGTCCGGCGCACGGTCAGCGTCGGGCCCTCGGCCAGCAGGTGGTGCGGGGCCGCGTAGGTGATGTCCACGGTGACCACGTCACCCGGGCGGACCTCCGCCTCCGGCTTCGTGAAGTGGACCAGGCGGTTGTCGGGCGCGCGGCCGGAGAGGCGGTGCGTGGCGCCGTCCTTGCGGCCCTCGCCCTCCGCGACCATGACCTCCAGCGTGCGGCCGACCTGCTTCTTGTTCTCGTCCCAGGAGATCTCCTCCTGGAGGGCGACCAGGCGCATGTACCGCTCCTGGACCACCTCCTTGGGGATCTGCCCGTCCATGTCGGCGGCGGGGGTGCCGGGCCGCTTGGAGTACTGGAAGGTGAAGGCGTTCGCGAAACGGGCCTCGCGCACCGCGTGCATCGTCTGCTGGAAGTCCTCCTCCGTCTCACCGGGGAAGCCCACGATGATGTCGGTGGAGATCGCGGCGTGCGGGATCGCGGCGCGGACCTTCTCGATGATCCCGAGGAATCGCTCCTGCCGGTACGAACGGCGCATCGCCTTCAGGATCGTGTCCGATCCGGACTGCATCGGCATGTGCAGCTGCGGCATCACGTTCGGGGTCTCGGCCATCGCCGCGATCACGTCGTCCGTGAAGTCGCGCGGGTGCGGGGAGGTGAAACGGATCCGCTCCAGGCCCTCGATCTGGCCGCAGGCGCGCAGCAGCTTGCTGAAGGCCTCGCGGTCACCCAGGTCCGAACCGTACGCGTTCACGTTCTGGCCGAGCAGGGTGATCTCCGAGACGCCCTCGGCGACCAGGGCCTCCACCTCGGCGAGGATGTCGCCGGGCCGGCGGTCCTCCTCCTTGCCGCGCAGGGCCGGGACGATGCAGAAGGTGCAGGTGTTGTTGCAGCCGACGGAGATCGAGACCCAGGCGGCGTACGCGGACTCGCGGCGGGTCGGGAGCGTGGAGGGGAAGGCCTCCAGCGACTCGGCGATCTCGACCTGCGCCTCCTCCTGGATGCGGGCGCGCTCCAGCAGCACGGGCAGCTTGCCGATGTTGTGCGTACCGAAGACGACATCGACCCAGGGGGCCCGCTTGACGATGGTGTCGCGGTCCTTCTGCGCGAGGCAGCCGCCGACGGCGATCTGCATGCCGGGGCGCTTCGTCTTCATCGGGGCCAGCCGACCGAGGTTGCCGTACAGCTTGTTGTCGGCGTTCTCGCGGACCGCGCAGGTGTTGAAGACCACGACGTCGGCGTCGCCGTCGGCGCCCTCGGGCGCCCGGACGTAGCCGGCGTCCTCCAGCAGACCGGAGAGCCGCTCCGAGTCGTGCACGTTCATCTGGCACCCGTAGGTGCGCACCTCGTAGCTTCGCTTCACGTCCACTGCCTGGCTCCGGTCGCTGCTGGTCATGCAACAAGGGTAGGCGGTACCCGGTGGCCCTCCGGTCCCCCGTTCAGCCGACCCGGGGGAAGGCGGCGGCCGAAGAGGACGAGCAGCAGGTCCTGGGCTTCTCCGTACACCGGAGTTCCCTCGCCGAAGGACCAGTCCAGGTCCTGCGCGCGCAGCTGGACACCGGTCAGGTCGGCGCCGAAGAAGCGCAGGGACCGGGGGGTGACCGCGTCGAGGAGGAGCCGCAGCCGGTCCTCGGGGACGCGGCGCGGGTGGCCGAGTGCGACGGTGATGTCGAGGCCGTGGACCACGTCGTGGGCGAGGGCTCCGGTGGGGCCGGCGGCGGGCGGCTTCCAGGGGTGTCCGGCGTTCTCGCGGAGCAGCGCGGCGAGCTCGCGCGCGGTGAAGGCGGCGGCGTCGCGGCGGGCCGTGCGATCGGTCATCCGGTGCAGGCTGCCGCGGGCCCGCAGCAGTTCGGCGGCGAAGCCGGGGAGGGTGGTGCGGAAGCCGAGGGACAGGTGGGCGGCGACCTCGCGGACGCGCCAGCCGGCGCAGAGCGACCGGGCGTCCCACCGGTCCGGGGTGAGGGCGTCCAGTACGTCGGCCAGCTCGCGGCGTTCGGCGGCGACGGCCGCGGCGATCGTACGGCGGCGCACGGAGGCGGGAGAGGTGGAGCGGGACGCGGGTCGGGGCACGGGTCCGGGCGTGGGTCCGGGCTTGGGTCGGGGCGCTGATCGGCTCATGGCTTCAGGGTCGAGGGGCAACCGGACATAAGTCCAAGAGTGGGTCCTTCTACGATCTAGAATCTGTGCTTATGGAACTGGCTCAGCTGCGCTACTTCGTGGCCGTGGTGGAAGAGGGCGGCTTCACGCGGGCCGGGGCGCGGCTGCACGTGTCACAGCCCGGGGTGAGCGCTCAGGTCGCGCAGCTGGAACGCGAGCTCGGGCAGCGGCTGCTCGACCGGTCCGGGCGGCGCGTGACCCCGACGGAGGCGGGCCGGGCGGTCCTCTCGTACGCGCGGGCCGCGCTGGCGGCGGTGGAGGGCGTGCGGCGGACGGCCGAGGAGTTCTCCGGCCTGCTGCGCGGGCGGGTGGCCCTGGGGCTGGTCCCGGGGGCGGCCGGGGCGGTGGTGGACGGGTTCGACGTGGTGGAGGTGCTCGGGGCCTTCCACGACGAGCACCCCGGGGTGGAGATCGCGCTCTCCGAGGACACCTCGGAGCGGATGCTGGCCGCGCTGCTGCGCGGGGAGCTGGACCTGGCGGTGGTCGGCCTCGCGGGGGAGCCGCCGACGGGCGTCTCCTGCCAGGTGGTGCTCGACGAACCCCTGGTCGCGGCGGTACGGGCGGACGATCCGCTGGTGGCGGCCGCCGTGGACGGCGCGATCCCGCTGACCGCCCTGCGCGGACGGGCCCTGATCAGCCTGCCGCGGGGGACCGGGCTGCGCGGGGTGCTGGAGCGGGCGTGCGCGCAGGCGGGCTTCGCGCCGCGGGTGGACTTCGAGGCGGCGGCGCCCGCCGTGCTGGTCCGGCTGGCCGCGCGGGGCCTGGGGGTGGCGGTGGTGCCGTCCGGGGCGGAGTCGGGAGCGGGCCCACGGGCCGGCGTCGGCAACGACACCGCCGGCGGCAGCGGCAGCGGCAGCGGCAGCGGCAGCGGCAGCGGCAGCGGCAGCGGCAGACTGTGCGCGCTGCGGATCACCGAGCCGGGGCTGACCGGGAGGGTCGCGCTGGCCTGGCGCACGGACGGACCGCCCGGGCCGGCCGCGCGCAAGCTGCTGGGAAGGCTCCGCTCGGGAGCTCCCGGACGGCCCGCGCCGTGACAGGACGGCGGACGGGTGGCAGGATCGCGGCCATGCCTCTCGTACCGCCCCGGATCAGCAGGCGCCACGCCCTGCGGGTCCTGGTGGCCGTACTCGCCGTGCTCGGCGTCCTGACGTGGTGGCTGAAGCCCTTCGGGCAGCCGGAACTGCAGGGCGAGCTCACCTTCAGCACGGGCGCGCGGACCGGGGTCTACCACCGGTACGGGCAGCTCCTGGAGCAGGCGCTCGGCCGGGACATGCCCGGGATGGACGTACATCTGGAGACCAGCGAGGGCTCGCAGGAGAACCTGAAGCGGCTGGCCACCGGTGAGGCGGACTTCACGGTGGCGACGGCGGACGCGGTCGCCAAGTACCAGCTCGACAAGAAGCCCGGCGCGGACCGGCTGCGCGGGGTCGCACGGCTCTACGACGACTACGTGCAGCTGGTGGTCCCGACCGACTCCCCGGTGCAGTCGGCCCGTGACCTGCGCGGCAAGCGGGTCGCGATCGGCCAGCCGGGGTCCGGCGTGCGGCTGGTCTCGGAGCGGCTGCTGAGGGCGGCCAAGATCGACCCGGTGCTGGACATCACGTCGGTGTCCATCGGCATCGACACCATGCCGGGCGAATTGGAGGCCGGCCGGATCGACGCGTTCTTCTGGTCCGGCGGCCTGCCGACGAACGCCGTGCGCGAGCTGTCGGAGCGTTTCGACATCCGGCTCGTGCAACTCGGCGACCTGGTGGAACAGCTGCAGGAGAGCGGCAGCCCGGGGCGCTACTACCGGACGGCCGTGATGCCGCAGGACGCCTACGCGCGGGCGCGCAACACCAGCTCGGTGTCGACCCTGGCCGTGCCGAACCTGCTGGTGACCACGGCGGGGACCGACCCCCAGCTCACCGAGCAGCTGACGCGGACGGTGATCCTCAGCCGCGACCTCGTCGGGCGCCAGGTGCATGCGGCGCAGCTCGTGGACCTGCGGACGGCGATCTACACCGACCCCCTGGACCTGCACGAGGGCGCGCGCCGGTACTACCGGTCCGTCAAGCCTTGAGGCTCCTGAAGGTCCCGAGCGTCCTGAGGGTCACGAGGGTCCCGAGCGTCCCAAGCGTCACGAAGAGGACGGCGCCGAAGGCAGCAGCATGGTCGCCGCCGCGGCCGCGCCGATCAGCCCCGCATGGGTGCCCAGCATCGCCGGCACCACCTGGATGTCCTTGACGAACGAGAGCGTGGCGTAGGCCGCGAGGTGGCTGCGGATCGGGGCGAAGAGGGTGTCGCCGGCGGTGGCCACCCCACCGCCGATGACAGCGATGTCCGTCTCCACGAGGGTCGCGGTGGCCGCGATGGCGGCGGCCAGGGCGCGGCCCGCCCGGTCGAAGGCGGCCAGGGCGATCGGGTCACCCTCGGCGGCGGCAGTGGCCACGCCCGCCGCCGTGGCATCGCCTCCGCCGCCTGCCTTGTCCGATCCGTTGTCCGACGGGGTCCAGCCCTGGTCCAGGGCCCAGCGGGCGATCGCCGTACCGGAGGCGATCGACTCGACGCACCCGTGGCCGCCGCACGCGCAGGGTTCGCCGTCGAAGGCCACACTGATGTGGCCGATGTGGCCCGCGTTGCCCGTGGGGCCGGGGTGGAGCTGGTTGTTCAGGATCAGGCCGCCGCCCACGCCCGTGGAGACCACCATGCACAGGGCGTTCGCGTGGCCCCGGGCCGCGCCCAGCCAGTGCTCGGCGGCGGTCATCGCCACCCCGTCACCGGCCAGCACGGTCGGCAGGTCGGCCCCGCGCGCCGCGAGCTCCGCCACGACGCGCTCCTGGACCGGGAACTCCCGCCAGGCCCCGATGTTGACCGGGCTGACCGTGCCCCGGGAGGTGTCCACCGGGCCGGCGCTGCCGATCCCGCAGCGGACCGCCGAGGCCCACAGCGGCGATGCGGAGAGGTCGGCGACGACCTCGGCGACCGCCGCCATGACTCCGTCGGCGTCCGCCCCGCGCGGGGTCGGGCGGCGGGTGGTGGCCGTCATCGTGCCGTCGGGGTGCACCAGCGCACCGGCGATCTTCGTACCCCCGATGTCGATCGCCACCGTCGGTCCGGAGGCCGCTGCGGCGGCCCGCGGTGCGGGGAACGGGGCGCTGGGAATGATCACGGTGGCGGCTCCAGGAAGGTTTCAGGATTAAGTATGCGCCGGGGGCGGCGCCGTGCTCTCGCGAGGCTCCAGCCTCGGCCGCTCGCTGATCCGCACGCCGGGCGGGCTGCCCGCGAGGACGGCCAGGAGTTCCTCGGCTGCCAGCCGGCCGAAGCCGGCGGTGTCCCGTACGAGCGCGGTGAGCCGGGGATGGGTGACCCGGCAGAGCGCGGAGTCGTCCCAGGCCACGATCGACAGCCGGCCCGGGACGGGGATGCCCAGCTCGGCGGCGACCGCGCTCCCGGCGACGGCCATCACGTCGTTGTCGTAGACGAGCGCCGTGGGCGGATTCGGCTCGGCGAGGACCCGTCGGGTGGCCGCCGCGCCCTCGGCGTCGGAGTAGTCGGTGACCACCGAGCGCACCTGGTCCGCGCCGAGACCGCGACGTGCGGCCTCGGCCCGCAGGGACTCCATCCGGCGGACCGTGTGGGCGAGGCCGGGGAGCCCGGCGACGTGCACGATCCGGCGGTGGCCCAGCCCGTACAGGTGCTCCAGGACCTGGGCCATGGCGCCGGCGTCGTCGGCCCGGACCGAGGACAGGGTCGTGGGGGGAGCCGGGGCAGGAGCCGGGGAGAGACCTCGCCCGCCCCCGTCGACGCCCCCGTCACCGACGCCCCCGTCACCGAGACCGCCGGCCGCTCCGCCGGCGGAGGACAGGGCCTCGCCGATGGTGACCGCGGGCAGGGCCAGTCCTTCCAGGAGCGCCGGTCGCGGGTCGCTCGTACGCGGGTCGACGACGAGGACGCCGTCGACCCGTCGCTCGGCCCACCAGCGGCGGTAGACGGCGCATTCGGCGTCGATGTCCTCGACGACCTGGAACAGCAGGGCCGTCCGGGCGGCGGAGAGGACCTCCTGGATGCCGGAGACGAGCTGGAGGAAGAAGGACTCGACGCCGAGCGTGTGCGCGGGCCGGGCGAGGACCAGGCCGACGGCTCCGGAGCGTTCGCCGGACAGGGCCCGGGCCGCGCTGTTGGGCTGCCAGCCGAGTTCCTCGGCGACACGTCGGATCCGGGCCCTGGTGTCCTGCGAGACGCCCGGCCGGTCGTTGAGCGCGAAGGAGACGGCGCTCTCCGACACACCGGCCTGCCGGGCGATGTCCTTGATCGTGGGTCTGCGGGCCATGGCCTGCCTCATTCGTCCTTCGGGTGCGTCACACGTGGCGGAATACGGACGGCAATGGCCGGACCGTACGCGATCCTGCCCTGACAGGCCGCTTTTATGACGATCCATTGGTTTCCGGGAGGGGTGTCGAGCCGGGGACGGGACTCCGTGACACGTCACCGCATCACGTCACCGCATACGGCGTGCCCCCAGCGGGGCCGTCCCCGTGCCGTGCGGCCAGGAGCTGCTGAACACGGGCTGCTGCGGCCTCCCGTTCCACCAGGTCCCCGGCCCGGCACCACAGGAGGCCCTGGCGGTCCGATGCGCGTACGGAGCTTCGCGCCCGGCCACCCCGGCCGGCTGCCCGGCGGCCTCCAGGCGGCCCGAGGCGGCGACGGCCCGGGCGAGTTCCGCCGGTGACCCGGTGTGCACCGGGGCCGGCAAGTCCCGGACCCGGTAAGGAGGTCGAGGCCGGGGCTCCGCAGCGCGCGCAGCGGTGCCCGGGCCGGGGTGGCGGCGGCCCGTGACCGAAATACCGCTGATACCACTGTCCATTTCCACACACTTCCTTGCCGCCAACCCACAACTAAAGCGCATTAGTTTCCTCAGACTCTTCTCCATGGAAGCCTTGTGTCAACTGGACTGAAGCGCATAAGTACACGAGTGGGGGCCCTGTTGACTTTCCTCACCCGCACCGGCAGGTTGTGCCGCATCCGGTGAATTCCTCCAGTACTCGCGTACTCCAGAACTCCAGGACGCCCCGTGCCCGATGACGCGCTCCGCTTCGGCGCCAACTACACGCCGGCCTGCGGCTGGTTCCACCACTGGCTGGACTTCGACCTCGCCGAGGTACGGGCCGACCTCGACTCGATCGCCGCACTCGGGCTGGACCACATCCGCGTATTCCCGCTGTGGCCGGTCTTCCAGCCGAACCGGACGCTGATCCGGCCGCGCGCCGTCGAGCAGCTCGTCGCGCTCGCCGACGCGGCCGCCGAGCACGGGCTCGACGTCAACGTGGACGGCCTGCAGGGGCATTTGTCGAGTTTCGACTTCCTGCCCGCCTGGACCCGGACCTGGCACCGGCGCAGCATCTTCACCGATCCGGACGTGGTCGCCGGGCAGGAGGAGTACCTGCGCACGCTGGCCGCGGCCCTCGCCGACCGGCCGAACTTCCTGGGCATGACGGTCGGCAACGAGATCAACCAGTTCTCCGGCGCCCCGCACCCCGACCCCGACCGGATCACCCCGGACCAGGCCGCCCGCTGGCTGGAGCGGATGCTCGCCGCCTGCGAGGCGGGCGCCCCGGGGCGGCTGCATCTGCATGCCGAGTACGACGCGGCCTGGTACCAGGACGGGCACCCCTTCACCGCGGCCCAGGCGGCCCGGCTGGGCGGGGCCACCGCCGTGCACTCCTGGGTGTTCAACGGCACCGCGCAGCGCCACGGCCGGAGCGGAACGGCGACCGAGCACCATGCCGCGTACCTGATCGAGCTGTCCAAGGCCTGGGCCCTGGACCCGCACCGCCCGGTGTGGCTCCAGGAGGTCGGCGCCCCGGCGCCGCTGATCCCGCCCGAGCACGCGGCGCACTTCACCGAGGCCACCGTCGCGAACGCCCTGGACTGCCCGGACCTGTGGGGCGTGACCTGGTGGTGTTCGCACGACGTGTCCCGGGAGCTCGCGGACTTCCCGGAGCTGGAGTACGGCCTCGGCCTGCTCACCAACGACCGCCGGACCAAGCCGGTCGGCGCCGCCGTCTCCCGGATCGCCGCGCGGTGGCGGGGCCGCGCACACCGCCCGGCACCGCGGTCCACCGCGCTCGCCGTGGACGTCGGCGGGGATGCGGGCGAGGTCACCGGCGCTGACGCCGGCGGGGCGGCGGGGGCTCCGGGGCGCTCGGTGTGCGCCCCGGGCGGCGCGTTCTTCGAAGCCTGGGCCTCGCTGACGGCCCAGGGGGTGCGCCCTGCGGTGGTCCTCGCGGAACGCGCCGCGGACCCCGCCCATCTGGCCGCGCGCGGCATCACCGAGGTGCTGCGCGTGCGCGACGTGACCTGACCTGACCTGACCTTTCCTGCCCTGACCTTTCCTGCCCTGACCTGACCTGACCTGACCGAGCGATCCCCCGATCCTTCGATCCACCGATCCCTTCGTGAGGAGCCCCGCATGCCCGAGACCGACAACGGCGTCGATCCCCGTACGCCGCCCGCCGCGGTACGGCCGACCCGGCGCAGGGTGCTGGCCACCGGGGCCGGGGCCGCCGCGCTGCTGGGCCTGGCGGGCCGCGCCCGGGCCGCCGCCGCGCCCGCCCCCTTACCCGTGGGAACGCCGGCACCGGCCCCGGCCGGCCTGGCCCCGTACGCCTCGTACTGGTTCCCGGACTCCCTCCCGTCGGGGACCCCCGGACCCGGGATCGTGTGGCGCTCGCTCAGCCGGTGGACCCCCGAGAGCGACCCCGACCTGGCCCACAACACCTCGACCGTGCCCCTGGCGGAACGATTCACCCCGGTCCCGGCGAACCGGGACGCCCGCGTCGGCCAGGCCCGTATCTCCTCCCTGGTCTCCTTCGGGCCCACGGCCGGGAACCCGTCCCAGGGCTCACCGACCGCCGACCACTACGCGCTGACGCACTGGGCGTACATCGACGAGCTGGTCTTCTGGGGCGGCTCGGCCGGCGAGGGCATCGTGCTCGCGCCGAACGCGCCCGTGGTCGACGCCGCCCACCGCAACGGGGTCCGGGTGCTGGGCAACGTGTTCCTGCCGCCCGTCGCCTACGGCGGCGACCTCCGGTGGACCCGCGACCTGGTGCGGCGGGACTCCCTCGGCCGCTTCCCGATCGCCGACAAGCTCGTCCGGGTGGCGCGGACCTACGGCTTCGACGGCTGGTTCGTGAACGCCGAGACCGACGGCGGGGACAGCGCGCTCGCCACCCGGATGCGGGAGTTCCTGCGCGCCCTGCGGGCGGCCGGCGAGCCCCACGGTCTGCGCATCACCTGGTACGACGCCATGAACAGCACCGGCCGGGTGGGCTGGCAGGGCGCCCTCAACGCGCTCAACCAGGAGTTCTTCGAGGACCGGGCCGGGAAGGTCTCGGACACGATGTTCGTGGACTTCCGCTGGACCCCGGACACCCTGGCCGCCTCGGGCACGCTCGCCGGCCGCCTCGGCCGCTCCCGCCACGAACTGTGGGCCGCCGTGGACACCGAGTCCCGCGGCTGGGACTCCGTCGTCGACTGGGACGCGATCGTCCCGCGCGGGCGGGACCACGTCGTCAGCTACGGCTTCTACCGGCCCGAATGGACCCGCAACCACCTCACCGACCGCTCCCCCGGAGCCTTCCACCGCGCCGACGACCGGTTCTGGACGGGCGAGTCCCTGGACCCGGCCCGGCCCGCGCCCGAATCCGGGTCCGGGTCCGGGTCCGCGTCCGGGTCCGCGTCCGGGTCCGCGTCCGGGTCCGCGTCCGGGTCCCGCTGGCGGGCCCCCGCGACGGTCGTCGCCGACCGGTCCACCGTCACCGCGCTCCCCTTCGCCTGCTCCTTCAACACCGGGCACGGGCTGCGCTGGTACGACGGCGGCAGGGTCGTCTCGGACGTGCCCTGGAACCACCTCGGGCTCCAGGACCGGCTCCCCGGCCGCCGCTGGGCGGTGGACACCGCCGGGGCGCGCCCCTCGGTCGGCCTGGACTTCGCGGACGCCTGGCGCGGCGGCTCCAGCCTGCTCGTCGAAGGCGCGCTGACCGCGCCCGCGATCATCGGGCTGCACTCCACACGGCTGCCGCTGACCCGCGGGTCGGTCCTGGAGCTCGTGCACGCCACCGGGCCGGAGCCGGTCCCGGCGGAGAACACGACGGAGACCGCGGCTGAGACCGCGGCTGAGATAGCGGTGGAGGTCGGTGTGGCCCTCCGCGAGCCGTCAGGCCCCGGCGAGCCGGTCCCCTACACGTGGCTGCCGGCCGGGACCCGGGACGCCGGGCAGGGCTGGCGCACGACGCGGGCCGGGCTGGCGTCGCTGGCGGGCAGGACCGCGTACGGCCTGGCGGTACGGATCACCGCGCTCGGGAAGAAGCCGGTGGTGTGGCGGATCGGCGCCGTGTCGGTGCGCGACGAGACCCGCACCCGGCGCCCGGCCCCGCCCACCGCCCCGGTCGTGGACGCCTCGTCCCGACAGGACGGCCGGGCCTGGCTGCGCCTGTCCTGGCGGGCGTCGGCCGGTCCCGGCGGGCGGCCGCGCCACTACGAGGTGTGGCGGGCCCTCCCCGACGGCACCCGGCGCTTCCTCGGGGGTACCTGCGGCACCGCCCTGTACCTGCCCGCCGTCCCGCGTGCCGGGCGGGAGCGGGCGGCGGCCTTCGAGGTCCGGGCCGTCGACGAGCTGTACGCGGTGTCGGAGGCGGCCCGCACCACCCTCGTCTGGTAGCCGGACCCACGAGACCTGGGGGTCAGGCGCCGTGGGGGTCGGTGCGCGGGACGGTCACCGTCACCCGCAGCCCGTGCGGCGGGTTCTTCTCGTAGGAGAGGGTCCCGCCGCCCGCGGCGAGCAGGGCACGGGAGATCGACAGGCCGAGCCCGGAGCCCTTGACGTTCTGGTGGCGGCCGCTGCGCCAGAACCGGTCGCCGACGCGGAGCAGCTCGTCCTCGGTGAGGCCGGGGCCGCGGTCGGAGACGACCACACGGACGGAGCGCCCCTCGCTGGAGACGGAGACTTCGACCTCCTCACCCGTGGGGGTGAATTTGAGGGCGTTGTCGATGACCGCGTCGAGCGCGCTGGACAGGGCGATGGGGTCGGCCCACCCGGTGAGGGCGGTCCGGCCCGTCTCGGTGAGCCGTACGCCCTTCTCCTCGGCGTACGGGCGCCACGCGGCGACCCGCTCGGCCGCCAGGGCCCCGATGTCGGTGAGGCTGATCTCGGCGGAGGTGTGCTCGGCCAGCGCCAGGTCCAGCAGGTCGTCCAGGACCTGGGTCAGGCGCTTGCCCTCGGTGCGCACGGAGGCGATCTCCTCGTTCCCCTCGGGCAGCTCGAGGGCGAGCAGCTCGATCCGCAGGAGCAGCGCCGCGAGCGGGTTGCGCAGCTGGTGGGAGGCGTCGGCGACGAACGCCCGCTGCTGTTCCAGGACCTCTTCGACGTTGTCGGCCATCTCGTTGAACGAGTGGGCCAGGCGTTGGAGTTCCGGGGGCCCGCCGGCGGCCGCGACGCGCGAGTTCATCCGTCCGGTGGCGATGCCGTGGGCGGCCGCGTCCAGGGTCTGCACGGGCTTGAGCACCCAGCTGGTGAGCTTGAGGGCAGCGCCGAAGGCGACCAGCATGGCGGCGGCGAGCCCGCCCGCGATCAGCAGCCAGCCCTTCAGGATGCGGGCGCGCATCTGGTCGGTCGGCGATTCGGTGGCGACGACCGCGACCACGTCGCCGTCGAGGACGACCGGGGAGACGACGAGCAGTTTGCCGTCGGTCTGCCAGGGCCACACCTGTGGGGGATCATGGCTGCGCCGGCCGGCCAGCGCCTCCGCGAAGGCCCGGCGGCCCTCGCCCGATTCCGGGAGCTGCCACCAACCCGGGGACCGGGCCAGGGCGTTGTAGTTGCGGTGGAAGATGCCGACGCGGATTCCGTACAGGGTCTGGTAGCGGGCGAGTTCGAGCCCGAGGGCATCGCGGCGCTCTTCGGCTCCGGTAGTGGATCCCGAACCCTCGGCATCGATGAAGAACTGCGCGAGGGCGGCGAAGCGGGCGCTGTCGTCGATCCGGTCGACCACCACCCGCTGCTGCTGGCCGGCGGCCAGGCTCACGGCGAGCGGGAAGCCGAGGGCGAGCAGCGTGCCCGCCATCAGGATGACGAGCAGCGGGAGCAGACGGGCACGCACGGCAGAGGGCCCCTAGGGAGCGGCCGGGGCGACGAGCCGGTAGCCCACCCCTCGGACGGTCTCGATGAGGGCGGGCATGCGCAGCTTGGAGCGGAGCGAGGCGACGTGGACCTCCAGGGTGCGCCCGGTCCCCTCCCAGCTGGTGCGCCACACCTCGCTGATGATCTGCTCGCGGCGGAAGACGACGCCGGGCCGCTGCGCGAGCAGGGCCAGCAGGTCGAACTCCTTGCGGGTGAGGGGTACGTCGGCGCCGTCCACGCTGACCCGGCGGTTGGGCAGCTCGATGCTGACGGAGCCGAGGTGGACCGTGGTGGGCGTGCCGGAGCCGGGGGCGGCGGCCTCGTCGGCGGCGCCGGTGCGCCGGGCGACGGCGTGGATCCGGGCGAGGAGCTCGCCGGTGTCGTAGGGCTTGACCACGTAGTCGTCGGCGCCCATGTTCAGGCCGTGGATGCGGGAGCGTACGTCGGCCCGCGCGGTCACCATGATCACGGGTGTGGCGGTGCGCTTGCGGATCTTGCCGCACACCTCGTAGCCGTCCTGGTCGGGCAGACCGAGGTCGAGCAGGATCACACCGTAGGGCTGGGGGCCGGCCGGGGCGCCGGCGACCAGGAGCGCCTGCAGGGCCTCTTCACCGTTGCGGGCGTGGGTGACCTGGAAGCCGTGGCGGGCGAGGATCGCGGACAGGGCTGCCGCGACGTGATCGTCGTCCTCGACGAGCAGCAGTCTCATGCCGTCCCCCTCTCCTCTTCTCTCACTCGGGCTTCACCACGCATGGTCACACGCAGGGCCGCACGTAGGGCCACCATGCATCCACGCCGATGCGGAGTCCCACGTCAAGGGGGTCCCGCCCCGGCGCGCCTTCCGTTATGCACCCGGTACGCGTCCATGATCGACCACATCGGTGGTGCGCACGGAGCGTATCCGGAAGAGGCCGGATCGTTATCCTCAATTCTCCCTCAGATGTGATGACGTTGTGCGCGTCACGTCACTACTGTCCTCCCAACCGAGGAGGACGGAGCAAGAAGCCGATGAGCGGAGTATCAGTGACCAAGGACGTGCAGGACGCGGCCGGTGCCGCAGACGACCTGGTCGTACTGAGCAACGTCAACAAGCACTTCGGCGCGCTGCACGTGCTTCAGGACATCGATCTGAGCATTGCCCGCGGTGAGGTAGTCGTGGTGATCGGTCCCTCGGGATCGGGCAAGTCCACGCTGTGCCGGACCATCAACCGCCTGGAGACCATCGACTCGGGCACCATCACGCTCGACGGCAAGGAACTGCCCTCGGAGGGCAAGGAACTCGCCCGGCTGCGCGCCGACGTCGGCATGGTCTTCCAGTCGTTCAACCTCTTCGCGCACAAGACGGTGCTGCAGAACGTCATGCTGGGCCAGCTCAAGGTCCGCAAGACCGACCAGGCGGCGGCCAAGGCGAAGGCGCTGTCCCTGCTGGAGCGGGTGGGCGTCGGCACTCAGGCCGACAAGTACCCGGCGCAGCTCTCCGGTGGCCAGCAGCAGCGTGTGGCGATCGCCCGGGCGCTGGCCATGGAGCCGAAGGTGATGCTCTTCGACGAGCCGACCTCGGCCCTGGACCCGGAGATGATCAACGAGGTGCTGGAGGTCATGCAGCAGCTCGCCCGCGAGGGGATGACCATGGTGGTCGTCACGCACGAGATGGGCTTCGCCCGCTCGGCGGCCAACCGGGTCGTCTTCATGGCCGACGGCAAGATCGTCGAGGAGGCCACCCCCGAGCAGTTCTTCAGCAACCCGCGCAGTGACCGCGCCAAGGACTTCCTGTCGAAGATCCTGCACCACTGAGGTCTGCTTCTGGTAGTCATCCGTATGCGGATCGCCGCCGGATCGTTCCTGTCGGCCGCGCGGGCGCCGTAAGCCTCGCTCGTCGTTCAACAACGTCTCATCCGAGGGAAGTTCACCATGAAGATCTCCAAGGCCGCTGCGGCCGCGGCCGTCGCCGTCGCCCTTGCCCTGACCGCGACCGCGTGTGGCGGCAGCAAGCAGGACGCCGCCGCCGACGGCGGTGCGTCCGGTGGCGCGAAGGACAAGCTCGTCGTCGGCATCAAGTACGACCAGCCCGGTCTGGGCCTCAAGACCCCGGACGGCAAGTACACGGGCTTCGACGTCGACGTGGCGACCTACGTCGCCAAGGAGCTCGGCTACGAGCCGAACCAGATCGAGTTCAAGCAGGCCGTCAGCGCCGAGCGCGAGAACCTGATCGCGAACGGCGACGTGAAGTTCGTCGTCGCGACCTACTCGATCAACGACAAGCGCAAGGAGAAGGTCGACTTCGCCGGCCCCTACTTCCTCGCGCACCAGGACCTGCTGGTCCGCGCCGACGACACGAGCATCACCAAGGCCGAGGACCTGAACAAGAAGAAGCTCTGCTCGGTCACCGGCTCCACCTCGGCGCAGAACGTCAAGACCAAGCTGGCCCCCGAGGCCGACCTGCTGGAGCAGGGTGGCTACTCCGAGTGCCTCACCGGCCTGGAGAACAAGGCCGTCGACGCCCTGACCACGGACAACTCGATCCTGGCGGGCTACGCGGCCCAGGAGAAGAACAAGGGCAAGTTCAAGCTGGTCGGGCTGAGCCTGAGCAACGAGAACTACGGCATCGGTCTGAAGAAGGGCGACAAGGAGCTCCAGACCAAGATCAACGCCGCGCTCAAGAAGATGGTCGAGGACGGCAGCTGGCAGAAGGCCGTGGACAAGAACCTCGGTCCGGCCAACTTCAAGAGCGAGCCTGCCCCGCAGATCACCGAAGGCAGCTGATTCATCGGTGAGGGGCGTCGCCGCCCGCCTGCCGCGGGCGGCGGCGCACCTCACCGGCCATCCTGGGGAGAGCGCAGGGCATCGTGTTCGATTTTCTTGATTCCGGGCAGTACGACGTGCTCGGAGCCTTCTGGGTGACGGTTCAGCTCACCCTCTACTCGGCGGCCGGATCCCTGGTCTGGGGCACCGCCCTGGCCGGGATGCGGGTCAGCCCGGTCCCGCTGCTGCGGGGCTTCGGCACCGCTTACGTCAACCTGGTGCGCAACACCCCGCTGACGTTGCTGATCATCGGCTGCTCGCTGGGACTCAACCAGACCCTCGGCATCGCCCTGGGCGGCAGCACGTTCAAGGAGATCGGCTTCCGGCTCGCGGTCCTCGGATTCATCGCCTACACCGGCACCTTCGTCTGCGAGGCCCTGCGCTCCGGCATCAACACCGTGCCCGTCGGCCAGGCCGAGGCGGCCCGCGCGCTGGGACTGAGCTTCTTCCAGGTACTCACCCTGATCGTGCTCCCCCAGGCTTTCCGGGCGGTCGTCGCACCGCTCGCCAACGTACTGATCGCGCTCACCAAGAACACCACGGTGGCGGCGACCATCGGCGTGGCCGAGGCGGCCCTGCTGATGAAGGAAATGCTCGAGAACGAGCCGCAGGCGCTCTTCGCGGTCTTCGCGATCTTCGCCCTCGGTTTCGTCCTTCTGACCCTGCCCACCGGTCTGCTGCTGGGCTGGGTCGCCAAGCGAGTGGCGGTGAAGCGATGAGCTCCGTGCTGTACGACACCCCCGGCCCCAAGGCCAAGGTGCGCAACTGGATCTACAGCGGGATCTTCGTCGTGCTGTTCGGCCTCGTCATGTGGTGGGCACTGTCCCTCATGAGCGAGAAGGGCCAGCTCGACGCCGACAAGTGGACGCCGTTCGTCACCGACAGCCGGGTCTGGACCACGTACCTGATCCCCGGCCTGCTGGAGACCCTCAAGGCCGGCGCGCTCTCCATGGCCATCGCCCTCCCGCTGGGCGCGCTGCTGGGCATCGGCCGGCTGTCGGACCACGCGTGGGTGCGGTGGCTGGTCGGCACGTGGGTGGAGTTCTTCCGGGCCATCCCGGTGCTGATGCTGATGCTGTTCGGCTTCGCGCTGATGGCGCCGCGGTTGATCGACGTGCCGTCCGACACCCGCCCCTTCTGGGCGGTGGTCACGGGCCTGGTCCTCTACAACTCGGCCGTCATCGCCGAGATCGTCCGGGCGGGCGTGCTCTCCCTGCCCCACGGCCAGAGCGACGCCGCCAAGGCGATCGGCATGCGCAAGGGCCAGACGATGTTCCACGTGCTGATCCCGCAGGCCGTGACGGCGATGCTGCCGGCCCTGGTCAGCCAGCTCGTGGTGATCCTCAAGGACACCGCGATCGGCGGCGCCCTGCTGGGCTTCGCGGAACTGCTCTCCACGAACCGGCAGATCTCGGCCAACTACAGCAACACCATCGCGACCCTCGTCGTGATCGCGCTGATCTACATCGCCGTGAACTTCGCCCTCACCTCGTCCGCCTCCATGCTGGAAGGCCGACTGCGGAAGTCGAAGAAGAGCACCGGTGCGGTGGTCGGCGTCAACGATGTCAACGACATGGCCACCGGGGCGAACTCGGGCGGGATCTGACCGCCCTCCCGGTTCAGGTTCAGGGCCCTTCGAGGGCCGATGAACGGTCAGCCATATTGCGTAGCCCGTGTGGTGCGGCGGAAATCATCCGCCGCACCACACTGCGTTGTACCGACCGATGCGGCCTCCGGCTTCGGCGGCGACCGGGAGGGAGGAGGGCCGATCGATCCGGTCCGTCAATAGGACCTTGTAATGATGCCGCCGCTCTTTACCGAGGTGAGCGGCGGGCAGGCGATGAAGGAAGGATCGCCATGGTCCTTCCACGTCACCGAATGGACGGTGACGTCGGGGCCGCCACGGTCACGCGTGCAGATGACGGCCGCCTTGTAGTGTCCGCCATTGCTGTGACCGCATTTGGCTAACCAGCCCCCACCGGTCGAGGACTGGTAGTTGACGCACCCGGTCGGCCAGCTCGCAGGGGTCGCGGTCGCCGCGCCTTGAAGTCCGAGGAGTGCCGTCGCCGCACCGGCGAGCAGTGCCGTGTACCGCTTCTTCATTGTCGCCCATCCTTTTCTCGGTGGATCCGGACATTCCCAGGGGACAGGAGGCAGCCGCCGGGGGAACTCCGCCGAATCCAATTCGAGCGACGTACTTCCCCCCGCTGCGCACGAAAGGCCTTCCGCTCCCCCGCACAGTCATGACGGTTCCACGCCCGCCGGAGCCGGGCAATCGGAAAAGCGAACTCCTGAGGGTTACTTGAGCATCACATTTCCCGGCTACGGAAAGGAACGGGGAAAACGCTGATCAGCCCACCCCCAAGAAGAGCAGGGGGGGATGAATTCCGAAAAACCGGCCGAATCGCGAAAGGGTGAATTCAGGCCACGTGGCGTCGATAATCAGGCTTCCGAGTGGCTGCGCCCGCAGTGAAGGCACGATCACGACCCCGCAGAACGGCTGGGCCGCTCCGCGACTCGGCGGTGCACGGCGGTGCCGGTCCCGGCGGAAGTGGCGGCCACTTCGGAATTTGCAGTTCCAGTTACCGCTCTGCCGACCGGTGTCACTTGACGCAGGCACCTACAGTGGGTTGCATACGTTCTGTGATCACATACCGGACATCGGGAGCCGCGCCATGGACCCGGTGATCATCGTCGGCGCGGGACCCGTCGGGCTGTCCCTGTCGCTCGCCCTGGCGGGTGCGGGCGTGCCCTCCGTCGTGCTCGACGAAGGGCCCGGCAAGGAAGAGGTCCGCCCGGCCCGTACCGTCGTCCTGCACGCCGAAACGGCGGCCATGGCGCACCGGCTGGGCTGTACGACGCTGCGCGACGAGGGGGCGTACTTCGCCGCCTGGCGCACGATGCGCCGCAGCCGGCCCGAGCGGCGGATCACCTTCGATGACCACCCTGCCCCGCTGCACGTACCGCAGCACGCGCTGACGCGCGGACTGCGCCAGGCCGCCGCGGCCCATCCGCTCGTCCAGCTGGTCACCGACAGCAAACTGGACTCCCTGGAGCAGGACGGCCGCGGCGTCACCGCGCACACCCGGGGCGCCGAGACCACCTGGTGGCGCGGGAGTTACCTGGTCGGCTGCGACGGCGCCCGCTCCAACGTGCGCAAGCTGCTCGGCATCCGCTTCCCGGGCCGCACCGCCGTGGAGCGGCACGCCGTGGCCGCGCTGCGCACCGAACTACCCTGGCCCGGCGAGGCCTTGCTGCACCGCAGCCCGCCGCAGGAGGTCACCTCGCGGCCGCTGCCCGACGGGGTGTGGCGGCTGGACTGGCTGCTCCCGCCCCGCGGGGAACTCGTGACTCCCGACGCGCTGGTGACCCTGATCCGCGACACCCTCGCGGTGTGGTGCGGCGGCACGACACCCCCGTACGACCTCATCGACACCGGGGTCCACACCCTGCACCACCGCCTCGCCCGCCGTTGGCGCGACGACCGTGCCTTCCTCGCCGGAGACGCCGCGCACCTGCTGGGCGCACTCGGCAGCCAGGGTGTCGAGGAGGGGCTCCGGGACGCCGAGAACCTGGCGTGGAAGCTCTCCCTGGCCTGGCACCAGGGAGCCTCCGAAGCCCTGCTCGACAGCTACGAGAGCGAGCGGCGCACCGCGGTCGCCTCCCGGCTGCGCGTCGCCGACCAGGCGATCCCGGCGCTGCGGGCCGGCGGCGGCCTGCGCACCTACCTGCCCGGCGCCGCGCGCTCCGCCGAATCCCTGCTCACCGACGGCCACCTGGGGCGCGGGCCGCTGGGCGCGGAACCCACGTACGCGCCACCGGTCGCCGTCCGGGAGGTGCCGACGGCCACGGAGCCGGGCGGTCCGGTGGCGAACGTCCCGGTGACCGCGCCCGACGGGGCGACCGTGCCCCTGCGGGACCTGCTCGGGCAGGGCCGGCTGCTGGTGGTCCTGGTGGCTCCCGGCACCGGGGTCTGGGACCGGCGCCACTGGCTCGGCGCCGGGCTGATGCCCCGCCTCGCGGCGGCGGTGAGCGCCCTGCCGGTCCGCACCGACCTGCTGGTCGCGGACAGCTACCCGGGGGCCCCGGCGCACACCGTGCTGCTGGTGCGGCCGGACGGGCACCTGGCGGCGACCTTCGCCGGGGTCCGCCCGGCGGAGCTGTACGAGGCAGCGGACACGGTACGGGCGGGCGCGCCCGCGTCCCGGGGGCCCGCGCCCTCCACGACGACACCGACTCCCACCCCGGCGCCGACACCCACCCCGGCGCCGACACCGACCGTGGTGATCGATTGACCGTCTCCGGGACTCCGTGGTTCACTCGCGGAATGACCGGCAACGACGTACGCCTGTGGCGGAGGGTCCATATGGACCTGCTCCGCTACGCGGGCTGCGTGTGTCGCCCTTCCTGCTGATTCGCCCTTCCCTCCGCGCGCCCCGTGCCGTCCACCGGCCTGCGCGCACCTCCGCGAACCCAGGAACGGTCCCCTTTGATGTCTGCACCTTTGATGTCTGCACCCGTATCCGCACCCTCGTACGCCCCGGAGTCCGGCTCCGCGGCCGGGGGCCACACGGCCGCCGAGCTCCTCGGCTTCGCCCTCCGCACGGCGGCCGACCCCGCGGTCGTGGCCTCGCTGCCGCTCGATCCCGAGGGCCGCACCTGGATCCGGCTGGACGGGCCGGGCGGCAGCGAGGCATGGCTGATCGGCTGGCCGCCGGGCACCGGCACCGGCTGGCACGACCATGCCGAATCGCGGGGCGCGTTCGCCACCGCCCGGGGTCGGCTCACCGAGCACTCGCTGACCGTGCGCCTGCCCTCGGAGGGCTGGAAGTCCCTGGAACTGGCCCCGGACGTCGACCGGCGCCGCACACTGGCCGCGGGCTCGGGGCGCGCCTTCCGGGAACACCACGTGCACGAGGTCTTCAACGAGTCGCAGGCCGAGCACGCGATCTCCGTGCACGCCTACTACCCGCCGCTCCCGCTGATCCGCCGCTACAGCCGCAGCGGCCCGGTGCTCAGCCTGGAGCACGTCGAGCGTCCGGCGGACTGGCAGTGAGCACCCCGGTCGGCATCGACGAGCTGCTGGAGCGGGTCCGCGCGGGCTACACCCGCGTGGATGCGCGGGAGGCGTACGCCGCCTCCCGCGCCGGGGCCCTCCTGGTGGACATCCGCTACCAGGCGCTGCGCGAGCGGGACGGGCTGATCCCGGGCGCGGTGGTGGTCGAGCGCAACGAGCTGGAGTGGCGCCTGGACCCCCAGGGCAGCCACCGCCTCCCCGAGGCCACGAGCCACGGCCTCCAGGTGGTGGTGATCTGCAACGAGGGCTACGCGTCCAGCCTCGCCGCGGCCTCGCTCCACGCCCTGGGCCTGCACCGCGCGACGGACCTGACGGGCGGTTTCCAGGCCTGGAAGTCGTCCGGCCTCCCGGTCGTGCCCGCCTGACGCTCCCCGGGCTCCGCCCGGACCCCCGCCGGCGTTCGAGGCGCTCCTTCAAGCCTCGCCGGCGTTTGAGGCGCGGGGGTCCGGGGGCAGCACCCCCGGACCGACGGCGCCGCACTAGCCCTTGGCCGTGGCCACTTCCACCGGAGGTACCCGCAACGCCACCCGGCCCGGGAGGGCAGTGGCTGCCAGGGCGAGCACCCCGGCGACCCCCACCACCGCCGCGTAAGCCACCGGCAGCACCGCGGGCGCCGCCGCCCCCGTCATGCCCACGCTGAACGCGGTCAGTACCGCCAGCGCGATCCCCGACCCCAGCGCCGTCCCGATCAGAACCACCGCCAGCGCCTCCGTCCGCAGCATCCGCAGCACCTGCCGGCGCTTCGCCCCGGCCAGCCGCAGCATCGCGAACTCCCGGAACCGCTCGGCGGTCGACATCGCGAGCGTGTTCGCCACCGCGATGGCGGTGAAGGCCAGCACCAGCCCCATCGCCAGCAGGTTGATCTCCGCCCCGGCGTCCTGCCGCTCCGCCCGTGCCGCGTCGGCGTCCGCCGCGGACAGCACCTGTACGCCCGGGAACACCCGTACCGCTGCGGCCAGTTGCTCCCGTCCGGTCCCCGAACCCGGTTCCGCCGCCACCAGCACGCCGCCGGCCAGTGGATTGTCCGCGTGCGCGGCCACCAGCCCGTGCGGCAGCGTCAGATCGCCGAAGCCGAGCCCCCGCGCGTACACGGCCGAGACCGTCAGCGTGACCGGGGTTCCGTCCCCCAGCGTCAGCTTCAGCGAGCTTCCCGGCTTCAGCCCCAGCTGACCGGCGGTGAGTTCGCTCACCGCCGCGCTCCCCTCGCCGAAGCCGTCCAGGCTGCCGCCGGTGACCTCCGGGTCCCAGGTCCGGGTCAGCCCGGCCGGGGTCACGCCCTGCGCGGCGTACTTCGTCAGCCCCACCCGTACCGACGTGTGCACGATCTCGGTGGCCGCCGTGACCCCCGGGGTACGCCGGATCCGCTCGGCGGCCTCCCGCGTGATCCCGGGACCCTGGGCGGCCAGGACCCACTGGGCCCGGATCCCGTCGCGGGCCTGGGCCCGGGCGGCGTCCCCGAGCGTCGGGGTGATGAAGAGCACGGTGCAGGTCATGCCGATCAGCAGTGCGAGCGGGGTGACGGCGGAGGCCATGCGCGTGGCGTTCCCGCGCAGGTTGGCCGTGGCCAGGTGGCCGCCCGGGCCGGCCAGCCGCAGCGGTCCGGCGAGCAGCGCGGTGGCGCCCCGTACGAGCAGCGGGCCGAGCAGCGAGACCGCCCCGGCCAGTACCACCACGGCGAGGAAGGTGACCGGGGTGGAGGCCGGCTCGGTGCGCAGCGAGCCGAGTACGACGACCAGCACCGCCCCGCCCGCCAGCAGCAGCACCCCGAGCACGCTGCGGATCCAGCCGGGCCGCCGCCGCTCGACGGCGGCTTCGGCGAGCGCCTCGGCCGGGCGGATCCGGGCGATCCGGCGGCCGGTGATCCGGGCGGCGGCCCAGGCTCCGAGCAGGCTGGCGGCGACGGCCGCGAACATCGGGAAGATGCCCGCGGTGCGCTCCAGGGTGACGGGGACGACCCCGCTGTCGACGAACCGGCCGTGCAGCCAGGCGGCGAGCGGCAGCCCGGCGAGCGCTCCGGCGATGCCGGCGGCCAGGCCGACGAGCAGCGCTTCCCGGCCGATCATGCGCCGTAGCTGCCCCGGGGTGGCGGCGATGGCCCGCAACAGGGCGAGTTCGCGGTAGCGCTGCTGGACGGAGAGCGCGAAGGTGCCGACGACGACGAGGATCGCGACGAGCAGCGAGGTGCCGCCCATCGCGCCGCCCATAGAGACCAGCTTGACGCGGGCGCCGGCGGCGTCGAGGAATTCGACGGGGCCGCGCTCGTCGCCCGTGGCGACCTGCGCGGTGGTGCCCTGCAGCGCCCGCTCGACCCGGGCGGCGAGCTCGGCGGCGCCGACACCCGGTGCGGGCAGCACTCCGATGGCGCTGACCTGGCCGTCGCGGGCGGCGAGCCGCTGGGCCTCGTCGTCGCTGAAGAAGAGCGCGCTCTGCTGGGCGAGGTCGCCGCGGTCCGTCGTCGCGACCCCGCTGACCCGGTACGTCCTGGGTTCGCCGGTGGACTGCACGGCGAGCTCGGAGCCGGGCTTCAGCCCGGCGCGGGCGGCCAGCGCACGGTCGACGACGACCTCGCCGCCGCTCTGCGGGGCGCGGCCCTCGGTGAGGGTGAAGGGGCTCAGTGCGGCGGAGGTCCAGGCGTGCCCGTACGAGGGCACCGGCCCGCCGGGGCCCTTGACCAGGGGGACGGCCTGGAAGGTGAGCTCGGGGACGGCCCGTTCGACGCCGGGCACGGCGCGGACCGTGTCCACGGTGGCGGCGGGGAGCCAGGCGCGCTCGGCGACGGGCTTGGCCTTGTGCTTGGTCTTGGTCCGGCCGCCCTTCTTCTCCTTGACCGTGGTCTCGTGGACGTTCTGGTCGGCGGAGACGAGGATCGGCGTGGCCGCGTAGCGCTCGGTGCCGATCTTTCCGCGGAGTCCCGTTTCCAGGAGCGTCCCGCAGGCGGTGACGAGGGCGGCCGCGCACAGCAGTGCGACGAAGGCGCCGAGGAAACCGGCCTTGCGGTCCCTGACGGTCTGAAGGGCGTAACGCAGCATCATGCGGCCAACTCTGCCGCCGTGCCCGGCGCCTGACACTGGCGTGCCCCGGCGTCCGGCCCCGGGGGCTACCCCCACCCCGGGCTCACCGGCTCACTCCCCCGGGTACCCGAGGTCGTCGGCGTCCTCGCCCTCCGTCTCCAGGGCGCGGCGCACCACCCGCAGGGCCATGCCCTCCGGGTATCCCTTGCGGGCGAGCATCCCGGCGAGGCGCCGGATCCGCTTGTCCCGCTCCAGGCCCCGGGTGGAGCGGAGCTTGCGCTCCACGAGTTCCCGGGCGGTCTGCTCCTCCTGGTCGGAGTCCAGCAGCTCCAGGGCCTCCTCCACGAGGGTGGCGTGCACCCCCTTGGTCCGGAGCTCCTGGGCCAGTGCCCGGCGGGCCAGGCCCCTGCCGCGGTGCCGGGACTCGACCCAGGCACCGGCGAAGGCCGCGTCGTCGATCAGGCCCACCTCCTCGTACCGGGAGAGGACCTGCTCCGACACCTCCTCGGGGATGCCCCGCTTGTGCAGGGCGTCCGCGAGCTGGCGCCGGGTACGCGGGCTCCCGGTGAGCAGGCGCAGACAGATCGCCCGCGCCTGCTCCTCGGGGCTCTGGGGCGGCAGCTCCGAACGGCCCTCACGGCCGCCTCGGCGCTCGCCGCCCCCTTCCTGCTCCCGCACGGGTCAGCTCTTGGCCACGGCGGCCTTGGCCGTCGTCTTGGCCTTCGATGCCGGGGCGGGCACGGCGGTGGCCGCGGCGTCGGCCGCGTCCGTACCGGCTTCGGCGGCGGCGTCCTTGCGGACACCCACGCCCAGCTTCTCCTTGATCTTCCGCTCGATCTCGTTGGCGAGGTCGGGGTTGTCCTTCAGGAAGTTGCGGGCGTTCTCCTTGCCCTGGCCGAGCTGGTCGCCCTCGTACGTGTACCAGGCGCCGGCCTTGCGCACGAAGCCGTGCTCCACGCCCATGTCGATCAGGCCGCCCTCGCGGCTGATGCCCTGGCCGTAGAGGATGTCGAACTCGGCCTGCTTGAACGGGGGCGCGACCTTGTTCTTGACGACCTTGACGCGGGTGCGGTTGCCGACCGCGTCCGTGCCGTCCTTGAGGGTTTCGATGCGGCGGATGTCGAGGCGCACGGAGGCGTAGAACTTCAGCGCGCGACCACCGGTGGTGGTCTCGGGCGAGCCGAACATCACACCGATCTTCTCGCGGAGCTGGTTGATGAAGATCGCGGTGGTCTTGGACTGGTTGAGCGCACCGGTGATCTTCCGGAGCGCCTGGCTCATCAGCCGGGCCTGGAGACCGACGTGCGAGTCGCCCATCTCACCCTCGATCTCCGCGCGCGGCACGAGGGCCGCCACGGAGTCGATGACGATCAGGTCGAGGGCACCGGAGCGGACCAGCATGTCCACGATCTCCAGTGCCTGCTCGCCGGTGTCCGGCTGCGACAGGATGAGGTTGTCGGTGTCGACGCCGAGGGCCTTCGCGTACTCGGGGTCGAGCGCGTGCTCGGCGTCCACGAAGGCGACGGTGCCGCCGGCCTTCTGCGCGTTGGCCACGGCGTGCAGGGTCAGGGTCGTCTTACCGGAGGACTCCGGGCCGTACACCTCGATCACACGGCCGCGGGGCAGCCCGCCGACGCCGAGGGCGATGTCCAGCGCGGTCGACCCGGTGGGGATGACCTCGATGGGGTCGTTCGGCTTGTCGCCGAGGCGCATGACCGCACCCTTGCCGAATTGCCGTTCAATCTGTGCGAGAGCGGCGTCGAGAGCCTTCTCGCGGTCGGTGCCTGCCATGGGTTCCACCCGGTTTGCTTGAGTCGATCGCTTCACGTCACCGACGCTAATGCCTGCCACTGACAATGCGCCTCCACGAGCGTTTCGGCTGTGGATAACTCATCAGAATGGATGTTCGATTTTCCTGTCAAGCGCGCCACGCCCACCCCTCCCCCACCTGCACCGCTGCCCGTCGGCGGCCACGTCCGCGCCTCACCCGGTCGCGACGCCGCGACCGCTCGGATCCCACGGACGCCGAGCTACTCGTCCTCGTCCGTGACCGCGTCCCAGGCCTCCAGCGGGGTCCCCGCCGCGGTCGTGACCTCCAGCACCCTGCATTCCATGAGCTCGGCGGCGGCGAAGAGCCGGTGGCGGACGTGCTCCGTTTCCTCGGGCGGGAAGGCGATCCGGATCTGGTGAGGGTGGGGGGTGTCGTAGGTGAGCAGCCAGTCGGCGTCGAGGGTCGCGAAGTGGTCCTGTCCGCTCCCGTCGCGCTCCGAGCGCCACGTGCCGCGGTCCGTGGTGGGGGCCAGCGCCGTACGCAGGCGCCTCAGGCGCTCGTCATGGGGCAGGGGCCCCTCGGACAGGACCAGGCACCGGTCGACGCGGGGCCGGAAGGTGTTGAACCAGGGCGCCAGGTCCGGATCCATCGCGCCGAGCAGGCGGGAGTGGACGCGGCCGCCGACCCAGCCCTCGACGAACCCGGCCGCGCCCGTGCGGTGGGTCTCGTACCAGCCCTCGCTGCTCCACACCACGACGGGCCACTCCTCGGGGTCCCCGTCGGTGAGCCAGCAGAGCCGGTCGGCGTTCATGGTGGTGCCCCAGATCAGCAACCCGCCCGGCGCGGGGTGCAGCGGGTACGGGTAGCGCTCGCGGTCACGCTCCGGCGATTCCGTCGGATGCGCGCTCTGCCACTCGACGCGGTTGTACCAGTTCGCACCGAAGGGCGTGTGGAGGTAGAGGAAATCGCCGAACTCCCCCCATCCGTAGGTGGCGACCAGCCACTTGTAGTCGTCGGGCAGCCGTACCCCGAGCGCGGTCTCGGCCGCGGTCCAGTCGCCACGGGCCTCGACGGGCGCGGGCGGCGGTGTCACGAGCCGCGCGAGGGCGTCGTGCCCGGTCACGGCAGGTCACGCAGGACGAGCGCCTCCGCGAAGGGCGTGCCGGTCCGCTTCGCGTACGTCATCCGCTCACGCACCTCATGCAGGGTGCGCGGCCGGTAGCCCGGCCCGCCGCAGCAGCTCTTGTGGAACCGCACGCCCGCGTTCAGCAGCACGGCGAGGGTCCGCCATCCCGCGGTGTCCCGGCGCGGGGGTGCGGCGAAGGCCGAGCCCACATGGACGAGGGCCCCCGCACACCGCGGGCAGATCCGCTCCCGGTCCCTGTCGTAGGGCTGCTTGTACGAGGCCCGGCAGGGCAGGCAGACGTAGGAGGTCTTCGCATGAGCCATGCCAGCAGCCTAGGCAGCACCCCGCGCGGGGATCGACACGATTACCGCGCGAGGTGTCCCCCGCCCAGAGTGGAGAGGCCGTCCGTCAGTCACCGGAGAAGCCCCAGAAGTAGATCTCCTCCGGCCTGCCCTGGGCGTCGTGCAGGACCGCGCATCGGCCGAACCACCGTCGCTCGGCGAGCGGTTCGATGTCCGGGACGTGGGCCCGCGTGAGGCGGTCGGTACCCGCCACGCGATGGGCCTCGGCAGGCTGAACGGGCTGCACGGTGCCATGGTCGGGGTCCTCGCCGGGGCGCACGATCCGCCACATGTCGAGGATGGAGTGCGTCCCCTCCTCCTGGACCCGCTCGTCCTGCCACAGCTGGTCGAACGTCGACGGCCAGGCCTTGGCCTCGTCCCCCTCGCCCTCGTCGTCGTCCCAGGGGTCCCAGTAGTAGTCCTGCCTGTCGAAGACCTGCTGTCTCAGGGCGTCCAACGCGGCTCCGAGATCCTCTCGATAAGGAACGTAGTACTCCCACCCCGACGCACCCACGACAACGACCCCGCCTCGCCGCCCGGTACCGGCAACGGAGCGGAAGCTAGCAACCGCCACTGACATCCGGCCCGTTCAGGTCACTTGGCCGCCGCCAGGCCCGCCTTGATCATCGTGACGGTGCTCACCAGCTTGGGGAGGCCTTCCGTCTGGACCCCCGTGATGCCCCGGGAGACCTGGCTCCCGTCCTTCTTCGCGGCCCCGTCGGCGCATTCGCCCGCCCCCCGCCTGAATCCGCCGAGGGCCTCCTTCCAGTACCGCTGGGCGGCTTCGTCCGGGATCGGGTCGAGCTTCTCGGCCTTGGCGGTCTGGGCGAGCAGGTTCTGGCAGGCGGGCCCTTGGACGTCGATCGTGCGCATGCTCACCTCGTTGACCCGGCCGGCGTCCTCGTTCAGCTTCCTGATCTGGGCCTCGCCCCCCGAGCTGTACCACTCCTCCAGCCGCTCGGCCGGGGTCTGGGAACAGCCTCCGAGCAACAGCGGGACGGCTGCGACGGTGACGACGGCGGTGACGCGGGTCGCCGCGGGGACACGCACACGGAATCTCATGGAACCTGGAACCCCCTGGATCGGTCCGACCGATGCTGCCAGGGACGCTCCGGGCCCGTGCCCCTCGTGATGGTTTCGTGACGGGTCGTCGGTCAGAGGGAGATCGCCGTCCCGAGGGATTCGGCGCACAGGAACTTCGGCGCGCCCTCCTCGTAGAAGACGTCGAGGGCGGTGATCGTGAATCCCGCCGCCGCCAGCAGGTCCGGGGCGGACCGGGTGAGGTGGCAGCCGCCCAGGAGCCGCATGTTCAGCGGCTCCAGCCGTCGCTGCAGGCGGCGTACGCGCCAGTCGCCCTCCGGGGCGAGCCCGTGTTCGAGGAAGTGCAGGGTCCCGCCGGGCTTGAGCACGCGGCGCAGCTCGCGCAGGGCGGCCACGGCGTCCGGGATGGTGCACAGCGTCCAGGTGGACAGCGCGGAGTCGAAACCGCCGTCCTCGAAGGGCAGCGACTGGCCGTCCAGGCCGGACCGCCGGACCGGGACGCGGGCTCCGCGTACGCGCTCCGCGGCCAGCCGCCACGCGACATCGGACGGCTCGACCGCCGACACGCCGGTGACGCCCTGCGGATAGAAGGGGGCGTTGTGCCCCGCGCCGAAGCCGATCTCGACGACCTCGCCCGCCAGCCCCGCGCAGACCCGGCGGCGCAGCGGCCGGGCCATCCTGGCCCCGCAGGCGACGTTGAGGATCCGCGGCACTGCCTGCTCGGCGTAGAACCCCATGGCAGCCTCCGCGTCTCGCCCCTCCTCCTCAGGATGGCACCGCGACCCCGTACCCACGAACGCCCCACCTGAGTGACAACCCAGGGTTGACGCTCACCGAAGTGTCAACCTACGGTTGCACCTATGACGAACCCTTCGGTGGAACCCGTTCGCATGACCAATCCGGTACGCCTCGACGACCTGATCGAGGCCATCAACAAGGTCCACACCGACCCCCTGGAGCAGCTCAGCGGCGCCGTCGTCGCAGCAGAGGCTCTCGGGGACGTCGCGGACCACCTCATCGGCCACTTCGTCGACCAGGCCCGCCGCTCCGGCGCCTCCTGGACCGACATCGGCCGCAGCATGGGCGTCACCCGCCAGGCGGCCCAGAAGCGCTTCGTCCCCAAGGCGGACAAGGAGGGTGCCGGCGGCCTCGACCCGAACGCGGGCTTCGGCCGCTTCACCCCCCGCGCCCGCAACATCGTCATGACCGCCCAAAACGAGGCTCGCGCCGCCGGCAACACCGAGATCCGCACCGAGCACCTGGTCCTGGGCCTCCTCGCCGAACCCGAGGGCCTCGCCGGGTACGCCCTGCACGCCCAGGGGGTCGCGGCGGACGACGTACGCGCCGCCGTGACCGACCTGCTGCCCCCGGCCCAGCCGGAGGTCCCCGACCTGGTCCCCTTCGACGCGTCCGCGAAGAAGGTCCTCGAGCTCACCTTCCGCGAGGCCCTTCGCCTCGGCCATGACTTCGTCGGCACCGAGCACGTCCTGCTCGCGCTCCTGGAGCTGGAGAACGGCGAGGGCCCGCTGAGCGGCCTCGGTCTGGACAAGGCCGCCGTCGAGACGACCGTCAGCGAAGCCTTGGCAGCCGTACGCGTCGTCTCGGACGAGAAGTAGAGGAATCCGCGTCCCGGGTCAGTTCGTAGCGCTTGACGTACGCGCCCAGGAAGGCCTGCAGCGTGGCGACGGCCGGGATCGCGATGAGCGCCCCGACCGCGCCCAGCAGGGCGGTGCCCGCGATGACCGATCCGAAGGCCACCGCCGGATGGATGTCCACGGTCTTCGAGGTCAGCTTCGGCTGCAGGACGTAGTTCTCGAACTGCTGGTAGATCACCACGAAGCCCAGTACGTACAGCGCGTACCAGGGGTCCACGGTGAAGGCGAGCAGGACCGGCAGCGCGCCTGCGAGATAGGTGCCGATGGTGGGGACGAACTGCGAGACCAGCCCCACCCACACGGCGAGCGCGGGCGCGTACGGCACCCCGAGGACCGCCAGCACGATGTACGTCGCGACACCGGAGATCAGAGCCATCAGCCCGCGCGAGTAGAGGTACCCGCCCGTCTTGGCGACGGCGATCTCCCAGGCGCGCAGCACCTCGGCCTGCTTCGCGGGCGGCAGTACGGAGCACAGCGCGCGCCGCAGCCGCGGTCCGTCGGCGGCGAAGTAGAAGGAGAACAGTCCGATCGTCAGCAGCTTGAAGAGCCCGCCGAGCACCGTGGCGGAGACGTCGAGCACGCCGGACGCGCTGTTCTGCACGTACTTGCGCAGCCAGTCGGAGCGCAGCACGCTCTCCTGGATCTCCAGCCGGGACAGTTCGGTGTGGAAGGTGGAGTTGATCGCTTTGATCACCGAGTCGAGATAGCCCGGGAAGCCCTCGACCATGGCGACGATCTGCCCGGCGAGCAGCGAGCCGAGCAGCGCGAGGAAACCGGCGGTCACGACGAGCACCGCGAGGAACATCACGAAGGTGGCGACCCCGCGGCGCATGCCGCCGGCCGCCATCCTGGCCACCGCCGGTTCGATCGCGAGCGCGAGGAAGAACGCGATCAGGATGTTGACGAGGAGGCCTATCAGCTGGTGGAAGGCCCAGCTGCCGAGCTGGAAACAGGCCACGAGGGCCAGTACGAGGATCACGGCGCGCGGCAGCCAGCGCGGCATGCGCGCATCGTCCGGGGCGGGGGCCGCACCGGCCGGCGGTGGAACCGGCGGCGCGGGCGGACCCGGCCGGCCCGGCCCACCCGGCTGACCCGGCTGACCCGGCGATTCCGGCTCCTCCGCCGGCACCGGCGGTGTCACTCCCCGCGCGTCGGCGGACTGATCGGTCGTCTCTTCGCTGGCTGCCACGGCGCCAAGTCTGTCCCACCCGCGCCCGCCACCGCGAAACCGTGCGCCGGTCAGCGCAGCGACGCCGGCACGTCCATCGCCGAACACACCGCGCGCCACACGTCCTTGGCCTCCCAGCCCGCGTCCAGCGCCTGGTGGACGGTCCGTCCGCCCAGCTCCGTCATGACGTGGTCCCGCGCGAAGGAGTCGGCATAGCCCGCACCGAAGTGCTCCGCCATCCGTTCCCAGAAAATCGTCAACCGCATGCCCCCAGTATCCCGCCCCGGGAGAGTGCACCGCCCGCGTTCGGCCCTCCCCGGCGCACCACCGCGTCCTAGGTTGCACGCATGCCCGGAGACGAAGCTTCCTCGCAGACCCAGCCGTCCCCCCAGACCCCCCGGACCCCGCAGACCCCCCTGGCCCGCGCCGAGGGGTTCATCTGGCTCACGGCCCGCGTGCTGGAGCAGCGGCGGTTCGCGTTCCACTTCCTCGGCGGGGCCGCCGACCCGGTGGACACGGCCCTCGGTTCATATCTCAACGCGGACGGAGGCTACGGTCACGCACTCGATCCGGATCTCCGCGGTCCGCTCAGCCAGCCCCTGCACACCGCGCACGCGCTGCGCGTGCTCGACAGCCTGGGCCGCTGCGCCGGGCAGCGCATCGAGCGGCTCTGCCGCCACCTGACCGGGGTCTCCACCGCGGACGGCGCGCTTCCGGTGGTCTTCCCGGCCCCCCGCGACTATCCCGCGGCCCCCTACCACCCGATGCACGACGACCCGCCGGGCGAGCTGCTGACCACGGGCCCGGTCGTCGGCGTACTGCACCGCAACCGGGTCTGGCACGCCTGGCTCTTCCGGGCCACGGACTTCTGCTGGGACCGGGTCGAGAACCTGCGCCACTCGCACCCGTACGAGGTCCAGAGCGCGGTGGCCTTCCTCGACGGCATCCCCGACCGGGCACGCGCGGCGGCGGCCGCGGACCGGCTGGGCCGGCTGGTGCGCGAGCAGAAGCTCGTGGTGCTCGATCCGGTGCGGCGGGCGGACTGTCCGGAGGCCCCCGGCTACGCGCCGGGCGAGCGGCTGTACCCGCACGACTTCGCCCGGCGGCCGGAGTCGCTGGCCCGCGGCTGGTTCACCGACGCGGAGCTGCGCCGCTCACTGGACTTCCTGGCCTCCGAGCAGCAGCCGGACGGCGGCTGGCCGGTGCGCCGGCGGGCCTGGGCGCCGGGCAGTTCGCTGGAGCGGCGGCCGATCGCCACCCTGGAGGCCCTGCTCACCCTGCGGGCGTACGGGCGCCTGCCCGCCGAGGTCAGCCACCCAGGGCCCGTACCCCCGCGGTGACGACGACGGCGGCCGCGACCACGACCAGGAACGGGGCCCGAAGCAGCAGCGCCAGCCCGGCGGCCGCGAGTCCGGCGGCGCGGGCGTCGACGACGAGGGCGGACCCGGTGCTGAAGGTCTGCTGGGCGGTGAGCGCGGCGAGCAGGGCGACCGGCAGCAGGGCGGCCAGGCGGCGCACGAGCGGCCGTTCCAGGGCCCCGGCGGGGACGAGCAGCCCGGCGAGCTTGACGGCGTAGCAGCCGACGACGGTGAGGCCGATGGCGATCCAGACGTTCACGAGCGGCGTCCCTTCATCCACAGCACGACGGGGGCGGCCAGGGCCGCGATCAGCACGGGCACCCCTGCGGGCAGTACGGGCAGGAAGCCGAGCCCGAGGACGAGCGCGAGGGCGGCCACGGCCCGCTCGGTGGAGGTCTTCAGCATCGGTGCCAGCAGCGCCAGGAACACGGCGGGTCCGGCGGCGTCCAGGCCCCACGCCCTGGTGTCCCCGATGGCCTCGGCGCCGAGCGCGCCGAGCAGGGTGGTGAGGTTCCACAGCACGTAGAGGGTGAGCCCGGTGACGGTGAAGCCGAGCCGGGCCGACTTCCGGTCGGGCTGGGCCAGCGCGACGGCGGTGGTCTCGTCGATCACCCAGTGCGCGGCGAGGGGCCGCACGGGTCGGGGCAGCTTGAGCAGCTGTGACAGGCGCAGTCCGTAGAAGGCGTTCCGGGTCCCGAGGAAGAAGGCCCCGGCGGCGGCGGTGAACGGGTTCCCGCCCGCCGCGAGCGCCCCGACCAGGGCGAACTGCGAGGCCCCGGTGAAGACGAGCAGGCTGAGCACACAGGCCTGCAGGGTGCTGATGCCGGCCCCGGCGGCGGTCACGCCGAAGGCGAACCCGGACAGTCCGACGGCAACGCCGACCCCGAGCGCGTCGCGTACGACGGCGGCGCGCGGCCGCTCGTCGGGCGCGGGTGTCTCACGTATCTCTGGTTCTGTGACCAGCTGGTTCTCTCGCACGCTCCGAAACTACGGGGTGCCCGCGGGATGGGTCTTGTACGTTCTTGCGCCCGCCCGGCGCCCGGCAGGGCCTAGACGGCCCGCTCCCGCCGGTACGCTCCCGGTGGGACGCCCACGATGCGGGTGAAGTGCCGGTTCAGGTGCGGCTGGTCGGTGAAGCCCACGGTGACGGCCGCCTGAGCGGGCGCCGTGCCCGCGTCGAGGAGCCGGCGCGCCTGCCGGACGCGGGCGTCGGTCAGCCAGGTGTGCGGCGGCATCCCGTACCGCTCGCGGAAGGCCCGCAGCAGGGCGAAGGGGCTCGTGCCCAGCTCCGCTGCGAGCCGCTCCAGCGAGGGCGGGTCGGCCATCCGCTCCTGCAGGACGGCCCGGGCGGCCTCCGCGTCGGCGCCGCCCGCGCCGCGGACCGTACGGGCGGGCATCGGTCCGGCGTGCCGGGTCAGCATCCGTGCCACCAGGCCCCGCAGCAGCGTGTCGGCGGCCAGCGCGTTCCCCGCCTCGGCGGCCCGGTGGACCTCGGTGATCGCCCGGGCTCCCTGCGGGTCGGTGACCATGTCGGCGGTGAAGCCCGGGGTGCCGCGCAGGATGCCGATCTCGTCGGCGACCTCGACGATCAGGTCGCGCGAGGGGTAGAGGGTGGCGTAGGCCCAGCCCTCGGGCACCCCGGCGCGCGCGGTGTGCGGTACCTCGGGGTTGATCAGGACCACACTGCCCGGTCCGGCGTGCACGACGTGGCCGGGCAGCCCTACCTCCTCGACGCCGCCGGTGACCGCCGCGAGGACGTACCCGTCGTGGGCGTGGCGCGGGAAGGTGTGGCGTACGTAGTGGGCGCGCAGCAGGTCCAGCCCGGGCAGTTCCGCGTACTGCCAGTGCCGTGCCCACTCCCGGCGGCCCCCGGCGCCCTCTTCCGTCCCCATCCCCCCATTCTGCGCCCCCGCACCGACTCACGTTTCCCCAGGTCCGGCCCGTTGTCAGTGGCCGGGTGCACGATGGGGGCATGGCAGGCGCTGCGCTCGACTCGTTCTCCCCCGCGACCCGCTCGTGGTTCACGGGGGCCTTCGTCACGCCCACCGACGCACAGGAGGGCGCCTGGCGGGCCATCGGGGAGGGCTCGGACGTGCTGGTGGTGGCCCCCACCGGCTCCGGCAAGACCCTGGCCGCGTTCCTCGCCGCCCTCGACCGGCTCGCGTCGACCCCGCCGCCCGCCGAGTCGAAGAAGCGCTGCCGCGTGCTGTACGTATCGCCCCTGAAGGCCCTGGCCGTCGACGTGGAGCGTAATCTGCGCAGCCCGCTGACCGGGATCCGCCAGGAGTCGGTCCGCCTGGGCCTGCCCGAGCCGGACATCCGGGTCGGGATCCGCTCCGGCGACACCCCGCCCGCCGAGCGGCGGGCACTGGCCACCCGCCCGCCGGACATCCTCATCACCACGCCCGAGTCGCTGTTCCTGATGCTGACCTCGGCGGCCCGGGAGGCCCTGGCCGGGATCGAGACGGTGATCCTGGACGAGGTGCACGCGGTCGCGGGGACCAAGCGCGGCGCCCATCTCGCCCTCTCCCTGGAGCGGCTGGACGAGCTGCTGCCGCGCCCGGCGCGCCGGATCGGGCTGTCGGCGACGGTCCGGCCGGTGGACGAGGTGGCCCGGTACCTGGCGCCGCGCGGCAAGGTGGAGATCGTCCAGCCGCCGTCGGCCAAGGAGTTCGACCTGTCGGTGGTCGTCCCGGTGCAGGACATGGGTGAGTTGGGCGGCTCCCCCGCGACCGAGGGCAAGGAGGGCGGGGACAAGCCGTCGATCTGGCCGCATGTGGAGGAGCGGATCGCCGACCTGGTGCAGGCGCACCGCTCGACGATCGTGTTCGCCAACTCCCGCCGGCTCGCCGAGCGGTTGTGCAACCGGCTCAACGAGATCGCGTACGAGCGTGCTCTGGGCGAGAAGCTGCCGGAGGGCAAGCCGCCGGCCGAGATCATGGCCCAGTCGGGCGCCGCCCTGGGCGCCCCGCCGCTGCTGGCCCGTGCGCACCACGGCTCGGTGTCCAAGGAGCAGCGGGCGCTGGTGGAGGAGGACCTGAAGGCGGGCCGGCTGCCCGCCGTGGTCGCCACCTCCAGCCTGGAGCTGGGTATCGACATGGGCGCGGTGGACCTGGTGGTGCAGGTGGAGTCGCCGCCCTCGGTGGCCTCGGGGCTGCAGCGGGTGGGCCGGGCCGGGCACCAGGTGGGCGCGGTCTCCACCGGGGTGGTCTTCCCCAAGTACCGCGGCGACCTGGTGCAGGCGGCGGTGGTCACCGAGCGGATGCGCACGGGGGCGATCGAGTCGCTGCGGGTGCCGTCCAACCCCCTCGACGTACTGGCGCAGCAGCTGGTCGCGATGGTCGCGATGGACACCTGGCAGCTGGACGACCTGCTCGCCCTGGTGCGGCGGGCGGCGCCCTTCGCGGCGCTGCCGGAGTCGGCGTTCACGGCGGTGCTGGACATGCTGGCCGGGCGCTATCCGTCGGACGCGTTCGCCGAGCTCAGGCCGCGTGTGGTCTGGGACCGGGTGGCGGGGACGGTCACGGGCCGGCCGGGTGCCCAGCGCCTCGCGGTCACCTCGGGCGGCACGATCCCCGACCGCGGCCTGTTCGGTGTCTTCCTCGCGGGCTCCGACCCCAAGAAGGGCGGCGGCCGGGTCGGGGAGCTCGACGAGGAGATGGTCTACGAGTCGCGCATCGGGGACGTCTTCACCCTGGGCACCACCTCGTGGCGGATCGAGGACATCACCCGCGATCGGGTCCTGGTCACCCCGGCCCCCGGGGTGCCGGGGCGGCTGCCGTTCTGGAAGGGCGACCAGCTCGGCCGGCCGCTCGAACTGGGCCGTGCGGTCGGCGCGTTCCTCCGCGAGCTCGGCGGCCTGAGCGAGGAGGACGCCCGGCTGCGGCTGCTGGCGGCCGGCCTGGACGCCTGGGCCGCCGAGAACGTGCTGTCGTACCTCGCCGAACAGCGCGAGGCCTGCGGTCACGTCCCCGACGACCGGACCATCGTGGTCGAGCGGTTCCGCGACGAACTGGGCGACTGGCGGGTCGTGGTCCACTCCCCCTTCGGCGCGCAGGTGCACGCCCCGTGGGCGCTGGCTCTGGGCGCCCGCCTCGCCGAGAAGTACGGCATGGACGCGCAGGTGATGCACGCCGACGACGGGATCGTGCTCCGGCTGCCCGATGCGGACCTGCTGTCCATGGACCTCCTGGACCACGACCCGGCCGCCGCGCACGGGTTCGAGTACGACGACGAGAAGGCCCCGCTGGGCGCGGCCGATGTCGCCTTCGACCAGGGTGACATCAACCAGATCGTCACCGACCAGGTCGGCGGGTCCGCGCTGTTCGCCTCCCGCTTCCGCGAGTGCGCGGCCCGCGCCCTGCTGCTGCCGCGCCGGAGCCCCGGCCGGCGCACCCCGCTGTGGCAGCAGCGCCAGCGCGCCTCCCAGCTGCTCCAGGTGGCCTCGGAGTTCGGCTCCTTCCCGATCGTGCTGGAAGCCGTACGGGAGTGCCTCCAGGACGTCTTCGACGTGCCGGGCCTGACCGAGCTGATGGGGGACATCGAGGCGCGGCGCGTGCGGATGGTGGAGGTCACCACGCCGGAGCCCTCGCCCTTCGCCCGTTCGCTCCTCTTCGGGTACGTGGCCCAGTTCCTCTACGAGGGGGACTCGCCGCTGGCCGAGCGCAGGGCGGCCGCGCTGTCGCTGGACTCCCGGCTGCTGGCCGAGCTGCTCGGCCAGGCGGAGCTGCGCGAACTCCTCGACGCGCAGGTGCTGGAGGAGCTGGAGCGGGAGCTCCAGTGGCTCACGGAGGACCGACGGGCCAAGGATCCCGAGTCGGTGGCCGACCTGCTGCGTCTGCTGGGCCCGCTGACGCAGGACCAGTTGACCGAGCGCGGGGCGGATCCGGCCTGGGCCCGCGAGCTCGCCGCGGCCCGCCGCGCCATCCCGGTCAGGATCGGCGGCGCGGACCACTGGGCGGCGATCGAGGACGCGGGCCGGCTGCGGGACGCGCTGGGCACGGCGCTGCCCGTCGGTGTCCCGGAGGCGTTCACGGAGCCGGTGAAGGACCCGCTCGGGGACCTGCTGGCCCGGTACGCCCGCACCCACGGGCCCTTCACCACGGCCACCGTCGCCGCCCGCTTCGGCCTGGGTGCGGCGGTGACCGAGGGCGCCCTGCACCGGCTGGCCGCGGCCGGCCGGGTGGTGCAGGGCGAGTTCCACCCGGCGGGCATCGGCCAGGAGTGGTGCGACGCGACGGTGCTGCGCAGGCTCCGCCGCCGCTCCCTCGCCGCGCTCCGCCAGGAGCTGGAGCCGGTGCCGCCGACCTCGCTGGCCACCTTCCTCCCCCAGTGGCAGCACCTGGGCGGAGCCCTGCGCGGCCTCGACGGGCTGGCCCGGGCGGTGGAGCAGCTCCAGGGCGCGCCGGTCCCGGCCTCCGCGCTGGAACGCCTGATCCTCCCGTCGCGGGTGAGCGGGTACTCCCCGGGCCTGCTGGACGAACTGACCACCGCGGGCGAGGTGGTCTGGGCGGGCGCCGGGGCGCTCCCGGGCAAGGACGGATGGATCTCGCTCTACCTGGCCGAGGCGGCCCCGATGCTGCTGCCCCCGCCGCATCCGCTGGAGCAGAGCCCTCTCCACCAGGCGGTCCTGGCGTCGCTTGCGGGCGGGTACGGCCTGTTCTTCCGGCAGATCGCGCAGTCGATCCGTGCCGAGTTCCCCGAGGTGTCCGACGTCGCCCTCTCCGAGGCCGTATGGGATCTGGCCTGGTCGGGCCGGCTCACCAACGACACCCTGGCCCCGTTGCGCTCGCTGCTCGGTTCGGGCCGCACGGCCGGCTCGACAGCCCACCGGGCCCGGCGCACCGTCCCCCGCGGCCGGTACGGCACGCTCAGCGCGACCGTGTCCCGTACGGGCCCGCCCACGGTCTCCGGGCGCTGGTCCCTGCTGCCGGCCGCGGCCCCCGACCCGACGCACCGGGCCCATGCCCTGGCCCGCACCCTGCTGGACCGGCACGGGGTGGTGACGCGCGGGGCGGTCGCCGCGGAAGGGGTGGAGGGCGGCTTCAGCGCGGTCTACCGCGTCCTGTCTGCCTTCGAGGACAGCGGCCAGGCACGCCGGGGCTATGTGGTCGAGGGGCTGGGCGCGGCCCAGTTCGCGATGGACGGCGCGGTGGACCGGCTCCGGGCCGCCGAGCGGACCCCGCCCCCGCTGGCGGCGGTGGTGCTGGCGGCCGCCGACCCGGCGAACGCGTACGGGGCGGCCCTGCCCTGGCCCGAGCCCCCGGCCGGGGCCACCCACAAGCCGGGCCGCAAGGCGGGCTCCCTGGTGGTCCTGGTGGACGGGGAGCTCATCCTGTACCTGGAGCGCGGGGGCAAGACCCTGCTGGCCTGGCCCGCCCCGGAGGATCCCCGGCTCACGGCGGCCACGACCGCCCTGGCGGCCGCCTCCCGCGCGGGCACCCTCCCGGCCCTCACGGTGGAGCGGATCAACGCGGCGGCGGCCCTGACCTCGCCGCTGGGCCCGACCCTGGAGGCGGCCGGCTTCCACGCGACCCCGAGGGGTTTGCGCTTGCGTTCCTGATGGCTGCAAAACGGCGCCGACTGTTCCGCTCACGTCCTGGACATGTCACAGAACCGTAGTGAGCCGCCCCTGAGCTGGCAGTGGCGCTTATTCATCCCTTATCAAGATGATCACAGGCATTGCATGGGCGATGCGCAGTCATGGGGGAGAAGAAAAGTGAGCACCATCAGCATGCGTTCCACCACCCTCGGTGCGATCGGCCTGGCCGTCGCCGGAACCCTGGCCCTGACGGGCTGCAAGAACGGCAACGAGGAGCCGGCCCCCGCGCAGTCGGGCGGGGCCAGCTCGGCCGCTGCACCGTCCGCCTCGCCCGCCGCCCCTTCCGAATCGGCCGCCCCCGGCGCCGACGGCAGCGAGGCCCCCGGGGCGAACGGCACGGCGAAGTCCGGCCAGACCTTCAAGATCGGCGAGGCCGCGGAGATGCCGTTCAGCTACGGCAGCAACAAGGGCGGTCAGATCGCCCTCACGGTCACCGCGATCGAGCAGGGCAACCCCGCCGACCTGGACACGCTCAAGCTCGGCGACAAGGTGAAGGGGATGATTCCGTACTACATCCGCTACTCGGTCAAGAACACCGGCACCACGGACCTGTCGCACTCGTCCGTGACCCAGGTCAAGGGCCTGCTCGCGGACGGCACCGAGGCCCAGCGCGTGTCGATCATAGGCAAGTTCGAGAAGTGCCCGAACGAGGCACTGCCGAAGGGCTTCACCAACGGCCAGACGCAGACCAGCTGCGCCGTGGCCCTCGCCCCGTCGGCCCAGACGAAGGTCACCGCCGCCGAGTACTGGGGCAACCCGTACAGCTACCCGAACAAGGGGCTCGTCTGGAAGTGATGGGCGGCCCCGGCGGCCCCTCGTCCCCCTCCTGACCCGAGGGCCCCTGCGGCTGCACCACGCCGCAGGGGCCCTCGCCGTTCGCCCGCACCGCCCGTTGCCCGCACCGCCCGTCGCGCGCACCGCCCGTCGCCCTTACCGCCCTTCACGCGCACCGCCGGGCTCCCGGGACGCAGGGCTCCCGGACCACCCGAGCCCTCCCGAGCCCTCCCGGGCCACGGCGGAGGGACAATGGGCCCATGCCCGAAGGCGACAGCATCCGGCGCGCGGCGACCCGGCTCCACGCCGTCCTCGCCGGCCGCGTGCTGACCCGCAGCGACCTGCGGGTCCCCCGCTTCGCCACCGCCGACCTCACCGGCCGCGTCACCCTCGACGTCACCCCTCGTGGCAAACACCTCCTCACCCGCTTCGAGGGCGGCCTCACCCTGCACAGCCACCTCCGGATGGACGGCGCCTGGCACGTCTTCACCTCCGGCGAGAAGTGGCGCGGCGGCCCCGCCCACGAGATCCGGGCCGTCCTCGGCACGGCCGACCACAGCGCCGTCGGCTATCGCCTCCCCGTCCTGGAGCTGATCCGCACCGCCGAGGAGGACCGGGTCGTGGGCCACCTCGGCCCCGATCTCCTCGGCCCGGACTGGGATCCGGCCCTCGCCGCCGCCCACCTCCTCGCCGCCCCCGGGCGCGCCCTCGGCGAGGCCCTGCTCGACCAGCGCAACCTCGCCGGGATCGGCAACATCTACAAGGCCGAGCTGTGCTTCCTGGCCCAGGTCACCCCGTGGACCCCGGTCGGCGCACTCCCCGAGTCCGACCTCCCCCGGCTGGCCGCCGCCGCCCACCGGCTGCTGTCCGCGAACACCGGCGAGCGGCCGGGCCCGCGCAACACCACCGGCAGCCGCCGCCCCGGCCAGGACCTCTTCGTCTACGGCCGCACGCACCGCCCCTGCCTGCGCTGCGGCACCCCCGTCCGCGAGGCCCCGCAGGACGGCCGCCCCACCTACTGGTGCCCCCGCTGCCAGCAGGGCCCGACCCCGTAGAGCGCGGGAAGCGGCACCGCACACCGATTGACGGTCCGTCAGATACGGTCGTACGGTCCGGGCATGCCCACACCCACAGCCCCGTACGGCCTCACCGGCCGCACCGCCCTGATCACCGGCGCCGCCAGCGGCATCGGCCGCGCCACCGCCGTCCTGCTCGCCGAGGCGGGCGCGCACGTGCACTGCGCGGACCGCGACGAGCAGGGTCTCGCCGAGACGGCCGCCCTCGTCGCCAAGGCCGGCGGCGCCGCCACCGTCCATCCCCTCGACGTCACCGACCGGGCCGCGCTCCGGGCGGCCGTCACCGCGGCGGGCTCGCTCGACATCACGGCCGCCATCGCCGGAGTCATGCACAGGAGCAGCGTCCTGGAGACGACCGACGAGGACCTCGACCGGATCCTGGACATCAATTTCAAGGGGGTCCTGCGCACCTGCCAGGAGGCCGCCCGTTCCATGATCGCGGCGGGCCGCCCGGGCTCGATCGTCACCATGGCCTCCGGAGCCGTGGACGCCGCCCAGCCCGGCCTGCTCTGCTACAGCGCCGCCAAGGCCGCCGTCGTCCAGCTGACCAAGACCCTCGCCACCGAGGCCGGCCCGCACGGCATACGGGTCAACGCAGTCGCCCCGGGCTGGGTCCGCACGCCCATGACCGGCCGCCACAGCCCCGAGGTCCAGCAGCAGACCGAGGCGGCGATGGTCCGTATGTCCCCGCTGCGCCGGGTCGGCGAGCCCGAGGACATCGCCCGGGCGGTGCTCTACCTGGCCTCGGACGCCTCGTCCTTCATGACGGGTCAGATCCTTCGCCCGAACGGTGGGGTGTCCATGCCCTGGTAGCCCCGTCGGCGGCCCGCAGCGCCTTCCGCCGCGCCTTCCGCACCGGGCCCGGCACACAGTGCACCGGCAGCAGGCCCAGCCCCCAGCCGCCCACCGCCACCGCGCCCTCCACGGCCCCGGACTCGGCGGGCGCCAGGACCAGCCGCAGCACGGCCCACCACCACAGCGCCCCCACCGTCAGCGCGAGGACCGACACCGCGGGTATGCGCAGCAACCGCCGCACGACTGCCTCCCAGGGGCCGGAACCCGGACGGCCCCATCCTCCCGCACCCCCCGCGCCCCCGCACCCAGAACGGCCGGGAGCCCCGGCCGGTGCACCAGGCACCGGCCGGGGCTCCGGCCACGCTCAAACACGCACATGCTCGCTCACGCGGCTACGACATTCACCGCTTCCGCAGGCGCCTTGATGGTCACCCGCTCCGGTCCACCCGTGACCGAAGCCATGGAGACCGAATTGAGCATCGGGCGGACCGGCACACTCACCGGTTCGCTTGCCGCGGCCGACTGTGCCAGCTCGGCCAGCGACAGTTCGTCACTGACTTCGCGCATCAGCTCGGACATCCGTACGTCCAACGCGTCGCAGATCGCGGAGAGCAGCTCGGAGGATGCCTCCTTCTGCCCCCGCTCCACCTCGGAGAGATAGCCGAGAGAAACTCGGGCCGACGAGGAGACTTCGCGCAGAGTACGGCCCTGGCGCTGGCGCTGCCGACGCAGCACGTCACCCAGCAGGCGACGGAGCAGAATCATCGGTGGCTCCCTCCTCTGACCGTGTAGCCGCATCCTTCACGCCCCACCGTACCGCCTCGCGCCGCGGCCGTGCGGGGAGCGATGTCGTGTTCACTCAGGGCTGCAAACATCAAATCCCCCCGTTCTGTTCCGTATCCTGCCTCCGCGCATTCTCACGGAGTTGGTCCGAGAGAAGCCCGAGCACTGTGCGTGCACTCTCCCTACGAATTTCCGCGCGGGAGCCTTTCAACCTCAGACGGACCGTTTTCCTGCCCCCTGGACCGTCCACCGCGACGAAAACGGTGCCCACCGGCTGCCCGTCCTGCGGCTCCGGACCGGCCACCCCGGTGGTCGAGATTCCCCACGACGCGCCCATCACGCGCCGCACGCCGGCCGCCATCTCCGCCGCGACCTGCGCGTTCACCGCGCCTTCGGCTGCAAGCAGTCCCGCGTCCACCCCGAGGACCAGGTGCTTGATCTCCGTCGCGTACGCCGTGACCGAGCCGCGGAAGGACCGGGAGGCTCCGGGGACGGCCGTGAGCTCGGCGGCCACCATGCCGCCGGTCAGTGATTCCGCCACGGCGAGGGTCTGGTCACTCTCCGCAAGCAGGCGCAGCGCATCCGCAGCCACTCCGGCCGCACCCACCGCTCCCGAAACGGCTTCCGCCGCCGGAAAATCCCCCGCCGCGTGGGTCACCGCGCGGCCCGCTCCGCAGCCCGCTCCTCGGCGAGACCCTGGCGGCGCATCACGACCGCCTGCCGGATGTAGTCCAAACCGGTGACGACGGTCAACACGACGGCGATCGCCATCACCCAGAAGCGCATGGTCGCCAGCGCCCCGGTCAGCGCGAGTACGTACATGCCCACAGCCGTGCCCTGGGCCAGGGTCTTCAGCTTTCCGCCCCGGCTGGCCGGAATCACTCCGTAGCGGATGACCCAGAAGCGGAGCAGGGTGATCCCGAGCTCCCGTCCGAGGATCACCCCGGTCACCCACCAGGGCAGGTCACCGAGCCAGGAGAGACAGATCAGCGCCGACCCCATGATCGCCTTGTCGGCGATGGGGTCGGCGATCTTGCCGAAGTCCGTGACCAGGTTGTACGTCCGGGCCAGGTGCCCGTCGAAGATGTCCGTGATCATGGCGACGGCGAACGCCGCCCAGGCCCAGGCCCGCCAGGCCGGGTCGTAGCCGCCGTCGGCGAGCAGCAGCAGGACGAAGCCCGGCACGAGCACGAGCCGGATCATCGTCAGGATGTTGGCGATGTTCCACAGGCTGGCCTGATTGACCGCCGCGGCCCCCAGCTTCGCGCCGGGTACGGGCCGGCGGCCGGTCCCGCCCGCCGCAGATGCCGGGACTCCGGTCATCCGGCCGCCTCCTCAAGATCCATGCCGAGGGGCTCGGCCACCAGGTCGACGCCCAGGGTGCCGACCACCTTTGCCGTGACGATACGCCCGGGGACCAGGCCCGTGCTGTCCGTGAAGACCACCTGGCCGTCCGTTTCGGGTGCCTGGTGCGCGGCGCGCCCGTAGGCGCCCTCGCCGTCCTCGTCGACCGCTTCCACGGTCTCGACGAGCACTTCGAGGGTCTCCCCGATGCGCTCCTCGGCGCGCTGCGAGGTGAGTTCCTCGGCGAGCCGCTGCATGTGCGCGAGCCGCTCGGCGATGGTGTCCTCGTCCAGCTTGTTCTCGTAGGTGACGGCCTCGGTGCCGTCCTCGTCGGAGTAGCCGAAGACGCCGATGGCGTCGAGGCGCGCGTGGGTGAGGAAACGCTCCAGCTCGGCGAAGTCCGATTCCTTCTCGCCGGGGAAGCCGACGATGAAGTTGGAGCGGACGCCGGCCGTCGGGGCCTTGGAGCGGATGGTGTCCAGCAGCTCCAGGAAGCGGTCGGTGTCACCGAAGCGGCGCATGGCGCGCAGCACGTCGGGGGCCGAGTGCTGGAAGGACAGGTCGAAGTACGGCACGACCTTGGGGGTCGAGGTGAGTACGTCGATCAGGCCGGGCCGCATCTCGGCGGGCTGGAGGTAGCTGACGCGGACGCGCTCGACGCCGTCCACCTCGGCCAGCTCCGGCAGCAGGGTCTCCAGCAGCCGGATGTCGCCGAGGTCCTTGCCGTACGAGGTGTTGTTCTCGGAGACCAGCATGATCTCCTTGACGCCCTGCTCGGCGAGCCAGCGGGTCTCGCCCAGCACGTCGCTGGGGCGGCGGGAGATGAAGGAGCCGCGGAAGGACGGGATGGCGCAGAAGGAGCAGCGCCGGTCGCAGCCGGAGGCCAGCTTGACCGAGGCGACGGGGCTCTTGTCCAGGCGGCGGCGCAGGGGCGCGCGCGGACCCGAGGCGGGCGCGAGCCCGTCCGGGAGGTCGGCGGGGGCCTCGGCGACCGGCTCCTGGGCGTGGCCCGGGAGGGAGACCTCGGCGGCCTGGCGCGCGGCCGGGCTGATCGGCAGAAGCTTGCGCCGGTCGCGCGGGGTGTGGGAGGCGTGGATGCCGCCGTTGAGGATGGTCTGGAGGCGGTCGGAGATGTCGGCGTAGTCGTCGAAACCGAGGACTCCGTCGGCCTCGGGGAGCGCTTCGGCGAGTTCCTTGCCGTAGCGCTCGGCCATACAGCCGACGGCGACGACGGCCTGGGTCTTGCCGTGATCCTTGAGATCGTTGGCTTCCAGCAGGGCGTCTACGGAGTCCTTTTTGGCGGCTTCGACGAAGCCGCAGGTGTTGACGACGGCTACGTCCGCATCGGCGGCGTCCTCGACGAGCTCCCAGCCATCCGCCGCCAAGCGGCCTGCGAGCTCCTCCGAGTCCACCTCGTTACGGGCGCAGCCAAGAGTGACAAGGGCGACGGTACGGCGTTCGGGCATGGACTCAAGACTACTTCGTCCCGGCGTCGGCCCCTGCCGCAAGTCCCCGTACGGCAAGATCCCCGGGGTGCGGCGCAGCACCCCGGGGATCCGGATTCAAGCCTTCCGCCCTAGGGCGGTCCCGCGTCAGCCCGCCTGGGGCTGGTCCTGGGCGGGGTCGGCCTTCGTGTATTTCAGACGCTGCACCTGACCCGGCTGGAAGTCGTCCTTGATCTCCTTGCCGTTCACGAAGAGCTTCACGGCCCCGGCGTCGCCGAGCACGAGGTCGACGGACTCCTTGTCCGTGAAGGTCTTGGACTCACCCTGCGTGAGGGTGCCGTCGAAGAGCAGCCGGCCGGTGGAGTCCTTGGCGGAGATCCAGCTCTCGCCCGTGTCGGCCGTCAGGACCACGGTGACGAGGTCCTTGGGCGCGGCGGCGATCGCACTGTCCGAGGGCTCCGGCTTGGGCGCCTGCGGGGTCTGCGGGGGCTGGGGGACCGGCTTGGCGCCGGTCTGCTTGGGTGCGGGCTTGGGGGAGGCGGAACCTTCCGCCACAGGGCGCTTGTCCTTCTCGTCGCCACCGCTGAAGGCGGTGAAGCCCACGAAGCCGATCACGGCGACGATGGCGGCGACCATGGCCGCGGTCCAGTTGGGCCGCTGCCGCTCGGGGCGGATCCGCTCGGCTTCGAACATCGGCGCGGCGGGCGTGGGTGCCGGCCGGCCGCCGTGGGCCGCGTCGTAGCTCTCGACCAGGGGTGCCGGATCGAGGTTGACGGCGCGGGCGAGCGTACGGATGTGACCGCGGGCGTAGACGTCGCCGCCGCACCGCGTGAAGTCGTCCTCTTCGATCGCGTGCACGATCGGGATGCGCACGCGGGTGGTGGAACTGACCTCGTCGACTGTGAGCCCGGCGGCGATCCGGGCCTTCTTGAGGGCCGTCCCGATGGACGGTCCTTCGACGGGACGTTCGACGATGCGGTCCTCGGACCGGTCGTCGGTCGAAGGCCGCTCTTCTTCGGGGGAGTTGGAGTTGCCGATGGACACGTGGGCGCCTTTCGAGCGTGTAGCCACCTGCTGGAAGTCCAGTCTAGGGGGGTGACGAAAGGGTGGAGCAACCGGAGGGTGCACTCCCTACGCCATCCGAATGGCGAAGGGAAGTCATGCTCGGGTGCGGCGGCCCGGCGCTGTGAGCGATCTCGTGCGCCTACCGCCACCTCTCTTCAACTTGACGCGGGCCCAAGGGAAACGGTTGCCCGGGATTTCATTACGGATGGGCCTCGCCGCGGATGACGGCGAGCACTCCGTCCAGGTCATCGGCCTTCAGCAGGACGTCGCGCGCCTTCGAACCCTCGCTCGGGCCGACGATTCCCCGCGACTCCATGAGGTCCATGAGCCGTCCGGCCTTCGCGAACCCCACCCGCAGCTTGCGCTGGAGCATCGAGGTGGACCCGAACTGCGTGGAGACCACCAGCTCCGCCGCCTGGCACAGCAGGTCCAAGTCGTCGCCGATGTCCTCGTCGATCTCCTTCTTCTGCTTCTGTCCGACGGTGACGTCGTCACGGAAGACGGGCGCCATCTGGTCCTTGCAGTGCTGGACGATCCCGGCGATCTCGTCCTCGGTGACGAAGGCGCCCTGCAGACGGACCGGCTTGTTCGCACCCATCGGCAGGAACAGCCCGTCGCCCTTGCCGATCAGCTTCTCGGCGCCCGGCTGGTCGAGGATGACCCGGCTGTCGGCGAGCGAGGAGGTGGCGAAGGCCAGGCGCGAGGGCACGTTCGCCTTGATCAGGCCGGTGACCACGTCCACCGAGGGCCGCTGGGTGGCGAGCACCAGGTGGATGCCGGCCGCGCGGGCCAGCTGGGTGATGCGGACGATCGAGTCCTCGACGTCGCGCGGGGCCACCATCATCAGGTCGGCGAGCTCGTCGACGATCACCAGCAAATACGGGTACGGGCTGAGCTCCCGCTCGCTGCCCGGCGGCAGTTTGATCTTGCCGTCCCGGATGGCCTGGTTGAAATCGTCGATGTGCCGGTAGCCGAAGGCGGCCAGGTCGTCGTAGCGCAGGTCCATCTCCCGCACGACCCACTGGAGCGCCTCGGCGGCCCGCTTGGGGTTGGTGATGATCGGCGTGATCAGGTGCGGGATGCCCTCGTACGCCGTCAGCTCGACCCGCTTGGGGTCCACGAGGACCATCCGGACGTCCTCCGGGGTGGCCCGGATCATGACCGAGGTGATCAGGCAGTTGATGCAGGAGGACTTGCCGGAACCGGTGGCACCGGCGACCAGCACGTGCGGCATCTTGGCGAGGTTGGCCATGACGTAGCCGCCCTCGACGTCCTTGCCGAGCGCGACCAGCATCGGGTGGTCGTCCTCGGCCGCGTCCGCGAGGCGCAGCACGTCACCGAGGTTGACCATCTCGCGGTCGGTGTTCGGGATCTCGATGCCGACCGCGGACTTGCCCGGGATCGGGCTGATGATCCGGACGTCCGGCGAGGCCACCGCGTAGGCGATGTTCTTGGTCAGCGCGGTGATCCGCTCGACCTTGACCGCGGCGCCCAGGGTGACCTCGTACCGGGTGACGGTCGGGCCCCGGGTGAAGCCGGTGACGTCCGCGTCGACCTTGAACTCGGTGAACACGTTGCGCAGCGAGGCGACCACCGCGTCGTTGGCGGCACTGCGGGTCTTGCCGGGTCCGCCCTTCTCCAGCAGGTCGAGCGAGGGCAGCGCGTACGTGATGTCCCCGCGCAGCTGGAGCTGCTCGGCGCGCGGCGGCAGCGCCTGCGTCTGCGGCGGGGCCTTGGTCAGGTCGGGCACCGACAGCGTCCCGGAGGCCGCGGCGGTGGTGGCGTGCGGCTGCCCGGCGGCCGGTTCGGAGGCGCTCTCGGGGGCGCTCGCCGGGGTGGTGTCCGGTACGGGACGCTCCGCGCGGGCGGTCGGCACTGGAGCGGTGAGCTCCGCGCCGTCGCGCTCGACGGTGATCCCCTGCGTGAGGTCGGCGACGAGCGGGGAGGGCGGCATTCCGCCGTAGACCACCCCGTCCAGCGCGGCGGCGGCCGCCGCGGCCACGTCGACGGCGTCCATCCCCCGCTCCATGGCGGGCCGGGCCTGGGTCCTGCGCGGCCTGCGCCGCCGGGCGAGCGCCTCCTCCTCGGCCTCGTCCGCCGGGTCGCCGGAACCCTCACCGGCTCCGCCACGGGCCCGCCACTGCTCCGGGTCGTGCCGCTCGCCGGCGGCGCCCTCGGCCTCGCCGTAGCCCTCGTCGTACTCGTTCGGGGCGATGATCCCGAGCCGGATGCCGAGCCTGCGCAACCGCTGCGGGATCGCGTTGACCGGGGTCGCCGTGACCACGAGCAGCCCGAAGATCGTGAGCAGCACCAGCATGGGCACGGCCAGCGGTGCGCCCATGGTGAAGATGAGCGGCTTGGAGGCGCCCCAGCCGATGAGCCCGCCCGCGTTCTGCATCGCGGTGGTGCCCTCGTCTCGGCCGGGCGCCCCGCAGGCGATGTGGACCAGGCCCAGGACGCCGATGACGAGGGCGGACAGCCCGATGCCGATGCGGCCGTTGGCATCGGGCTGCTCGGGATGCCGGATGAAACGCACCGCCATGACGCCGAGCAGGATCGGCACGAGCAGATCCAGCCGTCCGAAGAGACCGGTGATCAGCATCGTGACCAGATCCCCGACGGGACCGCTCAGATTCGACCAGGTACCGGCGGCGACGATCAGTGCGAGGGCGAGCAGCAGCAGCGCCACGCCGTCCTTGCGGTGCGCCGGGTCGAGGTTCTTGGCCCCCTGGCCGATCCCGCGGAAGACGGCGCCGACCGCGTGCGCGCAGCCCAGCCAGAGGGCGCGCACCAGCCGCACCACGCCTCCGGTCGGGGAGGGCGCGGGCTTGGCCGCGACCTTCTTGACCGGGGCCCGCTTGGCTGCCGCGGCCTTCTTGGCCGGGGGCTTGCGCGCGGGCGCTGCCTTCTTCGCCGGCGCCGTCGTACGGCCGGTGCGGCCCTTCGCGGTGCCCGCGGTGCTCTGGGAACCCTTACCGGACGTACGTGAGGCCATGGGCCCGAGGTTACCGGTGCGCGCGCCGGTGGACACGCGTGCCCACCCCTTCACCCGTTCGTGTCGTCGGCTCCGTAGGCGCTTTGACACACCGCCAGTGCCGACCCGCGCACGATCAGTTCTGCGCGGGCAGGACCGAGGCCCCTCCGGCGGTCCCGGGCTCCAGCGCGTCGAGTGCCCTCCGCAGCCCGGTGAGTTTGCGCTCCAGGTGGGCCGCCGTCGCCACCACGCCGGCGTCGGCCGAGTCCTCGCCGAGCTGCTTGGTCAGCGCCTCGGCCTGCTCCTCGACCGCCGCGAGCCGGGCGGAGAGCTCGGCGAGCAGTCCGGCCGTCTCCTTGCCCGCGTCCACGCCGTTGGAACTGCCGCCCTCCAGCTGGAGCCGCAGCAGGGCCGCCTGCTCCCGCAGTTGGCAGTTCTTCGTGTACAGCTCCACGAAGACCGAGACCTTGGCCCGCAGCACCCACGGGTCGAAGGGCTTGGAGATGTAGTCGACCGCACCCGCCGCGTAGCCGCGGAACGTGTGGTGCGGACCATGGTTGATCGCGGTGAGGAAGATGATCGGGATGTCCCGGGTCCGTTCCCGCCGCTTGATGTGCGCGGCCGTTTCGAATCCGTCCATGCCCGGCATCTGGACATCCAGCAGGATGACCGCGAAATCGTCCGTCAGCAGCGCTTTGAGCGCTTCCTCCCCCGACGACGCCCGGACCAGTGTCTGATCGAGCGCGGAGAGGATGGCCTCCAGCGCCAGCAGATTCTCCGGCCGGTCGTCGACCAGGAGGATCTTGGCCTTCTGCACCATGCCCTGTCCTCCTCGCCCCGGCATGGGGCCTCCCCGGCTCCGGGCTCCGGCCTGTGCGCCGGGCCCCGCCCCAGAGGACGGCATCCTTGCGCCGTCCGTCCTTGTGCCGGTCATCGTAGCCCCAGTCCCGAGATCGCCACACCCTGTCACCGAGATGTCACTGTGCACGAAGCGGAAACGCGGGGGGAGAACAGAAGGTTCCCCGTTCACAGCCCTCTCACACCGCCCCTGGCGCAGTGGGTCGGCGATCGGTGTCCTTCCGCTCTCCCGGCGATCATTTGCCGCGCATCCACTGCTCCATCACCGACAGCAGGTAGTCCGGATCGACCGGCTTGGTGACGTAGTCGGAAGCACCGGAGTCGATCGCCTTCTCCCGGTCCCCCTTCATCGCCTTCGCCGTCAGCGCGATGATCGGCAGGCCTGCGAACTGCGGCATCCGCCGGATCGCCGAGGTCGTCGCGTACCCGTCCATCTCGGGCATCATGATGTCCATGAGTACGACCGTCACATCGTCGTGCTGCTCCAGGACTTCGATGCCCTCCCGTCCGTTCTCCGCGTACAGCACGGCCAGTCCGTGCTGCTCCAGCACGCTGGTGAGCGCGAAGACGTTGCGTACGTCGTCGTCGACGATGAGCACCTTCTCGCCGTGGAAGTCGTACGTCCGGGGCACCACCGGAAGCTCGTCGTCCGCGCTGCCCCAGCCGTCCTCGGCCCCCACCACGTTCGGCTGGCCCGGCACCGCCGTACGCGGCTCCAGATCGCTCGCCGCCTTGCGCCGCCGCCGGAACAGCGCGGCCCCGCCGCCCTGCCCCTGACCGGCCGGCTCGGCCGCCGACAGCGCCGGCCGCACCGGCTGCGCCTGCACCGACGACATGGCCGCCGGCCCGGCCTGGGTGCCCGGCAGCACCGGCCGGCCCGCGGCCGGCGACCTGCGGTACAGCTCCCCGCGGGCGCCGCCGGGGGTCGGCGGCGCGTACCCCTGCGGAGGCAGCTCGCTCGGGTGCAGCGGCAGGTACAGCGTGAAGGTGGACCCGCGGCCGGGCTCGCTGGCCGCGTGGATCTCCCCGCCCAGCAGCCGGGCGATCTCCCGGCTGATGGACAGCCCCAGCCCGGTGCCGCCGTACTTGCGGCTCGTCGTCCCGTCCGCCTGCTTGAACGCCTCGAAGATCACCAGCATCTTGCTCGCGGCGATCCCGATCCCGGTGTCGGTGACCGAGAAGGCGATCAGGTCCGCGTCCGCCTCCCGCAGCGAACCGGCCTCCAGCAGCTGCTCGCGGATCGCGGTGGGCACATCGGCGCCGGCCGGCCGGATCACCAGCTCCACCGCCCCGGTGTCGGTGAACTTCACCGCGTTGGACAGCAGGTTGCGCAGCACCTGGAGCAGCCGCTGCTCGTCGGTGTGCAGCGTGGCGGGCAGCTCCGGGGAGACCCGTACCGAGAAGTCCAGGCCCTTCTCCGCCGTCAGCGGCCGGAAGGTCGCCTCCACGTAGTCCACGAGCTGGACCAGCGCGATCCGGGTCGGCGAGACGTCCATCTTCCCGGCCTCGACCTTCGACAGGTCGAGGATGTCGTTGATCAGCTGCAGCAGGTCCGAACCCGCGCCGTGGATGGTCTCGGCGAACTCCACCTGCTTCGGCGAGAGGTTCCCCTCCGCGTTGTCGGCGAGCAGCTTGGCCAGGATCAGCAGCGAGTTGAGCGGGGTCCGCAGCTCGTGCGACATGTTCGCCAGGAACTCGGACTTGTAGCGCATCGAGACCGCGAGCTGCTCGGCGCGCTCCTCCAGAACCTGCCGGGCCTCCTCGATCTCGGTGTTCTTCACCTCGATGTCCCGGTTCTGCTGGGCCAGCAGCTCGGCCTTCTCCTCCAGCTCCGCGTTGGCGGCCTGCAGGGCCTTCTGCCGGTTCTCCAGCTCGTCGGAGCGCTCGCGCAGCTGCTCGGTCATCTCCTGCGACTGCTTCAGCAGCATCTCCGTCTTGGAGTTGACGCTGATGGTGTTGACGCTCGTACCGATCATCTCGGCGATCTGGCCGAGGAAATCCTTCTGGATCTGGGTGAAGGGCGTGAAGGAGGCCAGCTCGATGACGCCGAGCACCTTCCCCTCGAAGAGCACCGGCAGCACGATCACATGCGCTGGCGGCGCCTCGCCCAGGCCCGAGGAGATCTTCAGGTAGCCCGGCGGGGTGTTCTCGACGAGGATCATCCGCTTCTCCTCGGCGACCGCCCCGATCAGCCCCTCCCCCGGCCGGAAGGAGATGGGCATCTGGCCGCCCGCGTACGCGTAACTCCCGCGCATCCGCAGCTCGTACGAGCCGTCCGCGCCCCCCTCCGTCCCGATCTCGGTGGTACCGCCGGCCGGCAGCGCCAGGAAGAAGGCGCCGTGCTGCGCGGAGACCACCGGGGTCAGCTCGCTCATGATCAGCGAGGCGACGTCGTCGAGCTCCCGGCGGCCCTGCATCAGGGCGGAGATCCGGGCGAGGTTGCCCTTGAGCCAGTCCTGCTCCTTGTTGGCCAAGGTGGTGTCGCGCAGGTTCGCGATCATCGTGTTGATGTTGTCCTGGAGGACCTGGATCTCGCCCGCCGCGTCCACGTCGATCTTCAGGTTGAGGTCGCCGCGGGTCACCGCGGTGGCCACGGCCGCGATCGCGCGCACCTGCCGGGTGAGGTTCCCGGCCATCTCGTTCACGGACTCCGTCAGGTCCCGCCAGGTGCCGTCGACGTCCCGGACCCTGGCCTGGCCGCCCAGAATGCCCTCGGTACCCACCTCGCGGGCCACCCTGGTGACCTGGTCGGCGAAGGAGGACAGCTGGTCGACCATCGTGTTGATGGTGGTCTTGAGTTCCAGGATCTCGCCGCGGGCATCGATGTCGATCTTCTTGGTCATGTCGCCCTTGGCGATGGCGGTCGTGACCATGGCGATCTGCCGCACCTGACCGGTGAGGTTGGAGGCCATGAAGTTCACCGAGTCGGTGAGGTCCTTCCACGTCCCCGAGACGCCCGGCACGTGCGCCTGGCCGCCCAGCCGGCCCTCCGTACCCACCTCGCGGGCCACCCGGGTCACCTCGTCCGCGAACGAGGACAGCGTCTTCACCATCGTGTTGACGGTGTCGGCGAGCTGCGCGACCTCGCCGCGCGCCTCGACCGTGACCTTCTTCGTCAGGTCGCCGTTGGCGACCGCCGCCGAGACCTGCGAGATGTTGCGCACCTGGGAGGTCAGGTTGTTGGCCATCAGGTTGACGTTGTCGGTCAGGTCCTTCCAGATGCCCGTCACCCCGCGCACCCGGGCCTGGCCGCCGAGGATGCCCTCGGAGCCCACCTCACGCGCCACCCGCGTCACCTGCTCCGCGAAGGACGACAGCTGGTCGACCATCGTGTTGACGGTGGTGACCAGTTCGAGGATCTCGCCCTTGGCATCGACGGTGATCTTCTTGGAGAGGTCGCCCATGGCCACGGCCGTGGTCACCTCGGCGATGTTGCGCACCTGGGACGTCAGGTTGTTCGCCATGAAGTTGACGGACTGGGTGAGGTCCTTCCAGGTGCCGGAGACCCCCTTCACCTCCGCCTGGCCGCCGAGGATGCCCTCGGTACCCACCTCACGCGCCACCCGCGTCACCTGCTCCGCGAAGTTCGAGAGCTGGTCGACCATGGTGTTGAGGGTGTTCTTCAGCTCCAGGATCTCGCCCCGGGCGTCCACGTCGATCTTCTGCGACAGGTCACCGCGGGCCACCGCCGTCGCGACCTGGGCGATGTTGCGCACCTGCGAGGTCAGGTTCCCGGCCATGCCGTTCACGGAGTCCGTCAGGTCACGCCATACGCCGGCCACCCCGGGCACCTGCGCCTGGCCGCCCAGCCGGCCCTCGGTACCCACGTCGCGGGCCACCCGGGTCACCTGCTCGGCGAAGGCCGAGAGCTGGTCGACCATGGTGTTGATGGTGTTCTTCAGCTCCAGGATCTCGCCCCGGGCGTCCACGTCGATCTTCTGCGACAGGTCGCCCCGCGCCACCGCCGTCGTCACCTGGGCGATCTGGCGCACCTGCGAGGTCAGGTTCCCGGCCATGAAGTTGACGGAGTCGGTGAGCTCCTTCCAGGTGCCGGACACCCCCTCCACCCGGGCCTGGCCGCCGAGGCGGCCCTCCGTACCCACGTCCCGCGCCATCCGCGTGACCTGGTCGGCGAAGGAGGACAGCTGGTCCACCATCGTGTTCACGGTGTTCTTCAGCTGGAGCATCTCGCCGGAGACGTCCACGGTGACCTTCTGCGACAGGTCACCGTTGGCGACCGCCGTCGTCACCTGGGCGATGTTGCGCACCTGCCCGGTGAGGTTGCGGAAGGCGGTGTTCACCGAGTCGGTGAGGTCCTTCCACGTCCCCGCCGCCCCCGGCACCTGTGCCTGGCCGCCCAGTTCGCCCTCGACGCCCACCTCGCGGGCCACACGCGTCACTTCCGCGCCGAAGGAGGACAGCTGGTCCACCATCGTGTTGACGGTGTTCTTCAACTCCAGCATCTCGCCGGCCACGTCGACCGTGACCTTCTGCGACAGGTCGCCGTTCGCCACCGCCGTCGTCACCTGCGCGATGTCCCGCACCTGCGTGGTGAGGTTGCGGAAGACCGTGTTCACCGAGTCGGTGAGGTCCTTCCACGTCCCCGCCGCCCCCGGCACCTGTGCCTGGCCGCCGAGCAGACCCTTGGCCCCGACCTCGCTGGCCACACGCGTGACCTCGTCCGCGAAGGTCCGTAGCGTCTCGGTCATCTGATTGATCGTTTCGGCCAGCTGCGCCACCTCGCCGCGCGCGCTGACCCGTACCTTCTGCGACAGGTCGCCGTTCGCGACCGCCGTCGTCACCTGCGCGATCCCGCGCACCTGGGCCGTCAGGTTCCCGGCCATGGTGTTGACCGAGTCGGTCAGGTCCTTCCACACACCCGCGACCCCGGGCACCTTCGCCTGGCCGCCCAGCTCGCCCTCCGTACCCACCTCGCGGGCGACACGGGTCACCTCGGAGGAGAAGGACGACAGCTGGTCCACCATCGTGTTCACGGTGTTCTTCAGCTGGAGCATCTCGCCGGCCACGTGCACCGTGACCTTGCGCGACAGATCGCCCTTGGCGACGGCCGTCGTGACGAGAGCGATGTCACGCACCTGAGCGGTGAGCCGGTACGCCATCGTGTTGACGGAGTCGGTCAGATCCTTCCAGGAACCCGACATCCCGCGCACCTGGGCCTGACCACCGAGCTTGCCCTCGGTACCCACCTCCAGCGCCACGCGCGTCACCTCGTCGGTGAACGCCGACAGCTGGTCGACCAGGTTGTTGACCGTGCGCCCGACCTTCAGGAACTCCCCGCGCAGCGGATGCCCGGCCCCCTCGGCCGCCTGCGTCCGCAGATCCATCCGCTGGTCCAGATCGCCCTCGGCCACCGCCGACAGCACCCGGCCCACCTCGGACACCGGCCGGGCCAGATCGTCCACCAGCTGGTTCGAGGCATCGATCGCGGCCGCCCAGGAGCCCTCACAGGCACCCGTTTCCAGCCGTTCGCTCAGCTTGCCCTCACGGCCCACCATCCGCCGCACCCGGGACAGCTCCCCCGTCAGGTGGAGATTGCGGTCGGCGACCTCGTTGTAGACGGCGGCGATCTCCGCCATCACGCCCTCGCCGGACACCGTCAGCCGCTTGCGGAAATTCCCGTCCCGCATCGACACCAGGGCCGTGAGCAGCCGGTTCAGTGCGGCGGTATCGACCTCCGTCGTGCCACTGCGCCGGGAACGTCCGCCCTTCGGCCGCGTTCCCGTACGCCGTACCGCTGCGCCAGACTCCACCGTGTCCCTCCCGAAAGGGTCGACCACTTTTCCACCGGACGCCTGACTCGTCACAAGCCGGCTCTGCAAGCCTGCCCAGTGTTTCACCCTGGCCGAACCCGGCCATAACACTTCGGCACCATCGCACACCCGCCGTACCCTGCGGGTGGAATCCCCGACGACGGCACCATGCCGACCGCGAAGGTAAGTAACCTGGCACCCGATGTCCAACCGCGTCGAAGGAGACTCGTGATCACGGCACGGGCGGCTGCCAGCTTCGATCCCCTCGGGCGCTCGGTCGCCGCCGCCCGCGGGTTCGTCCGCGACACCCTGCACGGCTGGGGCTTCGCGGACATCGTCGACGACGCGGTGGTCCTCACCAGCGAGCTCGTGACCAATGCCGTGGTCCACGCCGGAACCCGGGCCGAGGTCCTGTGCCTGCGCGCCGAGGGTGGCGTACGGGTCGAGGTCGCCGACCGGTATCCGGAACGCGAGCTCCCGCTCCAGCACCCCGGCGAGCGCCCCTACGCCGACCCCGACCGCGAGAACGGCCGCGGCCTGATGCTGTGTGCCGCCCTCGCCACCCGCTGGGGCGTCGAGTACACCGCCACCCACAAGCACGTGTGGTTCCGCCTGGACCTGCCAGACCGGCCGGTCGGTACCCGCTCCGCAGGCCCCGTCGTCCCCGACCAGCTGCTGCCCCTGGCCGACAGCCGGGTCCGCGTCGCCGTCCTCCAGATCGACTCGACCGACTCCATCTCCGCCTGGAACGAGGACGCCGAGCACATCTTCGGCCACCCCGCCGAGAAGGCACTCGGCCGCCCGCTCGCCGAGCTCGCCGCCTGGCCCCAGACCCCCGGCACCGGAACCGGCATCGCCGAGGCCCTGCGCCTGTCCCGCTGGGAGGGCAGCTACGGCGTCCGCGGCGCCGACGGCCGCGTCATCCCCGTCTTCGCCTCACACCTGCGGGTCCGCGACGCCCACGGCGAACCGTCCATCGTCTGCCTCCTCGTCCACGACGACGAGCGCGCCCTACTCCAGACCCCGGTTCGGGTGCCCACCTCCGACAGCGGCCACTTCACCGACCCCCGCCCCACGGACCCCTTCGAGGTCTTCATCGGCTCCCCCGCCCCCGACGACCTCGACGGGCTCCTCCAGCGCACCGTGGAGCGCGCCCGCGACCTCCTCGACGCCGACGCCGCCTTCCTGCTGCTCGCCACCGACGACGAGACCGAGCTGGAGGTCCGCGCCACCACCGGCCTGCCCTCCACCCGCCAGCGCTTCGCCCGCGTCCCCGTCGAGGCCGGCACCAACCGCTACGGCTCCGCCCGCATGCCCGCAGTCCACGACGACCTCATCGCCTCCCCCGGAGCCGTTCCGCTCCTGGAGGCCACCGGCATGCGCTCCGCCGTGACCGTCCCCCTCAAGGTGGAAGGCCGTCTCACCGGCTCACTCGGCGTCGCCGCCGAAACCCCCGGCCGCTACTCCAACGAAGAGGCCCTGCACCTCCAGTTCGCCGCCGACCGCATCGCCCTCGCCGTCGAGTCCGCCCGCCTCGGCGAACTGGAACGACTGCGCCGCGGCTCCCTCTCCTTCCTCGTCGAGGCCTCCGACCTGCTGGCCGGCACCCTCGACCGGGACCAGACCCTGGCCCTGATGGCCCAGATGACCGTCCCGACGCTCGCCACCTGGTGCGCCGTCTACACGATCGCCGACCAGTCCTCCGACCCGTACCTTTCGTACGTCCTCCACGAGGACGAGGAGCGCATCGACGGCCTCAAGGACCTGCTCTCCCAGGTCAGCCCGCCCGAACCGGTCCGCGAGGCCGGCGCCCGCCCGTGGGCCGAGGCGACCCTCGCGGTCGGCGGCGAGACCGTGGTCCTCCCCCTCCTGGCCCGCAACCGCGTGATCGGCATGCTGACCCTCGGCAAGCCGCGCGAGGAACACTTCCGGCAGGAGATCCTCGAACTCGCCGAGGACCTCTCCCGCCGCGCCGCCCTGGCCCTCGACAACGCCCGCCTCTACTCCGAGCGCACCGCGATCAGCCGCTCCCTCCAGCGCAGCCTCCTGCCGCCCGGATCCCCCGCGATCCCCGGCATGGAGGTCGAGGTCATCTACCGCGCGGCCGGCGAGGGCAACGAGGTCGGCGGCGACTTCTACGACGTCTTCCCGATCCGCGACGGCGCGTACGGCTTCGCCATCGGCGACGTCTGCGGCACGGGCCCGGAGGCTGCCGCCGTCACGGGCCTCGCCCGGCACGCCCTGCGCCTGCTGGCCCGCGAGGGCCTCGGCGGCCCGGCGGTCCTCGAACGCCTCAACGCGGCCATCCTCGACGAGGGCGCCCGCAGCCGCTTCCTCACCCTCCTCTACGGCGAACTCCATCCCCAGCCCGACGGCGGCGCCCTGATGAAGGTGGTCTGCGCGGGCCACCCGCTCCCGCTGCGCCTGCGCCCGAACGGCCAGGTCGACGCGGCCGCGGACCCGCAGCCGCTGCTGGGCGTGATCGAGGACCTGGACCTCTACGAACAGACCCTCACCCTCGACCCCGGCGATGTACTGCTCTGCGTCACCGACGGCGTGACCGAACGCCGCGAGGGCACCCGCATGCTGGGCGACGACGGCCTTGCCGAGGTTCTCACCACGTGTACGGGCCTCACCGCGGGCGCGGTCGCCTCCCGCGTCCTGCGTGCGGTGGAACGCTTCGCCGCAGAACCCGCGTCGGACGACATGGCGATCCTCGCCTTCCGCGTCCCGGAACAGCGCACGGGCGAATAGGCGAACAGCCGGCGCGCGTCTCCGCAAGAAACCTGGGCTCGGCGTGCGCCGAGCCCAGGTTCAGGAGAGCACGAGTACGTCGGCGCCCGGCGTCACCCCTGACGGGCCGGCGTGACCCGGCGGGTGGCGGAACGCAGTGCGAAGGCCATCACCAGCTCGAACACGCCCAGCAGGACGAGCCAGAGTCCCAACAGCCGGGTCAGGGCCACCGCGGAGTCCACCGGGAAGCAGAGCACGACGATTCCGGCGACGGCGCCGAGAGCACCCAGGCCGAACTGCAGGCCCCGGTGCACGAGCGTGTGGTCGGCGATCGCGGTGAACGCCGCGAGCACGCCGGACAACAACCAGAACACTCCGATGATCAAGGACAGCGCGCCGATCGTCTGCATCGGATGACGCAGCACCAGGACGCCGGCCAGGAACGCGAGCATGGCGATCAGGACACCCGCCAGCCTGCTGCCGCCATCACTGCTGTGCGAAAAGGCGGTGACGAACCGGAAGGCGCCCGCCACCAGGAGCTGCAGACCGATGATGACGGCCAGGATGTGCAGCGTCTCGTCCGGCCAGACGAGCACCAGGATGCCGGGGATCAGGGTCGCGAGGGCGAAGCCGAGCGCCCAGTGCCACGTGCTTCCGATGTTCTTGAGGACGTCCTCGGGGTCGCCCTGCGTGTGCTGTGGTGCCGCTGCGTCGGGGGGTACGGTCATCACGCCTCCTGGGCCAGCCGAGCGGCCCGTGGGGGCACCTCGAAGCCGCCGGACGTACCTTATCTAGCCTTCACATCCATGGTAGGCAGCTCTGCTACGGCCCGCCCCTCCGGCCGTCGGCGGCCCTGCCGGCCGTACGGCAGGAGCACATCCGTGCCGGAAAACAAAAAAGGCCCCCGCCAATTGGCGGGGGCCTTTTTCAGTGGAGCCCTTTAACGGAATCGAACCGTTGACCTTCTCCTTACCATGGAGACGCTCTACCGACTGAGCTAAAAGGGCGGGTTGTTCGGCGGCGTCCTACTCTCCCACAGGGTCCCCCCTGCAGTACCATCGGCGCTGAAAGGCTTAGCTTCCGGGTTCGGAATGTAACCGGGCGT
>NZ_JBVIAH010000034.1:0-57647 GCF_055574035.1 Streptomyces sp. NPDC030021
CTACCTCGACCAGCGCGAAATCCCCCGGCCAAAATCCTGGCGCACCCTGGGCACCTGACCTCGGCAACTCCAAGATCCCCGACAGAGTCAAGCTAAGGCTTGTCCCGTAACTGCTGGTCACAGGTGAGATGATCTTGGTGTGGCTGGTGTGATCACGGCGTCGGAGCCGTCTTGGATAGCCCCGTTCACGGGGCTGAGTCCGCGCTGTTTCGGGAAGCTGGTGACCGTGTTGCGGCGCGAGGGTGCCGACGCGGTCCGCAAGGGCCGGCCGTGGAGCCTTCCGCTGGAGGACCGTGCTCTGCTCGTGGCGGCGTACTCCCCCCGCCTGCTCGCCACCCTCGAAGCCGTCGTGCGGCACGGCTCCTTCAACGCCGCCGCACGCGAGCTCGGCTACAGCGCGCCCGCGGTCTCCCAGCAGATCGCCGAACTCGAACGCCGCGCGGGCCTGAGAGTGCTGGAGCGCCGGCCCGTGCGCGCCACACCGGCCGGCGAAGTCCTTCTCGACGCCGAGCAGGGCGTCCGCAACGCGTTGGCGACGGCATCGGTGGAACTCGACGCCATGCGCGCGGGTACGGCCGCACGGATCCGCCTCGGCGCCTTCGCCTCGGCCGCCACCAGCATCGTTCCGCAAGCGCTGGCCCAACTCCACGCGGCCTACCCCCACGTGCAGGTCAGCCTCAGCCAACTGGAACCCGAGGCCTGCTACAACCGGCTCAAGCGGGGGGACATGGACCTGGCCCTCAGCTACGACTACGACTTCATCCCCGTCCCGCCGCCCCGGATGCTGCGCCGGACGCTGGTCGCACGGGATCCGGTGGTGGCCGTGGTCCCGGCACACCACCGCCTGGCCGACAGGGAGGTCATCGACCTGGCCAGCCTCGCGTCCGAGACCTGGATCGCGGCTCCGGAGGCCGCACTGCGCCTGGAACTGCTTTCCCAGATGGCCAAGACGCCTGGCTTCCAGGCCCGCCTGCAATACGAGGGGGACGACTTCAACACCGTGCTCGGCTTCGTGGCCGCAGGCATGTGCGTGGCCGTCATGCCGCAACTCGCCCTGCCCCGCGCCAACACCCAGGTCGTGGCCCGCCCCCTGGCCGAGCCGCAGTTGACGCGCTTCATCTACGCCGTCCGCATCGACACCCGGCACGCCCCGCGCGCCGTCCTGGACCTGGAGCAGATGCTCGCCGCGCAAGCGCTGGCCGCGCTCGCATGAGGCTGCGGCGGGCGGCCACCGGAGGCGAACGGAGCGTGAACCCACGTGAAATGCGCCAAGTTGACGGCGGCCGCACGCGCGTAGACCGGGTGGTGACGCCAGGTCTCCCGGCTTGTCCGACTACCGGACGCGGTGGCTGAAAGTTAAACTAGTGTGTGGCGGGCGCCCTACGTTTGCGGCGGTTGACGTTCCAGCGAGAGGAAACCCCTCATGACCGCCGCCGACAGTGCGCCGCGAACGGCCCGCGTCCTCACCGGCTACCGCCCCGAGGACGGCTTCATGGCCGTGGAGCTGGACCCGCCTCCGGGCGAGTACGTATGGCACGACGAGCACGCCGAGCAGCAGGAGCAGCGCTACGGCCCGGGTGCGGGCTACCACCAGTGGCTGGCAGTGGACGCACGCGACGGCGCCGTATGGTTCGGCGACATCGACTGGCGGGCCCCGTCCGAAGACCTCGGCAGCCAGCTCCCCGGCCTCCCCCGCAGGGCACTCGGCGACGGGGCCGTCCCGGCCTCCGGAAGCATGGTGCAGCTGCTCGGCCACCTGACCCATGACGAACAGCGCGGCTGCTCCTGGCGCTTCTTCACCGCTGAGGAACTGCACGCGCTCGCCCTGCGCATACTCCCCGCCGTGCAGCGGCTCGTGGACTCCATCCACCGCATCGGACCGGACGACGAACTGGAGTGGTCGGCCGAGGCCGCCACCGCCTGGGACGACATCGAGCAGGCCGCGACACACACCTTCGACCCCTCCGGCGATCTCCGCTGGCCCAGGCTGCGCACGACACCGATCCCTGCCTGGCGTGTCGAGGTCGGCGCGTTCCTCGCCATGAACCCCGGTCTGTGCGATCCCTCCTGGGGCCTGGCCACGGACGCGGAACTCGATGCCTACGCCGACTACAGTCCCGAGAGCGGCTATGGCGGTGTACCGGGGCGGATGTGCCGCGCCGCCGACCGGCAGATCGAGGACGGTTTCACTTTCTACGGCCACCGTGCCGCCCTGTACGCCTACCGCGCGCAGGCGTGCGGCGACCGTGTTCCGACAGACGCCCGCGTCTGGCTGGAGACGACAGAGGCGGGTCGGGGCACCTGGGAGGCGGCCAAGCCCCCCGGGGCCACCCTCGCCGACGTCCCCGACTGCGTGCTGGCGGCCTTGGCCGAAGGGTTCCAGAACTCCGCGCACGAGGAGGGTCTGGTCCTGACGGGCCTGGACGCCCATCTGCGCCGGTTGCGCGCCGAGGAACGCTCCGCCGTCGACCAGCAGCTCGTCCGCGAAGCCGAGGAAGTCGAACGCCTCGAGAACATGGTCAAGGACTTCCGCGCGGCACGGAACCGCACCGTGACACGGATCCTGGCCTGGTCCGATGGGCGCAGCGACGGGGAAATCGCCCGCCTGGCGTCCATGCCCGACGACTACGTCAGCGACTGGCGGGCCCGCCTGACCGACGAACAGACGACGGCCACACCGGCAACCTGAAGCATGTGCGGCGAAGACAGGGCACCCGCTCCGCAGCCTCACCGCCCGGGCAGCCCGTCGAGCGCCACGGCCGTCCGTAGACCGAGGCGACGGCCCGAGGCCTTGAGCTGGTGCCGCCGGCCCGCTGCGAGTACCGCTGCGCGGGGTAGGCGGAGCCGGACCTGGCCGCTGTACCGGCGAGACGACCGGAGACGGTGATCGTCGACGGCCTCGGGACCAAACGCACCTGGCCTGCTGCGCCCCGAGCTCCGGACTCCGGCCGCTGCGATCCGAAGCCGCCATCCTCAGCCGGTGCCTACGACCGGACATCGTGAACCCTTGCGCAGGGTGCAGTGGGCGCACGCTCCCCGGCACCCAGCCCGGCGGTTCCAAGCCGCTCATCGAGCGCTAACAAGGGAAAGGCATCACGGCCAGGGACAGAGCGGCGAGCACGATGCCGGGGATGGACCGCTCGGCCTCTCCGGTGCCAGGGAGCGGCAGGACGGCGTCGACGGCGACGTACGTGGCGAGCGCGAAGAACGAGAAGACGATGATCCGTAGGATGGTCTTCTCCCGTGCCTCGCGGCGCGTGGTCGCGGCCGGAGAACTGCCAGGCGACCGCGGCGGCCGAGGAGACCTCGATGACCGAGTCCAGGCCGAAACCGATCAGCGCAGTGGAGGGGGCGATAGCCCCAGCGGTGATGGCGACGATCGCCTCGACAACGTTGTAGGTGATGGTGGCCGCGACCAGCAGCCGTATCCGCTTCGCGAGGGCGTGACGGCGAGCCGGTGCCGGGCCGATGGATATCTCCGCAGCCATCTCAACAGCAACCCTTCTCCTCGGCGTCCACTCACGCACGGTCGGCCTCGACGGCGACCACGGCGGTGCGCAAGTCGTCCAGGGCGTGGCCGAGGCGCTCGTCGGCGAGTTCGTAGCGGGTGCGGCGGCCGACCGGCCGTGACGACAAGACCGCAGTCGCGCAGGCCGGCCAGGTGGTTCGACAGCCGGGTCCGGGAGATGCGCGGCACGTGCCCATACGGCGTGCTGCTGACCACGCTGGCGCTGCTCGTATCGCCCCCCAAGATCCGGACCATTCGCGGGCCAGGAGGCGGGAACTTGGCCCAGCGTCCGCCATTTTGGCTGGTCAGCCGTGGTGCGGCGTCTGTACCACCAGCAGACGAAGAACTTATTAGTAAGTTACTCCCCCAAGAAGCTCGGCTTCTTCTAAGAAGTTGAGAACGGCGCCTGACCTGCACAAACGACCGGTCAGGCACCGCGCCCTCGTCTCGCAATAGCTACCGAAGCCGCGTGATTCCAGAGTTCATTTGCCTCCGGAATCCAACTTCGTAGAGAAGATCCGGGCCAGTCACGGACCAGCGCGATCGCCGGTCCACCGCGCATACCAGCAGACACTGGCCGTCTTCGGAGCCCGTAGCCACCGTCCACGCCGCCTGCGCAGTGAACGACCCACCCCAGACGTCGAGCAGAAGGCGTCAGCACCCGGAAACAGGCGGCGTTGAGCATGGCAGCCACTAGTCACCTGACCACACCGTGCCCCACATGGGACACGACCCCAAGATCAAGAACCCTTTCCGGAAACCACACCGGGGTAATGACAACCCTTCCGTCCGGCCCATCTCTCACAACATCGGCGCAGTTCAGCGCACTCTTCCCCTAAGGCTTGTCCCGTAACTGCTGGTCACAGGTGAGATGATCTTGGTGTGGCTGGTGTGATCACGGCGTCGGAGCCGTCTTGGATAGCCCCGTTCACGGGGCTGAGTCCGCGCTGTTTCGGGAAGCTGGTGACCGTGTTGCGGCGCGAGGGTGCCGACGCGGTCCGCAAGGGCCGGCCGTGGAGCCTTCCGCTGGAGGACCGTGCTCTGCTCGTGGCGGCGTACTGGCGCACGAACTTGACGATGCGCCAGCTCGCTCCGCTGTTCGGGGTCTCGAAGTCGGCCGCCGACCGCATCATCGACCACCTCGGGCCGATGCTCGCCCTGCAGCCCCGCAAGCGGTTCGCCAAGGACACCGTGCTGATCGTGGACGGCACCCTGGTGCCCACCCGCGACCACGCCGTGGCAGAGCAGTCCAAGAACTACCGCTATTCCACGAACCACCAGATCGTCATCGACGCCGACACCCGCCTGGTCGTCGTGGTCGGCCGGCCGCTTGCCGGAAACCGCAACGACTGCAAGGCCTGGGAGGAATCCGGCGCCAAAGCCGCCGTCGGCAGAACACTCACGATCGCCGACGGCGGCTATCCCGGCACCGGACTCGTCATGCCCCACCGCCGCCGCAAAGGCGAAGACCTGCCCGACTGGAAGCAGGCGCACAACAAGTCCCACAAGCAGGTCCGCGCCCGCATCGAGCACGTCTTCGCCCGCATGAAAACCTGGAAGATCCTCCGCGACTGCCGACTCAAAGGCGACGGAGTCCACCACGCCATGCTCGGCATCGCCCGCCTGCACAACCTCGCCCTCGCCGGATAGGCCAGCGGATCGCACCGCGACCGACCCTGCCCAGGGCGACTCAAAGATCATTTACGGGACAAGCCTTAGGCTTTAGGCGAGTTGGGGGCAGTTCTGGCGCAGGAATCGGAGGGCCGTCGTAGTCACCCCACCTGCCCGTGCGAGACCGCCCGATGGGAAGGGCCGACGCGCGTCAGCAGCGGAATAGCCGCGGGGGCCGACACGACCAGCACGAACGCCAGGATCGACAACGGGTAGAGCCTGATGACCAGGCCGATGAAGAGCAGGTCCAGCACCATGGCACGCACCTTCAGCTCAGTGCGACAGTTCCCGTTGCCGTATTACCCGGCTCCGTCTTATGCAACGAGGACTTCGTGTACCTGATCGCCCGCGGGCGTGGGATGGGCGAACGCGAACTGCGGCGGGCTCAGCGGAACGAGGAGGAGTTCCGCTCCTACGTACGGTCGAGCGCCGCATCCGGCAATCAGTCGGAGGAGCTTGCCCGGCTCGCCGAACTCAAGAACCGGCACGAGGTAGAGCGGGCCCAGGTCAAGCTCGGCACCGGCTACTGATGGCCCCCAACCGGCGCCCCTCCGGGAGCCGTAGTAGCGGAGGCAACCCGCCACAGGCCGACCGGAGCAATTGTCAAGACCTGTGGATGAGGCAGCTGTCTCGGTCCCGTGGGGTGGTGGGGCGGAGGGAAGATGACTTGAGTCTCCAGTAAGGGGAGACACAAGGGTGGGGGCATGGACGGCGACGGACTCTTCACGATCGGGGCTCTGGCCCGTAGGACCGGGCTGACGGTCAAGACCATACGGTTCTACTCCGACACCGGGATCGTGCCGTCGACCGGCCGAAGCCCGGCTGGCTACCGGCTCTACGACATCACCGCGCTTGCACGCCTGGATCTGGTGCGCACTCTTCGCGACCTGGGCCTGGAACTTGCCGTCATCCGGCAGGTGCTGGACCGGGAGATCTCGGTGCCCGAGGTCGCGGCGGCACACGCCGACGCACTGGAGGTGCAGATCCGCACCCTTCGACTGCGACGCGCGGTGCTGCGGGCGGTGGCCAAACGGGGCTCTACTCCCAAGGAGATGGACCTCATGCACAAGCTCGCGAAACTCTCCGACGACGAACGCCGACGCCTCGTCAACGACTTCATCGACGACACCTTCGGCGGTCTCGAAGCCAACCCCGACTTCGTGGCCCTGATGCGTTCGGCCATGCCCGAGCTGCCCGACGACCCCGAACCCGAGCAGGTCGACGCCTGGGTCGAGCTCGCCGAACTCACCCAGGACCCGGCCTTCCGCGCCTCCGTGCGACGGATGGCCGAGCACCAGGCGAACGAGCGTGCCCAGGGCGACACCACCGGCCTGCACCAGGAGCTCACCGAAGCCGTCCGCGACCGGGTCGGCGACGCCCTCGCCGCCGGCATCGCCCCGGCCTCCGCCGAGTCCGTGCCCGTCGTCCGTGACCTGACCGCGCGCTACGCCCGAGCCTTCAACCGTGCGGACGACGGCGAGCTGCGCGAGTGGTTGTTGACGCGCCTGGAGACCGCCAACGACCCGCGCGCGGAACGCTACTGGCACCTCCTTGCCGTGATCAACGCCTGGCCCCTCCCGCCGAGCCTTGCGCCCGTGTTCGCCTGGCTCATCGCGGCCCTGCGCGCCGGGACCAGCAGCAGCCCCACCACCGCGTAACCCCCTTGCCCGGCCCTCGCAGCCCCTGATCAGGCTGCGAGGGCCTCGGCACGCTCGACGAGCAGGCCGCGTTCGAAGCAGGCGCCGGCGCGGACGAGCGCGACCAGGTGGGCGCCGTTGACGGCACGCCAGCGGGCCTGGGCGGACTCGACCAGCTTGAACACCATCGCGAGTCCGGCGGCGCGGGACCCGGCGCCCTTGGTGACCTTGGTCCGAAGCCGCACGGTGGCGAAGGTCGACTCGATCGGGTTGGTCGTGCGCAGGTGGATCCAGTGCTCGGCGGGATAGTCGTAGAAGGCCAGCAGCTCGTCCTGGTCGCCAGTGACCTTGGTGACGGCCTTGGGGAACTTCGCCTGGTAGAGCTTGGTGAACACCTCGATGGCCTGCTCGGCGTGTTCGCGGTCCTCGGCGTTGTAGACGTCCTGCAGGGCCTTCTTCGCCGCGGGCTGTGCGGACTTCGGCATGGAGTCGAGGATGTTGGCGGTTTTGTGGACCCAGCACCTCTGTTCGCGAGTTTCGGGGAAGACCTCGCGCAGGGCCTTCCAGAACCCGAGAGCGCCGTCGCCGACGGCCAGGACCGGGGCGCGCATGCCCCGGCGTGCGCAGTCGCGCAGCAGGCCAGCCCACGCCTCGGCCGATTCGCGGTAGCCGTCGGCCATGGCCACCAGCTCCTTGGTGCCGTCCGCGCGCACCCCGAGCACGACCAGGACTGCGGCTTTGGCCTGGTCCAGGCGTATGCGCAGGTGGATACCGTCGACCCAGATGTAGACGTAGTCGGTCTGGGACAAATCGCGATCCTGGAAGGCGGCGTGGTCGTCCTGCCACTGGGCCGTCAGCCGGGTGACCGTGGCCGGGGACAGTCCGGCGGAACTGCCCAAGAACTGTTCCATCGCGGGCACGAAGTCGCCGGTCGACAGGCCGTGCAGGTAGAGCAGGGGCAGTACTTCGGCGATCCTCGGGGACTTGCGGCACCACGGCGGCAAGATCGCCGAGGAGAACCGGCGGCGCTCGCCCGTCGCCTCATCCACGCGCCTGTCGTTCACCCGCGGGGCCTGGACCTCCACCGATCCGGCCGAAGTGGTGACCTTCCGAGGCTGGTGGTGACCGTTACGGACGACCAGGCGGCGGCCGCGCTCATCGCGATCCCCGGTCAACTCGGCGATATAGGCGTCGACTTCCGCCTCAAGAGCCGCGGCGAGCATGCGCCGGGCTCCCTCACGGACGATGTCGTCGATCAAGGAGCCGTCTCGTGTGGAGGCGTCGTCATTCACTACGGTGAGCACGGGGCGTGCCTTCCCGACCGGCGCTCGCAACGCCGGCCTACTCGGTGACCATCACAGGATCAATCGGGAAGGTACGCCCTCCGCATGCCCTCCGAGGTTGATCCACAGGTACTGAGCATTGCTCGCCGACCGACCGACCGCAGGACGTGGACGAGTTCCTCCGCCTACTCAAGGACATCCCGTGACTGCTCCCACACCATCCCAGCGCTGCCGGGCACTGAGCCTGGTCCGCCCCAGCTAAAGGGATCACGTTGTCGATGACGCGCATTGCGCTAGAGCCATACTTCCTGCACCAGGACCAGGTTCAGTCCCTCCTCGGGGAGCAGCGGACGGAGTCCGCGCGGGCGCGTGCTGCCCGCAGGAGCGATCCCCAGGCAGCGTTGCCCTACGTGCTCGCCACAGAACTGGCCGAGGCGCTCTCCTCGCTGGGAATCGGCGAGCTGGCGAGGTGCGTCCTGGGGCAGGATCTGCGCACGGGGCAGATCGTCGGCGCTGAGCTGGAATTTGCGTTCCAGCGGGACCGGGACCACGCGGCCCCAGGCTTCGAGCCGGTCAGCTTCACGGCGGTGCTCGACGCGGGCAAGCCGGTGCACGTCACCGGCACATTCAACTCGGCAAGAACCGCCAGCTCGTCCGCGACCGGCAGCCTCGCCGGGAACAGGCGGGCCTACCTGATCGGAACGGTCACCAATCTCACCGACATCGCCGAATGGATGGACCACAAGAGCCTCGACATCACCTTCAAGATCTACCGCCACCTCATGCCAGGCTCCATCGGCAAAGCAGCCAAGATCCTCGACGTCGGCCTCGCCTCGTAAGACCGGTCAAAGTCCCCACCTGTCAGGCGCCTCTGCTGTCGCTTCCTATGACCTGTCAACAGGTTCCCTCGTCAGGCCCAGGAGGGCGTATCTGGCCGTGTCACGCGTGCTGTACGGCTCTGATCTGGATGTTCTCGGTGAGAGTGGCTGTTCGGTGGGCTCGGCAACGCTGTGGGCGGAGGATTCCTTATGGGTGAGAGCGGCAGCGGGCAGCCGCCGGGCGGCACCCCACGGCGCCCGCATGGTCACGCGTCCGGGAGCGCCGACGGCGCGTCGGACGATGACCGGACGGGGAGGGCCGCCACGCCCGGGAAGTCTGCTGCCGCCAAGGTGACGAGGCCCGGGCCGGTGGCACGGTTGCGTGCGCTCGTGAAGTCCGCAGGGTCTGCGGGGCCTCCCCCGGGGCCGGCGCGGCCGGAGTTCTGGCGCAGCCCTCTCCGCGGCTTGTGGCTGACCGCCGTGTTCGGGCTCGTCCTGCTGTTCGGGATCACGGTGCTGTTCGTGACGGGCCTGCTGTCGTACGCCGCTTACAACCCGGATCTGGCTGCGGTCAACGATCAGACTCCGGACAAGGGGTGGCTCGGCTTCTACCTGTTCTCCTGGCCGACGTCACCGTACTGGCTCTACCGGCTGACCCAGGGCGTCCACGTGACGCTCGGGGTCGTGCTGGTGCCCGTGCTGCTGGCGAAGCTGTGGTCGGTCATTCCAAAGCTGTTCGAGTGGCCCCCGATCCGCTCGGTGAGCCACGCCGTCGACCGCCTGTCCCTTCTCCTCCTGGTCGGCGGCGCCGGCTTCGAATTCGTCACCGGCATCCTCAACGTACAGCTCCACTACATCTTCCCCGGCTCCTTCTACACCCTGCACTTCTACGGAGCCTGGGTGTTCATCGGCGCCTTCGTCGTGCACGTGACGTTCCGGCTGCCCAGGGCGCTCCGCGCCGTCAGCCGCCGTCTCGGGGAGCCCGCGGCGGGTACCGAGGAGGCGGCGGGGCTGGTCGCGCCGCGGCCTGCGGCGCCGACCGTCTCGCGCCGGGGCGCCCTGGCCATGGTCGGGCTCGGGTCGGTGGCGCTGCTGGTGGTCACAGCGGGGCAGAGCATCGGCGGGTGGTGGCGGCAGACCGCGCTGCTGGCACCGCACGGCCGGGACCCCGGCTCGGGCCCGAACGGCTTCCAGATCAACAAGACCGCCGCCTCGGTCGGCATCCGGCCCAGCGACATCGGTCCCGCCTGGCGGCTGACCGTACGCGGCCCCGGACGGCAGGTCGATATCACCTACCGGCAGCTGGTGGCGATGACGCAGCACGAGGCTGCCCTGCCCATCGCCTGCGTGGAAGGCTGGTCCACCACCGACCAGCAGTGGAGCGGGGTCCGGCTCACCGAACTGGCCGCCCTCGTAGGGTTCGGCGTGCGCCCGCCCGAGGTACTGGTGGAGTCGGTACAGCGCGGCGGCTCCTTCCGTTCGGCCGTGCTGCGCGACAACCAGGTCCGCGACAGCCGCTCGCTCCTGGCCCTCCGGGTCAACGGGGCGCCGCTCTCGTCCGACCACGGCTATCCAGCGCGGATCATCGTCCCCGGGGCACCCGGAGTGCACAACACCAAATGGGTCACCCGCCTGACGTTCGGAGAGCCGGCATGAGCGCTCCGACGGCCTTCCGCCGCCGCTACGGCGCCTCCCCGCTGCACCTGCTCCTCGTCCTGGCCTCCTTCGCCCTCGCCCTCTACGCCGGACTGCGCCTGTTCGAGGGCGACACCGTCGGCGTGGCCATGTGGTTCGTCGGCGCGGCCCTCCTCCACGACCTCGTACTGCTCCCCCTGTACTCGCTCACCGATCGGGCGGCACAGGCCCTGTTCACCCGGGGCCCGGACGACGGCCGGTCCACGCCACCGGTGAGCGTCAACTACGTCCGCGTTCCCGGGTTCGTCTCCGGTGTCCTGCTGCTGGTCTGGTGGCCGCTGATCCTGGAACAGGTCGGGCACTACACCGCCGCGACCGCCCTCCCGGCGGACGGCTTCCTGGCCCGGTGGCTGCTGATCACCGCCGCGCTGTTCGCCGCCTCGGCCGTGGTCCTGATCGTACGGACATGGGGCCGGAGCCGGGCTCAGCGGCAGGCCCGCAGCGCGACGAAGTGACGGCCTCCAGTACTGGTCCACCGCTCGGCCTCGGTCCATCCCTCCGACGCTGCCTGGCGGTTCAGCGCCGCGGCGCCGACCACGGCCCATGGGAAGACGGTACTCACGGGCCATTGCCCGGCATGGATACGGACGCGGCGGCGCTCGTCCACATCAGTGGCGGCGACCTCCACCAGGAGGAGGCCTTCCCGGTGCACGAGGGCCCGGACGCGGCGGAGCAACCGTCGGGGGTCACCGCCGATGCCGATGTTCCCGTCGATCAGCAGCGCCGTCCCCCACCCGCCCTCGTCGGGGAGAGCATCGAAGACGGACCTGCTCATTGCGGACCCTCCCCGGCACACCGTCGTGATCACGGCGGAAGGACAGACGTCGATGCCGAGGACCTGGCGGCCCCGCCCCGTCAACGCCTCGACCAGCCGGCCGGCGCCACACCCGATGTCCAGCACCCGGCCGGTGCACCGGCGCAGAACCGTCCGGTCGGCCTCGTCCGCCCGGCCACACCACCGCTCCAGGTCCAGGGGGAAGTGCCAGCCCTCCGCATCGCGCAGTGACAGCGTGCGCTGCGGGGTGTGCATCGCCTGCGCGTAAGAGCTGCTGCTCCAGGCCCGGTGTTCATGAGCGGTCATCCCCCATGTCTCGCCGCACAACGCGCCCGCGGTGCGCTCCAGGCCGTTGATTCCCCCGGATGGGTCTTCAATATCGGTGCAGCCTCAACAGCCCGCCCCTGATGGGCGGATGATCGTGTGCGGTGACGACGGGCTGGCCCGTCGGCCGGCCTCCGAGCTGCGGGAGGTCTACAAGGAGCGGGTAACGCTGGTAGCGCCCGCCGCCCGCGACACTCAGCCGAGCGTCGGCCGCGCCCCTGGGGTACCGGGGCGCGGCCTGCCGGGGCGGGTCCCGCTGCCACGGGCACGGACCGCGGGCGGCGGGCCGCCGGCCGTGCGGGACTGCAGATCCTGGACGCGGCGGAGCCGGACGAGGAGGTACTGGCCGCTGTGGGGGTGGCCGGGGCCGCCGCGCTGGCACTCGTCTATGAGGACGACGACACCAACGTCCGGGCCGCCCTGGTTGCACGCCGGCTCAACCCGAGGCTGAGGCTGGTGATCCGGCTCTACAACCGCAAGCTCGGCCGGCACCTGAAGGAGCTCCTGGACCAGGCCGCGATGGTGGCGGAGCCGGGTATCGACCTGTGGGAGCTGGACTCCTCGACGACCGGGCTCTCGGACGCCGATACGGCCGCGGCCGCGCTGGCCGCCAGTGCCGTCGCGGGTACCGGCAGGGTGGTCCAGGCCGAGGGCCTCCTGCTGTGCGTGGTGGAGCGTACGCGGCGGGCATCGGCTGGGCGCACTCCCTGCTCGCCCTGACCAGCTCGGACACACCACCAACCTCGAGGCCGCCCTGTACGCCCGCACCGTCGAGCCGAATCTGCGGGCCGTGCTTCGCCTGTACGAGGACGACTTCGCGACCGCCGTCTACCGCACGCTGCGGGCCGCGCACCCGGCTGCCCTGACCCGCAGCCGCAGCGTGACGCACCTCGGCGCCCCCGCCTTCGCCGGGGCGATGATGGGCCGGCAGATCCTCGGCGTCATCCCGGTGGAGCGGCGGGTCCTGCTCTTCGCCGCCGTGGACGTGGCCGGCCACCCGCACCTGGAGGGCCGCACCATCGCGGAGTCGTTCCGCCCGGGCGCCTGGCGGGTCCTCGCCCTCGACACCGCCTCACCGGAGGACCGCCGACCCGACCTCGCCTCCGCTCCCGCCGAGGAGCCGCCGCGGCAGTCGGGCCTGGTCTGGGACCTGCACCCGGAATACGTACTCAGCCGGAGGACCGCGTGGTCCTGGCCGCCACGCGTCGCGGGCTGGCAGAACTCCTCGGACCCGGGTTCAAGGTCGCCCAGGCCATCGGCACCCAGCGGGCGAGCGGCAAGGCCACGTTCCAGGAGCTGTTCAACGCGAAGTTCTCCGAGGCGCTGAAGACCCTGGGCAGGCAGCTCGACGTCGCCGACCTCTCCCGACTTCGAGTACCGGGTCGGGCGGGTCCTGGCACGGTTCACAGGCGTGCGCGTCCGTCTCCAAGACGACGGCAGCACGCAGCAGATGCCGGATATCTCCCTTGAGTACGCAGACGGGCGAGTCGGCTTCGCTGAGGTGTGGATGGCCTTGGACACCAAGCACGCCGAAGTGGCAGGGGCCCTCAGCCGTGAACCTGATCTGTCCGCCTCCGGCCTGAGCCGTGAGTGGACCGTCCGTGTCAGCCGGGCTTCCGGCTCAAGAAGGACGGCCGGAGCCACCCGGCAATGGGATCCCGCGCTCCTGGCAGAATTCGAGGCCGCGGGCCAGGTGTACGAGTTCGTGCCGAGTCCCGACAATCTGGCGGTTCATCCCGGCCCCCCTGGCGGCTCGGACCGCTGCTCTGGGCATCCGCGGTCTGGCCTCGCGTCCCGCTCAGCAAGAAGGCGAAGGACGCGTCAGGGTCGTCTCGTGGGGGCAGGTGGTCTCGCGTTGATGATTGGGATGGCTTCCACACGTGGGTCGATACCGAGGTCAACGCGGACACCAGGCGCATGCGGGGCAATCGGGAGAAGCTCAGAAAAAGCGGATGGGGACGAGAGTCACGCCGTCATCGGCGTGACCATGACTGCTCCGTGGCTGGCCCATCGTGCGCCCGCGAGTGACAGCCGGCTTCCCTCGATGGCACCTCTGCTCCCGCAGGAGTTCACCCATATCTGGTTCATCGGGGACCGGATATCCGACCGTTGCCTGGCGTGGTACCCAGATCTGGGATGGTTCGATCCGACCAGGATCACCTGCCAATACGACGGGCACAGGCCGTCGATGGTGCGCCTCCTGGTCCTGCTGAGCGTTTCAGCCGAGCCCGGGTTCACCATCCAGTAGTGCGGCATCCGCCGTGCACCGGAAGGTACCGCTGTGGCGTGCTCGCAGAGCGGGAACCCGCTGGTTCGCCACGGCCACTGCCCGGGGGCGGGCGGCGTCTCCGGGAATCGCCGCGTCAGCAGCGAAGGAGACGTCAGGCCTCGCGGGCCGCCGCTCCGCTGCGGTGCGGCGCAAAGACGGAAAGCCTCCTCCCCGGCGTCCTCCATGGCCTGCAGAGCTGCCGGATCCGTAGTCGGCGGAAGCCGTGGAGCCAGGCGATGGTCCGCTCTACGACCCACCGGTAGACGCCGAGGCCGGAGCCGTGTGGGACTCCGCGGCGGGCGATCACGGGTTTGACTCCGGTCGCCCAGACCAGGCGGCGGTACTTGTCGTGGCCGCGGTCGGGCAGGAGGGTGTCGGGTCGTCTGCGGGGCCGGCCGACGGGGCCGGCGACCGGCGGGATCTTGTTCAGCAGCGGCATCAGCCGGGTGACGTCGTTGCGGTTCCCGCCGGTCAGCGGCACGGCCAGTGGGATGCCCTGGCCGTCGACGATGAGGGGGTATTGCTGCCTGGACGTGCTCGGTCGACCGGGCTGGGCCCGCTTTGGGGCCCCGTCGAGCGGCACTGACGTGGGAGGAGTCGATCACCGCCCGCGACCAGTCCAGCTTCTTCGCGACCCGCAGCCTCTTCAACAGCACGCCGGTATGCAGCACGAACAGGATCCCGCACAGGGCTTGGCGGTCCGGTTCGGAGGGTCGTTGGTCTGGTCGTGGGGAAACGTCAGTCACGGCCGTGGATCGTGTCGGATGAACTGTGGTCGCTCATCGAACCGTTGCTTGCGGATCCGGCGCCGAAGCAGGTGGAGGCCGCCCGCGGGTACCGAAAGTCACGTGATCAACAGCTTCTGTCAGGACCTCTGAGCCGGGGCGCCGGCCGATCCGGCCGGCGTGGGCCACGGTGCCGTTTCACCGCTGATCAGGACGGCCCGATCGTGTCGGCTGGAGCGCGTTGTCGAACACGTAGTCGGCAACGTTGGTGCCGATCTCCCTCCCGTCCTCGGCGTCCCAGCGGAAGTGCACGCCCAGCCAGAGTCGGCTGAACTCGCCCTCCTCGGCGACCTGGCTGAAGCTGTTCATCTGGCGGGACAGAACGAGTGTGTGCGGGTCCTCGGAGTGTGCGGTGAACGAGACCTCGTCACGGTCGAAGTAGTGCTGCATCGCGCCTGCCCACGCAGCGGTGAAGTTGGCGTGCCCAGAGGTCCAGGCGGGGAAGCACGGGGTCCACGGTGCCCCCGAGCGGTCCGCACTGAGGGGCTCCCAGGTTGCGTTCGCGCCGCCCGTCGCCCGGACCGCGGACACCGGGCGCCACTCGTTGATTGGGCTGTCCATCTTGCTGTCCCAGGCTGCGATCCCGGCATCCGCCAACGACAGCGCCGACAGCGCGAACAAGCGGGTGGTCTCGTACGTGTCGAGCTTGAACTTCTTGGCGACGGTCCCGGTCAGCTGGAGCAGTTGCCCCGGGGGGTGGTAGGTGCCGTTCAGGTCGTGGTCCCAGAACCAGCCGACGACGGTCTGATCGTAGGTGCGCTCGGTGGAGTCGACGGCACCGACCCGTCGCACCTCGTCGACCTGGCGCGCGTACTCCGGGCTGGCCAGCATTTCGTCGTAGGAAGTGAAGCCTCGCAGGGTGGGAGGCCGGAACTGCGAGCCGGAGCGGAGCACGAACGGTTTCACCTTGCCCCAGTTCGGGGTCACCGCGTCGCTCGGCTCCTTGCAGGCCCCTTCGTCAGCCGTCGCCTCTTCACCCGTCGGCCGCCAGGCTCCAGGGGTGGTGGTGTCGCCGTTGTAGACCTCCGGGTTGTCCGAACCGTCATCCGCCCGGGATTTGTTGATCTGCCGCACCACGCGGTCGACCACCAGGCGGTCGAGGGGCTCGTAGGCGTAGGGGGAGCGGCCGGTCCGGGCCTCGTACCGGGCGTCGATGTAGGCCTTGTCACCCGGGTACAGCTCGGAGATCATCCGGTACGCCGTACGGTCGATCAGCCGCTCCTCTTCGTCCCGACCCGGCTGCGACGATTCGCTGGCGTACTTCAGCGGCCGGTTGAGGTATGGCTGGTACTTCAAGGTTCCGTACGTGTTCTGATAGGCGCTCTCGGCGTTGTAGATCGCCGCGAAGACCATCGCACCGGACCTGGAGAGGTTGCCGGGCGAGGCGTCCGAGCCCCGCGCATTGCGGAAGGTCTGAAGCAGGACCTTGTTCCAGTACTGCGTCGGATCGCCCTTGTGCCCTGTCACAACGGCGGCCGGCGGCGCAGCGGCCGCCGCCGGACTCAGCCCGGCGAGCAGGGCTCCGGCCACGGCGACGGCCCGTAGCCGTCCCAGGTGTCGGCCGGCGCGGTACTTCAAGCGTGGGAGCACAGACTGCGTGGCGGACGTGCGGTCATCGTTGGGCCTGAGAGGCACGGGCATCCCTTTCGACGTTGCTGATCAACAGCGGCAGCGTAATGTCGGATATGTCGAGATCAAGGTCAACCACGCCGACCTATCGATGTTCTTGCATTTGTCGTGATTTGCATGTAAATGATCACCTGATCGCGATCGTCAAAGCCGAGCTGTGATGGTTCAGGCGTGAAGAGGTCTCACTGAACCTTTTTCATCCTGTGTTTTCGCAGATGAGGAGGGTATGGACCGCAACAACGATGCGGCTGGTGCGGTTGGCTGGGCAGCGGGTCCGGCGGAGGACGCGCCAGGTTTTCAGCAGTGCGAAGGCGCGTTCGCCCGGTGCTCGGAGTCGGACGTGGTCTCGGTTGTACTGCTGGTACTGCGGGGGCTGGATGCTGTGGCGGTAGTAGGGAGTGCGGACGGTGGCGCCGGCGCCTTGGTCGGTCCGGTCGGCCAGGATGAGGATCTGCCGGGTAAGGCAGACCTGGACGATGCCGCGGGCGCGGGCCGCGGTCAGGTCGTGGGTGCGTCCGGACAGTGCACGGGAGAACCACAGGGGTGTGCCGTCCGGCGTGCAATGACCTGCACGTTCATCCCGCGCTTCCTGTGCTTCATCGAGCAGTAGGGCTCATCCGCGGCGACCCGGTCGGCGGGGATCAGGGTCCCCTCAACGATGACGAAGTCGTCTTCACCCATGGCCACCAGCGCCTCGTGCGGACCGGGCGTCCATGCGGCCAGGACCTTGAGCGTTTCGTCGACGTACCGCCAGGCGGTAGCCGTGAAGACGCCGGAACCAGCCGGGCCTGCTTGCAACAACCCAGACGCCGCCACGGCGAGTTCAGCTCCTGCCGACGGGCATGGATCAGCCAGGAGACGTGTTCGACGAGCTCGTGCGGGACATCGAGCGTGGAAGAATACGGAACCAACAGGGTCCCTCGTCGCCGGCGTGATGAGCGGTATCACCACGCCAGCGACGAGGGGACCCTGCTGTGTCACCTCCACCCCGTCTGACCAGCCCCTTCACCCCTCCAGACCCACCGAACGGTGGATGTCTGACGCTGACTCCGCGGAGAGCATGCCCGACCGCTTGATCACCTCGATCGCCAAGCTGCTGGGAGTCTCTGCGGGTATGACCGCAGCAGCCAAAGACGCCGGAGCGCACCACAAGACCACCAGAACGAGCGGGCGACAGCGAGGACGGCGAACTTGCACTCCTCCTGACTGCTGGCTGGACACGAGACTCTAGATTGCCGGCCGCGTCGTGAACCGGGCCGGCAAACGGATACTGCCGCGAGGGCAAGACCGACGCCCGTGACGCCTTCGTGATCGCCGACGAGGTCGGCATGCGCAGGGACCGCAGGCTCATGCGGTCGGCCGATGAGGCCCTTTGGGCTGGAGATCCTCAACCATCCGCCGCACCGACCTCGTCCGCTACCGCCCCCGGACCCGGGCCATCGATCGCCTGCGCTCCGCACTGGCAGGAAAGTCTTGCGGCAATGGCGCCTGCCTGACTGAACCAACCATTTCAATGAGGTTTATAGGCGTCCCGCAACAGCGTGGCTACTCCATCAGGGCGGGTAGGTCGTGGCTGAGCCCCCTCGCCGGTCGGGAGGGGGCTCAGGCCTGTTCGTTCAGCAGGACGCGGGCGGGATGCTCTGCTCGTACTTGAAGACGTTGTGGGGGTCGTACTCCGCCTTGATCGTGCGCAGTCGGTCGAAGTTCGATCCCCAGTAGGCGGTCTCCCAGTCCTGCATGCCGATGTTCGCCACGTTGACGTAGGCACCGTCTACGTAGGGGCGCAGTGCCTGGCTGAATTCGGCGATCCAAGCCTGGGCCTGCGGGGTGAGCGGGTCGCAGACGCCCGGCTGGTCGGAGCGGGTCCCCCAGCCGGCGCCGGGCTCGGAGTAGAAGAGCGCGTCGCGGTGCGGGAACGCCGTGCCGCCGCGGGGGCTCTTCCTGACCGCCCCGCCGAACGCCTGCACAAAGAAGTTGCTGTCGTCTGTGGGCGCGTCCCGCATGAACGAGGAGATCACATCGATCGCCTTCCTCGGGAACGGCTTTCTGGCGAACTGCGAGAAGAACTTCCAGTTCGCGGGTTCGTCCGCGATCGGGATCTGGAAGCCCGCGTACACGTCGCCCCAGTTCCCTACCTGCACCGACACCTGGGGGCTGTCGACCGACAGGATCGGGGCCAGCAGCTTCTTCGCCTCCGCGGGTGTTCCTTCCGCGAGGACCCCAAACAGCAGGATCTGGTTCCGGTGAATTTCGAGCTGGGTGCCGAGGCGGTCGTCCGTGTACGGCGCAGTACGCTGATAGGCCTCGAAGATCCTGGACAGGTCGCCGATTCCGTCCCAAGTGGCCTGCAAATACGTGACGCTCCTCAGTGGGGCCACTTTGTAGGTGAGTGAGGTGACGATCCCGAAGTTGCCGTTCCCGGCTCCGCGCAGCGCCCAGAGCAGGTCCGGGTTGTTGTGCAGATCGGCCTTGACCACCTTGGCGCACTCAGCGCCTTCCGCAACGACGACCTCGGCACCGATCAGGCTGTCGCAGGCCATGCCGATCCAGCGGGTGAGGAAGCCGAGACCGCCGCCGAGTGTCGCCCCGGACAGGCCCACGCTGCCTTCGGTCCCGGTCGTCACCGCGAAGTTCTGCTCCGCGAGCGTGGTCACCGCTTCCAGCTGGTTGAGTCCGGCGCCGACCGTCGCGACACGGGCGGCGCTGTCGATGTCGACCGACTTCAGCTCGCTGATGTCGATCACGAGGCCGTTGTCGATGTTCGACCAGCCCTCAGTGTTGTGGCGGCCGCTGCGGACCCGTAGCGCGACGTCGTTCTGCCGTGCCCATGTAAGGGCATTGACCACGTCCTGCGTGTTCTGGGCGAAGACGATGACCAGCGGATAGCGAGAGATGAGCTGGTCCCAGCCGAGGCGGGCGTCCGTGTACCCGGCGTCGTCGGGGCGGACGATGCGGCCGGTCAGCTTCGCCGGCGGGCACTCCGCGTTCGGGGACGCCTCCTTCACGGCGCTCGCACCGTGGGCCTCGGTGGCCGCGAAGCCCTGCGCGACGACCGCACCGGCACCGGCGACCGCCGTCGCCTTGAGCACTTTACGACGGGAAAAGTCGTTCATGGTCCGTTTCCTCTCGGCCACCTGCGGGCGCGAATTATTCACTTGCGGGCGATTTGGGCGAAGTGGACAGTAGCAAGGATGACCGCGGTGGACTGCATCGACGCACTCGCAACCACGGCCGAAACGGCCCAACGGCCGTAGCCCAGGCACGAACCCGGTGTGCTTGGTTGGTGATACGACCACCCTGGCCGGCCAACCCACTTGCGTCTCGGCTGCCAGCCCCTTCAGGCAGCCGTGGGCGTTCGACCGAGACCCGGCGGCCCAGCAGGCTGGCCTCTCCAAGTGCCGGCCCGAAGCGGCCTGAGTCCGACGGTGCGGTGGATCGCCCCCGACAGCGGTGTCACCCACCGCGTCCGGCGCGGCCGTCCGAGCGCGAAAGCGGATGGTCAGTTGAGCGGGACGGTGGTGGCGGCACGGGCTCCGGGGGCGGTCGGGGTGGGGACCTCCTGGAGGCCCTTGTCGGCGGAGGAGGCGGGGGAGCCTGCGCCGACTGTCCTGGCCCTCACCGCCGACGGCACCGTGAAGGCATGGGGCAAGAACGCCGAGGGCCAGCTCGGCAACGACAGCACGGAGGACAGCGACAAGCCGGTCGACGTCGCCCACCTCGACGGCGTGGCGAAGGTGTTCGCCACCTCGGCTTCGGGCTTCGCCGTCCTCGGCGACGGCAGCGTGGCTGGCTGGGGCAAGAACGCCACCGGCCAGCTGGGCGACGGCACCGAGGCCAACCGCACCACCCCGGTACCCCTCGACCACCTCAGGGGCGTCCAGGACGTCGCCGGCGGCGCGGACTTCACCCTCGCCGCGCTCGACGACGGCTCGGTGATCGGCTGGGGCGCCAACGCCGCCGGCCAGCTCGGCGACGGCAGCACCACCGCTCCCACGCGGCCGACGACCGCCCTGCCGCCCGGCCGCCCGGCCGCCCGGCCGCAGCATCACCCACGTGACGGCGACCATCACGGGCAAGTCCGGCTTCGCGTACTGACGACGAACGCCACCCCGTAACGCCGGCCCGTGCGTGCCTCCGCACCCTGCGGTCACGCACGGGCCGCCTCTGACCTGCCCTGCGACGACCAGGGCAACCGCAAGGCCGCCTGACCACGGCCCCGCCCACAGCGGCCGCCCTCTCGCAGCCGCCCGGCTGCACGTGACCGGTGCCTCCGGTGCGCCTGACGTGTCCGCCCCGACGAGCCCGCAGGCTCCCTGCCACGAGCGGCGCCGAGCCATCCGCACACACACGCCAGGCCCGGTCCACATCCGGCCGCCGCACCTGTGGCGGCCGGTGGTGTGTCATTCGCAGGCGATACCGTCGTCGTCACGGTCGAGATGCGATCCGAAGCCGGGGTCACCCCGCCGGATCGGCGCTGCCCCGGCCTCTCGGACAGCGGTGCAGTTCCGGTACGAAACACCACCGCCACCTCCCCCGGAGCCGGAGCTGCCGGAACCAGCGCTGCTGGAACCGGATGAGGACCCGGCACCCGTCGGGGCACCAAGGCGATTGTCCTCGCCGTCGTCAGCCATCGGCGGACGCGGCGCCCGCGGCCGGTCAGCAGGCAGCGGCGGCCGCGCGGCGCCGGAAACCGACCCCGTCGCAGCCGGCGTGGGAGAGGCGACCGGCACCGGTGCGGACGGCGAAGCAGCCGCGGCGGCCGACGGAGCAGCAGCCGCCGGGGCCACCGGGGGCGCAGCGGTGACGGTGACCGTGACAACCGGCTGAGGCCGTGACTTCGCGTCGTCGTGAGCAGGCTTCGGGCCGGAACCTGCCGAGGCGACCAGGACCGCGAACCAGATCGAGGCCAGGACAACAGTCACCGCTCTGCCTGCCTTGTCCCAGCGAGCCATGAACGCCAGGGCGGCCCCGAGCGGGGGCACGACCAGTGTGGCCGCGACCACGGCGGGAACGGCCAGTGCCGGATGCCATCGGCGAACCACAGCCGGCTGAGGCCGACTGACATCAGGGGGTGGATACACGCGTCTCCAGAGGGGAACGAGAGGGCAGAGTCTGCGACTCGGAGGTGCGACAGACCCCCGACCGTCCGCTCGCGCCCGTCGAAGGTCCACGTGCAGGACGGTCAAGACGGCCCTGCACCGCATATCTGCGGCGCCGCGCACGGACACACCCCATCAACGCCCCTGCCCGCCCCCTGGTACCGGGCAGCCCCGACGCAGTACATCGCCCGTGAGAGCCATCACCGCGCACGCCGGGGCACGCACAGGAGACCGCGGTAGGGGGAGAGGGCGCGGCAGGGTCGGCGAAGCCGGGAAAGGGATCTCCACATCAGCCGACGACGGCCTCTGAGGGAGGAAGGGGTTCGCGGCGACGGCCGTCGCGGTGCCGGCACCTCCAGCGCGCCCAAGGCTGCAGCAGCCAGGCCGGCCCGGCGGCCGTGGCCAGTGACCGGCTCGACGCCGGACAGCTGGCCACGCTCGCCGAACTCGGCGTCGCCCAGGCCACCAGGTGATCTTCAAAGTGCGTGTCCTGCGTGTGGTGCGCAGGCCGGATGGGCACGATGGGAGACGGCCGCGCACCGCGGCCCGCGTGGCGTACCGATAGGGACACCGATGGCAACAGGCATTGTGAAGTGGTTCAACTCGGAGAAGGGGTTCGGGTTCATCCAGCAGGACGACGGCGGCCCGGACGTGTTCGTCCACTTCTCCGCCATCCAGACCACCGGCTTCAAGGAACTCGCCGAAGGCGCCAAGGTCGAGTACGACGTCACCCAGGGCCCCAAGGGACCGCAGGCCGAGCAAGTGGTACCGATCGGCTGACGGGCCCCGCACGCGCCCACCCATCACGGGAGCCTTCTGCCCGAGGTCCGGCAGGGGGCTCCCACGTGCTCGCACATCGCGCGGATCACCGAGGCGAGAGCCACTACGCCCCTCCCTGGTGAGCGGCTGACAGGGCGTCGCCTGCGGTGCGGTGTGCTCAGTCTGTGAGGAAGGCACTTCACGGCAAGCGCGGCAGACGAAAGAGACCTGATCGAATCAAGCCGGCATGGCTGGATAGCCGCAGAACTTGCAATGATTTCACCCGGGACTTCCGTCAGGACACGGGAGAAGGAACCCGACGCATAGGTCAGTTCTCGGGTGGCGCGGCGGTGAGGAGTTCGCGCTTCACGTGCTCGTAGTCGGCCAGGGCCTGCGAGTCGCCGTGGGCGTAGTCGGTCCAGAATCCGGGGCGCTGCCAGCGGGCATCCGCGAGGCGGGTGCGGCCGCCGTAGATGACCAGGGTCCAGCCGGGTGGTATCCGGGTGTCCACTGTCTCGAAGTCGGCAGGGTCCCAGAGCAGTCCGGGGTCGGGGGTGCCGCGGCCGAGCACACGGATCTGGCAATCGATGTCGTAGGTGACCATCTCCAGAACCGGGTAGATGCCGCCCACCCGGATCCCGTCGAACTCCATGACTGGCACGTCGGCCGCGGGGTGGATGATCCGCAGGCATCTGACTCTCATGGGAGAAGTCTCGCCCCATCCGATCCCCTGGTCGCTGTCAGGGTCGCCTCGAAGGAGCCCGCGTCCCCGAGCCCCTACTTGCCGGGCATCCGTGCCGAACGCGGCCCGGCGGCCGCCGCGAAGGTCGGAGCCGGCCAAGCGGCGCAAGGCAGCCGGAGCGGCTTCAAGCCCGCCACGCGCAGCCCGCCACCACCCCGGCGGCCAGGAGCGACCGGCCCCGGCTCGCGCTTGCAGGCCGGTGGCGTTCGCCGCCCAGATCGTCCTACGGGGTGGCGTTACGAGCGGCGGGGCTTGTTTCCCACCACGTGCGGTGAAGATTCACTCATGACGGACGATCAGGAGCGATTCACCCTGTGGACGCCTGCCCAGCCGATCCAACTCCCCGGTGCGGGCGGGATCGACTACTGCGTGGCCAACGACGGATCGCAGCGGCCCAAGGGCACCCGCCGACGCAGCCAGCGCGACAGCCGGTACGTGACCACATGCCAGGAGGGAGCCCTCGGGCAGGTGGACTGGATCGAGTCCCGGTCACCCGCGGTCACCACCACCGTTCGATCCCCGAAGAGCGGAACGCTGGACTCGCAGGGCGACAACGGCAACATCTCCAGCGTCGGCGCCGTCCTGACCGTGGAAGTGTCCTGGGGACAGGAATTCCAGGAAGCCACCGTCCGCTACGACGCCGAGTGCTGGTTCTGGGACGCCATCATGTGGCACCGCGAGGGACCAGACCTGGCCGAAGAGTTCAAACCGGTCATCGACGGGACGATCACCCTCACCCAGGGCCAGGACGTCCTGCAGAGTCACGTCTTCCACGCCGGCGTGGGATCCGTCTTCTACCTGTGCACCGTCACACGCACCTACACCAACCTGCAGCCCGGCACCTACCAGGTCGAAATCACCGGAACCAAGACCAAAGGCAGACGCACAACCGACGGCAAGAACCGCACCGGCAAGGACCGAGTCGTGCTTCAGAAGCACACCGCCACCTTCACCATCGGCTGACCCGGCCAAGCCCCACCCGAGATAGGGCGGCCCGCCCGCCCAGATGCCCGTGGGTAAGGCAGGCACTCCAGCACCCGAGCAGCTGACATCCAACCCCGGAAACCGGGCCTTCTCCGCTTCACCAGTGGACCCGCGCCCAGGACCGGGTTGACCCTGATGGCCACGATCGCCCGGTCCACGCGGTGCGTCTCGCTCGCCGTGAGCTGGGTGAGCGTGGGCTCCACCATGACGACGCGCGAGCGCCGCGCGGAGGGATCAGGCGACACGGGGCTACTCATCCGCGAGGAAGGGCGGATGCTGTGGTGCATGCCGTTACCTGTCCCGGGCGGTCAGGAGCAGGACCAAGGCCTGGGAGCGGGTGGTCCCGAGCGCGGTGGCCACCGCTTCGGCGGACATACCGTCGTCGCGCAGCGCGTCGGCGGCTTCCCGGCCCACCTGGGCGGCCATCCGCTCCAGCACACCGGCGGCGCGCAGCGCGGCCAACGGCGCGGCCGCGGCCGTGTCGGTCAGCTGCTCGGCCATCTCGACCAGGAGCGCGGCCAGCGGCTGGGGCAGCGGCACAGCAGCATCGCGGACAACGGACAGGTGCGCGGTCCAGTCCGCGAGCGGTCCCGAAAGATCGACATCCGCTGTGTACAGGGGCTGGTCGCCGATCGTCGCCCAGTCCAGGCGGTACTGGGCCGGGCTGCGCCATCCGCACGCGCACACCGCCCGGAGGGCCTCGGCGCGCGGGCGGCGGGCCCGGCCGTCGTAGGCCGACCAGTGCGTGGTCGACGGCACGTCCGAACCGCTCCCGACATCGAAGTACACCGGCCCCGGCTCGCTGCCGCCGACCAGAACACCCGCCGCGCCCGCGTGCGCGTCCCCGAAATCCACCATCACACCGCCCCTCTTCCACATCCCCTGCCGACAGGGCGGCCGGATCCCGTCCGCGACCCTGCCCCGTCCACGCACGCGCCCACACCCGGAAGGGCCCAACAACCCGTGCGGCTGGGTACCGGGCCCCGCCGCACGGCACTGCTGGAAGGCGAGCCACAGTTGCCATCTCCGGCGGAACGGGCGCGGCTGCGTGAGGCACGCAGGCCCGGCTCGCGGCCGCGTTGAAGACGCAGCAGACGGTGAAGAACCGGGAGAACGGCCGCCAGGCAATCCCGGGGACTCCCTCAGTATGAAAACCCCGACCAGCCAGCGGGGGCCGGACGGGGGGCATGCGGGGCGGAACAGCCAGGGCAGCCACTTCACAGCGGATCCCCCGACTCCAGCCGGACGATCCTCGCAGGCGGACACCCACCAGGCCTGCCGGACAAGCATTCCGGCGGATACCACGCGAGCGGACCTCTCCCGGGGTCGGTAATGAACGGGCTGCCTGGAGGGCTCGGTCGCAGAGGAGTCTTGATGACCGCTCTCACGGACACGAACCTGTCGCGCAGTTGGAAGCGCTCCACCCCGAGGCGCCAAGATCCGGACCATTCACGGACCAGCCACCGACCGGCAGACCCACTCATCACTGTTTCGGCTGGTCAGAGGCAGTGCGGCCCCTGTACCACCAGGAGACGAAGAACATGCTGGTGTCGTACTCGTCGAAGCGTCTCGGCTTCTCCTAGAGGCACGAGAAATGGCACCTGACCTGGGCTTTTGCCCATCAGGCGCCGTCAGCTCTACTCGCTCGAAGCGGGAATCGATTTGCTCCGTAACGAGATCCCGGCAGGCCGGAGGTCGTACGGACGCTTGGCCAGCCCCGTGGCGAGTTCCGTCCGGGCCAGGACGTACTTCCTTGCCCTCGACCAAGTGGTGCCGTACGCCCCAGCCTCCACGTAGTTGCCCGCCTGATTCCGGAACAGCCGCCCATCCGGGGCGACGCCGAAACGGTCGATGTACGCGCGAACCATGCTCACGAACTGGGGGGATGGGCACGGGGCGGGTCGCCGTGGCGGCACGGCGCTTGAGCGAGTGCACTTCGTGCACCTCGCCGTCGTCCGTCCATTCCTTCGCGCCGCAACTGCGGGCCGTTCCCGAAGACTTGTCGGAAGATCACAAGTTCCGCGATGGCCGGTCGGCTCCGGGCTACGCTCCCCGCTGCGGGTACCGCGCCACCTGCACCATACGGGCAACCACGCTGAACGCCCGGGCCTGCCATGAGATCGCCGTCCGCCTGCGGTTGCTCTCAGGGCAAACCAACCACCATGTCCAAGACCTCGCACAGATCGGCCGGCATTTGGAGGAAGCCGTCGCGGTCCTGCCGCCTATCACACCCCCGCACCGCACCCCGCTCACCGGCTGTTGGCACCACGCCCGTGGCCGCAGCACCTTCGGCCGCAACCGCGTCCACGCAACGACGATAGCCCCTGCCCCCGCCCCGCACTCCCTCTGATGGAAAGCCCTGCCCTGTTGACCCTGGCCGAACACCCGACCACCGCCCCGCCGCTCGCCACATACGGCGCCGTACTGGGCAGCCGACACGTTGTCCGCCTGCTCGGCGGCACTTTGATCGGGCGCCTGCCCAACTCCATGGTTCCGGTGGGGCTCGTCCTGTGGATCACCGGCGGCGGAGGGTCGCTGGCCTTCGCCGGAATGCTCGCCGCCCTCTACGGACTGGCGTCCGGGCTGTCCCAGCCGGTCAAAGGCAGGCTGATGGACCGCTACGGTCAAACCCGTGTGTCGACACCGGCGGTGCTGCTCAACGCCAGCTGCCTGGCAGCGCTCCCCTTGACCCGGGCGGGCGGGCACCCCGCGGCGGTGACCGCGGTGGTCGGGCTCGCGGGTCTGGTCACACCGCCGCTGGAGGCAGGGCTTCGGGCGCTTTGGCCGACAGTCCTGCCTGACTTCGGGCGGCGCCGAGTCGTCCAAGCCCTCGACACCGGCTCGCAGGGACTCCTTTACATCGCTGGCCCCCTGCTCGCCTCGTGGCTGGCGACCACGCACGGGCCCGACGCCGCCTTGGCCGCGACCGCCGCCCTCGGGCTGGCGGGCACGACGGTCGTCCTGACCGCCGCACCGTCGCAGACCTGGCGTCCTGCCGCCGGGGTGACGGAAAGAGGACGGCTGATGAGCGCCGGCCTGGTCCTGCTGCTCACCGCACTGGCGGGAACGGGGTTCGCGGTCGGAGCGATGAACGTGTGGGCCGCAGGCATGGCGGCCACCCATGGGCGGGCAATGCTCTGCGGACTGCTGCCTGCCGTGTTCTCCACCGGCAGCTTCCTGGGCAGCCTGATCTACGCCCGCCGGGCGTGGCCCGGCACGACCAATTCCCAGCTCATTACCACCAGCGCCCTGTTCCTCCTCGGCTGGGCGCCCCTGCTGACCCAGCCCGATCCCGGCACAGCCTTCGCCCTCACGGCGATCCCGGGGCTGTTCTTCACCTTGATCATCACCAACGGCTTCCACACCGTGGACGCTCTCGCCTCCGCCTCCCGCACCACCGAGGGGTACTCCTGGCTGATCCTTTCGGTCGGCACCGGGCAGGCGGCCGGAACCGCGCTCGCCGCAACCCTCGCCGCCCACCCCGATGTTCTCGCCGCGCTCCCCACCGGCGGCGCCGCCACCGCGCTGACCATCCTCATCCTCGCCCGCCGCAAGCTCGGCCCGGGCCGTCGCCTCGGCCGCCACCGGCGTCCCCGGCAACAAGGACATCCTCGCCGAATGCAGCCACCGACTCGATGGAGGGCGGCGGGCACGCGCTCGTTGCTCTTGGTGTCGACCGGCTGTGAAAGGGCGCTGCGCGCCTTGGCTGGTCACGCTCGGGGGAATCGGCATCGCCGCGGGCGAGCGCCGCTTGACCATCCGGCGGCCCGGTTACGGTACCGAGTCAATAGCGTTCGCCGGCCTCAGACGCCGCCTCCGGCCTCCAGGCCGTCGTGGAGATCGGCGACGGTGTCGGCGACCGCCCGGACCGTCTCGATGGTGACCAGCTCGTCGATTCCGCCTCGGCCCGATCCGCGATCCGTTGACGGGCATACCACGCGTGTCGAGCGCTTCCACGAGACGCCGCACGACGTGGTCGGGCATGTGGCGGTTCACGTCGTCGGCGAGTTCCACGAACCGGGAAGGGACTCCGAGCTCCTGCTGGACCTTCCACGAGACGAACAACGGGTCGACGGGCAGGCAGTGCCCACCGAATCCCGGCCCCGGTGTCCAGGACCGCGCGGAGCCGCGAGGAGGTCCTCGGCCGTAGGGCCGTCGCCCGGGGAGCGGCGGCTCTGCCGACGGCGAGCCGAGCACCGAGGCTGTTCATCAGGGCCAGGTATCGCGCTCGGCCACAGCACGCTGCGCGCAGCGCCGCGGAGTCGGTGCCGGGCCCCGCGGCGCTGCGGGCGGGGGTGGCGTACGAGCAGAAGTCATGGACGGGGTTTGTTGCTGTCCGCTGTTCAGGCAGCCGTGTTCGCCTCGGGAGGTGTTCCGGGTCCGTTGGCGATGACCATGCGGCGCGTGTGACGGGCCGGTCCTCCTGCCGCAGCGCGGTTCGGTATCCGCATCTACGCGTCGAGCTCCGGGAGACGCTCTTCAGGGGCGGCCGGGCGGCCTTCGGCCAGCCAGAACACGTAGTCGCGAAGGTACTCATCGAGGCCGTGGTCCAAGTGGGCGAGGTACGTCCGTGCTCCTTCGGCGGCGTCCCGGAACTCCTCATGCTCGGACGTGGCCCACTCGCCCCACCCTACGCACGCGGCCCACTCGCGGGCCCTGCCGCGCTCGCGCCACCAGTCCCGGACCAGCTCCGGGGTCCAGTGGCGGTCGCCGTCCCCGCCATACCCCCCGAAGGGGTCGCACTCCGCAGCGCAAGTCAACTCGTGTACCCCGGAAGCCCGGACGGGCTGACGGTAGACGAACTCGGTGCAGTACTCGTCTTCGTACGCGACGTGCCGGGGCGCGCACTGCCGCCCGGTGAGGCAGTTGTCGGTGCTGGCCGTGTAGAACGGGCCCGGGACGTTTCGCCAGTCCCGCTTCTGCCACCCGTCGGGTGCAGGCCCGGACCAGTCATGCCTCACAAGGTCGCCCCGCCACAGCGGATGGGGCTCGCCCGCCAAGGCGCGGACGGTCGGTATCGGATCCCAGTAGGTCATGATCCGCAGGATGCCAGAGGGCCTGGTGGCGACCGCCGCAAGCTCGTGGTCCCCGCGCACCTCGGCTACGGGGACCGTGGTGCTGGAACGGCGATCCGTCCCGGTAACCCTCGTCTTCGTCGTGGACCTCTTCGCGGTGAAGTAGCCCGGGGCGGGTGTGGGGGTACGTTCGGCCGTACGGGGTGCGTCCCTGGCCATCAGGGCCGCGACGGGGGCCGCACCCCGACACGGTCCTGTTGGGTTCACTCCTCGGGGCTGGTGAGCTTCTCGGCCTTGCGCGCTGCCGTCTCCGCCCGCGCCCGTGCCTTCGAAGCGGCCCGCCCGGCCTCCCGATGGCGGGCGGCGGCTTCCGCCATCGCCACACGGGCCTTGCTCCGCCGTTCCTTCGCCGCCGCCACTTCTTCCTCCGCCGCTGCCACGGCCGCGGCCGTGGAGTCCACCAGCTCCTGCCCGTCGGCGTACCCGGCTTCGAGCCGGTCGGCTTCGGCTCGTGCCTCGGCCGACTCCGCCCTGGCCGCCTCCACCCGCTCCCGGCGTACCCGCATCGCAGTCGCACCCGCATCCGTCTTCCGGGCAGGGGGCGGGGTCTGTTCCGTCGCGTCGCCGGTGGGCGCGGCTGGCGGCTTGCTGCTCGGCAGAGCCGCACCCGGCCGCGGTTCCAGGCCGGCGAACCCCAGGACCGCATCCGGCGCCTTCACCAAACGCCCCGCCGCCCAACGCGCCGCGACGTCCCCGTCGGCGAGGACCGCGTGGAGAATCTGCTCGACCTCGTGCAGCGCCGGCCCGCTCACCGTCTGCCCGGCCTCGGCCGCGAGAGTGCGAGCGGTGCGCGCGAGCCGGCCGATCACCACATGCTGATCATGCGAGAGCTTCCTCAGCTGCTCGGCATCCAGCGTCCGGTGCGCCGTACGAAGTGCCTGGCCCAGCTGGAGGAGCCCCTGTGTCTCATCAGGGCGGTGCCGTGCCAGCAGCCCCGCCGCCCACACCGCGACCGTCGGCCTCTTCAGCGCCGCGACCGCGGCGGCGAGTTCCGTGTCACCGGTCTTCCGCGCCCGCGCCACGTAGCCATTCCGGGCCGCCGTGAATTCCGCGGGCTGCAGTCCGTAAAGCTCCACCGTCACCGACTCCACGTCCATGCCGGGCAGTCTCCCGTGTCGTGCGCACGGTGGATGTCAGTGAATGTGCAGGGTTATGACAGTGGGATCGCAGTGTTGCTGTCTTGGATAGCGGTCTATTCCTCGTCCTCGGCTACCTGCGGCTGCGGGGATGCGGAATCGGGCAGCGGGACCGCAGCAGGTGGCAGGGCCGGGCCGGGCGGCATGCGATCCAAGACTTGCGCCAACCGTTCGAGCATTTCTTCCGGTTCGGCAAGATGGGTGGCCTCGACACTGACAGTAGCGCCGTCGGACCGAGTGATCTCTAGCTTCACATCGGACTTTCGTTGCCGAAGCCAGACGAGAAGGACACGGGCCAGAGGTGTCACCGCTGCGGTCGCTGTGGCAGCAAATACGGCTGCTTCGGTGAACACGATGCGCCGCGTCGGGACCTTGTGGGCGCGGTCCAGCGCCGAGATTGTCTCGGTTGCCTGGTGTTCCACGCCTGAGATGGTGAACTCGTTCATGCATTGCCGGAGGATGGATCTGATCTCTTTGACCACCTCAGCAGGCACCTTGCCGCGTGTCTGCTGAGCTACGTCTTGAGCGGCATCGGCATCCCCATTGTTGGGGACCAGTGGGGACAGAAGGGCCAAACCGCGGGGCGCTTCAGGAGACCCTGACCTGACCGCGAGATCGAGCAGTGACACCGCCTCCCGCAGGACACCTAGGTCAATATCGACGGGCGCACCGTCTGCGATCCACACCTCATGGCTCAGCTGGTCAAACAGCCTGCGCATCTTCCGGTCGGCCTCGTCCTCCGGATCCAACGAGTCCGCTGTCGATTCCAGCGAAGCCAGGACCTGCCGGACAAGGCTGACTTCGACCTGTACGGGCACTTGCTTCAGAGCATCCACGAGGTCGGGGCTGTCGCCGTACTGCTCCAAATCCTGCGCGACCGCATCCAACTCGTAGAGCAGCATTTCAAGCAGGGCGTCTGCCTGGTCGCCTGGTTGCTGCTTCATATGGCCTGCTATCGCGTACAAGTCGCTGAGCAGCATCTTGATGGCCAAAGTTCCCCCCTGGTACTCGGCCTGATGGTCTCCCGCGTGCGCCGTGATTATGCCCAGGCGAGGCAAGTTCGAACACGCATACCGGCCCTGCGCACGATCCCCGCGCCGAGGTCCGGGCCCTCCCCCGCACCAGTCGACGCCCTCACCGGACGGAAGGAGCCCACGCGTCCATACGCGGCCCGATCCAGCCCCGAGGCCCAGGTCCTCCTGCGCGTCTGGGGCGACGGTGGAATCGACCCCGGCCGCTTCCACGACGACGTGCTCTACAGCCTCCTGGCACTCTCCGTGTCGCCGCCGCCTACTGACAGGGACTCTGCGTCCCCACTGTCATAACCCTGCGCATCCCACTGACATCAACCCTGCGCACGACATCCCGCCCCAGCCATGGCCAGGCCCGCACCCCGAACAGGACCGCGCGTCGGCGTTCGACGCGGCATCTCGTTCCCGGAGGCGCCGTACCTCTGCTTCGCCTTCTGCCGGGCTGACTCCACGCCGGTCAAGCAGGGGATACACAGGGGGGCCCGCCGACCCCGTAGCGTCGAGGGTACTGCGGACGTTCACCAGAGGACGACGAGCCGCAGACGGTGCTCGACCTGACGGCAGTACGGGCCGGGCACCCCATGTGCAGCACTCCGTGCCCGGCCCGGGGCCCTGGAATAAGGTCCCCCGCTCTGGTCCAGGCCGATGGTCTCTCCGTCGGCAGACGCCTCCGTGCGTGCGCCGGTGCTCAGAGGGACTGGAGCCAGAACGACAGCCAGGTGACGAGGGCGGCGCCCGCAGCCCCGGCGGCTCCCAAAAGCGCTTGGTGCAGCAGCCGGCGCAGCAGTCGGCGCAGCCGCCTCGATCGATGTGGGCGAGGTCGGCGGCACGGCAGCGGGGGGTGGGCCTTGCGCTGCTCGATGACGTCCTGCGGTCTCATGTGCCTGTTTCTCCCATGGTCGAGGGTGGCGGGCGCCGCCCCCCTCATGGTGCGCGCACAGTGCCGCCAAACAGGGTCGTGTGGTGTTGCCATCGCGGATGGCAGCGCATGCCGAACTGCCGCCGGTGTTGCCGTTCGGGACGGCAACACCCGTTGCAGCGCTACCAGGCTCGGCAGCCCGGATACTGGACGTTCGGTCGTCCCCTTGGCATCTGCGGCGAGGTTGTTTCTCATGGAGCGCACGGCACAGGCGGCTCGCCTGTCACCCCTGAAAGAAGGCCTTTCGCCGCAGAAACGGGCCTTTGCCGAGGACCTCCGTGGCGTCTTCCTCGCCCTGGGCATCAGCGTCCGTCGCTACGCTGTCCGCCGGCACCTGGATCCGAGCACGGTGACCCGCTACCTCGCAGCGGAGCGCGTCCCCCCGTGGGACTTCGTTGCCACCGTCCTTGCGGACCTGCGTGAGGACGGGTCACCGATCACCTTCGAAGCCGAGAGCGGCCTGCGTGCTCTGCACCGCGAGGCGCTGAGCTCACACCGGGGCGACACCGAGAAGCAGGCCATCCAGGACCGGCTGGCCGAGGCGGACGAGGAGACCCGCCGTATCAAGACGCTCCAGCGGGCCTTGGAAGAAGCCCTGTCAGACCGCAACCGACAGCTCGCCGAGACGCACCGGCGGTGTCGTCAGTTGCATGTCGAACTGGAAGGGCAGCGGCTCGCCCATCGGGCCGACCTCGACATGTGGCAGGGCGAGATCCACGAACTCGAAACCGAGTGCGAGCGGCTCGAACAGGAAGTGCTGTACCTCCGGGAGGCGCTGGCCGTTGCCCGCGCGGAACTCATCGCGGCCGAGGATCAGTGCCACCACCTGGAGGCGCAACTGGAAGACGTCCAGGACCTTGGCAGCGAGCCGGCCGGCCGCATCGGCCCGGTCTCGCTGATGGCCGCGCTTGAGGAGACCGACCGCAGCGCTTCGGTGCCGGAACTGATCGCCGTCATCGGTGATCTGGAGTCCCGCACTCAGCGGGCAATGGCGAGCGAGTTGGTGGCCTCGGTCAGCCGTTCCCGGGAGGTCCAAGAGGTCACGGCGCTCCTGGCTGCGCTCAAGGAGGCCGGACTCCACGCGCACGCGGAGGCGGCCCTGCCGGCTCTGGTGATGACGCGCTCGGTCGAGGACACCTGTGCGCTGATGGTGCACCTGCACCGAGCGGGGCTGGAGGACCATCTCGTACAGCTGCTGCGCGCCTCGGTTCAGTTGCACACCCCGCGCGATGTCGCGGTACTCGTCCGCAGCCTGCACGGATGCGGCCTGCGGGAACAGGCCGAGACCTTACTCGGTGCCGTCGGCGCGACGCGACCGGTGCCGGACGTGATCGTGCTGCTCACCTGGCTGATCGGAACGGGTCTGGACACCGCAGTCGTGTCGGCGGTCGAGGCGGTGGCTGCCGAGCGAACCGTCGCCGACATCGTCGCCCTCAGCCGGGCTCTCACGGAGGCGGGCATGCACGCCGTCAAGGGCACGCTGCATGCGGGGGCGGCGAACTGTAGGTCGGCCTCCGACGTTGCCGAGCTGACCGAGGAGCTATCCCGCAGCGGCCTGCACGTGGATGCCGAGACGGTCTTCCGCGCCACCCAAAATCGGAAGGTCGAGCATCTTCTCGCCCTTATCTCGGCCTTGCAGGCCATGCACAAGCACGAGGCCGCGGCCGCCGTCGTCAACTACGCCATCGCTTCCCGCCCGACGGCTGACGCCTGTGTACTGATTACCGACTTGCATGCGACCGGCCGCCACCGGCAGGCCTCGGAGGCATTGGTCACCGCCCTCCGGACGATCCCACGGCGCGAACTGCCGAACCTGCTGGATGCGCTGGACCGGACGTATCCGGGAACGGAAGCTCTACTGGCGGGCATGGCCCGCTCCGTCGGACCCGAGGCGGCTGCCGCCGTGGTAATCGAGCTGGAGAAGAACGGACGGGCCGACAACGCGTGGACCGTCTACACCTGCTCCCTGGAGGACCGACCCACCGGTCACGTCGGGCAGTTCCTCCTCCAACTGCGCCACGCCGGATCGATGTTCACCGACAGCACCATGCTGGCGCGACAAGCCGAGGGCGGAGCGCCCGCGGCGACGGCTCCGCTGCTGCTCGCTCTTGCCGCAGCGGACCTGCAGCAGGAACTCGAACGGGCACTGGAGGTCCTGGTACTGCGGGACGCGGAGGAGATCGTGCTCCTTCTCCAGCAGCTGGCTCGGCTCGACAACGCAGCTCAACCCGCCCGCGCGGCGATAGGCAACCGGGTCGTCTGGGCGACCGCCAGGAGACGGTCCGCGACTCACCAGTCCAACCTGGTGGTGGCCTTGGAAGCCTCCGGACTGCAGACCAACGCCACCGAACTGGTCTCGGCGGCCACCGCATGCCAAGGGCGAAGATTCACCGAGGCTCTGAAAAAGGAGCGCACCAAGCACGAACAGAAGGTGTTCTCGCGGGCCTTCTGGCAGCCTCTGCAGCCGCCCCATGGCTAATCACAGCGTGTCCACTGGAGGGCGGGCACCGGTCGCACGGGGGAGCGTGCCGCTCCCGGCCACCGGGACGTGGGGTGCGCCGGGCAAGGGCGGCGCCCAGGCCGGCATCGTGCTCACCGCGCCGCAGTACGGGATCCCGCTGTTGTTCATCGAGGTCGACAACTGCCACGAGACCGCCGAGGAGATCGCGGCGAAGCTCGCGAAGTACCGCTCCGGCCGGCGCCTCAAGGACTGGATCACCGCCACCCGCACCGCGGACCTGCCCTGCTCCGCGAACGTGTACTCCTCACCGCGGCACAAGGCGGCCACCGCCACCAGGCGGCGATACCCTTGATAGAACTGCTTCATGAGTTCGAACGACGACCAGATCGCGCAGGTCGAGCACCACTTCGGAGTCCGCTTTCCCGAGGACTACCGGGACTTCCTGGGAACCACAGGGAGTCTGAGTCAGTTCATTCCTCCCACTGACGACTTCCTGGTGATTGACGCGCCGGCCGAGCTCATCGGCATCAATGAGGCTGGAGAGTTCCAGAAGCGCTTCCCCGGCGCCGTCGTCATCGGCGGGGACGGAAGCCGCGAACTGCTTGCCTATGACTTTCGTCAGGACACCCCGCCTCTGGTGACGCTCGATGTATCCGCGGAGAACTGGTCATCCGCCATCTACCAGGCACCGTCCCTCACCGCCCTGCTCAAGGAGTTCCCCCGAACCGGATGGAAGTGGGACGACACCGATTCCGCGCACTCCTGACCACCGCCCTTACGGAATGTGTGCCAGAACCGAGTCCTGAGAACGTCTGTTGGTCAGCGCTGGGATCGCCCGTTTCCACGTGAGCGCGATGTCGCCGAGTAGGGGAAACACCTCGGTGCTTGATTCGGGACCCTGGTCGTGCTCTGCAACGGCAGGCCCAGCGGACCGGCCAACCGGCCTCGGGCCGAGCGGCAGCCGACGCATCGTTCGCTCGGCGGCGTCGGTGGTACGAGACGGTGAGGATCGCCAGGAGCGGGCCCCAGGCGAGGCCCGCCGGATGCGGCCCGGCCGCCGCGCCCGGGGGGCAGTGCGCGACTCCCTGGCCGTCGGGGTGGCTGAAGCCGGTGGTCGGCGGTTGCTGGCAGACTTCTGCCTGCGGAGAGGCGCTCGCCGTCATCGCGCCGGTATGCGGGAGAACAGGGCGACATCGTGGAATCGGGACAACTTCCTCCTGGCCAGAAGCTGGCCAAGGGCTGGCCTGTGTCGCACTACGGGCCGGTGCCGAAGTTCCGGCCCGAGCGGTGGACCCTTCAGGTCTTCGGCGCCACCGCCTCCGGAGAGAAGTACAGCTGGACGTTCGACGAGGTGTCCGCCCTCCCCCGTATCACGGTCGTCACCGACATGCACTGCGCGTCCGGGCCCTCGACGGCCGATCACGAGTTCTACGGAGTGCCGGCCAAGACCTTGCTGGAGCTGGCGCCACCGGCGCCGCAGGTCACGCACGTCATGGCGTGGGCCGAGTACGGCTACAGCGCCAACCTGCGCCTGTCCGACTTCGCCTCGGACCGGACCCTGATGGCCATGCACCACAACGGGGAACCCCTGACCGTCGAGCACGGCTTTCCACTCCGCCTGGTCGTGCCGCACCTGTACGGCTACAAGGGACCGAAGTGGCTGCGCGGGATCGAGTACATGACCGCGGACCGGCGTGGGTTCTGGGAAGAGCGCGGCTACCACAACATCGCCGACCCTTGGAAAGAGCAGCGGCACTCCTACCAGGAAGACTCGCCCTAGAAGCACGAATCAGCGCGCGACGAAGGGGTCGTGGCCACCCGGGGGCTGCACAAGTCCTCCCCCGAGCCGGGACGTAGGGGTGGATCCCCGAGGCAGCAAGATCGCATACTCCGTCGACGGGAACTGTGGCGGCGTTGCCGGCAGTACCAAGCACCCGCTCCCGTGGGGAACACGTCTGCACTGCCGTAGCCGGCTGACAGGCCCGGGCCGGTGGCCCGCGGGCACGGGTGCCGGTCCTCAGCCCCGGCCGGCTGTCTGCCTACGCGTGTACCTGGACCATCCTTGCTGCTCACAGCTGGCGAGGGAGCGGTGTGCGGGCCGGTTTACACATCGCGACCGCAGGGCGTGATCGCCCGGTAATGCGGTCTTCCTACGGTCTTGGATGTGGGGATCTTCCCACTCCTGCCCACGCTCACCCGGCTTACGCGGGGCGAGGACTGTGGCCCTGGGGAAGGAGTCCCGGTGACGACGCCGGATGCGAAGGCGGAGAGCGTACGGACGGTCTGCTCGTACTGCGGCGTCGGTTGCGGCATGGTGTTCGACATCGGCCGGGACCCTGCCACCGGTCGGCGAACCGCCGAGAAGATCTCCGGGGACAAGCTCCACCCGACGAACTTCGGGCGGCTCTGCACGAAGGGCTCGACCAGCGCCGACATGATGGCCGCCACCGGGCGGGCCGCCACGGCGCTGGTCCGCACGGAACGCGGCGCCGAGCCCGAGGAAGCGCGCGTGGACGCGACGATCACGGCAGTCGCCGGACGACTGCGCGCCATCCTCGACGAACACGGCCCCGACGCGCTGTCCTTCTACGTCTCCGGACAGATGTCACTCGAAGCCCAGTACTTGGCCAACAAGCTCGCGAAGGGCTTCGTACGCACCAATCAGATCGAGTCCAACTCCCGTCTGTGCATGGCCAGTGCGGGCTCCGGATACAAGCTCTCGTTGGGTGCGGACGGGCCCCCCGGCTCCTATCAGGACTTCGACCGGGCCGATGCGTTCTTCGTCATCGGCGCGAACATGGCCGACTGCCACCCGATCCTGTTCCTGCGGATGATGGACCGGATCAAGGCGGCCGGGGCGAAACTGATCGTCGTCGACCCCCGGCGCAATTCCACCGCCGACAAGGCCGACCTGTTCCTGCAGATCAAGCCGGGCACGGACCTGGCCCTGCTGAACGGGCTCCTGCAGCTGCTGGTGGAGAACGGGCACACCGACGAGGCGTTCATCGCGGAGTTCACCGACGGCTGGGAGGACATGCCCGCCTTCCTGGCGGACTACCCGCCGGCGAAGGTCGCCGAGATCACCGGGATACCGGAAGCGGACATCCGGCAGGCCGCGCAGTGGATCGGCGAGGCCGGCGAGTGGATGAGCTGCTGGACGATGGGACTCAACCAGTCCACCCACGGCACCTGGAACACCAACGCCCTGGTCAACCTCCACCTCGCCACCGGGGCGATCTGCCGGCCCGGCTCCGGCCCGTTCTCGCTGACCGGCCAGCCCAACGCGATGGGCGGACGCGAAATGGGCTACATGGGCCCGGGTCTGCCCGGCCAGCGCTCCGTCCTCGTAGCCGAGGAGCGCGCGTTCATCGAGGACCTATGGGGCGTTGAAGCGGGCACGCTGCGCACCGAGGTGGGACGCGGGACCGTGGAGATGTTCGAGCAGATGGCCGCCGGGGACATCAAGGCCTGCTGGATCATCTGCACTAACCCGGTCGCCTCGGTCTCCAACCGCAAGACGGTCATCGCCGGCCTGGAGGCCGCGGAGCTCGTCATCACGCAGGACGTTTTCGCCGAGACCGAGACGACCGCCTACGCCGACGTCGTACTGCCCGCCACGCTGTGGGCGGAGTCCGACGGAATCATGATCAACTCTGAGCGGAACCTCACCCTCGTCCCAGGCGTCGTGGATCCGCCCGGGCAGGCGCTGCCCGACTGGCAGCTGATCGCCCGTGTCGCCTGCGAGATGGGTTTCGCCGAGGCCTTCACGTACGCCGGCGCCGAGGACGTCTTCGAGGAGCTGAAGCAGGCCTGGAACCCGAAGACGGGCTGGGACCTGCGCGGCGTCAGCTACCAGCGCCTGCGCCAGACCCCTGTCCAGTGGCCGACCCCGTCCCCGGAGGGCAGCGACCGCAACCCGATCCGCTACCTCAACGACGGCGTCAGCCAGACCCTGTTGGAACGCGAGGACGGCACCCGGCCCCGGTTGGCGTTCCCCACCGCCACCGGCCGCGCCCAGTTCTTCGGCCGCCCTCATCTGCCGGCTTCCGAGCTCCCCGACGACGACTATCCGTTCGTCCTGAACACCGGGCGTCTGCAACACCAGTGGCACACCCTGACCAAGACCGGCAAGGTTGCGAAGCTCAACAAGCTCAACCCCGGCCCGTTCGTCGAACTGCACCCCGACGACGCCGCCGCCATGAACGCCGGGGACGGGGACCACATCGAGGTCGCCTCCCGGCGCGGCCGCGCCGTCCTGCCCGCTGTCGTCACCGACCGCGTGCGCCCCGGGAACTGTTTCGCACCGTTCCACTGGAACGACCTGTTCGGGGAGTACCTCAGCGTCAACGCCGTCACCAACGACGCCGTCGACCCGATCTCGTTCCAGCCCGGGTTCAAGGCCTGCGCCGTGGCCTTGCGCGTGGTCGCCGCCCCGGAACCCGAGGAAAGCGCTGCCGTGTCCGCAGCCACTGCCACGGCCCCGTCCGTCCCGACGCAGCAACCACCTGGCCCGGCCTCCACGCCGCAGACCCGAGGCATGGACACGGCCGTGACCGCCCTCACCACCCTTTTCGGCCTGACCGACCTGGCCGGACCGGTGTTGGAGGAGCCGGAGCGCAGGTACCTCTCCGGATACCTGTCCGGCATCGCCGTGGCACCGCCCGGCGGCGTACCGGTACTGCCCGCCTCCGCCCCCTTCGCCCCGGCGACGGCGCTGTGGGTGGACGGCGTGCTGGCCGGCATGTTCTCCCGTACGGCCGCCCCCGCCGCTCCCGCCCTCGCACCGTCCGCCCCCGCCTCCCCCGGCCATGCCGTCGGCGCCGCCCCCGACGCAGTCAGGACCCGGCCGCTGATCGTGCTGTGGGCCTCACAGACCGGAAACGCCGAGGAGTTCGCCGCAACCGCAGCCACCCGCCTCACCGGGACCGGCCACACCCCGGCCCTGCTCGCCATGGCCGACGCCACCCCAGCGCAGCTCACCTCCGACACCGACCTGCTGATCGTCACCAGCACCTTCGGCGACGGCGACAGCCCCGACAACGGCGCCGGCTTCTGGCAAGCCCTCACCGCCCCCGACGCCGCCCGGCTGGACGGCCTGCGCTACTCCGTCCTGGCGTTCGGCGACTCCAGCTACGACGACTTCTGCGGCCACGGCCGCCGCCTGGACGAGCGCCTGACCGAACTCGGCGGCACCCGCCTGCACGCACGCACCGACTGTGAACCCGACTACGACGAGACCGCCGGACAGTGGCTCGACCAGATCTCCACCGCCCTCGCCACAGCAGCCGACCCGCAGCCCACCACCACCCCGGCACCCGCCGCGGTCGCCGCCGCAGGTGCAGCGGCACGCTCCGCAGCAGAGCCCGTCACCGTACCCGCCGCCACCCCGCCCACCGCATCCGGCGGCTACTCCAAGACCTCACCGTTCGCGACGCTCCTGATCGGGAACCGGCTGCTCAGCCTGCCCGGATCACAGAAGGAGGTGCGGCAGTTCGCCTTCGACACCCGTGGCGGGGAGCTCGCCTACGAGGCCGGAGACGCCCTCGGCGTATGGCCGGCCAACGGCTCCGCACTCGTCGCCGAATGGCTCGCCCTCACCGGCCTGGACCCCGACGAGGTCGTCGCCCTCCCCGACAGCGGCGACACCATCCCCCTCGGTGAAGCCCTGCGGACCCGCTTCGACATCGCCCGCATCACCCCGGACCTCCTCAGATTCGTCGCCTCACGCACGGGAGACCGGGACCTCCAACGACTGCTGCGCCCGGACAACAAGGGCGAGCTGGCGAAGTGGAGTTGGGGCCGGCAGGCCGCCGACGTCATCGGCGCCTTCCCCGTCCGGGCCTCGGCCGACGAGTGGACGGGAGTCCTCAAGCGGCTGCAGCCACGCCTGTACTCCATTTCCTCCAGTCCGCTCGCGCACCCGGGCGAGGTCCGACTGACCGTGTCCGTCGTCCGCTACACCAACGACCTGGGCCGGGACCGCAAGGGCGTCTGCTCCACCTACCTCGCGGACTGCGCCGACGACGGACCCGTCCAGGTGTTCGTCCAGCGCTCGCCCCACTTCCGCCCGCCGACCGGCTCCGCCACACCCATGATCATGGTCGGCCCGGGTACGGGAGTCGCACCGTTCATCGGGTTTCTGGAGGAGCGTCGGGCCAAGGGACACACCGCCCCCAACTGGCTGTTCTTCGGGGAACAGCGCGAAGCCACCGACTTCTGCCACCGCGAGGAACTGGAAGCATTCCTCGCCTCCGGCCACCTGGACCGCCTCGATGTCGCCTTCTCGCGCGATCAGCGCAACAAGATCTACGTTCAGGACCGCATGCGCGAGCACGGTCCCCGGCTGTGGCGGTGGCTGCAGGACGGCGCCCACTTCTACGTCTGCGGCGACGCCGGCCGCATGGCCAAGGACGTGGACCGGGCCCTGCATGAGATCGTCGCCGCGCACGGCGGTATGGACGCGGAATCGGCCGCCGCGTACGTACGGCAGATGGCCGGCGAAAGGCGCTACGTCCGCGACATCTACTGATCGGTCCGCAGCCGTGCAGCCGTGCAGCCGACGGACAGGCCACCGCCTGCGGCCGGACCGCGTTCGATGGATCGGACCGTATCTCCCTCGTCGGCAGGGCAGGTACTTCAGCTCTCACGGGGTCGCGCGCACGATGACGAGCGACCCTTCGTACGTCTCCTGCGTGCGCAGGTGGCCGAAGCGCTCGTCCCAGGCACCGGACTCCAGATCGCGGCGGAGCCTCTCGTAGAAACGCTCACGAGCGCCATCGTCGATGAAGCTCCATGTCGAACACGCCTGCCGGGCCGCGGGGACACGCCGGCATTCCCGGGAAAGGGGCAGCCTGCCCGTCAGGCAGCCGCTCGCGGAGACTGCCGCCCGGACGGGGCGGAGGCGGATGAGAGGCGGCCCGCGGAGCAAGCAGGGCGCTGGATCACCAGGTCCGATGCCCGCCGCATGGGGTGAAGGAGGTCCGGTCGTGGTCACCTCCGAGACACTGCGGGCCGCGCCCAGCCCGGTGAAAGTGGTTCCCTCCGAACCAGGCGGTCTGCTGGACGTTCTGAGCGTGGCCGCGGTGGCCCTGGACACCGACGGGCGGATCACGTTGTGGAGCCCCCAGGCACAGGACCTGTTCGGCTGGTCGGCCGAGGAGGCGCTCGGCAGCTACGCGGCGAAACTTCTGATCGCCGAAGAGTACGTCGACCTGATCCTCGAACTGTTCGCCAAGGTCATGGCCGGTGGCGGCGCCTGGGCGGGCGTCTTCCCCGTGCGGCGCAAGGACGGCTCCACACGGCTGGTGGAGTTCCGCAGCATGCGGCTGCAGGACGAGCACGGCGGCGTGTACGCCCTGGGGATCGCCTGCGACGAGGCCGTTCTACGGGGCGTGGAGCGGGACCTGGCGCAATCGGTGCCGCTGGTGGCGCAGTCCCCGCTCGGGCTGGCCGTTCTGGACACCGACCTGCGCTACGTCCTGGTCAACCCGACGCTGGAACGGATCAACGGCCTGCCCGCCGAGAGGCACCTGGGCCGTACGCCCGGTGAGGCGCTGCCGTTCCTGGACACGGACGCGATCGAAGCCGCCATGCGCCGGGTCCTGGACACGGGCGCACCCCTGCTGGACCAGTACGGCACCGGGCGCACTCCCGCCGATCCGGACCGGGAGCACGCCTGGTCGGGCTCGTACTACCGGCTGGAGGACCCGCGCGGGCGGGTGATCGGTGTCGCCCTCATGGTGGTGGACGTCACCGACAGCTACCGCGCGGCCCAGGAGGCCACCGGAGCCCGTAGGCGCCTGGACCTCATCGCCCGGGCGTCGGTGACCGTCGGGACGACCCTGGACCTGGGGCGGACGGCCTGCGAGCTCGCCGACCTCGTCGTGGCCGACCTGGCCGACATCGCCTCGGTCGACGTCCTCGACTCCGTCCTGGAAGGCAGCGTCGCCACGGCGCCCGGACCCCGGACGGGGCAGGCTCTCTTCATGGCCCTGGCGGTGGCGGCGGCCTACGAGACGGCCTCCGTCCGCGCCGCCGACCCGGTCGGCGAACGCACCACGTATCCGGCCGACCGCCTGGTCACCCGCTGCGTGAACACCGGTCGTCCCGTCCTGGTGTCGCACGTCACCGGCGCGGACCTGGTGCACATCGCGCGCGACGAAGCCGCCGCGGATCTCCTCGCCCAAGAGGGCACGCACTCCTACCTGGCCGTACCGCTGACTGCCCGCGGCCAGGTCCTCGGCGCCCTCGGCTTCCTGCGCACCCGCAATCCGCCGCCCTTCGACCACGACGACGTCACCCTGGCCGGTGAGCTGGCCACCCGCGCCGCCGTCGCCATCGACAACGCCCGCTGGTACCAGCACGCCACCGACACCGCCCTGACGCTTCAGCGCCACCTGCTCCCCCAGCCCCCGCCCCGGTACGCCGGCCTCCAGATCGCCTACCGCTACCAGCCCGCGGCGGCGGCCAGCGGGATCGGCGGCGACTGGTTCGACGCGATCCCCCAGCCCAAGGACAAGACCGCTCTCGTGGTCGGCGACGTCATGGGGCACGGTGTCCACGCCGCCGCCACCATGGGACAGCTGCGCACGGCCACCCGCACCCTGGCCGACCTCGGTCTCGACCCGGCCCGGGTTCTGCGCCACCTCGACCACATCACCGCCGAACTGGACGGGACCATCGCGACCTGCGTCTACGCCACCTGGGACCCGCACCGCTCCCGCTGCCGGGTCGCCCTCGCCGGCCACCCGCCACCCGTCGTGATCCGGTCGGAGCAGCCCCCGGAACTGCTCGACCTTCCCGCCGGCGTGCCGCTCGGCACGGGCAGCCTGGGCGGCGCCGACTTCGAGAACACCGTCCTCGGCCTGATCCCCGGCGACCGGCTGGTCCTCTACACCGACGGCCTCGTAGAAACCCGCGACGAGGCCCTGGACGACCGCCTCGACCTGCTCCTGCACCTCCTCGCCGATCCCGGCCTCCCCCCGGAGGCGACCTGCGACCGACTTCTTGCTGCGCTACGACACCCCGACGCGGCCGACGACGTCGCCCTCGTCATCGCCCATGTACGACCCCACCCGCCCGCCGACGGGGCCGACGGACCGGACTGACCGGCCCGCCTGCATGGGATCCGCAACACCACCGATCGCCAGCAGGGACATTCGTCTTCCCGGCATGCACGCGGGCCCCCGATCGCGGTCGGGGGGCCGCGTGGCCCTTACCGCTTCCCGCTGTTCACGCCCGGCGCAGTGCGGAGCGGCCCGCGTAGCGCGCCGAGTCGCCCAACTCCTCTTCGATCCGGATCAGCTGGTTGTACTTCGCCGTACGGTCGGAGCGGGAGAGCGAGCCGGTCTTGATCTGGCCGCAGCCGGTCGCCACCGCCAGATCCGCGATGGTGGTGTCCTCCGTCTCGCCCGAGCGGTGCGACATGACGGCCGTCCAGCCCGCCTGGTGGGCCGTGGCCACCGTGGCCAGGGCCTCGGTCAGGGTGCCGATCTGGTTGACCTTGATCAGGACCGAATTGCCGGCGCCGGTGAGGATGCCCTCGCGCAGCAGCGTCTCGTCGGTGCAGAACAGGTCGTCGCCGGTGAGCTGGCAGCAGTCGCCGACGCGGGCGGTCAGCTCGCGCCAGCCGTCCCAGTCGTTCTCCGCCATCGGGTCCTCGATGGAGAGGATCGGGTAGGCGTCGATGAGCTTGGCGAGGTAGTCGGCGTTCTCTGAGGGGGTGCGGCGCACCCCCTCGCCCTGGTAGTCGTACACGCCGTCGTGGAAGAACTCCGAGGACGCCGGGTCCATGATCAGGCCGATGTCCGTACCGGGGCGGTAGCCGGTGCGTTCGATGGCGGCCATCACGAAGTCGAGCGCCTCCTCGGCGGTACGCAGAGCGGGTGCGAAGCCGCCCTCGTCGCCGACGCCCGTGGAGTGCCCGGCGGCCAGCAGGTCGCGCCGCAGGGTGTGGAAGACCTCGCTGCCCATGCGGACGGCTTCGGCGAAGGTGTCCGCGCCCACCGGCGCGATCATGAACTCCTGGAAGTCCAGCGGATTGTCGGCGTGGGCGCCGCCGTTGACGATGTTCATCATCGGCAGCGGCAGGAGGTGGGCGTCGGCGCCGCCGAGGTAGCGGTAGAGGGGCTGGCGGTGCGCCGCCGCGGCGGCCTTGGCGGCGGCGAGGGAGACGCCGAGGATCGCGTTGGCGCCGAGCCGGGACTTCGTGGCGGTGCCGTCGAGGGCGACCAGTGCGGCGTCGAGACCTGCCTGGTCGGCCGCGTCCCGGCCGCGGACGGCGGCCGCGATCTCCCCGTTGGCGTGGGCCACCGCGCGGTCGACGCCCTTGCCGTGCCAGCGCGCGGCGTCTCCGTCGCGCAGTTCCACGGCCTCACGGGCGCCGGTGGAGGCGCCGGAGGGGACGGCCGCGCGTCCCAGGGACCCGTCCGTCAGGACGACGTCGACCTCGACCGTGGGGTTGCCCCGGCTGTCGATGATCCGGCGGGCGGTGACGGTCTCGATGGCGGCGTCGATGGTCCCGACTGCCTGTGCGGACATGGTGGTTCCTCCCCGTTGTCGTGTGCCGCGGCCCCGGCTGCGACGACGCTGGCGCTGAGCCCGACCCGCAAACCCTACAGCAATGCTGTTCAGTTCTGCTGTACAGCAAAACTGTGCAGGTCAGGTGCACAGCAACGCTGACCAGCGGGGTAAAGTGCCCTATGCCCACCTCGGAAGCCGCCGCCATCGCCGCCGACCTGCGCACCGCCATGGGCAAGCTCCTCCGACGCGTGAAGCACGAGGACCGCATCCCGCTGGGCCAGGCCGCCGTGCTCGGTGCGCTCGACCGGAACGGGGCCATGACCACCAGCGACCTCGCCGCCGATCAGCGCGTACGCCCCCAGTCGATGGCCCGGTCGGTGGGGCTGCTCATGGAACAGAACCTGATAACGCGCCGGGCGCACCCCACCGACGGCCGCAAGTCGCTGGTCGAGCTGTCGGACGCGGGCCGGGCCGCGCTCGAAGCCGAACGGGGCCGCAGGGCCGGCTGGCTCGCGCAGGCCATCGAAGCCGAACTCACGAATGAAGAGCGGGAGTTGCTGGCGCGGAGCGCCGCCCTGCTGGAACGGCTCGCCACACGCTGACCGACCTGCGCCCCGCCTTCGACGCCGTCTACACCGGACTGCACCGTGAGGCGCGGCGGGGTCGAGGGTGCGGGTGCGCGGGCCGATATCGACGGACACCGGGACCGCTCCGGCGGCGGCCACCGCGAACACGGTCGACACGAACGTCAGGACCTCGTCCCCCGCTCCGATCCCCAGGTCCCGTACCGCGCACTCCGGCGCCATCGTTCCCGAGCTCACAGCGAGTCCCGCCGCGCGGGCCCGAAGACGGGTGGCCTCTGGTCGTCCCCGGGAGGGCCGACGTCGCCGTGCTTCCACTCCGGGTCGTAGGCGCAGGGCATGCTGACGCCGCCGGTGAAGTACTCCCGGTCCGGGTACCAGGTGAAGGACATCCGCTCGGCGCCGTCGTCCCGCTGGACGAACAACTCCCAGTCCCTGCCCTGCTCACCCTCGCCGTGGGACGTGACCTTCCAGCCATTGTCCTTGAAGAACTGGTGCAGTCGGCGGAAGCCGGGGACCGCCTGGCTCGCCGGCACGTGGTCCAGTGCCCAGCTGTGTCTCATCGAGTAGGCGCCGTCGACGGTCGTGTCGTTCAGCCCCAGCAGGCCCCCGTCGTAACAGAAGCTGGAGCCGAACGTGTTCTGCGTACTGACTCCGATGTCCTCGACTCCGGGTTCTATGGTGCGCTTGAACCCCATGACCTCGTAGGCCTTCTGCGAACGCTGGAGGGCGCGGTCCGCCATCTCCTCGGGTGCGACACGTTGGAAGTCCGTCGACCCCCATGAGCCCCATGCGAGCGCGACGACCAGAACGAGTACGCCGAGGAGCGCCGCGCCACCGCATCCGACGGCGCCGAGGAGGATAGAGGAGGCCTTGGACTGGATCGAGTCAGGGGTGGCGGCGCTTGGCACGGTCTCGTGGGGCATACGAGGACGCTATGCGAGCGGGATGTGCGGCGGATGGGTGCGGCTACCGGTCTCGGAGTGAGTACGCGTACTCACATGACCTGTACTCGTACGTTCGAGGGGAGATGGCAGCACCGCAGACAGGCCCTGGGCTCCAGGCCGGGGTCGGCCGGCGGCAGCAGGCGCCGCAGCACCGGCTCTGCCGCCGCGCCCCGCCCCCGGTCAGGTCGAACCGTGCCCCCTTCGTCGCGGCGAGCACCGGGCCGGTCACCAGGGCGTCACGTGGGTGTGTGGGCGGTTTTGTGCGTCGTGGTGCCGTCTTCGTCCTGGGCCTCCGATGCCGCAGACAGTTGCGGAGCGGGCGGGGTGCGGATCAGCAACGCGACCAGCACGGCCAGGGCGCCGAGCACGGCGCCGACGCCGAATCCCCACCGGATGCCGGCGGCGAGGGCGCCGGTGGTGTCGGCGCCCTCGGCTGCTGCCGTGGCGGCGTGTCCCGACATGACACTGATGACCAGGGCGGTGCCGGCGGCGGCCGCGACCTGCTGGAGCGACCCGAGGATGGCGGATCCGTGCGGGTAGAGGTGCGGCGGCAGTACGGACAGACCGGAGGTGAAGACGGGGGTGAAGACGAACGCCATGCCCGCACTCAGGGCCACGTGAAGGGCGAGCACCAGCCACGGCGAGGTCTGTTCGCCCGTGAGGGCGAACAGCGCGAGGCACAGCGCTGTGAGTACGGCTCCGGGTACGACCAGGCGTGGTGCGCCGAGTCGGTCGTAGAGCTTGCCGACCTGTGGTCCGAGCAGGCCCATGGTCAGGCCGCCGGGGATGAGGAGCAGCCCGGTCTGCAGTGAGGTCAGACCGCACACCTCCTGCAGGTAGATCGGCAGCAGGATGAACGCACCCATGAGGGCCATGAAGGACAGGCACATCAGGCCCAGTGCCACGGAGAAGTGACGAAACGTCAGTGCGCGCAGGTCCAGTAGCGGGGTGGAGGAGCGCTGCAGTGCCAGTTGTCGCCATACGAACAGTCCTACGAGCACGGCGCCGGCCAGGGTGATGGCCTCCGGGGGCACGGGAGCCTGGGCCGCGTTCTCGGCACCGAGCCCGCTCAGGCCGTAGACCAGGGCGCCGAAGCCCGCTGCCGCCAGGGGGACGGACAACCAGTCGATCGGACCGGCTTGCGGCTCGCCGATGTTGACCAGGTTGCGCCGACCGAATACGGCCATGGCTCCGGCGATGGGAAGCACGGCCAGGAACAGCAGGCGCCATGACCCCAGCTGCAGCAGCACACCGGAGACGGCGGGGCCGAGGGCGGGTGCGACGGAGATGACGAGGGTGATGTTGCCCATGACACGGCCGCGGTCGTGCGGGGGCACGAGGGTCATCAGCGTCGTCATGAGCAGAGGCATCATGACGGCGGTGCCGCTGGCCTGGATGACGCGGGCGGCCAGCAGTACGGGGAAGGCGGGCGCGGCCGCGGCCAGAGCAGTGCCGGCGAGGAACAGTGCCATGGCGAGGCCGAACGCGGTTCGGGTCGTCACGCGCTGGAGGAACCACCCCGTCACCGGGATGACGACGGCCATGGTGAGCATGAAGGCCGTGGACAGCCACCCTGCGGCGGCTGCGGTGACCTCGAAATCGCGCATGAGCCGCGGGATCGCGTTGACCATGATCGTCTCGTTGAGGAGGACGACGAACGTGGACAGCACGAGAATCCGCAGCACGGCGGTGACGCGGGCGGGCGAGGGGGTGAGCGTTGGTGCGGGCATGGCGCCTTCCGTCATCTGGGTGTCCTCCGCATGTGGGCAGGTCACACTGACAGACCGCGGCGCCGGGAAGAACTCATCGGTGTTCCCCGATCCTGTCGGTACCGCCGCCCGAGCTCAAACCATTTTGCCGACCCGGAGCGGCCAAGACATGGCTTCTGGAGCAGCCCGGCGCCGAGCTCCAGGACGACGGCAGCAAGCGCACCTTTCCTTCCGGGCGCCTGGACCGGGATCTTCCGCCGCGCTGCCCCCCCATGCGGCCCCCCGACCTCGCGAGTGGTGTCGTTCATCGTGGGGCGACACCCTGCGGTCCGCGGCCGGGCGAGCCGGTGATCACCGGAAGTGCCGACGGCGCGCCGCCGAGACCCCATTCTTCTGCCCTGCGCCGATTTCGTCGGGACCGAGTCGCACGGGTGTAGGCGGTGCAGCCGGTGGCGTGCGCCGTCGTCGACGCACAGCGACGAGAACTTCGGCACCCCGGTTCCCCGCCGGGCGGGGAACCAGGCTCATCCTTCGTTCAGTCGCAGCAGTCGCAGCAGCACTTGCACGGATTGCAGCAGCCACCGCCACCGCAGCCATCACCCGAGCCACCTCCGGAACCACCGGAGCCACTGGACCCATGGCCACCGCCCGAACCGCCGGAGGAGCCACCCGGGTTGCCGCCGCCCTGACCGCCGAACCAGCCGTCACCCCCGGAACCGTCCCTGCCGGAACCATCCCGGCTCGAACCGCCGTTGCGGTTCCCGTCGCCGAACTGCAAGGGTTCTCCGTCATCCTGGCCGGCGTCTTCGTGGCAGCGGCAGCATCTGGAGCACAACCTGCAGTCGCCGCACAACCGGCCCCACTCGCGACACCGCCGGCACTGCCCCTCCGACCGCTGGCCCGACGCCGTCACCCCACCGTCCGGGACCGCGCCCGCAAGCTCACCTACCCCGCAGGCCGTGCCCGTGCCGGTCCCCGACGGCGTTTCCGTCTCCGCACCCCGGCGTCCCAGCCAGGGCAGCACGCGCAGGCCCCGCACCTGGGGGCGGTGCTGATGGTGACGATGCCGAGGGTCGAAGACTCGATCGACGGCACGCTCCAACTCGCCGCCCAGAAGCGCCTGCACCAGCCGCCCGTCGACGAACACGGCGTCGGACAGGGCGAGTCGGATTCCACGGACGGCGTCGTCGCAGAGCCGGCGCACCTCGGCGCGGTCCGCACCGGTCACGGCGATCGGGTTCCACGCGCCGGACGCCTCGTCCGCGTCCAGGTCCTCCACCGCGTCCAGCAGATGCGCCAGCCGACCGAACAGACGGCCGGCTTCCGCCAGCGGTTCGGCGTTGCCCGGGCGGTCCGTGAGCACTGCGGTGTACGCGAAGGCGGCTGCGGTCGCCGTCTCCGCGGGCTCCGTGACCGTCAGCAGCGAGCCACCGGGACCCGTCGACCGCTCGACGTCCGGCTGGCGCTCGACCGCCGCGAGCAGCAGCGCCGTGTCGAAGCCGAGTCGTTCGCCGCCCGCGACGCCCGCGCGGTCCCACTTGTGGGCGATCCGGCGTGCCGCCAGCGCCACCGGGCGGCGCCCCACCAGGCCGTCACCATCGGCCACATGGTCACGCATCTTCGCTGCGGCCAGCACCAGCGACACCGTCGCCGCCAGCCGCGCACCCTCACCCTGCGCCACGTCCGCCGACCGCATCCCGCGCAGCGGGCACGGACCGGCACCCCGCCGCCAGTCCCCGGTACGCTCCGACTGCGCTTCGGTCAGCACCGAGACGATCAGGCCGTCGTAGTTGGTGGCCACCCGCGCGAACTGCCCGTACTCGCTGCGCAAAGCCAGGCACAGCCCGCACAGATGGGCCATCCACTCGGTACGCAAGCCCTCGCCCAGGCGATGACGGCATGGTCTGATGATTCCGAACACCGAAGTTCTCCCCCGTAGGAACAGCTACCCGGACGCATCCGGTCGGACGGCTCACGGACGCAAGACTGCACATGAGGCACGCCCCCGCGTGACGTCAACCGCATATGACATCAACGCGCGGCCGACATCCTAGATGGTCCCTTCCGAGGGGTGTTTCTGCGGAGTCGACTACGACAGCGTCCGAGGCCGTTGCGTGACGGACAACCAGGAACTCCCTCGCAGCAGCCTTCCAGACGCGATCGACGACCTACTGAAGAGGCGGCCGGACCTGGCACCGCGGCGACCGGCCGCGGGGATCGCGCCCAATCGGTCGCCGACCGCACTCGTGGCGTTCTCCGTCCGGTGCGGGGGCAGCGCGAAAGGAGCAGCGGCGTCCCTGTCGCAGCCCCGTCGTGCCCAAGATCCGGACCGTTCCCGGACCGCGGCATCGGGCGGGCCGTCGCGAGGCGCGCCGCGCCGTGTTCCGTGGGGTTTGATGTACTTCGGTCGATCAGCGTTCTCGGTAGCGTGATCATCCATTCCGGCGGAGAGTAATGAGACTGCGATGAGTGAACTGACGAAGCCCCAGATCGAACTCCCGGGGGGTGATGCTCCCCAGGAGCTGACCATCCGGGACCTCGTCGTCGGGGACGGTCCTGAGGCGAAGCCGGGCAGGGTGGTCCGGGTGCACTACGTCGGGGTCACCTTCGAGTCCGGATTGGAGTTCGACGCCTCCTGGGACCGGGGCCAGCCGTTCAAGTTCGCCGTGGGTGGTGGCAGAGTCATCAAGGGCTGGGACCGGGGGATCAGGGGGATGAAGGTCGGCGGTCGGCGCGAGATCATCGTTCCCCCGCACCTCGGCTACCGCAACCAGTCCCCCTCGCCGTTGATCCCGGCGGGTTCCACGCTCGTCTTCGTGGTGGACCTGCTCTCCGTGGTCTGAGGAAGGCCTGCCTTCTTCCCCCGGCCTCTCCACCGCACCCGTGCCGGTGCTCGGTGATCCGTTCCAGGGTCGCCTCGGAGAGGGCCGGAGCCCGTTGTGCCGGTGCCATGTCTCCCGGGCCGGTCATGGACCGCGCCCGCGTCCATGGACTGCATCCTGCGGGCGCACGCGTGGACTCGGTTCATGAAGGCGGTGTCAGGTCCCCAGCAGGTGTCCTTCCAGGTGGTGCGGGAGCCTTGAAAGGGCACCGGTGGTCCTGTAGGGGTCGGCGAAGAGCGTGGAGACGGGCTGGGAGGCGTACCTTCCGCACTCCGGGTCACTCGGCTGCGCTTCCCCGAAATCGCTGAACACTGAACGTTTCAAAAGGGTTGGCGGTCACACGGCGGCCTGCGGCGTCCAGGGTGTCGGTGGCAGAATGCCGAGGTGGAGTCGATCTTGCGCGCCGCCGGCGAACTGTTGGATCTCGAGTTGTCCGGCCCGGTCGACCTGGGTGGCAGCTCGCGCAGCACCGTGTTGCGGTGTGAAACGGCCGGTGGCGGCAGTGTGATCGTCAAGGCGTTCGGCAACGAGCCGGAGTCTCTGCGCTGCTTCACAGCTGAGGCCGCCGGGCTGTCTCTTGGGATCGCTGGTCCCGAGGTTTTGGGTGTGGACCCCAAGGTGCCCTTGCTGGTCATGGCGGACCTTGGGAACGCGCCTACCCTGGCGGACGTTCTACTCGGGAGCGATCCGACGGCCGCGGAAAGCGGGTTGCTGGCCTGGGCCCGTGGGCTCGGGCGGCTGGCCGCCGAATCGGTGCACCGCCGCGCCGATCTCGCGCGGCTGTGGTCCCGCTACGACAAGGGCATGCTGTCCTGGGGGGACGAGCCGTGGATCGCGCAGAGGGCCGCTGATCTGCTCGTGCTGCTTGATGGCGCCGGGGTGGCAGCTCCGCCGGGCCTTGCGGAGGAGCTGGCCCGGATCGGGACAGCGGGTGGGGAGGAGTATCCGGCCTTTACTCCGGGTGATACCTGTCCCGACAACAACCTGCTCACCGCAGAGGGACTGCGGCTGATCGACTTCGAGGCGGCCTGCTACCAATCGGTGTTCCTGACGGCCGCGTACTGCCGGATGCCGTTCTCCAGCTGCTGGTGCGTCTTCACCCTGCCGGCCGAAATGGCTGCGGAGATCGAGCAGGCGTATCGCGCGGAGGTCGTCGATGTGTACCCGGCACTGGCCGAGGACGAGGTGTGGCAGGCCGGCATGCGGCAGGCCGTAGCGGTCTGGACGGTGGACGCTACGGTGAGGCTGCTGCCTCGCTCCATGGAGGATGGGCCGCTGCACCGGACTCGGCGTCCGGTCCCGACGAGGCGCCAGGTGCTGAGGCATCGCTGGGAGATGGCGAGCACGCTGGAGGAGTTCCCGGCGTTCGCGGAGACGATGCGGTTGTTGTTGAGTGAGGTCGCCCGGAGTTGGGAGGTGGCCCGGCTGCCGCGGTATCCGGCTTTCGCAAGCCGAGACCCTGCACGATGAAGTCCAGCCCCCGGGTTCCGGGTTGGACGTGCGGCGTACGCTGGACTTCCGCGCCGGTGCCGGGAAGGCAGAACAACGGAAGGCTGATCGTGCGAACCCCCCTCTCATGGCTTGCCGGCAGGTACTCACTCGGTGCGAGGAGCGTCAGGCTCGCCGCACTCGGTTCGGTCATGGCAAGTATCGCGATCATCGTGACCGGTGGCATCGTCCGCGTCACAGGCTCCGGTCTCGGCTGCACCGACTGGCCCATGTGTACGGGAGAGACGCTGGCCCCCACTGCGGAAATGGGGGTGCACGGTGCCATCGAATTCGGGAACCGGCTCCTGACCGGGCTGCTGTGCGCGGTGGTGGGCTGGGTCATCATCACCGCGCGCCTCCAGGAGAAGCCGATGCCTGCGGTGCTGCGCGGGGGCTGGGCGCAGTTCTGGATCGTCGTACTGAACGCGGTCGTCGGCGGAGTGACCGTATGGATGCGGCTGAGCCCGTACATCGTCGCCGCGCACTTCCTCGCCGCCACGCTGCTGCTCACCGCTGCTGTGTACACCTGGCACGCGGCGTACGCCGATGTCGGCGCCGGAGGCGGGGGTGGCCGGACCGGCGCACCGGTCCCCCGCGCGGCGGGGTCCGTCGCGCGGATCCGGGCGCTGTCGGCGGTCCTGGTCGCGGTGACGGCCCTGCTGGTCGTCGTGGGCACGCTCGCCACCGGTTCCGGACCGCACGCGGGTGACTCCTCCGAGGTGCCGCGGATGCCCTTCGACTGGACGGCCGTGACCGTCGTCCACGGCGTACTGGCCGGGGTGGTCCTGGTCCTGGCGGGAGCCCTGCTGTCGGCGCTGCCCAGGGACGGCTCCGGCGACGCGCGCCGTAAGACGGTCACCTTCCTGGCCGTACTCCTGGGCCAGGGCCTCGTGGGGCTGGTGCAGTCGGTGACTGCCCTGCCCTCGCTCCTCGTGATGCTCCACCTGCTGGGCTCGGCGCTCGTCTGGACCGGAGTGCTTCGGGTGCACTTCACCGTCAGGCGGGCCCGTTTCAGCCGTTCGGGTCCGCTCGGCGGTGCACCGCTGCCCCGTCCGGCCCCGATGGCACCCACGCCCTCACGCCACGCCTGAGGCACGCCCGCCCGGGGCACCCCGTCACCACGACCCGGACCGTTCCCGGAGCAGGCACCTCCTACGAGGCGCAGCGGGCGTCGTCGGCGGTGGATGCCCCCGGCGGTTCGGGCTCGTTCGCGGTCGGCGGCAGCCCGCTGAGGAAGGTGCGGATCTCGTCGGCCTCGGGGACCGCGAGGGCGGTGTAGAGGTCGAGGGCCTGTCGGGCGTGGTCGTGGGCGAGGTCGATGCGGCCCAGGTCGCGGTGGACGTGCGCCAGGCCGTCGTGGGCGCGGGCCTGCTCGGGGCGGTAGCTGAACTCGCGCGCGAGGGTCAGCGCGTTGTCGTGTTCGGCCGCAGCCCGGACGAGGTCGCCCATGGACCGGGCGGCCTCCGCAAGGGCGTTGAGCGACTCGGCCTCGTCTCCCGGGAAGTCGAACCTCCGGCTCAGCTCCAGGGCCTGGTGGTGATGGCGCCGGGCCTCGTCGTGGCGGCCTTGTCGCTGGTACAGCAGCCCGATGTTGTTCAGCACGACGGTCTCGCCGATGCGCGACCCTGTCTCCCGGTAGGCGTGCAGCGCTTGCCGGTGGTGCTCGTGGGCGTCCTCGTACCGTCCTTGGCGTTCGTGGACGATGCCGAGGTCGGTCAGGCATCTGGCTTCGCCACCGCGGTCGCCGAGCTCCCGGAAGAGCGCGAGCGACTGCGCGCAGTGGTCGTGGGCCCGGTCGTACTCCCGCCGCCGCCTGGAGACGGTGCCGAGGGCCTGCAGCGCGGCGGCCGCGATGCCCTGGTCGCCGGTCTCGCGCGCGAGGTCCAGGGCGTGCCGGTAGTGGCCGGCCGCTTGCTCGTAGGCGCCGTGCCACCAGAAGTGCACCTGGCCGAGATCGATGAGCGTGCGCGCTTCGGCGGCCGTGTCGCCGCTCCGGCGGGCGGCTCGCAGTGCCAGGCCGCAGAGGGCCAGCGCGTCGGCCTGGTGGGCGTGGCCCAGCAGGTAGCGGTGCAAGGTGGCGGCCAGTTGGCTGGTGTGCGGGAGCTGGTCGTGCTCGGCCGCGTACTGGGCGGACGCCATGAGGTTCGCGCGTTCGCTGTCCAGCCAGGTGATCGCCTCGGCCTCGTCCTGTGGGGGCGAGGCCGGGGTGTCCGGCGCGGGGATGCGTGGCCTGCGGTTCTTGCCCTCGGGGTAGAGGTGGTCGATGGCCGCGCACGCGGTGTGGAGATAGTGGTGGAACAGCCGGCCGAGGGCCTCGCACTGGGCGCCCAGGGGTTCCTGGGCGGCCGCGGTGGCGAGGGCGTGTTCGCGCAGCAGGTCGTGGAAGGTGTAGCGGCCGAGCTGGTACTGGGTCAGGACGTGGGCGTCCAGGAGGTCTTCCAGGAGGGTCTCGGCCTGCTCCGGCGGGAGGTCGGCCAGCGCGGATGCCGCCTCGGGGCTGATGTCACGGCCCGGCTGGAGACCCAGGAGCCGGAACATGCGCTGCTGATCCGGAGTCAGCTGCTCGTAGGACAGCGTGAACGCCGCTGCCACTCCTCGCTCCGAGGTGGCCAGCTCGGAGAGTCTGCGGCGCTGGTCGCGGAGCCGGTCGGCCAGGTGGGCGACGGTCCAGCGGGGGCGATGGTGCAGGCGGGCGGCGGCGATGCGGACGGCCAGCGGCAGGAATCCGCACAACTGCAGGACATCGAGGACGGCCAGGGGTTCGGCGTCCGCGCGTTCGCCGACGATCGCCGTGAACAGCTCCACGGCGTCCGCGGCAGGCAGTACGTCCAGGGACAGGGCGTGCGCCCCGTCCAGGTCGGTCAGCCGTCGGCGGCTGGTGATCAGGATGAGGGTGCGGGAGGATCCGGGCAGCAACTGGCGTACCTGGTCGGCGCCGAGGGCGTTGTCCAGCACGGCCAGCACGCGACGGCCGGAGAGTTCGGACCGCCACAGCGCGGCGCGATCGGCGACCGTGGCGGGTATCTGCTGGGTGGGCACGCCGAGTTGTCCCAGGAGGATCTCGAGCGCGGCACCGGCGTCGAGCGGCGCCTGACCGGCGGTGTGCGCCTGCAGGTCGATGAAGAGCTGCCCGTCCGGAAAGTGGTCAGCGAGGCGGTGCCCCGCATGGACCGCGAACGTCGTCTTGCCGACGCCGGCCATCCCGTCGATCGCCGAAATCGTCACGACGCCGCCGTTGTTGCCCGACCACATGCGGATCAGGCCGTCCAGCTCGCCTTCGCGTCCGGTGAAGTCCGGGACGTCGTAGGGCAGGAAGCTGATCCCCTGCGGCTTCGCCGGCGCGGTGACCGGCGGCCTCAGATCGGGGGCGTCCCGCAGGATGTCCTGTTCGAGTGTGCTGAACGCGTGGCCGGGGTCCAGTCCCTGCTGTTCGGCCAGGGTTGCCCGGAAGGTTCTCGCCACGTGCAACGCGTCGGTCTGGCGTCCGGCGCGGTGCAGGGCGAGCATCAGCTGGCAGCAGAGCCGTTCCCGCAGGGGGTTGGCCGCCGCGTGGACGGACAGTTCGTCGATGAGGTCGTCGTGGCGCCCCCGGGCCAGTTCCAGCTCGGCCAGGCGCTCGACGGCGGTCAGGAGCTGCCCGTTCAGACGTGTTCTGGCGCTCTGGACGTAATGGGCGGTGATGTCGGCCAGCGGCTCTCCCCGCCACAGCGCCAGCGCGGCACGTATCTGGTCCGCGGTGTCCCCCGGGTCGTCGGAGACGGCCGGCGCCTTGGCGATCAGGCTGGTGAACCCGTCCAGATCGAGTTGCCCCGGCTCGGGGGTGATCACGTATCCGGCCGGCCGCGTGGCCAGCATCCGGTCGGCTCCTGAAGCGCGCAGCATCCGTCGGATCGCGGCGATCGTGGTCTGGATCTGCGCGCGGGCGGAATCCGGCGGCAGCGGCCCCCACATCGCGTCGATGAGGCGATCCGTGCTGACCGCGACACCGGCATGCAGCAGCAGGTAGGCGAGCACGGCACGATGACGGGGTGCCAGGCCGGGTGCATCCGAACCGGGAGCCACGGCCTCCACCGGGCCGAGGATCGTGAACCGCATTCCGTTACTCCCGGGGTCACCAGTGCGTGCATCGAAGAAGCATCGCGAATGTATCAAGATCAACCTGCAGGGTTACCCACATGCCACTCCACACCGTTGAACCGGAGATCGCGACCGGTGAAGCCGCAGCCCTGTTCACCGCCACGCACCGCGCCCTGGGGGTCGTCCCCAACCTGGCCAGGGTGATGGCCAACAACCCGGCCGTACTGAAGGGGTACTTGGGCGTCGTCACCACCCTGAACGCGGAGGGAACCCTGTCGGCGGACGTGCGCGAGCGCATCGCGTTGCTGGTGGCGCAGGAGAACGGGTCCGATTACTGCCTGTCCGTGCATGCGTTCCGCGGGACCAGGACGGCCGGGCTGAGTGCGGCCGAGGCCACCCGCGCGCGCCGGGGCAAGGCCGACGACCCCTGGGCCGCCGCCGTCCTGGATCTGGCCGCCGTGTTGGTCCGTGACCGCGGAACCGTTGCCGACGGGCAGCTGGCCGCGGCCCGGCGCGCCGGTCTGTCCGACGGGCAGATCGTCGAGGTCGTCGCCCATGTGGCTCTGAACGTGTTCACCAACTACCTCGCCACGGCTGCCCGCGTCGACATCGACTGGCCGCTCGTACGCCACACCGACTGAAGAATCGCGAACCGACTCGACCACGAAGGCCATCACCGTGCCCACAGCAGTAAACGTCCATCCGCTCCAGCGCGTTTCGGCCGCCGAGGCCGCCGCCTGGTATCAGGTCGTCGCGGCCTCAACGGCCCACGATCTGCCCGGAGTACCGGCCCCCGACCCCGGACAGGTCCACGCCCAGCTCACCCGGCCCGCTCTGGGCAG
>NZ_JBVIAH010000035.1:0-54356 GCF_055574035.1 Streptomyces sp. NPDC030021
ATCAGCATGACGCCGAGCAGGGCGCCGAGCGCGGCCTCGGTGCGCTGGGCGCGGCGGGCGGCCGGGGCGCGGAAGGACGGCACGGCGTTGGCGACCGCTTCGACGCCGGTCAGCGCCGAGCAGCCGGCGGCGAACGCCTTCAGCAGCAGGAGGGCGCCGACCGCGGTGGCCCCCTCCCCGAGCGCGGAGGCGTGCCCGGCGGCGGAGGCGGTGCTGACCGGGCCGTCGCGGAAGAGACCGACGGCGATCATCGCGAGGATCGACCCGACGAAGAGCGCGGTCGGGACCAGGAACGCCTTGGCGGAATCGACGACCCCCCGGAGGTTCACGGCGGTGACCAGGACCAGGACCGCGAGGCAGATCCAGACCCGCTCACCGTGCAGGCCCGGGAAGGCCGAGGTCAGGGCGGCCACTCCGGCGGTGACGGAGACGGCGACGTTGAGGACGTAGTCGAGGATCAGCGAGGCGGCCGCGACGAGGCCGGTCCTGCGGCCCAGATGTCGCTTGGCGACCGCATAGGACCCTCCGCCGTCGGGAAACGCGGCGATGACCTGCCGGTACGAGGCCACCAGCACCGCCAGGAGCGCGGCGATGGCGAGGGTGACGGGGAGGGTGAAACCCATGCCGTAGGCGCCCGCGGCGGCCAGGACGAGCACGAACGACTCGGGTCCGTACGCCACGGACGCCATCGCGTCGAGCGACAGTGCGGCGAGGCCCTGGACGGCGGTCAACTTGTGGCGGTCCCCGGCTCCGGTGACGCTGGTGTCCGGGGGCTCCTCCTGGCCCGGCTCCTGAGCGACCGCGGTGGGTTTTCCTACGTGCATGGCCATGTCGCCGGTCCCTCCGAATGAGCAAAGTGAGGACAGCGTCGAAGTCGCACGGGGCGACGACCAGCACCCTTGGCGCACTCCATACGTCCGCCCCGCCACTCTTCACGCCTTCCATACGCGCTGGTGGGGGCGATGTCAGGGGTCCGTCAAGAGGCGGCGCCCCGCGTTGCGCCGGCTCGACGGAGGGGCAGGCTTGATCTGGGCGAGCGTGCCCGAATGCGGCAGAAGGAGAAGAATTCCCATGAACGCGGAGAACGTGGTCGGCCTGCTCATCGCCCTCGCGCTGCTCGGCTATCTCGTGGTCGCACTGATCAAGCCCGAGAAGTTCTGAGCGACGCCCTTCGTCACGACCGGCTTTTCCGGACGGGAGGCCTCACATGTCCGGCTGCTTCCACCGGCTCCACGACCCCCTCGCACTGGTTGCGGCCCTCGTGGCCCCCTTCGTCGTCGCGCTCGCGCTCGTGCCCTTCCGTACCGGTCTTTCGGCGACGAACGAGGCGCTGATCATGGTCGTCGTGGTGGTCGCGGTCGCCGCCCTGGGTACGCGGACGGCCGGCGCGCTGGCCGCTCTGTCGGCGGCGGCCTGGTTCGACTTCTTCCTGACCAGGCCCTACCAGCAGTTCACCATCGCGGACGGTGACGAGATCCAGACGGCCGTCCTCCTGCTCGCCGTCGGGCTGATCGTCTCGCAGCTGGCGGTCCGTACCCGCCGGCTCCAAGCGGTCGCGGTCACGGACGCGGCGCACCTGTCGAGCCTCCAGGGAACGGCCCGCCTCGCCGAGGACGGCGGCTCGCCGGAGGCGGTGGTCGAGTACGTGCGCCGGGAGCTGGTGGGCCTGCTGGGGCTGCGGGGCTGCCGCTTCGAGTACGGAACCCTGATGGGACACCTGCCGCGGCTGGAGCACGACGGCAGCGTATGGCTGCGCCGCGGCGGGCGGATCACCGAGTACACCGAGTGGCCGGAGGGCGACACCGAGCTGCGGGCCGTCGGCGGCGGCCACTACTACGGCCGCTTCCTCCTCGACGCGCACCCCGGCCGGCCCCTGCCGCCCGAGGAGGCCCGTCTGGTGGCCGTCGCGCTGGCCGCTCAGGCGGGCGCCGCCCTGGACTCGTCCGGCCTGCCCCACCAGGTCTGATGCCCCGCAGGTGGCATGTGCCGTCAGGGTGGCGTTAAGGGTTCCCGTCCCCCCGTATGGACCCCGTCAAGGCGTCTTAACACCCGGGTGAAACGGACGTCGAGCCGTGGACCACGGCGGGCAGCACCGGCCGGAACCCGGTCACCCGCCCCGAGGACGCCGACGTGGACATGCCGATCGGCGAGAACATGGCCCTGGCCCTGTCCGGGCGGGTGCTGCCCGCCGAGGACCGGCGCGTGCTCGGCGCTTTCGCCGCGCAGGCGGCCGTCGTACTCGACCGCCAGCGCCTGGTCGACGAGGCCGAGGAAGCCCGCCGCCTGATCGAGGGCAATCAGATCCGGACCGCGCTCCTCGCCGCCGTCAGCCACGACCTGCGCACCCCGCTCGCGGGCATCAAGGTCGCCGTCACCTCGCTGCGTTCCACCGATGTGGAATGGTCCGAGGAGGACCGGGGCGACCTCCTGGAAGGCATCGAGGACGGAGCCGACCGCCTCGACCATCTGATCGGCAACCTCCTCGACATGTCCCGTCTCCAGACGGGCACCGTCGTACCGCTCATCCGCGTGACCGATCTCGACGAGGTCGTCCCGATGGCCCTGGCCGGAGTCCCCGAGGACAGTGTGGAACTCGACATCCCCGAGACCCTGCCCATGGTCGCCGTCGACCGAGGCCTCCTGGAACGGTCCGTCGCCAACATCGTCGAGAACGCCGTCAAGTACAACCCGGCCGGCCGGCCCGTCAACGTCTCCGCCAGCGCCCTCGCCGACCGTCTGGAACTGCGCGTCGCCGACCGGGGCCCGGGTGTCCCCGACGAGGCCAAGGACCGGATATTCGAACCGTTCCAGCGGCACGGAGACGCGCCCGCGGGAACCGGGGTCGGTCTCGGGCTGGCGGTCGCCAGGGGCTTCCTGGAGGCGATGGACGGCACCCTCACCGCCGAGGACACTCCCGGCGGCGGCCTGACGATGGTCCTCACCCTCCCCATCGCCGGAGACGCCCGTCCGGTGGCCGGCGAACTCCCGGCCGATGCCACGACGTGACCGGCGGCGGGGCCGGCCGGCCGTCAGCTTCCGGCAGCCGCGCCGAACTCGGTGGTCAGGATGTCGTCGAGGACGCCCAGGCCGCTCCAGTCGCCGTTGACCTGGCCGGTGAGCAGGTGCTTGCCGTCACGGGAGCCCATGGCACAGGTCCACGAGCCGTACGTCGCGCCCGCGTTGCCCCAGACCGTGGCGCCGGACGGCAGTGACCAGGAGAACACGCCCAGTCCGTACCGGGTGCCCGGGATCCACGGGACGGGTCCCGTGGTGTCGACGGTGGTGAACATCTCCCGCTGCTGTCCGGCGGGCAGCAGGTGACCTTGGAGCAGCGCGCCGAAGAAGCGCTGCAGGTCTCCTGTGGTCGAGATGATGCCGCCGGCCGCCCATGCGAAGGACTGGTTCATGTCGGTCGCGTCGTGGATCTCGGGCGGGGCATCGGAGACGAAGAGGGTGGAGTAGTGCCGGGGGTGCGGCCCTCGGATCGTCGGTTCCGTGTCAGGCAGGTAGGTCCCGGTCAGCCCCAGAGGGTGGACGATCCGCCGGGTGAGCGCTTCGGCGAGCGTCCCGCCCGTGACCTTCTCGACGATCAGGGCGGCCAGGAAGTAGTTGGTGTTGGAGTAGAGGAAAGCGTCTCCCGGGGCGAAGGGCGCCGGGGTGGCCAGACCGATCCCGATCAACTGCTCGGGGGCGTAGGTGTCGTAGCGGTGTTGGAACCACGCCGCGCCGATGCCCTTCTTGAAGAACTCCGCGTCGTTGCCGTAGTTGAAGATGCCGCTGGTGTGGTTGAGCAACTGGCGGATGGTGATCGCACGGCCGTCGTAGCCGTTGCCCGCCACCTTCCCGGGCAGCCACTGCTCCAACGTGTCGTCGAGGCTCAGCCGGCCTTCGGCCGCCAGCTGCAGGACGAGCGTGGCGGTGAACGCCTTCGTCGTGCTCCCGATCCGGAACCGCTCGGCCTGCCGGCGTTCCTCCCCGGTCCCGGTGTCGCGGACTCCTGCCGAACCGAACCACGTGCCACGGCCGTCGTGCACTTCGACGACGATGCCGGGAGCGCCGCCCGGGGCGGTGGCGCGGTCCAGTACGTGCTGCATCGCGGAGCGGTCGGGGGTGGCCGCGACGGCCGCTGCGGGGACCGCCGGCGTACCCTCTGCGGTCGCCTCGGGGGAAAAGTGACTGGTCATGTCGGTGTTCCTTTCAGGAGTCCGGGTTCGGTCGGTGAGTCGGCGGGTCGGTGGGTCGGTGGGTCGGATCAGGGAAGGGGCGGCGTCAGCGCGCCAGGTGGGCAGGCTCAGGAATCCCGGTCGGTCGCGCCGTGCCACGCTCGGCCGTTGCACGCTCGGCCGTTGCGCGCTTGGCGGTCACGATCACTCGTGCGGTGGTCCCCGCCGTGAGCAGCAGCACCGCGACGAGGGCGAGGAGGGTGGCGGTGTCCGGATGGATCAGGGACTGTCCGCGCCACGCCTGCCAGGTCACCACCGCGACCAGCCCGGTGTAGCCAAGGGCGGCACTGCCGACCAGGCGGGCCCGTACCTTCTCGTCGCGCAGCCAGACGCGCTCGGCGGCCAGGGCGGCCAGTACCGCGGTGATCAGGAGGAGCACCTGGATGCCGTGCAGGGCGAAGAAGTGCGGTACGCGGAAGTCGCCGCCGGTCACGCTCCAGTTGGTGAGGGGCATGCCGTGACCGTCGGGGTCACCGATGCCGTGGCCCTGGTACATCTGCACGGAGTGGCCGTTGGCGTCGGTCACGGTACGGGAGTGGATCTCGGTGACCATCCAGAAGACCGGCACGACCATGCCGAAGGTGGCGAGCGCGAGACCGGAGCGGATGGCGCGGTTCAGCGCTGCTCCGCCCGTGCGCTGGATCAGGACGACGACGGCGAGGACCAGCTGCGCGATGACGATGACCATCACGCCGAAGGTGAGGAGCGGGACCAGGGCCAGGGTGACCGGGTCGGTCTGGTCCGCGTTGAAGTGGCTGAAGGTGCCGCGCACCGCCTGGGCGGTGATGGCGCCCACCTCCACGGTGGCAGCCACCGCGAAGACGGTTCCCAGCCATCGTCCGAGCCGCCTGCCCCTGGTCAGCTTGGTCAGCAGCCATGCCAGCGTGGCCGCGTAGAGGCCGAAGGCGAAGCCGAACTTGAGCGGCTTGACCCACACCGACTCGTCCAGCAGCGTCCGTCCGTCGACGACGGTACCGGCACCGGAGACGAGCACCAGGCCGAACATGAGGACGGCGCAGACCATCAGCGGCCGGTGCCAGGCACGCACGGGGGCGAGTAAGGACGTCATGGGGGGGCTCCGATCAGGGCGACGAGCAGCCCTCGTCCGGGCCCGCTCGATTCACATCGCTTGTTCACGAATAACTAAAAGCTAAATTGCTTTCACTCTTTCGTCAATCAAAGAATCGGCTCAGCCTGCATTTCTGCAGGTCACAGCAGAAATCTCTTGCAATGACAATGAAGGCGAATGCAAATACAGCCTCATTGGATTTGCAATGAACTGGCCGTGAAAGCAATACTGGCCACCCACGCGGACCCGACACGGAGGCAATGCCGATGCCCGGAGGCAGACTGACCCACCACGAACGGCTTGAGATCGCCGAGGGGTTGGGGGAAGGACTCAGCTACACCGACATCGCCGGGCGCCTGGGCCGGCCCATCTCCACCGTCACCCGGGAGGTGGCCCGCAACGGCGGCCCCGCCGCCTATCGGGCCGACGTGGCCCATCGCGCCACCACGGGCCGCGCCCGCCGCCGCAAGCAGTCCCCGACCGCCTCTCCGGCGGCCTCCCCGACCGCGGGCGACGCACACGGACGCGACCCGGAGGCCGTCCTCGAACTGGAGGAACAGTTCACGGCGATGATGGTCGGTACGGGTCTTCCGCGGATGACCGCCCGAGTACTGACGTGCCTGTACGTCACCGATGGCGGCAGCCTGACCGCCACCGAGCTCGCCCAGCGCCTCCAGGTCAGCCCCGCCTCCGTCTCCAAGGCCGTCGGCGAACTCGAACAGCAGGAGCTCATCAGGCGCGAACGCGACCCCGGCCGGCGGCGTGACCGGTACGTCATCGACGCCGATGCCTGGTTCCGGGGCTGGATGGCGAGCGCCCGGCAGAACGCCATGCTGGCCGACTTCGCCCTGCGCGGTGCCGAGGTACTCGGCACCGCGACACCCGCCGGCACCCGGATGCAGGACATCGGCCACTTCTTCGAGCACGTCGGCCGGACCATGATCCAGGCGGCCGAGGAATGGCGGCAGGCCGATACCGAGAGGCGGAGCACACCCGAGTGAGGCGTTGGAGAACTCCGGCCTGAACACGAGGAGGTCTCACCCCCGCAGACAGCGACACACCAGCACCGGCAAGGACAATGACCGCCATGCGCATCCGCATCGACGCTGTCGACCTGCCCGGCCTCATCTGCCCGCCCGACGCACAAGCCGGCGACGGGGCGGCATACCGCAATGTCCACGTCGCCGTGCAACGCCGAAACCGCCCGGCCGAGCTCCTCGATCCGCAGCCCGGCAACTCCGCCTCCGCGACCTGGACCCTGGAGTGCACCACGACCGCCTCGCCGACAGGCCTCGACGTGAAGGGGCCTTACGTACAAGGCGGTCCGGGTGGCCGGTTCATCTATCTGTCGTGGGGCGCGGTCGACGAAGCAGGTGCCTTCACCATGTTCCGCCGCGCCAAACTCATGCTCGACGCCGTACCCGCCGAGGCGCTCGGTGCCGCCGACCGCAGCGGCCTGCTGGTGGGCAGCCTCGGCCTGACCGACGCGTGTGGCGCACCCCTGTGCGCACGGGTCGTACCCCCGGCCATCACCTGGAGTGCCGCCACGTACGGCGTTCAGTCCGTCGGCTGAGTCGGTTCGGCCGCCTCGGGGGCCGGCTGGGCCCGCCCACCGCCGAAGACCTCGTCGACGAGGCTTTGCGTCGCCTTCTGGAACGCCACGGCCAGGGACAGTTCGGCGTCGTCGACGTAGTTCAGCGCGGCGGTCAGGGTCTTGCTTCCGTCGGGCGTGCTGTACATGAGCGCCCCGTGGCCCGCCATGCCGCCGTTGTGGGTGATGACCGTGCCGCCGTTCTCCCCCAGGTCCTGTACGAACACCCCCAGGCCGTAGCCGGCCTTGGGGTGCGGCGTACACATCGCGGCGAGCAGCGGGGCGGGCAGAAGCCTGCCGCCCAGCAGCGCGGAGATGAACGTGTGCAGGTCCTGCGTGGTCGAGATCATGTCTCCGCCGGTGGAGATCCAGGAGGGGTTCTGGCGGGTGACGTCGACCGTCTCCTGCCGGCCGGCATCCTCGTACCGGTAGTAGCCGTGGGCATGCGGCTCGGGGATCTCCGTGCCGGTGTCCGGCACCACGGTGCCCGACAGCCCGAGCGGCTCCAGGATCAGCCGCCGCATCTCCTCGGCGAGCGAGCGGCCGGTGACCTTCTCGATCAGCAGCCTGGCCAGCACGTAGTTGGTGTTGGAGTAGCTCCAGTCCGTCCCCGGCTCGAACCGCGCCGGCTTGGACAGCGCCAGCCGTACCAGCTCTTCGGGCCGGTAGGTCCTGAACCGGTTGTCCACCCATTCCTGGCCCGCGGTCGTGGCGGGGATGCCCGGTGCGAACGTCTCGTCGTCGTAGTACTCGCCGGTGAAGTTGAACACCCCGCTGGTGTGCTGCAGCAGCATCCGTGCCGTGATCTTCGGGTCCAGTCCGAACTCGGGCAGGTGGTCGGCCACCGGGGCGTCCAGTCGTATCCTGCCCTCGGCCACCAGCTGCAGCACCACGGTCGCGGTGAAGGTCTTGGTGTTGCTGCCTATCCGTACGTGCCCGTTCACCGGCGGCTGGGCGGTCTCGCCCAGCTTGCACACCCCGGCGCTGCCGACCCACTCGCCCCGCTCGTCGTGCACGCGCATCGTCACTCCGGTGAAACCGGCCTCGACCATCTCCTCGATCGCCTTCTGCAGCTCCGGGCGGTCCTGGTCGGTAAGAGTGAAAGACATGGTGGTGTGCTCCTTCGAAGCATTGTGGAAGTCAACTGGACGGACGCGGCGGCCGCGCGCGATGGCCGCTTCTTCAGAGGCTGCGGGCGGTGATGTTGCCGTAGGTGGTCGTGGCGTGGATGTCGAGCCGGGGGGTGCCTTCGGGGTTCCGGAGTGCGTTGTGGATCCGGCCGTAGCCGGTGCCGGCGTCCAGGGCTGCGGAGACCCCGCGGGCGGCGCCGACCGAGATGTCGCCGGCTTCGGTGCGGAGCACGAGCGCGCCGCCCACGGCCTCGGTGATGCGCAGGTCGCCCATCTGGGTGGTGATCTCGGCGGGGCCGTTCAGGCGGCCGACGGAGATGTCGCCGGCGAGGAGGGTGAGGCGGGCACTCGCGGTCTCGTCGAGCTCGACCGCGCCCTGGGCGCCCTCGAAGGCGACGTCGCCGAGCTGTCCGACGCCGCGGAGCTCGGCACTGGCCGCCTTCGCCTCGACGCGGGAGCCGGCAGGCAGCTGGACCGTCACCTCGACGGCCCCGCAGGAGCCGAGGATCCGGTTCTTCGCCGGTTCGGCTTCGATCCGCAGGACGCCGTCGCCGTAGGCGACCGTGGTCCGCTCCGCCGCCTTCACGTCACGGCTGTTCGAAGCGTCCGCGGGCAGGACCTCGACCGTGGTGTCGGCCCGGTCGGCGGCGATGAACCGGATGCGCCCGGCGGGGATGTCGAGGACGGCGGCGATGGGGGTGGAAGTGGCGAACTTCTGCATGATGGTTTCCTTCGGTCCGTTCGTTTCTGATATCGAAAACGCTACGTTGCATTCACGAAATTCTCAACAGACGCGTTGCGCGTGACCGCCATTAACGCAGGTCAAGACCAGGAAATCATTGCAATGATTCTTGAAGTTAACGCAACGATGAGCCCCCAGCTCGTTGCAATGGACTGAAAGTGAATGCCACGCCAGGAGGGCGCGGCCGTCCGACCGCCGACGACCGTCCTCCGCAAGGGCCGCGTCAGAACATGCGTCAGCGGCGGGGCGGGCGGCGGCGACTGGCTCGGCCTGGGCCATCCGCTCAGCTGTCCAGTGCTGCTCGTCCGCGGTCGAGGCCGGGGAAGCAGGGGGCGAGGTGGGGGTGGACGCGGAGGGCGAGGGGGGAGCGGATACCGGTGGTGCGGCCGGAAGCGGACGCTGCGAGGCGGAGGGCGACGCCACCAGGGCAGCGGGGGCGGCGAGTAGCACCGTGCTGGTGCCGAGCGCGAGCGCGGTCAACCATTTTGATCTCAATGACTTGCTTCCCGAGCGCAGTGACGACGCCTGGCATCGCAGCGTGTTGGGGCCTGTTGTGAAACCGCCGACGGGCCGGACGAGGTGATGCCCAGGTCCGGCCCGTCCGCTCGCCTCTACAGGTCGAGCTGATACTGCAGTGTCGTGTGCGTGGGCAGGTAGCCGAGGGTGTCGCTGATGTGTCTCATGTGCGTGTTGCTGTCGGCAGTGTCGGTCAGGAGGCCGCCGAGGTCTGGATAGCGCCCTTGGGCTTGTCGGATCGACTCGGCCTTCATCCAGCGGCCGAGGCCGTGTCCGCGGTGCTCAGGCAGCACGCCGGTGCCGTAGTGCTGGGCATCACCTGTGCCGCCGCCGGGCACGACGAGTTCGGTGAACCCGGCGATCGAGCCGTTGGAGGTGTCGATGGCGACGACGGTGTGCAGGTGGTCGCCGCGCTGTTCGACGGCCTTCGCCGCAGCCCGGACCCGGTCCACGTCCCAGGTCGTGGTGCCGTGGTCGGTGTCCTCCATGGGCATGTCGTCCATGGCGCGGCGTGAGTCGGCGAAGGTCTGGGCGAGATCGTCGGGGACGGTTCCCTGCCAGGACGCCAGCCGGTAGCCGGAATGCGGACGCTCAATGATCTCTGCCAGGGAGGGGATGTCCACATCGGCCAGGGGCAGGCGGGAGTACCTCAGGGTGAGGACCTTGCGGAAGCCGCGGGCCGGCAGGAAGTGGTCGCCGGGCGATCCGGCCCCGGCCTGCGCTACGACGCAGCGCCGGGTGTTGTCCCGGGCGGCGGCCACGGCAGTGTCGAGTAGCCGGGAGCCGACGCCCTTGCGGCGCTCCACGGGATGAACGTGGAGGGTGAGTTCGGCCAAGTGCGCTTGTCCGCCATCGAACAGGCGCAGAAAGGCCGTCCCGACAGGGTTGGCATCGGCGTCGGACGCCAACCATGCAAGGCGTCGGCTGTGCGCCCCGTGAGCGGGGTCGGTCAGTGGGGTGATGCGGAGCGACAAGGTGTCTCCGTCGTGAGGAGGTGGCAAAGGTCAGCACGCGGGCTCAACTGCTGGGCACTCCTGCGCATGTGCTCCACACCTCCTCGTCGACAGTGCCGGTCCGGATCAACATGGACGGCTGGGAGAACGTAGCTGGCCTATCGGTTCCTCGGCAAAGGGTTAACTGAAGGCCGGTACGGCCGTGCGGTCACAGCCACTCATTGATGGCCGCGACCAGCACGGTTGCTTCGCAGCGGACGGCGAGTTTGTCGTACCTCGTGGCCACGGCCCGGTGGCGCTTGAGGCGATTGATCCCGCATTCGACCGCGTGCCTCGCGCGGTAGTCGGCCTTGTCCAACGTCGGCGGCCGGCCGCCGCGGGAGCCGAGCTTCTTACGGTTGCGGACCTGGTCCTTCTTCCCCAGGATCGTGCACCGGGTCCCACGCCGGCACAGGTGGGCACGGTTCTTCCGGAAGCCGTACGCCCTGTCGGCACGCACCCTGTCCGTGCCCTGCGGAGCGGGCGACCACCCCGGCCGTCCTCGGCTTCCTCACCGTCCTCATCCCCTGCGGGGTGACCCTCAGCGTCGAGTTGATCGCCGTCACCTCGGGCTCCGCGCTCGCCGGGGCCGCGGTCATGGCCGGCTTCGTTCTCGGCACCGGTCCGCTCTTCGCCGTGCTCGGATTCTTCCTTCGCTCCGCCGCCAAGCTGTGGCAGGGACGACTCACCCTGGTCACCGCCGTCGTGGTCCTGCTGGTCGCGGTCTGGACCCTCGGATCCGGCCTGCGGCTCGGCGGCTGGTGGCCCACCGCCACGGCTCCTGCCGTCGCAGCGGAAGCCACCGCCGCTCAGGCAGTGGTGACCCACCCGGACGGCAGCCAGACCATCACCGTCCGAGCCCGCACGACGTCGTACACACCGGCGGCGATCACCGCGACGGCCGGAGTGCCCACCACCCTCGTCGTCGCCACCGACCACACCGGCGGCTGCATCCGATCCTTCGTCATCCCCGACCTGGGCATCCAGAAGATCCTCCCCGCCACCGGCACCACCACCATCGACCTCGGGAACCACGCGCCCGGCCGCCTCGACTACACCTGTGGCATGGGCATGTACGGCGGCCAGATCACCTTCCGGCAGCCCGCCGCCCAGGACCCCCGGACCACCGCCACCCAGGAGACGACCTCGTGACCATCCGCATGGAATTCGCGGTCACCGGCATGCACTGCAACAGCTGTGGCCTGCTCATCGACGACGAGGTCGAAGAACTCCCCGGCGTCACCTCCAGTAGCACCGATGTGCGCAAAGAACGCACGGTGGTCGAACTGACCGGCCCGCTCCCGGCAGAGCGAATCGTCGAGGCCATCGCGGAAGCCGGATACACCGCCACCCCGCTGGCCTGACCCTCCACGGCCGTGGTGTCCCGACCGCAGGGTCCGGGACACGAGGGCCCGGGGCCGGGCAGGCCGGGGGGCAGCTTCCGTTGCTGGGAGTGAGCCGGCCGAACGGTGCCGTGCCCGCGTTCAGCAGCCACGGGGCCATCGCCCCCCTCCGGGAGCCGGTCCGTCGGCTCAGGGCTTCGGCTTCGCGTCGATCTCGGCGATCAGACCCTCGATGAGGCCCTTGATCTCGTCGCGGATGGGACGGACGGCCTCGACGCCCTGGCCGGCCGGGTCCTCAAGCTGCCAGTCGAGGTAGGTCTTGCCGGGGAAGTACGGGCAGGCGTCGCCGCAGCCCATGGTGATGATGTAGTCCGACGCCTGGGCGGCCTCGGGGGTGAGGACCTTCGGCTTCTGGTCGGAGATGTCGATGCCCAGCTCGGCCATCGCGGCCACGGCGGAGGGGTTGATCCGGTCACCGGGGACGGAGCCCGCGGAGCGCACCTCGACGCGGTCTCCGGCGAGGTGGCGCAGGAATCCGGCGGCCATCTGCGAGCGGCCGGCGTTGTGGATGCAGACGAACAGCACGGACGCGACAGGACTGGAGGACATCGTTCTTCCTTGGGGTGAGGTCAGCTGCGGGGCCGGCCGGTGACGACGGGACAGGCACCGCCGCAACCCGTCGTGATCGCGATGCCGACGGCCTGGACGACGTGGGGATCGACCACGGTGGTGGGTTCGGTGCCCGCGGGCTCCAAGAGATCAGCCCAGGCTGGTATCAGTATCGAGTGTTGTGACAGTATCAGTCCATGATGACGTCAGTCGACACTGAACTGATCCGGGTACTGGCCGACCCGCTCAGGCTCCAGATCGTGACCCTCCTCGCCAAGGAGACGCTCTGCACCACCCATCTCGTGGAGGAGACGGGTGCCAAGCAGACGAACCTCTCGAACCACCTGAAGGTCCTGCGCGAGGCCGGGGTCGTGGACACGGAGCCATGCGGGCGGTACGTCTACTACCGCCTGCGCCCGGAAGTCATCGAGGCCATCGCCGGCCAGTTCGCCGAACTCGCTCAGACCGCCCGCGCCACCACCGAAGCGAACCTCAAGCGGTCCTGCCCATAGCCCGCTTTTCGCCTCACCTGCCCGAGGAGAACCGTTGTCCGTCACCGAGCCCGTCGGCGCCACCCCCGCAGCGGCGTCCGGCATAGCCGCCGACGCGCCCCGACCCGCGCCCGGCGCGACCCCGCCCCAGAACCCGTTGATCGCCCGCGCCGCCGCCGAGCTCGTCGGCACCGCGGCGCTCGTGGCGGTGGTGGTCGGCTCCGGCATCCAGGCCACCGAGCTCACCCAGGACGTGGGCTTGCAACTGCTGGCCAACTCCACGGCCACCGTCTTCGGCCTCGGCGTACTGATCGCCCTCCTCGGCCCGGTGTCCGGCGCCCACTTCAACCCGGCCGTCACCCTGGCCGAGTGGTGGACCGCCCGGCGCGGGGGCGCCGGTGTCACCGCTCGCGAGCTGGCCGTGTACGTGCCCTCGCAGATCGTCGGCGCGATCGCGGGCGCCATCCTCGCCGACGCGATGTTCGGCGAACCCCTGGTGAAGTGGTCCACCCACGACCGCTCCGCCGGGAACCTCCTCCTCGGCGAGGTCGTCGCCACGGCCGGCCTGATCCTGCTGATCTTCGGCCTGGCCCGCACCGACCGCCTGCGCTTCGCACCCGTCGCCGTCGCCTCGTACATCGGCGCCGCCTACTGGTTCACCTCCTCCACCTCCTTCGCCAACCCGGCGGTGACGATCGGCCGCGCGTTCACCGACACCTTCGCGGGCATCGCCCCCGCCTCGGTCCCGGGCTTCATCGGCGCCCAACTCGCCGGTGTCATCGTCGGCCTGGCCCTGGTGGCGGTCATCTTCATGCGCGGCAAGGCGGCGACCGCCGGAGCCCCCGCGGCATGACGCAGCGCACGGACGTGGTGGTGATCGGCGGCGGTCAGGCAGGGCTCGCCGCCGGATACCACCTGCGCCGCCTGGGGATCGAGTTCGTCATCCTCGACGCTCAGGCGGCACCGGGCGGAGCGTGGCAGCACACCTGGGGCTCGCTCCGCCTGTTCTCCCCGGCCGCGTACTCCTCGCTGCCCGGTCGGCTCATGCCCGTCCAGCCCGGCGAGGTCCATCCGGACGCACAGCACGTGGTGTCGTACCTCGCCGACTACGAGAAGCGGTACGAGCTTCCCGTCCGGCGCGGCGTGCGGGTCGATGCCGTCCACCGGGACGGCGCCTTCCTCCGGGTCGAAACCGACTGCGGCGCCTGGCAGGCCCGGGCCGTCATCAGCGCCACCGGCACGTGGACCCGACCCTTCCTGCCCGCCGTCCCGGGCCGCCGCGACTTCGCCGGCCGCCGGCTCCACACGGTGCAGTACCGCAGCCCCGAGGAGTTCGCCGGACAGCGCGTGATCGTCGTGGGTGGCGGGAACTCCGGCGCGCAGATCGCCGCCGACCTCGCGGGTACGGCCGACCTGACCTGGGTCGCCCAGCGCCCCCCGCGCTATCTGCCGGACGAGATCGACGGCCGCGCGCTCTTCGACGCCGCGACCGCCCGCCGCCAGGCCCTGGACGCCGGCCGCACGGACACCGGTGGTGTCGCCTCGCTCGGCGACATCGTCGCCGTCCCGCCCGTACGCGCCGCCCGCGACGCCGGACTCCTCACCGCCGCGCCCATGTTCAGCCGCCTCACCGTGGACGGTGTCACCTGGGCCGACGGGACGAGCGCTCAGGCCGACGCGATCATCTGGTGCACCGGCTTCCGCCCGGACCTGGCCCATTTCGCCTCGCTCCGCCTACGCGGCACCCGGGGCCACATCGCCACGATCGGCACCCGTGCGGTGGACGAACCCCGCCTGCACCTCCTGGGTTACGGCGACTGGACCGGCCCCGCCTCCGCCACCCTCATCGGCGTCGGCCGCCCCGCGCGCGAAGCCGCCCGCGAGATCGCCGAGCTCATCCGGGCCTGACCTTCAAGTCGACTTGAAGGTATACGTTCGGTGTGTGACCAGAGCGAGGAACCGGACGGTCCAACGCCGTCCTGGTCAGTCATGACCTGGGAGGACAGCGGGATGCGGATCACGATCCTTACGGTTCCGGATTGCCCGAACGCACCGGTCGTTCGCGACCGGATCACCGAAGCGCTGGACGGTCGCGGGGCGCAGGTGGAGGTCGTCGAGGTGCGGGATGAAGCGGAGGCCGCCCGGTGGGGAATGACGGGCTCGCCGACGGTGCTGCTCGATGGCATCGATCCGTTCGCGTCGGCCGGTGCTCCCGCGAGCGTGTCCTGCCGCCTCTACAGAGACACAGCTGGGCGCGCTGACGGCGCTCCGAGCGTCCAGGCCCTGCGCCAGGCGCTGCCCGGCGCGGACGTGCTGCCCGCTGCGGCCGCCCTTGAGTGTTGAGAGGTCGCACCGGCGATGAAGCCGAATGGGAGCCGGCGGCTGCGGCGGTGATGACCCTGCGGCCACGTGTGCTGCGACCTGAACCCCTTTGCGAGTCGGGCCTCAGCAGAGTTGCGGCAGCGGGAGCACCCGGACGTGCGCGGGCAGACCGTCGGCCAGGGCCGCGCCATCGAGATCGGCCGGGAAGCGTTCGGACCGCTCTTCCGGATCGGCTGACCGGCTGGGGCACGGAGGCCCGATCCTTCGGTGGGGCGCGCCGCCGAAACCAGCGCGCCCTACACGCCGGCTGCGCGGGTCAGGAGCTGGGCCATCGCCGCGAGGACCGCCGGCTCCACCCGGTAGTAGACCCAGGTGCCGCGCCGCTCGGAGGAGAGCAGTCCGGCTTCCTTGAGCTTCTTCAGGTGATGGGAGACGGTCGGCTGGGAGACGCCCACGTCGGAGATGTCGCAGACGCAGGCCTCGCCGCCCTCGTGCGAAGCCACCGCGGAGAAGAGCCGCAGGCGCACGGGATCACCCAGGGCCTTGAACATCGTGGCCGTGCGCTCCGCCTCGTCCGCGGTCAGCGGGCGCTCGGTGAGCGGCGGGCAGCACGGCACGACGGCGTCCGGCTCCAGCAGCGGCAACACGTTCACATTCGACATGTGTCTATGTTGACACATGTCGAAGTAGTGAGCCAGGGCGCCTCGGCTTCGGAGGCCGGCGCCACCCGGCACCTATGCCGCCGCCAGTCCGACGCGACCTGCTCCGACATGACACGTGGACGCGCCCCACCAAACGATCCACAAATTCGATGAATGTCTATGTTGACGTTCATCGAATCAAGTGCCACGCTGGTCACACAAGACATCGACAGATATCGAAACACGAGGAGTCGACCGTGAACGCGCCTGCCGACATCGAGCTGCCCATCGTCGTCATCGGAGCCGGCCCCATCGGCCTGGCCGCCGCCGCACACCTCGTCGACCAGGGCATCGAGCCCCTGGTCCTGGAGGCCGGACCGGTCGCAGGCAGCGCCGTGCGGGACTGGAGCCACGTACGGCTGTTCTCCACCTGGGGCGAGGTCGTCGACCCGGCCGCGGAGAAGCTCCTGGCCCCCACCGGCTGGGTCAAGCCCGACGAGGCCGCGTACCCGACCGGCGGCGACTGGGCCGCGCGGTACCTGCAGCCGCTGGCCGCCGTCCTGGGCGAACGCGTCCGCGTCGGCGCCCGCGTCACCGGCGTCTCCCGCCTCGGCCGTGACCGGGTCGTGGACGCCGACCGCGAGACCCAGCCCTTCACCGTTCACGTCGCGCACACCGACGGCACGGAGGAACGCCTGACGGCCCGCGCCGTCATCGACGCCTCCGGCACCTGGTCCACCCCCAGCCCGATCGGTGGTGACGGCCTGCCCGCCCTCGGTGAACGCTCCGCGGCCGACCGGATCTCGTACCGCGTCCCGGATCTGCAGGACCCGGCCGTCCGCGCCCGCTACACGGGCAAGCGCACCGCGGTCATCGGCTCCGGTGCCTCCGCGTTCACCGCGCTCGCCTACCTGGCCGACCTCGCGAAGGACGAGCCCGGTACCCACACCACCTGGATCCTGCGGCGCGGCATCAGCGGCTCCACCTTCGGGGGCGGCGAAGCCGACCAGCTGCCCGCCCGCGGCGCCCTCGGTCTCGCCGCCAAGGCCGCCGTCGACCACGGCTACGCCGACGCCGTCACCGGCTTCCGCACCACCGCCGTGGAGAAGACCGGCGACCGGCTCGTCCTCGTCGCCGAGGACGGCCGCCGCCTGGACCCGGTCGACGAGGTCATCGTCCTCACCGGCTTCCGCCCCGACCTCACCTTCCTCGACGAGCTCCGCCTCCGCCTCGACGAGCGCCTCCAGGCCCCGACCGGACTCGCCCCTCTGATCGACCCCAACCAGCACTCCTGCGGAACCGTCTACCCGCACGGCGTCAACGAGCTCGCCCACCCGGAGAAGGACGTCTACCTCGTCGGAATGAAGTCCTACGGCCGCGCCCCGACCTTCCTGGCCATGACCGGCTACGAGCAGGTCCGTTCCATCGCCGCCGCACTCGCCGGCGACATGGAGGCAGCCGAACGCGTCGAGCTCACCCTTCCCGAGACCGGCGTCTGCGGTGGTGCGGGTCTCTTCGACGAGCCCGAGGCCGCCGAGGCGACCGGTGGTGGCTGCTGCGCGGCGCCCGCCACCCTCACCATCGGCGCCCCCGCCCCCTCCGGCGGCTGCTGACCAGCGAAGTGACGAACCTTCCCCGCGGCGCGCGGCCACGATCGCGTGCCGCGCGGTCCGCGGGCAGGTCACCAGGCGACGTGGCGGTAGTCCTTGAGCAGGACGCCGTGGATGGGACTGCCGGCCTGCCCCTGCACGATGGGGTGGTAGATGCGCGCAGCCCCGTCGATGACGTCCAGGGGCGGACGCCACCCCGTGGCTGCGTGCCGCTCCCGGGCGGGCAACGGCTTCTCGTCGGTGACCCAGCCGGTGTCCACGCTGCAGGTGTGGATGCCTCGGGCTGCCAGGTCCGTCGCGCTGGTACGGGTGAGCATGTTGAGTGCGGCCTTGGCCATGTTGGTGTGCGGGTGACCGCTGGTCTTGTTGCGGGCGGCGAACTGGCCCTCGACTGCGGAGACGTTGATCAGGTAGCGGCGCGGGTGCGGCGACGCCTCCAGCAGGGGCAGCAGGCGGTCGGCGAGGAGGAACGGTGCGACGGCGTTGACCAGCTGGACTTCGAGGAGTTCGGCCGGTTCGACCTGGCCGAGCCGCAGGGTCCAGGAGTTGCTGTCGCCCGTCTCCTGCAGGAGCCCCGCCTCGTCGGTGCGCTCCTGTGGGTCCGGGTCCGCGGCGAGGGCGCCTCCGGTCGCACTGCGGAAGCCGGTCAGGGCGCCGGACGCCCGGGGACGCGCGGCGAGTTCCGCCGTCAGAGGGAGTGCTGCGGCGTTCGATCCGGGAACGGTGAATCCGGGGGCGGTCCAGATCTCCGGCGCGGTGGAGGGCTCGGCCCTCCCGACGGCGGCGGCCTCTGCCGCCACCAGCGCGCGGTACGCCCGGGGGGACCGGTGCAGTGTCTGGGCCGCGTTGTTGACCAGGATGTCCAGGGGTGCGGCCTGGCCGAGCAGTCGGTCGGTGAGGGCGAGTACCTGGCGGGGGTCCCGCAGGTCCAGCGCGGCTATCCGCAGCCGGTGCCACCAGTCGGCGGCGCCCGGCGCCGCGGCGAAGCGGCTCGCGGCGTCCTGGGGGAAGCGGGTGGTGACGGTGAGTTCGGCTCCGTCGCGCAGCAGCATCAGGGCCAGGTGGAAGCCGATCTTGACCCGCCCGCCGGTCAGCAGTGCACGCCGGCCGGTGAGATCGGTCCGGGCGGTGCGCCGGGTGAGGTTCTCGTCCGCGCAGCCGGGGCACAGCTGGCCGTAGAAGTGGTGGACCTGCCGGTAGTGGTTCTTGCAGACGTAGCAGCGTTGGGGGCGGTTGAGCAGTCTGGGCGGCCCGTCGCCGTCCGGTGCGCGGCCCGGCGGCCGCCGGGTCACCGCACCGGGACCGCTGTGCTCCTGGACGTACTCGTCCACGGACAGGCCCGATCGGTGCGGGGTCTCGGCCGCCAGTGGTGCGTCCATGATCCGGTCGGGCGCTCCGGTCGCGGTGGTGGCCAGCACCTTCGCGTCGGCCGCCGCCCGGACGGCCCGTCTCGCGGCACGCCGACGGCGCCTCCCGTCCCGGACGAGGTCGCTGGCCGCCTGTTCCAGCAGGCGGCGCCGCTCGTCCTCCAGCGGCAGCCGGCATGCCTGGTCCAGCAGGTCCAGGCCGGCTCGTATCGCTTCGTTCTCCATGGGATACCCCTCCGTGTGGTGTGTCGTCGGCGGCTGTCCGGCCGCCGGGCGCCCGCAGCAACGGGCAGGGCCTGTCGGGCCGTTCAGCGGCGGAACCGGAGCGCCTGGAAGCGTCCGTGGGTGCGCATCACGACCGGGGCGCCGGCAGGGCGTCGAGGGCCGCGCGGAGCGACTGTTCGTACTGAGGGCGGGAAAAGGCCAGGGGGCCGAGGGAGTCGTAGTTCCAGTCCCGGGAATTGTTGCGGAAGCCCGACCACGTCACGGTGGTGTCCGTGACCGTGATGTGCGCCGTCAACGCCCAGCAGTCGTCAATTCCGCACGTGCACGACAACAGCAGCATTTCTCCCCGCCCGGTGCCGTGGGGCACGCGGTCGGGTTCGCCGCCGAGCAGGTGCCGGGCGGAGAGGGGAGCCGGATATGTGTACGCGCCGGCGAGCAGCGGAGAAGGGTCCGGTGCGAACTCGGCGGCCCGCTCCTCCTGTTCTGCGAGCGCATCGGGAAGCTCCGCCCTGCGTACCAGTTCCAGGAACGGAACCCCATCCACCAGGAATTCCAGCACAAAGGGCGCTTCGCCCCGGCCTTGGCCCCCGCAGGAGTAGGGAGCCACACGAAATTCGATCGAATGCATGCCGGTCACAGTAGCCGGTGATCGAACCGGCGTGCGGGGCGCGCAAGCGGTCCGCCGAGTTGAGTACCGGCTACTCATGCAGACCACCCGGCAGCCGTGCTCAACTGCGGCGGGGCGTCGATTCGTCCCGGACCTGGAAGACGAGGCAGCAGGGGGAACAGGTCATGCAGGAACTGCCCGCCGAAGCGGGACACACCAGACTGGTCCAGGTCCATTTCGAAGACCTGGATCCCATGGGAATGGTGCACAACTCGCGTCATGCACTCTTCGTCGAACGAGCCATCGGGGCCTATTGGCAAGAACAGGGCTGGAGCATGGATCCTGATCGCTCACGTTATCGCGACACCCATCTCGTCGTGCGTGAATTCCTTGTCACATACGAGGAGCCGATTCGGGGCACGGAGGACGTGGGCGTGCGGTTCCGGATATCACGGCTCGGCCGCACCAGCGTGGTGTACGAGTTCCAGGTGAGATCCGGAGACGGCCGTTGTGTTCATGCCCACGGCCATCGGGTGCAGGTCCGGGTGGACCCGGAGACGCTGCAGCCCCTCGCCTTCAGCGACGAGCTGCGGGAAACCGCGCATGGTCTCATGCACGGGCTCGAAGCTGATCGACTGCCGCCCTCACCTGCGCGACGAAGCTAGGGCTTGTGCCGCAAACGATCTCCGAGTCGAGCCGGCGCGGCGGCGGTGGGGCGTGACGAGCCCGGTGCCCGGGTAGCCGCCGTCGTTTCCATGGTGGCTGATCCCTCCAGCCGGTGCGGGTGAGGTCCGGAGGCGAAGTCGAGGATGTCCCGGACCGCTTCGTGCAAGGTGCTGAAGTGGCGATGCACGCCGTCCACCGCTGCGGGGGTGTTGACCCCCCACACCGTCATGCCGGCACGCAGCCCCGACTGCACCCCGGAGGGGGCGTCCTCGATGACCAGGCAGTCCTCCGGTTGGGCACCGAGCCGCGCGGCTGCCTGCAGATACGGCACCGGCGATGGCTTGCCTTCCTCCACGGCAGCCGCGTCCACGAGGACCTCCGGGACCGGCAAGCCCGTCCGTGCGAAACGTCCGCGCACCCGGTGCTCATAGTTCGAGGTCACCAGAGCCCAGGCCCCGGGCTGCAGAGCGTTCAGCAGCTCCGTGGCACCGTCGAAAGCCGTGTAGGCGCCGGTCCGGACGTCCTCGTCCTCCAGCTCGTGCAGTACGGCCAGGCACTTTCGAGGGTCCTGGTCCGGAGCGACCTGCGCAAAGGTCTCCATCGGCCTCGTCCGTAGCGCCACTCGGTAGACCTCATCAGGGTCCAGCCCGTACCGCTCCGCCCACGTTCGCCAGACAAGGCGCTGATTGTCCACGGCATCGATCAACGTGCCATCGACATCGAACAGGACAAACCTCATCGCGCCGGGCCGGCCAGGTTCACTGATCACGTGTCGATCTTGCCATCTGACTCTGAGCGGGAAGTTCGCGGGACAAGCCTTGGCTCACCTCGTCGTTCGGGACACGCTGCTGTTGACTCACCGCGGTCACGAGGGTGGAGGAGATGTGGGCCAGGTCGGGGTCTGCAGCGATGAAGAACGTTTCGACTCCGGCCAGTTCGTGGTTCATGCGGGCCATCGGCATTTCGTAGTCCAGGTCGGCAGCGCCACGGACTCCGCGGATGACGACGTCGATGCCGGCTCGGCGGCAGTAGTCGACCAGCAGGCCGCCGGTGTGGGAGTCGACCGTGACGTTGCTCAGGTCGGCCGCTGCCGTGCGGAGCCGGTCCAGCCGTTCGGTGATGGGGAAGCGGCCGGTCTTGTTCGCATTGAACATCACGCAGACGACGACCTCGTCGAACAGAAGGGCGGCGCGGCGGAGAACGTCCTGGTGCCCTTGAGTGACCGGGTCGAAGGATCCTGGGAAGAGGGCTCGCATGTCCGGAAAGAATAACAAGCGGCCGGTCCCGGTGGTGAAGTGGCAGGCCGCCCCGCGCCGGGCGACGAAGTCGGCCGCAGGTCCCGGCCGGGCGGTAAGTCGGTTGCGGCCGCAGGCCGGCCCCTGACACGGTGCGGGTCCCGTCCCTGACACGAGGTTCGTATGACGATCTACTTCCACGGTGCCGGAGAGGTTCCCTACGGCTGCTTCTCCAACTTCTCCGCACACGGCGTGGATCTCGACGGACACTGGTGGCCGACCACGGAACACTACTTCCAGGCACAGAAGTTCTCCGGCACCCGCCATGCCGAACTCATCCGCCGGGCCGGCACCCCGCTGCGCGCGGCGGAGCTGGGCCGCGACCGGGCCAAGCCGGTGCGGCGGGACTGGGAACGGGTGAAGGACGACGTGATGCGCCGCGCCGTGGCGGCCAAGTTCCGCACACACGCCGACATCGGCGCGATCCTGCTGGCCACGGGAGACGAGGAGATCGTCGAGGACACGACGTCCGACCACTACTGGGGACGCGGCCGGAGGGGGACCGGAAGGAACATGCTCGGCCGGATCCTGATGCGCACGCGCAGCCATCTCCTTGCCTGATCTCGTCCGGCCCGGCCGACGCGGCCTGCACTGCCGGCCGCGGGCCGCCGCACCGGTACCGGCCACGGCGGCCAGCAGCAGGCCGCCGACGGCGCACAGACTGCCCAGCCGGTGACGCGAAACGAATCGTCCGGGCCGCCCGGCGTTCATGCGGCTGGACGAACAATGGTGGTTTCACCTGGATCCTTCCGGTCGCCACCGACGGGGATGCGGGAGGTCTCCGGCGCGAAGGCCTACGGGCAGGTGCTGCACCGTGCCGCCGGTGGCGTCACGCTCTCGGCGGACCGGCCGGTGCTGTTGACCGGAAGGGTGAGGGCGACGTCCGCGGGCCGGACGCAGATCCGTGCCCGGGTGGCTGCGGGGGACGTGCTGGGCGAGGCCGCGGAGGCCGTGGTGTCGACGCCGGTCACGGCGGCGGGCGCGGCGCCGTCGGCGGCTGTCCCCCGCGCCGTGCGCCAGGCCACCCGGCAGGCCGCTGCGGGGGTGGCACCGCAGAAGGCCGGACTGGGCCGGAAGGCACAGCGGTTCACCCCGGTCACGCAGGCCCCGTCCGCGGCACGGGCGGCGCGGGCCGGGGGAACCGCGGACGGCGGGCCGGGGCCGGGGCCGGGGAGGTCCTGCATCTCCGGCGGCTGGGAGTACCTCGACAGGAGCGGCAGCTCGCACGCGAGCATGAACGTCGACGTGAAGGCGTTCGACGCCGATGCATCGGGCGAGTCCCTGCTGGCGGTCGGGTCACAGTTCAACACCGTCCGGAACGGGTGGTCCGTGATGGCCGTCCGGCCCGCCGGCACCGACTACGACCTGCGGCTGTTCGACGACAGCGTTCAGGCGACCAGCCTGGGTGACAGCAACGCGGCGGGTTCGTCCGAGGTCGACTTCGTCGCCGTCGACTCCGGTTCCGGTCGCCGCGCACTCGGCGACTACTACCCGCGGGTGCCGTCACCGGGGCCGGGTACGGCTGCGTACCGGGCCGAGTTCGCCGAGGCGCCCGCCGATCCGCTCGTACGGGAGGTGACCCGCACGGTGTCTATGGCACCGGACGACGTCGCCGCCGTGTTCAACGTCGCGCTGACCGGTGAGCGGGTGCGGCTCACGCTGACCCCGGAGAACCCCACCCAGGACGGGGAGCTCTACGCGATGTGCTCCACCGCGGACGCGGCGCGACCGAGACGGTCACCTTCGAAGCGACGGGCAGTTGCGCCGTCGTCGTGATCAACAAGGCCGGGAAGGGCACGTACCGGGCCCTCCTCCACGTCGTCGCTCCGACGTCGTAGGCGGGGGCGGGCGGATCCGGATGCCACCTCATCCGGGCCCGCCCGCCGCGCAGGTCCGCCTCACTGAAAGCCGAAGCGCCTGACCTCCGGACCACCGACAGGCTGTACGCGCATGCACTGTTGGCGAGGGTCTGGCGCACACGGGGACCCTGGGCGCTCTGGCCCACACGCGAGGTGATCCCACGGCGGGTGAGCATTGGGCTGCCCGTGCGGTAAGGATCCGAACTCGCCTTCATGGGCCTGATCACATCCTGACCGCTCTCGACACGGCGGCCCGGGCAGCGCTGCTGGAGGGTGCGGCCGCCCGGACGCGGCTGCGCGTGCCTGGAACGGTCGCTCACCATCTTTCGCGACACCTGTGGCTCGGAGCACTACGAGGTCGCAGTCACGGTGCACAACATCGCAGCACTGCAGCACCGGCGCGGAGACCTGGCCTCCGCCGCGCCGAACTACCTGAGCGCCTTGAGCCTGAAGGAACGGTTGCTCGGCACCGGTCACCCGGACCTCGCGACGACGCTGGCCAATCTGGGGGCACTCCACGAAGCACACAGCGAGACGTGTGCAACCCCATGGCCTCGGCGTATTCGTGGCTTGAGCGGGTTACCCCGATATGTGCTGGCGGTGGTCTGGATGCGGAGCAGTCGCGGGCTTCCCTGGGTGTCGATGTGAGGGGCCACGGTGGGGTTGATCGCCCGCCATTACCCCGGGTTCCCTGAGCGGGTCTTCGCGCGGGGCGCACCATCAATACGGTGGCGGTGGGAGAGGGTGAGTTGCTTGGATCGGAGCATGGAGAACTCGATCTGGGACGCGTTGCTGCCGGTGGTCCGGGAAGAGGTGGACGAGCTGATCAGGAGTACTCGGCGGCTTCACGCGGTGAAGCTCATCCGGGAGGCCCACCCCGGGCCGCGTCCTCAGCTGTCCGACGCCGTGGAGGTGATGAGCGAGCGCGCGGCAGAGCTGCGGTGCTGACCCGGGTGCCGGGGCCCTGTGCAGCGAGTCCGCGGGTCCAGCTGCGACGCAGAACCCCGCTGGAGTCCGGATGGTGACTATCCGACTGGCAGGGCTTCAGCGTTCTCGTGTGGGGCCCGGTTCGTGGCGATCTGTCGGCTTGGTGGGGCGCCGGTACGTGGCAGGCGCGGGCTTCCAAGATCATGGAGTTCTCGACGCCCCGTGATCCGACTGGAGGACCGTGCCTGCCGACGCATCATCGCCGATACTGCCTGCCTTAGACCAACTCCGCCGGCATCCCGAGGCCGTGCCCGAGGAGATCCCGGGCCTGCTGGAGCGACTGGCTGAGGTGCACGACCCCGGGACCCGCGCGGTGTGCGGCACGCCCTGGTCGCCGTGCTCGCGCTGACCGCGTGCGCGGTTCTGGCCGGGGCGACCTCCCTGCTGGCGGTTGGCGAGTGGATCGCTGACGCCCCGTCCTGTGTCCTGGGGCGCCTTGGCATACGGCCCGATCCGCTGTTCCCAAAGCGGTGCACGCCTACGGAAACGACGGTACGGCGGCTGCTGGGCCGCATCGACGGCGACGTGTTGGACCGGGCAGTGGGCGGCTGGCTGGCCGACCGGTGCCCCGGCATCGACGGCCGGATGCGCGCACTGGCGGTCGACGGCAAGAGCCTGCGCGGAGCAGGCAGGGCCAAGGGTCGGAAGGTTCACCTGCTCGCCGCATGCGACCCCGTCCGCGGCTTGGTCCTGGCACTTGGTCCTGGCCCAGCTCGACGTGGGCGAGAAGACCAATGAGATCACTGCTTCCGGCCGCTACTGGAGACCCTCACCGACCTAGGACGAGTAAGTCCGAAGTCTTCGCGCGCATGAAGCGAGGGTCTCGTTGGTTCGTGTGTGACGACAAACCTCAAGACCCTCGCGACTGCACTCTACGTGAGGATCGATGACTCTCTGACAGGAACGCGGCGGTCGGGACGCCCGCCCAGGCTGACGGATGCCGAGCTGTTGACGCTCGCGGTCATGCAGGCCGTCCTCGGCTTCGCCTCCGAAACGCGCTGGCTGCGGTTCGCCCGCTCCCATCTGGCCGCCGAGTTCCCCTACCTCCCCGGGCAGTCCGGCTACAACAAGCGCCTGCGGGCCGCGAACACGCTGATCAGCCGGTTCATCCGCACCCTCGCCCGGGACACCGACCTGTGGCACGACGATGTGTGGATCGTGGACTCCACACCCGTGGAATGCGCCCGCTCCCGCCCCGCCGTCAAACGCTCCAATCTCGCCGGCTGGGCCGGCTACGGCTACTGCCCCTCGCACTCACGGTTCTTCTGGGGCCTGCGTCTGCACCTGCTCTGCACACCCGGCGGCCTGCCGATCGCCTGGGCCCTGACCAGCCCCAAGGCCGACGAGCGTGACGTCCTGACCGACATGCTCACCGGCGACCAGGACCTGCTGACCACGCACCCCGGGCAGACGGTCATCGGCGACAAGGGCTACGTCTCCAAACACCTGGACGCCTTCATGGCCGGCCACGGCCTGACCCTGCTGCGGCCCAGCTACCGCAACCGCAAGCCACGGCCGGGCGAGCACCTGCTCAAACCGATCCGACAGCTCATCGAGTCGGTCAACGACACCCTCAAAGGCCAACTCGACCTCGAACGCCACGGAGCCAGAAGCCCAGCCGGGGTCCTGGCCCGCGTCGGACAACGCATCCTGGCCCTGACCGCAGCCATCTGGAAAAGGAGAGCAGTGCCTCTGACCTGGGACGATTGGACTTGTCTAGGGTCCTGGTCGTCGTCAAGAAAGCTGCACTCCTCAGGTGAAGAAGAGTATCGGGTCGTACCCGCGTGTCCGTGTCGAGGGTGGTGGCCGCGGAGTGGTCTCGCAGGCCGGGTCGGTGCTGCTGGTGGAGACGGTCCGCAAGACCGGGCTGGATCAGGCGATATCGGCGGCCCTGGCGCCGTGGCGGAAGTCGCGGGCGGTGCACGATCCGGGGAAGATCCTGCTGGATGTGGCCCTCGCGGTCGCGCTCGGTGGGGACTGTCTGGCCGATGTGGGCATGCTGCGGGCCGAGCTGGGCGTGTTCGGGCCGGTGGCCTCCGATCCGACGGTCTCCCGGCTCATCGACACCCTCGCCGGGGCCGGGCCGAAGACCCTGACCGCAATCCGGGCCGCGCGGGCCGAAGTCCGCGAACACGTCTGGAAGGTGGCCGGTGCCGCCGCCCCGGATGCCGGCGGGCAGGTGACCGTGGACATCGACGGCGTGCTCGTGCTGGCGCACTCCGAGAAGCAGGGCGCCACCGCGACCTGGAAGAAGACCTTCGGACACCACCCTTTGATGGGGTTCGTCGACCATGGCAGCGCAGGCAGCGGCGAGCCGGTCGCGGGGCTGGCGCTGGCCCAGCTGCCGAAGCAGTATCGGCGCGGACGGCAGACACAGTGCCCACAAGTCGTCGTCCACGATCCACGGCCGAGTACTCACACCACCACGAACGGCCGAATCATCGCACCGGTTACGCCCGACTAGCACATCTCAACAAGATCCTGTTACCGGCTCTTAATGAGCCTTTTCAGCGTTGCCTCTCCAGGGTGAGGATGGCTTTGGTGATGACGCTCATGCGGTTGGGGCTGATGCGGGCTCGGCGGAAGAGCTGCCAGGACTTCGGCCGCGCCATGCCGCGTTCGAGGGGAGCGCAGGATGGTGCAAGTGCGCCGAGGTCGCACTCTCCGGCGGCAGGTCGTGCGGGAGGTAGGCCCGCTGACGGCCGGTTCGGCCCTGGTAGAGGATCGCGTTCACGACCCCATCGCATGGGCGCCTTGGTGGTTGCTGACCGAGCGGTGCCGGTCCTTCCATCCCGTGATCACCGGCTCGATCAACGACCACTGTCCATCCGATAAGTCGCTTGGGTACGGCTTCCGTTCGCTCACCCCGCCACCCCAACGGACCACCGGCTACAGGCCAGCGGAGACCCAGTTCAGCTCCCTTGTACGCGGCTGGCGGCGTGGGCGTTGTCGTCCTTTGTCTGGGTGCGGGTGCCGGGGGTGACGCAGACGAGGTCGTTGGCGGTTGCCTCGCGCCATACATACCCGGAGATGCAGGTGGGGTCACTGGGGCTGACCCGTCGAGCTGCGGCGTGGGCGTTGTCGTCCTTGGCCTGGGCGCGGACGCCGGGCGTGACGCAGACGTGATCCCCGGGGCCAGTTGCTTCACGCCACACATACCCCGACTTGCACGTGTCCGGCTGCGAGAGCAGGTTCGGGACTGCGACTGCGGTGGCTGGTAGCACCATGCTCCCAGCGACGGTAATGACCGCCGCCGAAGCAGCGGCGACAGCAGGAAGGCGTTTGCGGATACTGGCCATGCCTCTCACGCTCCATTTCAAAGGATCTTCCCGCTCAATGAGACGTCCGTCCGGTGCAAAGGGGATCCCGCACTGGCTCGAAACGCGGCGATCCTGCCACCCCATCACCGCGCGAGTCGTACGTAAGGTAGACCTTCGACCTCGTCCCCGAGCGGGAGGTATTGGTCGGCTTTCCACACATGTCCTTCTTTAGCTTCGCTCTGCACCTTCTAGGGCGCATCTTGAGCCCGAACACTCCAGCGAGCGTTTTCAGCGTTGCCTCTCCAGGGTGAGGACGGCTTTGGTGATGACGGTCATGCGGTTGGGGCTGGTGCGGGATCTGCGGAAGATCTGCCATGACTTCAGCCGTGCCATGCCGCGTTCGACCGGTGCCCTCGCCGCGGCCAGGGCCCGGTTGACGGTGCGCTGGGTGAGGGTGAGTTCACCGCCCGGTGGCCGTTTGAGTCCGGTGGTGACCCAGGGGCCGGCGCCCTGGTAGGCGCGGTCGGCGAGGATCGGGACGCCCTGGCGTTCGCAGATCCGGATGATGCGGTGGGTGCGGGCCGCGGTCAGGTCGTGGGTGCGGCCCGGCAGTGCGGGCGAGATCCACAGCGCCTCGCCAGCGGGGTCGGTGACGACCTGGACGTTCACGCCGTGCCGGCGGTGCTTGGCCGAGTAGTCCGCCCGGCTGTCGCCGACGCGGTCGCACTCGGCGAGAGTGCCGTCCAGCAGGACGAACTCGGGATCATGCTCGCGCAGAGTCTTGAGCAGGCCCGGGGACCGTTCGGCGAGCAGGCCGATCACGGAGGTGACGTAGGCGTGGGCGGTACCGACGGATATCCCGAAGCCGGTCGCGATCCGGGTGAGGGTGTCGTGGCGGCGTAGTTACACCAGAGCGACGAGCACGCGCTGGTGCGGCGGGAGCTTGCACCGCCGGCCACCCTCACGGGTGACGATGAGCATGGTGACCCACTCGACCAGAGCGTGAGGGAGGTCGAGTGCGGCAGGATAGGGAACCAACAGGGCTCCTGTGCGGATGGGTTGAGACGTCGACGACCTCCCCCAACGGCGCGGGGGCGCTTGTGTGTTGCGGTCCTCACCTCGATCTCGCCAGCCTCACCCGATCAGTGGCCTCGTTGAAAACGCTCAATGCCCAGGTGTTCGTCCGGCGGATAGTTGTCGTTCGGCAGGAAGAACTTCATGCTCTTCGGGTGGAAGGAGTGCTCACCCCCGCCGGGGCACACACTCTGCGTTGTGTCGCCGTAGGGTGCCCAGAACAGGCCGTGGCAGGTGCTGCAGTACCGCCAGCCCTCCTGGCCCGTCGCGGGTGTGGCGCCGTACTGATCGTTCGGCAAGATGAAATTCAGGCCCGCAGGGTTGTGCCCCAGTTCGATCCTGGGAGAAACATGGGGATCATCGGTCCAGGCGATCAGGTCCGCGTTCCTTGGATTGACTCCCGGACATGAGCTGAATCGGGGGTCCTTGTCGGGGTCGGGAGGTTCCCTAGGAGGAGCAAAGAAAAGGGAGCGGCAGTTGATGCAGTACCGCCAGTCCGGCTGGCCCGTCTCGGGTGTTCCGCCGTGCTCGTTGTCCGGCAGGAAGAATCGCGGGCTGGTCAAGTTGAAACTATGCTGACCTTGGGCAGGGCACGCCGTGCCGGCAGTAGTATCGCGATCTGCCCAGAACAGACCGCGACACCGGCTGCACAACCGCCAATCCGGCTGACCCGCCGCAGATGTGCCGCCTTGCTGGTCGTTCGGCATGAAGAACTCAAAGCTGTCCGGGTGAAAGTAGTGTTCTCCTCCGTTGGGGCATACTGTGTCGGCCGTGTCACCATTCGGAGCCCAAAACATTCCCCAGCACCGGATGCTGGGCCACCAGTGGCGCTGACCTGCCGAGGTCGGCCCAGTACCGCCATGGTCGTACGGCGGAAAGAATTTCAATCCCAAACCCTTGTGCTGGTGTTCGCCGTTCTCGCTTGTTGCGACATCGCCAGAAAAGAAGTAGAGCCTGCCCTCGTGCACGGTGTTCGCCCCGAGATCGAGCCCCTCCGCCCCCCAAAAATCGGTGCGGTTCATCAGCAGCCAGTCCTGCGGATCCCTGTGGCCGGTCAACTGACCGACCCGGACCGTACTGATCCACCCCACCTCTTCGGCCATCGCCCTACCTCGCTATGGCATCGGCTCCAGATGGCTCCAGTGTGTGTCTGCAAACCAGCAAGCGCACCCGGGGGAACAGAAGATACTGGGGCGGGTGGTCATCCGTGGTGCATGGGGGAAATTTAGAGCACCGACAGCCTCGGCCTGATGAGTTCGAGAAGCTCCGTGGTCCACTCATGAGGCAAATCGGCGGCCACAACGTGGTCGAGTGAGAACCTCGTGACGTGAGGCGCCATCGTTCTGATCGGACGGTCGCGAACTACACCGGAGCGAGATCGAATAAGTCGGATTGCAAGGACGGGATCCGAACGCAAGAATTAACACAAAGACATGACTGGTTCGTTCGGCTCGTGACGCCTCATCACGGCGCGCCACGCGTTGCTATGCCAGAGATCTAATTCTTGAGGGATGCGCTACACCGGGTCGGGTCGATACTCCTTGCGGCTCGTTGCCGGCGGCTGACCTATTCCACGCGACCCGTCAACGCTCGAGAGGCCACCACCATGACCCGTACAGAACAGAGTGTGTTCGCCTTGAGCCCGGATAGAAACGGCGTGTACCACTACCACGACGAGGCCTGGATCAGGGTCGGCGGTCCGGCGGCCCAGCTCTACGGCGGGGACTGGGGGCTAGTTGCCACCAACCCCAGCAGCGGCGACTTGTTCCGGTACCTCAACAGCCCCGACAAGTGGGAACGGATCGGCGGTCCCGGTGCGTCCTTCGCCGTCACCCGCAATTCCGTTTACGGACTAAGCCCAGACCGAGGCGCCGTATACGCATTTACAGGCTCCGGGGACTCCTGGACCAAGATCGGTGGCCCGGCGGGCCAGATCTACGGCGGCGGCTGGGGGTTGGTTGCCACCAACCCCAGCAGCGGTGACCTGTTCCATTACCTCAACGGCCCTTGGCAACAAATCGGTGGCCCCGGCGCCTCCTTTGCCGTTACCAATGACTCGGTCTACGGGCTGAGCACGAACCCAAGCGGAGGTGGCGTGTACCGTTACGACGGCCAGGGGACGTCCTGGACCAAGATCGGTGGCCCAGCCGGCCGAATCTACGGTGGGGACTGGGGGCTCGCAGCCACCAACCCGGACAGCGGCGATTTGTTCGGATTTCAATATGTCAGCCCAGAAGATAATCCAGACATATCCCCTGGGGTCTGGCGACAGGTCGGTGGTCCTGGTGCGTCATTCTCTGTCAGCTACCAAACGATTTTCGGGTTGAGTACGAACCCGAACGGAGGTGGCGTGTACCGCTATGACGGCACGGGGACGTCCTGGACCAAGATCGGCGGCCCCGCAGACTCGATCGTTGCCGCCATGTGGTGGAGCACATAACTCGACGAAGCGACGCGAGAGATGTCGTCCTGCTCTCGGCGGGGGCGATGAGAAGCAGGGCGAACCGGCACCTACGTGGACCAAGAAGACCTTGACGCAGCCTGCGATTTCATCCCGGAGATCGACGAGGAGGAGCACTACGGGCTTGCATGTCTGAGCATGGCTCAGGTTCTAGCTCGATCGCGGCGACTGCGCCAGCAACGATGCGATCGAGCTCCTGATCCATCTCCTCGTCGAGGATTCTGGTCGCCGGAGCGATCGTCGCGACCTCGACAACAGCATTATCGCGGCAGCGACCTTCTTCCGCTGCTCATCGCGCGGGTTCTCGGCCAACTCCATGTAGTGCACCGACGGCAGTAGAAACCAGAGCGGGCCGAGTTCTACCTGCTCCTTCGACTACCCAAGGAAATTCAGGTGATCGGGTCGCTGCGGAGTGCCCGCCAGGGCGTCACCGGGTGCGTACCAGTGAGCGTTTTCAGCGTGGCCACCGATCGGGTGAGGGAAGCGGCGTGAGGGTGGGGTCCGCAACAGACAGGGCTCCCGTGCCGTTGAGGGAGGTGTTCGACGTCTCAACCCACCGGCGCAGGAGCCCTGTTGGTTCCCTATCCTGCCGCACTCGATCTCCCGCACGCCCTGGTCGAGTGGGTCACGATGCTCATCGTCACCCGCGAGGGTGACCGGCGGTGCAAGCTCCCGCCGCACCAGCGCGCGCTCGTCGCTCTGGTGTACCTGCGCCGCCACGACAGCCTCGCGAGAATCTCCGCTGGTTTCGGCATATCCGTCGGCACCGCGCACGCCTACGTGACCACCGTGACGAACCTGCTCGCCGGCCTGGCCCCGGGTCTGCTGAAGACGCTGCGCGAGCACGATCCGGACTTCGTCCTGCTGGACGGGACCCTCGCCGAGTGCGACCGCGTCGGTGACAGCCGCGCGGACTACTCGGCCAAGCACCGTCGGCACGGCGTGAACGTCCAGGTCCTCACCGATCCGGCCGGCGAGCTGCTGTGGATCTCGCCCGCGCTGCCGGGCCGCACCCACGACCTGACCGCGGCCCGCACCCACCGCATCATCCGGATCTGCGAACGCCAGGGCGTCCCCATCCTCGCCGACCGCGCCTACCAGGGCGCCGGCCCCTGGGTCACCACCGGACTCAAACGCCCACCCGGCGGTGAACTCACCCCTACTCAGCGCACCGTCAACCGGGCCCTTGCCGCGAGCAGGGCACCGGTCGAACGCGGCATGGCGCGGCTGAAGTCGTGGCAGATCTTCCGCAGATCCCGCATCAGCCCCAACCGCATGACCGTCATCGCCAAAGCCGTCCTCACTCTGGAGAGGCAACGCTGAAAACGCTCAAATTGTTACGGGAAGCTGTTTGAGTTGCGGTTCGGCACGGATGGGGACAGTGTAAAAAGAGAGGAACGTCGTCGAAAATCAGCACCGGAGTCGCGGCGATCGATGACTGGGGCTTGCCCGGCGTCCTGGGCGAGGCCACCAGGCTGCCGGAAGGAGAATCCGATGGCCGGGCCGCTCCAACGGCGTATGGGTAACCATCGGGCATCTCGCCATTGGCAACGGGAACTTTCTGGGGAGTCGTCATGTGCAGCAGGGATGCACTTGAGGCGACCAAGGCCATGGCAGGCAACGTGGCCAGGATCCTGGGCAGTATCCACATCACCGACTGACCGAGCGCCGACCGACTGAGCCGAGTCACCGGCAGGATCGTCAACCGCCAATCAAGGAATTGGCTGTCGCTCGACGCCAAGGAGGAGATAACCGTGGCGTGGAATAACAACGACCTGACATACGCCGGCGATGCCGTACCGTCCGCCAGTGATCCGGCTGGCTACATCGGGGCCGATGACAATACCCGGCATGTGGTCTACCGCGGCACCGACGACCGTGTTCACGCATTGTCGTTCGACGGACAGTGGCACCACAACGACCTCATCGCCACCGGCCACCCTCTGAATGCGCTGGGCAACCCTGCCGCCGATGCCTGGCACTTCGACCATCAGCACGTGGTCTACCGCGGCACCGACAGCCACATCCACGAACTCCGGTGGGAAGACGGTTCCGGCCAGCAGTGGGTCGACGACGATCTCACCGATGTCACCGGCGCCCTGGGCCACCCGCCGAACGCGGCCGGCGACCCTGCCGCCGTCTATCACTGGAGCGGCGACAACGGTCACCACGTGATCTACCGCGGTGAGGACGGCCATATCCACAATGTGTCGCTTCACGGCCACAGCGGCTCGAACTACCAGGACATCACCGGTGCGGCCACAGGCAGCCCCCCGGACGCGGCCGGCGAGCCCACCGGCTGTACCGGGCCCGACGACCAGCACGTCATCTACCGCGGGCACGACGGTCACCTCCACGAACTGGTCGGCGGGTTCAACGACAAGTGGCGCCACAACGACCTCACCAGCGCGGCCACAGGCGCCCCGCCGAACGCGGTCGGCGACCCCGCCGTCTACACCCGGGATGCCGACAACAGCCAGCACGTCATCTACCGCGGGCACGACGGTCACCTCCACGAACTGGTCGGCGGGTTCAACGACAAGTGGCGCCACAACGACCTCACCAGCGCGGCCACAGGCGCCGGGCCGAATGCGGCCGGTGACCCCGCCGTCTATAGCACCGACAACACCCAGTACGTCCTCTATCGGGGCACCGATAGCCACATCCACGAACTTTCGCTCGCAGGCGCGGCGGCAACTTCCTGACAAGCTCGCCTGCCCGCATGATCGGAAACACGAAGAGTGCTCCTGACCTGCAACGATGGGACTTGTCTAGGGTCCAGGTCGTCGCGTGGAAAGAAGCACTCCTCAGGTGAAGAAGAGTATCGGGTCCTACCCGCGTGTCCGCATCGAGGGCGGCGGCCGGGCGGTGGTCTCCCAGGCCGGGGGTGTGCTGCTGGTCGAGACGGTCCGTAAGACCGGCCTGGACACCGCGATATCGGCGGCGCTCGCGCCGTGGCGGCGGCTACGGGCGGTGCACGATCCGGGCAAGATCCTGATCGATGTGGCTCTCGCGGTCGCGGTCGGCGGAGACTGCCTGGCGGATGTCGCGATGCTGCGGGCCGAGCCGGCCGTGTTCGGGCCGGTGGCCTCCGACCCGACCGTCTCCCGGCTCATCGACACCCTCGCCGCGGCCGGCCCGAAAGCCCTGACCGCGATCCGGTCCGCGCGGGCCGAAGTCCGTGAACACGTCTGGAAGCTGGCCGGGGCATCGTCGCCGGACGCCTCCGGTCAGGTGATCGTGGACCTGGACGGGGTGCTGGTCCAGGCCCACTCCGACAAGCAGGACGCGGCCGCGACCTGGAAGAAGACCTACGGCCACCACCCGCTCATGGGCTTCGTCGACCACGGACGCGGCGGCACCGGAGAGCCGGTGGCAGCCCTGCTGCGGCCCGGGAACGCGGGCAGCAACACCGCCGCCGACCACATCACCGCCACCCAGCTCGCCCTGGCCCAGCTCCCGAAGCGTCATCGGCGGGGCCGCTCCACTGTGATCCGCACCGATTCCGGCGGCGGCACCCACGAGTTCGTGGCCTGGCTCGCGAAGCGCGGGCGGTGGCTGTCGTACTCGGTCGGGATGACCATCACCGCCGCCATTCACCAGGCCGTGCTGAAGGTCCCCGCCTCGGCCTGGACACCCGCGATCGAACCGGGCGGTGTGATACGCGACGGCGCCTGGACCGCCGAGCTCGACGGCGACGTCCTGAAAGGCTGGCCCAAGGGGATGCGGCTGATCGTCCGCAAGGAACGGCCTCACCCGGGCGCCCAGTTGCGGTTCACCGACGCCGACGGACTACGGCTGACCTGCTTCGCAACCAACACCACCAGCGTCCCGATTGCCGCACTCGAACTGCGGCACCGCCAGCGCGCACGGGCCGAGGACCGCATCCGCAATGCCCGCGCCACCGGCCTGCGCAACCTTCCCCTGCACGACACCGCACAGAACCAGATCTGGCTGGAGATCGTCCAGCTCGCCCTCGACCTGCTGGCCTGGCTGCCGATGCTCGCCCTGACCGGCAAACCTCGCCTCTGGGAACCCAGCTACGACTGTTCTCCGCCGCCGCCCAACTCGTCACCACCGCCCGCCGCCGACACCTGAGATTCACCCACCGCTGGCCCTGGACCGACGTGATCACAGGCGCGATCCAGAGGCTCGACGCCCTCCCGAACCCTGGCTGACCAGCAACAACCACCCGCCCCCACGAGCAGCACCACCACCACCACCGGAACCGTGGAAACCGGCGCACACCCGACGCGACAGCCGGGCCATCGGCCTACCCGTCACCGACCCGACAAGCCGAAACGGGCCGCCGGAGAATCCGACGACCCGTCACGAAAGATCGAGGCTAGAGGGCGTGGTCGTGGCCAGCGACGCGACGCACACCCAGCGCGAGCATGCGACATACCTGCTCGGCCGCAACGCGAACTACATCGTGATCGTGAAAGGAAATCAGAAGAGGCTCCGCAAGCAGCTCAAGTTCCTTCCGTGGAAGCAGATTCCGCTGCAGTCACGCACCCGTGACACCGGGCATGGCCGGGGTGAGATCCGCAGCTCAGGCGCCGCCGGGTGGACCGCAAGACCGGCACGATCAGCATCAAGACCGTCTACGCCGTCACCAGCCTGACCGCCGGGCAGGCCACACCCGCCCAGCTCGCGACCTTCATTCGTGACCACTGGAAGATTGAGGCCCTGCACCACGTGCGAGACGTGACGTTCGCCGAGGACGCCTCGCAGCTGCGGACGGGCACCGCCCCTCGCTCGATGGCGACCTGGCGCAACCTCGCTATCGGCGCCCTCCGCCTCGCGGGGAACACCAACATCGCCGCCAGCCTTCGACGCAACGTTCGCGACGCCGGCAGGCCACTCGCCCTCCTCGGACTCACATGATCACGAAACGGGCATCAAGCGACTACGCCGAAGCCCTGTGTGCAACCCGACGCGGATCACACCGCCGATCGGTGGATCCCGGCTGAGCAGGCATTACTCACGACGCCCGGCCGCGCATGCGTAAAACTCCGACCCATGTGCCTGCCAAAGGGCATCATCCAACCCTCAACCAGCGGTTGCGGGAACAATCCATAGGAGCGCGTTTCCGTCATGCGAAGAGGAAAGTTTCCTGTTGCCGTTCTGGCAGTGGCAGCTCTCTTGGGAGAAATGTTCTCCGCATATGCAACCTTCTCCGCCTTCTACAGTCCTGACATGGAGTGGTCCATCGGATGGATTGCCGCGGCATTCTCCTTGAGCGTGCTGCTCTCGGCGATTCTCGCCGTGCGCGGAGTTACTTTGATCGGTCCTGCATCCTTTGCCGCGGTGGGGCTGGGAATCCTGGCGTCAGGGATTGAGCGCGGCGAAACAATCAATGCGGTCATGGGGGCGGTCTGCGTCGTCGCCGGACTGTCGTCCATGTTCCTCATAGTGCGCTTCTCTCATTTTTCCCTCTACACGCCATGGGGGCTGGGGGCGGTCACCGACGCGGAGCCGAGGGAGTGTCATACCAGGCTGTGCCGCATCACCGATCTCGATGAACGCCTCCTTCCGCTGCTGGAGGACACGGTGCACAGGTACTCGCTGGGGGACCTACGCGCTGCGACGAGGCTGTGCTGCGAAACGCGGTATTTGGACAATGGAATATTCCAGCGGGGAGCATACACCGGGGCAGCTCCCTTGATCGAGGCCTGCATTCTCACCGAGAAGCTGGTCATCATTGCGATAATCCACACCGAGGGGGATGGAGTCGCCTTCGTGGGGAGGCTTCAGCAGACCATGGTGAGCGGACTGTCCGACCGGGAGGTCAGTGCGGGAGAGCACGGAATATACGTCAGGTCGGCGTGGCTGGATTCCGCCGAGGCGTCGAGCTACCCCTTCCCTCTCGACGGCGGCGCTGCCGGCGAGGAATTCATGGAAGAGTTCCGTGAAATGCTCACCGCGGCTCGGCACACCTGACGGGCCCTCGCGGCTCGCGCGGCCGTATCACTGTTCATGGAAGCAGTCGGTCGGCCAGCTCTTTGCGTGTCGTGATACCGAGCTTGTTGTAGATGCGTTGCAGGTGATTGTCGACGGTACGTATGGATATGGTCAGTGCGGCGGCGATGTCCTTGCTGAGCAGGCCCCGGGAGGCGAGCAGCGCGATTTCGCGCTCTCTCCCGGTGAGCCGTACGACAGCCTCCCGGGCCATGAGGGCCGGGGTCCTGGCTCCCTCGCAGCGGGCCGCGAGATCCTCGGCGCGGACGGCGGCGGCGTTGGCCCGGCGGGTCTCCCCGGCCGCCCTCAGGAGGGAGGCAGCGGTGCTCGCCGCCTCAGCCGCCAGCAGCTCCGCTCCCATGGCCTCCAGCTCGTCGGCGGCGACGAGCAGCCCGTCGGGGTCGTGCGCGGACCATGCGGCGGCAAGATCGGCACGGGACCGGTGGAGGGGCCCGGGGCACTCCGCAGCGATCTCCGTCAGCCGCCCGGCAGCCTCCCCGGCCTCCCCTAGCCGGACAAGATCGGTCAGCAGAATCGCTTCTGACGCTGTTTCCCCGCGCTCGAACGCTTCCTGGGCGGCCGCTGTCAGCACTGCCCGTGAGCGGGTCAGCTCACCGCGGGCGACGTACAGCCAGGCCTCGCCGAGCCTCTCTTCGGGGAAGAACCCCAGGGCGGGAAGCCGACCGCGTTCGGCCAGGGCCGCTTCCGCCGCTTCACCATCCCCCTGCAGCGCGGCGGCTGCCGCCAGACCCGCCAGTGCCATCGACAGCACCACCGGGGTGTGCGGGCGGGACGCTCGGACCACCTCCGCGAACCAGCGCCGCGCCTGAGCCGGGTGTCCGGCAGCCCATGCGCCGCGCGCCAGATAGAAGGCCAGCAGCCGGCGGTCCGCGGTCACGCTCGCGTCCGTAAGGCCCGCGAAGGCCCGCTCGCCCACCTCTTGGGCCTCGGCAAGGCGACCGCTCTCCGACAGGGCCAGGACGAGAACCGCCCAGTGGGCCACCTCGTGCGTGGCCGTGGAGTGGGGTTCGCCGGCGGCCGCGCTGAAAGCGATGGCACGTCGGATCCAGCCCTCGGCCTCCTCCCCACGCCCCGTGACCGCGAGAGCCATGGACCTCGTCATGGCGGCCCACAGCCATGTCGTGGCGTCCGGTGCCTGCGTGCCCTCATGCTCGAGGTCCTCGCTCAGGGCGAGGCTGTGCCTGACCTCTCCCACGGTGAGCGCGCTGGCAGCTTCGTTGACCAGCAGGACGCGGAGACCGAAGGGGCTGGTGACCCGGCAACGGGCGGACTCGATGACGTCGAGAAGCTTTGCGTAGGGCGCTCCCAGCCCCCACATGAGGTTCTGTGTCCGGACCGGCAGCACGGACAGGACTTCCTCTTCTGTTGCGGCCATGGCGTCGGCCTGGGACAACACGTCCTCGGCCTGCTGGAAGTCACCGGCCTCGTACAGCGTCTTCCCCAGCAGGAGCTGGATCCGGAAGCCCCGGTGCTCCTGCGGGATCGCCCGGAGGAGACTGAGCGCGCGGGGGTACTCGCGGGCGTGCGCGGCCAGGGCTGACGCGCGGACGAGCAGAGCCGGGTTGGCCGTGCCGGTAGCCGCGAGCTTGTAGGTGGCGAGGTGGACTGCGTCCTCCCGGCGACGGGCCCCGCTCCGCTTCAGCAGATGGACCTGCCGCAGCAAGGTGTCCCTGCGGCACTGGGCAGTCATGTCCGCGCGCAGCACCTCTCCGTAGAGAGGGTGGGCCAGCCGGACCGCTGAGCGTCGTTCCTCCTGGACGACGACGATCAGCCCCGACTGCTCCAACTGGCTCAGCACCTCCGGTTCGGCATCCCTTTCCAGGTGTCCCAGGGACAGCGGCTCGCACAGGGACAGAACGTCCAGTACCTGTCGGCCGGCACGTGGGGCGACGGAGAGCCGGGAACGGATCAGATCGGTCAGACGCCGCGTGCCCGGCAGCCGGTCCGCGGTCATGTCCCAGATCTCGCCGTCGCAGGTCAACACTCCGGCAGCCACTGCCCCCACCACCAGCTCCCGCAGGTAGAGGGGGTTGCCGCCGCTGGTCGTCAGCAGGTGGTTGACCGCGCTCCTTCCGACAGGCCCCTCCAGGACCTGTTCCAGCACCGTCACGACCTGCTCGCGGCCGAACCCGGCGAGGTCCACCTGTCGCACGGCGTCCCCGTGCCCAAGCGCGGTCACCGCCAGCGCCTGGCCCTCCCCCGACCGGACCGTTCCCAGCAGGAAGATCACCCCGGCGTCCATCAACTGCCGCAGGAGCATCGCCGAGGTCGCATCGAGCAAGTGGACGTCATCGACCAGGATCACCATGCGGGGCCGCGTCGTACCCGGCCGCGACAGCAGCCTGGCCACCCTGGCGAACCCCGAGACCGGGTCAGACAGATCGGCACCGTCGGGCAGCAGATGGGCGATGGCGCCCAGCGGAACCGACGCCGCCGCTGCGGTGGCTACCGCCCTGCCGACCCGGTACCCGAGCGCGACCGCGCGGTCCAGACACTCCTCGGCCAGCCGGGACTTGCCCACTCCAGCCGGCCCGAAGACCAGGAACCCGGCGCTGCGGGGTTCCGGCACGACCTCGTCGAAACCCCTCAGTTCGGCCTCGCGCCCGACCAGCGGCCAACGCTGCAGCACACGGTTATGGTTCATTCCTCCGGCCCCCCATTGATCGACCTTTGCCCGGTTGTACGGACATCCGCGGTCTGCGCGACCGAGCTCGGCAACCTGAGCTGATCGAGCGCTGTACGAGCTCGACCGGGTTGATGTGTCAGCGAGGAGAACACGGCCATGCGGGCTCCGGCGCTCCTCGCCCGCCTTTCCCCGTGCGGCAATTCCCCTTCGATACCGTCGAAGAAGGGGCCGGAGGGGATACGCGCGAAACGGACCACTCAAACACGCTGCGTCACTCATTGAGTGTGGAGTGCGTCCATTGCGGCTGCCCATCACATGATGGGCGGCATGTTGTGGCGTCGCGAGAGCAGACGGCGCAGCCGCGACTCAAACGGATCATAACCGACCGTGAGCAGGCGCAGTTCTTCACCCCTGACGATGCTGAGATCGCGTGGGCGGCGCAGCCGGTTCGGCGTGCTCAAGGAGCCCGGGCAGCGGGCGACTTGGTCCAGGTATCGCGAGCACGCCAAGCGGGTCGACCCCGTCGCTGCGAGCATGTTCCTGCGTCAGATGCGCCACGAAGGCCGGCCCTTACCCAACTGAACCCATGAAATCGGGATGAACAGTCATGACATTCGGCATCGAATTTCAGATGCGGCTCACATTTCCCTCCGCCGCCGAATTTGAGGCGTGGCGCGGGCAGGTCCTCATCGAGCAGCGGGCGCGACTTGAATCCCTCCCCCTGCTCTCGGAAAAATTCGATCAGTTCGACGAGGATCTACTGACGGATCTGATCATCGAGGATGCCTCAACCCTGGAAGAGGCATTGGATGAACTCCGACGCGTCGGCCATGAGATCAGCACAGAAGACATCGCGGAATGGAGGCCGGCGATAGACGACGAGGGGAATCCCGGCATCTATCTCCTGGAAGCCCGGAAGCTGAGGCCGGATGCGCAGGTCGATGCCCTCCTGGATCACCTGCGCGTCAATCCGGCCCCGAGCCTGTTGCGGGTCCACTGCGTGTCCTTGCATCATCATGCCGATGTCATGACGAGTGGGGCCTTCCGAGACTACGACACATACTGCGAGTACCTCCTTCCATTGATCTTCGCAGGGACTTCCGCCAGGGAATTCGGCGGTGCAGGCCATGTGTCGTTCTTCGGAATCGAGGACATGGAGCCCGTGGCATTGTTCGTTGATGTTCATCAGCATGGCGTCGAAATCAACGAACCCGACGTCCAGGATGCGATCTCCTGGAACGTTCACGAACGTTTCGCAAGCATCGAATTCACTCCCAGGCCTGAGTAGTGCCTGCTCATGCGCCAAGGATCCCGCGCACGGTTGAGTCCTCCGTGGCAGCCACCCCCGTCGCGGTATGGCCGCTCTTCCCGGCTCTGAGCGCAAAGGACCCCCGTGCACGACCAGCAAGCCCCGCGCCGCGGTCGCACCCTGCCGACCGCCCCCGAAACACGTTCCATCGACTACATCCCCCCGGACGAACGTCACGGCAAGCTCTGGCACCAGGGCCCGTTCTGGTTCTCCGGCAACTTCGTCCTGACCACTCTCGTCATCGGCTTCATCGGCCCCTCGATCGGCCTCAGCCTGGGCTGGTCGGTCACGGCCGTGGTCCTCGGTGCCTGCTTCGGCACGTTCTTCATGGCGGTCCACGCCAACCAGGGCCCCCGTATGGGCCTGCCTCAGATGATCCAGTCCAGGGCCCAGTTCGGGGTCCGCGGAGCCGTCGTACCGTTCACGGCCGTCATCTTCGTCTACTTGGGCTTCAACGTCTTCAACACCGTACTCGCGGCCCAAGGACTGGGACGGATCGTCGGCGGCGGCCCCTGGCTCTGGTACCCCGTCCTGGCTGTGGTGTCGGTCGTGCTGGCCCTGGTAGGCCATGATCTGATCCATTTCGTACAACGCGTCCTGACCGGGCTCCTCATCCTCGTGTTCGGGATACTCACCGTCGGAACCGTCGTTCAGTGGTGGGACGCGCCGATCGTCGCGCCTGCGACCGGCAGCCCATGGACATCGTTCCTGACCGTCTTCGCCGCTGCGGCCGGCTACCAGATCAGTTACGCCGTCTACGTGTCGGACTACTCCCGGTACCTGCCTGCGGACGCCGGCTCCCGCAAGGTCATCTGGTGGACATACGCGGGTGCGGCCGGCTCCGCGGTGTGGCTGATGTCCCTGGGCGCCTTCATCGGCAGCCGCCTGCCTGCCGACGACGCCGTCACCGGCTTGCTCCGGACCGGGAACGGCATCGTTTCGGGCTTCGGCTCACTCGTCGTGCTGGTATCGGCTCTGGCCCTGATCAGCGTCATGGGCGTCAACACCTACGGTGCGATGCTCACAGCCGTGAGCGCGGTGGACGCCTTCCGGCGGGAGCAGCCGACGAGCCGCCTGCGAGCCGCCGTTGTCGTATCCGTCGGCGCCGTGGTGCTCTCGGTGGCCCTGTCCCTGCCCGACGACTACTTGGCCGGCTTCAGCAGCTTCGTCCTGCTGATGCTCTACTTCCTGGTCCCGTGGACCGCGGTCAACCTCGTCGACTATTACGCCATCCGCAAGGGTCAGTACGTGATCCGTGACATCTTCGACGACCAGGGCATCTACGGACGCTGGTCCTGGCGCGGCCTGGCTTCGTACGTCATCGGTCTCGTCGCGATGATCCCGTTCGTCTCGACCGCCTTCTTCCGCGGACCGGTCGCGGAGGCCATGGACGGCGCCGACGTCTCGTTCCTCGTGGGGCTGCTGGTGAGCGGCATCCTCTACGCCGCGCTGGCCGGAAAGCAGAATGCCGCGTCGCCCCTCGCGGAGGCCCGGCCGTTGAAGTCCGTACGGAGTCTGTGATCCGTCCACGGCCCGGCAGTCGGCCCACCGGACCCGGTGGACCATCAGGACATGGCCGGGTGAGGCTCGGCAAGGAAGGAAGCAGGTCATGCCCGTGGATCCCGGAACAGCGCACGCCGATCCGACGAGCCTGATCGATGACGTCAACTCCCGTATCGTCCAGGCGCTCAGCGCGCACGACCCTGCCGAACTGCATGCGGCCGCAGCGTGCGCGGGTATCAACGTCGGCGAAACCTACGCCGGCCGCCTCTGGACGGGCGGGGTCTGCCCTCTGGTGCGGCGCTACCCGACGGGCGAGGCGTTCACGGCGGCGCTCACGAACGGCAGTCCCGATGCCTTGAGCGCGGCCGTCGAGGTCCTCGCCGTGGTCACGCCCGCCGCAGCCATGTCCTTCGCGCTGGAAGTGATGCGGATCGATCTCGGCGGTTTCACCTTCGGACACAACCGCGTCCCGTTCGAACTCGTGATGCGGGGGCGCGCCGAGAAGATCATCAAGCGAGAGCTCTGCTCGGCGTCACCTGAGATCCTCCTCGACATGGTCCGTCGCCGGTCGCTCGCTCCCGGCGAGATCCCGAGGAGCAAGATCGCGGACATACCGGTCGCTGCCCTCATCGCCTGCGTGAGCGCCGGCGAGCTCCGCTTCGACCAGGCCGAGAGCGCAGGCCTCTTCGGCGAGCATCCAGCGCTTCGAGATGGCGCGGGGCTGCTCGACGCGCTCCTGAAGACGCGTTGGTTCTCCGCGGTGGACGGCCACGACGGAGGCCTCGCGCAATGGCTCGCGCATCGCCTGGCCGAGACCCGCTACACACCTGCTGTTCCCGCGTTGCGCGAACTGTTCACTCGGCAACGGCAATTCCTTACCACCGCAGGGCAGAACCTGCTCGAGATCGGGACGCCGGAAGCCCTTGAGGCCGCAGCCTCGCCCCTGTCGCTGGAGGGTGTCCCGATCAACGAGTACGACCGTCACGATCGCCAGACGATCGCGATCGATGCCCTGCTGCGCGCCGGCCCCTCGCGCGCCTTTGACGTCCTGGCGCCCCTGTTCGAGGAGCAGGTGCTCCGTTCCGGCGACAACCGGAGCGAGTCCGCCAGGACCGTACTCGAAAAGCTCACGCCCGCGCAGGCAACGGCCGAACCGCGCTGGATCGAACGATCCCTGATGGCCGCGCAAGACCGCGAGCTCGGCGCGACGGCGCGAGCGCTCCTCGACCAGCTCGACCAGCTCGACCCCAAGATCGTGAACCAGGCCGCGGGGCGCATGAAGAAGCGCAAGCGGAAGGCGACGGCCACGAGCACCGTGAAGCCATTTACGGGCGATCTCATCGAGCGCTATCGCGCCGGCGAGCACGAGCGGGTGTGGGAGGAACTGGCTGCGCTTGACCGGAGACCACCGAAGGCGCCCGCCGCGCAGGCCGCCGAGGCCGTCGCGATGGAGACGATGGAGCGGGTGCGGTGCGGCTTGGAGGCTGTCGTTGAAACGCTGCGCGCCGAGGCGTACCCCTTCCACGAGAAGGCGCGCGCCCTCGTCCCGCCCCCGCTCGACGCACTCCGGTCCGTGAAGAGGTTGGAGAGGCTCACGGGCGGACGCCTGCCGCTCTCGCTGCGCGCCTTCTATCTCGTGGTCGGCTCCGTGGACCTGTCGGGCAGTGAGGACAGGTTCCGCCACGACCCGAGGAGGCACGGCCCGGAGCCGAAGAGGAACGAGATCGTCGATGTACCGGAGAAGTACCCGTTCATGTACCTCTCGCATTTCGATCCCCTCGTCGTCCTTCCCCTCGAAGAGGCTGTCGCCGAGGCGGAGAGGTGGGCCCACGAGGAGAGGGAACGGGTCGGCATGAATGCGCCCCTGGACCTGACGATCAGCCCTGGTCCGTCGTTCAAGGCGAACCCCCGCGACGCGCAGCCGGAACCGGTCGACACCGTTCGCCTCCCCGGACCCTTCGCGGACGTGGAGCTTCACAGCGGGCGCGGTGGGACCGTCCCGTTCGTTGCACACCTGCGGGACTGCCTGGCATGGGGCGGATTTCCTGGCCTGGCCGGCACGACCATCCGGCCACAGGCCGCTCTGGATGCGCTCGCGCAATCCGTCGTCCCCTTCTGACCACATCGAGAGCCGGTCACGCGACCCATGGGAACCGATCTACCGTGCCGCCATTCCTTTCGGACGCTTTCCTGCTGCGTCAGTCTTCATTTGTTCGGTCAAGGTGCAGCTGCGCAAGACATCCGCGGCGAAGTCGTGGAGCCATCGCTGCACGGAATCACCTTCCGAAGGGCAGCTCTTACTCCATATGAGAGCGCTCCACCTGCTTGAGCGGAAAGCCGCGCCGCCGCGCAATCAGCGATCTGGAGAGGGACGAGGAGCAGCAAGACGGACCTGCCTTCCGGACATCCGGTCGGTAGGGAGCGCGAGCACTCAGGAGATCGGCGCCGAAGGCCAAGGCCCGCAACAGAGCCGTAGATCGATCTCGTGGTAGCGTCGCGGCGGAGGCTCTCAGGTGCCCACCCCGGACGAGATGTGCGCCGTACCCGGCCCGCCAAGACGACGCACTCAGGAGGCGTCATGGCTGTAGGTACATCCTTCGTCGATTTCGACAGCCCGGCTTACGGGCCTCGCGAGTTGGACGTCCGGTGGATCCACGGCTCACCATCGTCCAAGCACAACACCGACCCGGACATCCAGGTCTATGAGTACGACGAGCACACGGTCATCCTGCGGCAGAACATGGCGATCAACTACGAAGCGCCGTTCCTGTTCCTGCTGTTCGGCAACGACCGGGCAGTACTGATCGATACCGGGGCCACAGCGTCAAGTGAGTTCTTCCCCTTGCGTCTGGTGGTGGACCAGCTCGTCGACGGCTGGCTCGCCCGCCACCCCCGCCAGGAGTACCACCTGCTGGTGCTGCACACACACGCCCACGGCGACCACATCGCGGGCGACGGCCAGTTCGCCGACCTCCCCGACACCACAGTGGTCTCAGCAGAGCTCCCCACGGCCTGGAAGTATTTCGGATTCGACGAGAACCCCACCGCCACGGTGAGCGTCGATCTGGGAGGCCGCAGGCTCGAATGCCTGGCCACCCCCGGGCACCACGAGGCCGCCGTCACGTTCTACGACCCGTGGACCGGGTTCCTGCTCACCGGCGACACGGTCTATCCGGGCCGCCTCTACATCCAGGACCGGAACGCCTTCACCCGGACCATCGACCGCCTGATCGAGTTCTGCGAACGCAGACCGGTCACCCACGTCATGGGCTGTCACATCGAGATGACCACCGAACCGGGCGTGGACTACCCGGTCCGCACCACCTACCAGCCCCACGAACCCCCACTGCAGATGACCGCCGGCCACCTTCACGAAATCCGCGCCGCGCTCGACGAGATCGGCAACCGGCCCCGCCGACTCGCCTTCCCTCTCTTCGTCCTCTGCCCAGACGACTGAGCCGCGCTCAAAGCCAAGACGGTACGAGGGCCTGCGCATGAGTAGTAGTTGCTCACGCGCCACGACGCAGCTGACCGGTTGACTGGCCGCAGCAGGCCGGCCGGCCGGCTGTCGGTGTGGCGGGAGGCATGCTCCCAGGCGCGCACGGCAACGACGCATGCGAGGGCAGTAATGAACAACGGGGACATGAGCGCACATCCACAGTGGAAGGTTCCCGGTTACACCCATGGCAGGGAATTGGGCACCGGTGCCTGCGGGAGGGTCGTCGAAGCTCTGGACGAGGCTTCCGGTGCCCCGGTGGCGATCAAGTATCTGACGCATGGCGCGCGCACCGCCTTCCGCGCCGAGGCCCAACTGCTGATGGGCTTGCGGTCGCCGTACGTGGTACGAATCGACGACTACGTCGAGCACCCCGAAGGCGCCGCGATCGTCATGGAGTTGGTGGACGGCGTCTCACTCAGGACGCTGCTGCGCCAGGAGGGCCCCACGGGACCTGAGGCGGCCCTCACCGTGCTCAAGGGATCGTTGCTCGGCCTCGCCGCAGCTCACGAGGCGGGACTGGTGCACCGGGACTACAAGCCGGAGAACGTTCTGGTGGACCTCGACGGCTGTTCCAAGCTGGTGGACTTCGGGATCGCAGTGGCCAGCGGGGATGCCTCCGGCGTCGCCGGCACCCCGCCCTACATGGCTCCCGAGCAGTGGACGGGGTGCCCCGTCGCCCCCGGCACCGATGTCTACGCCGCTACGGCCGTCTTCTTCGAGTGCCTCGTCGGCTCCAAGCCGTACCCGGGCACCACGGCTGTCGAACTGGCGGTACAGCACATCGAGGCGCCCATACCCGACGACAGGGTTCCTGAGGCGTTGCGGCCGTTGATTCGCCGGGGCCTGGCCAAACGGGCCGTGGAACGGCCGCCGAGCGCTGCCGCGTTCGTCCGTGAGCTGGATGCGCTGGCGTCCAGCGAGTACGGCGACGACTGGGAGGTGCGTGGGCACCGCAGAATGGCCGCGCTCCTCACACTGATGCCGATGCTGGTGCGCTCTCCCGACGACGTCGTGACCGCGACGACAACCTTCGCGGACACCACGCTCGCCACGACAACCACGGGAACGGCAACGGCACATGCCTCGGTGGCGGCAGCCGGTCGGCCCCGATCGCGTGGCGGCGTGGTCGGCCGAAGCAAGTTGGCGGCCGTCGCCGCGTCTGCCGCCCTTCTGCTCACCGGGGTCCTCGCGCTGTCTGCGATCGCTGAACAGGACGACACGGAGGACGGCGTCACAGCCTCCGCCGACGCTGCCGACGCTCCCCACGCCGCCGGCTCGACCGTCTCACCCGGCATGCCCGGCTCCCCGGCCGGCACCCGCACCACGGGGCCCGGCTCCACCATCGCCCCCACTCCTGGGCAGTCGGGAACTGCTGCCGGTCCCGCCGCCGACAGCGGGACCGGCATGGAGAATTCCACGGTGGCCGGGGGTTCGTCGTCCTCTCCTGGTGCAGCACCCGCTTCCACGGAACAGGCGGCTCAGCCGACGCCCTCCACGACGAAAGCGGCCCCTGGGACACCTCCCGTCGCACCGCCCGCCACGTCCCCCACCGTGCGGGTGCTGGCCGTGTCCCTGTCCCAGTACGGCTGCTCCGGAAAGTTCGGCACCCAGGCCGTCGCGTCCGTGAAAACCGACGGCGTCTCCACCGGAACGCTGATCCTCACCTGGTTCCACAGCAACACCCGAGGATTGGGCCCGATCGTGGCGACGGACAGAATCACCATCCCTGCCGGGCAGACCTCGTTCAGCAAGACGTACGCCCACACGTTCGGATCCGGCGATCCATTCCCGTACTGGGGTGTTCAGGTGTCGAGCGACCCGGCGCCGGCCACGGGCAGCGGCACGTACAAGGTGCTCTACGCCGATGACTGCAACCCGATCCTCTGAGCCGGTCATGGAACCCGGACCGTACGACGAAGAGCCGACCTCCTTCCTCCCCCGCTCGCACCCGACCGACGAGGCGACCAGCGCCACCCTCCTGGACCATGCTGTCTGGGGCATGCCGTCGTCCGAGGACGACGCGCACTCCACCGCGCCCGCCTCCACCGTGCCTCCGTCCGGCGGCCTGGGGAACCTCACGGCGGTGTGGCACGGCACCGTCCCCGAGCTTTCGGGCGCGCCGTACACCGCCGGTGCCCGACGCAGGCGCGGCGTCCTCCGGGGTGGGCTTCTCGTGGCGGGGGCCGCGCTCATGGCCGCGCTCGTGGCTGCGCTGCTCCTCGTCCGGCAGCAGACCGGCGATCCACTGTCGGTGACGGGGGTCACCGTACGTCCCAGCTCCTCGACTGCCGGCTGCGACAGCACCGTGACGGTGCTGGCGACGATCCGCAGCAACGGGGAAGGCGGAACGGTGAGCTACCGCTGGCACCGCAGCGACGGCACAGCCACCAGCCCGGTGCAGCAGCGCATCGTCCCGAAGGCACGGCTGACCGAGGTCACCCTCCGCTGGACCTTCCACGGCCCCGGCTCCATGCAGGCGACCGCTGTGCTTGAGGTGCTGTCGCCGAACCGCGCCCGCGCCGAGACCACCTTCACCTACACCTGCCACTAGCGACGCCGCCCGAGCCCTGCGCCCTGCGCCACGGCGCGACCTCGCCGAGACCTGGCTCCGCACCCCGAATCGCTCCTTGAGCACCACGTCCTGCCCGTGCGTCGCCGCGGCCACCTGGTCCGCTCCAGCCGGCGGGCCGGCGGGAGCAGCGTACGGCCCTGGGAGGAGAGCAGCCGGGCGGTGGCCGCACCGGTGCCGGAACTGGCGCCGGTGATCACGATCCGGGGCTTGGGCACACCGGTCGCGGACCTTTCCATCGGGGCGCAGAGACGGCCGGAGCCCCCGCGGCACGCTCAGTCGGCTGCCGTCCCGGCCTGATCAGGAATCGGAGCGGAATGCCCCGTGGACGCGCAGGTCGCCGTTGATCGCCACCTTCCCGTCGTTCGTGTGCATGATCCAGGCACCTCCGTCACGGACCGACAGATGCGCGCCTGCGTTCACCTTCCCCTGCAGGCGCGACTCACCTTGAACGCGCAGCATGCCGAGGGTGGTGAGGTCTCCGGTGACAGTGACCGTGTGGTCCGCCTTCACCTCGCCCTCGGCATCCAGGCGGCCGTGGACGATCAGCCGCGGCGGGCCGTCCTGCGTCTCCAGCACGTTGTCGACGCTCAGCCCGCCCTGGAGGGTGAGGCGTTCCCTGACCTGGGCCCGGTGGGTGACCACGTCGTTCAGGTCTGCCTTGTCGGCCGCGACGGTCCCCCACTGGCGGCTCCCGGCGCCCTGGAACACGTTCATCCCGGAAGCCGGGAACTCGATCCATCCGTCTGCGGCCGTACGGCCCTGCACCCACTTGGTGTTGATGCCGTTCAGGTCCGCCAGATCAGCGGCGACGGTTCCCCAGTCCTGCTTTCCGTCCTTGCGGACGTTCACTCCCGACTGCGGGAACTCGACCCATCCCTTGCCCGAGTCCCGGGCTGCTGCCCGCCCGGGGAGGTGGCGATCAGGGTGTACGTGGCGTCCCGCTTCGGCTCCTGGCCCGCCGCCGGCGACCACTGCCAGCCGGTCGTGCCCTGCGGCGGCGCAACGGTCTCCGAGGATCCGTCCGGACCCTGGATCCGGTAGGTGAGGGTGTCGGGCCCGTCCCACCGCAGGACGACGTCCTGGCCTCCGGCCACCAGGGACTGCTGCGCACGGAAGTTGCGCGGGACCTTGGGCAGGTGCTTCAGCAGGCTCAGGGTCACGGGGGTCTTCTTCACCCAGGCGCCGTTCGCCGCCCTCTCCGTCACGCGCAGCAGCACCAGTCCCGATGCGCTGGAGACGGGGAAGCCGTCCAGGACCAGGGCCATGGAACCGGCCTCCTGGAACAGCGTGTTCGGCCAGGCGGTCACGGTGAGGACACCCGTGTTGTCGTCCCAGGCGAGGATCGGCTCCTCCCCCTTCTTCGTCGCGGTGTTCCGCTCGACCCGCGCGGTGATCGTCTTCGGATGTGCCGTCAGATCACCGTCTGCCTGGCCGCAGGGCACTCGTATCTCGATGGAGTACCAGATCACCTCGTCCATGGTCGGATTGGAGACGACGATGTAGACCGATCCCTGGCGTTCCTCGCCCGCGACCGGCACCTGGAGCGGAGCCGGATCGGTGAGTGTTTCGTAGTGCAGAGAAGCCATCGCTGAAGACCCCCTGATCACGCTGTCCGACGCTTGCCCCCGACGGGCGCATCCCCTCCAGCACAGCACTCACCGGACAACCCGACATCCGGATCCGCCCCAACCGGCGCGAAACAGAAGTTCGCTGACCGAATCGGGAATCTCCCACTTTCCGAGAGCGCGGCTCATGGCTTCGGCGGCGTTCGCCGGGACACGGGACCCCCTACCGGTGGTCGGGAACGTACCGGTAGCCGACGCGGCGCACGGTGGATATGCGGTCCCGGTGAGCGGGGCCGAGCTTGCGGCGCAGCCTGGCCACGTGGACATCGACGGTACGGCCGTCGCCGATGTGCCCGTAACCCCAGATGCCCGAGATGAGGGCATCGCGCGTATGAACCGTGTACGGGTGGTCCACGAGGTGGGCCAGGAGGTCGAACTCCAGGTAGGTGAGATCGAGTTCGCGCCCGTCGGCCTCGACCAGCCGCCGTGCGCGGTCGACTCGGATCGCGTCGTCGGAGTGATCGGGTGCCAGGTGCCGAGCCGGTTCCGGCTCGGCGGCCGGAGGCGTCCCGTGCTCAAGGGGACGGATCTCCGGGCGTATGCCGTACGCGCTCATCACCGCCACCGGGTCGACGTCCGCCGGCAGGAACACGAGGTATCCGACGCGGCCGCCACCGGTCTCGTGGACGGAGACGGCGGGCGGGCGGGCGCCGACCAGTTGGAGGCGCGGGGCCGGGGAACGGCGGAGGGCGGGTGCGGGAATTGCGGTGGTCACGATGAGCCCCTTCGGCTGCTCGGAGTCGGATACGGATGCCGGGTGTTCGGCCACGGCGGGGCAGGGGTCTCCGCAACGGATGCGAGCGGGAGGGCCGGCGCGTCGTACGCCGGGCGGACCCGTACGGCTCGAAGGCCGCGGGCACGACGAGCGCGGCGCACAGTGACCAACGGCAGCCGGCACACCGGCGGCGCGCGTCGAGGAATCACCCTGTCGAAGAAGCCCTAAACGGGTCGGCAGACGGCGCTGGCGACGCGACGGAAGTCAACGTGCCTGCGACGTACGAGCAACGGCTGCGACGGGGACATGGCCACATGGTGGGGTGCGCGGCGGGCACGCGTCAACACTTCCCTACTGATTACATAGGGAATCGCTGCCGTTAGCCGTCACATCGACCTCTGACCTGCATCGTCTTTCACTTCGAGATCGAAGTGTCCACCATCCGGTCACGCTCTTGCCCGGAGGGCCGCTTCGGGCAAGGATTCCCTATCACTCCGATGGGAAAGGTAGGGATACGGTGAAGGGCGGTCGCTCAGGACACTGACGCTGCCGTCGTCCGACGGGCCCGGCGCCCGGCTCGTGCGCGTGTCCGCAGAGACGACCGGCATCCTCGCCCATGCAAGGTGCCGCGCAGCCGCTGCGACGGAGAGTTGCCTCGGACGATCTCCGGAGCCCACCTCAAGTGCCCGAGCAGCACAGCGGAACCTCCAGGTGTACCGGCCTGCCCACCCACCCCCGCCTCCCACCCCTCGCGCGCCTCCCACACGTTCAGCAGCCGGCCGACGCCGCCCGACCATGTTCCGGAGTTGTCGACATGACGACCGCCATCCCCCATGGCACCACCGTCCACCCAGCTCGCACACCACGCAGCGACGCTCGGGCCTGTCGGTGACGCCGGTGCCGACGACACCGAGCACCGCCGGCCACCGATCCGCCGACGCACAGCGCCGCGCACTCCTGCGTACCGCCCGCGATGTGGCCGACGACCTCGCAGCGGACGCCATCGTCCGCGATCAGGCGGGCAAGGAGCCGACCGACGAGACGGCCCGGCTGCGCGAGGCCGGCCTGCCGGCGGCCCTCACTCCGCCCGGGCCGGGCCGCGGGGCGGACTGGCGTACCGGATGCGCCGTCATACGGGAGATCGCCGCGGCGGACAGCTCTGTCGGCGACGTACTCGCCCGCCACTACGTGCACACGTGGAGCGGACGCTTCTACGCGAGTCCCGAGCACGCGACCGACCTCGAAGAGGAGTCGGTGCGCGAGCGATGGCTGTGGACCGGCGCGGTCCGCACTCCCCGGCCCGACGACGACACCGCGGGACCGGACCTCACGCTGAGGCGGCACGCCACCGGCCATCTGCTGAGCGGGCGCCGGGCCGTGGCCACGGCGGTGGCCACGGCCGACCAGATCGTGGTCGACGCCGTCTGCGCCGCGAACGGTGAGGTCCTGGTCGTACGGATCCCACCCGGCGCGCGGGGCGTGACCGTCGAGCCCGCCCACGATCGCCTCGGGCAGCGCGTCGCCGGCGCGGGCGAGGTCGTCCTCGACCGGGTCACCGTCACGCCCGAGCAGGTACTGGGCCGCCGGCCGCACGACGAGGAGTCGACCACACCCTTCACCGCGCTCGCGGAGCCGGCGCTCCGGCTCGCCCTGTGCCACGTCGGCCTCGGCATCGCCGAAGGCGCCCTCACCGAGGCGCGCGACCTCAGCAGGGGCGGCCGCGCACACCGGCTGCCCGGCGAGGACCCGGACCTGTTCCTGACCTACGGGGAACTCGCCTCCGCCGCCCAGACGGCCACCGCCGTGGTCGACCGGGCGACGGACGTGATGGCGCAGGCCCTCGACACGGGGCCGCACCTCGACGCGGAGGGAGCCGCGGGCGTCGCCGCCCTGGTCGCCACGGCCGAGACCGTGACGTCGAAGGCCGCCCTGCGCATCACCGCCCGGGTGCTGGAGCTCGCCGACGCGCCCGGCCTGGACCGGTTCTGGCGCAACGCCCGGGTCCTGACGGCCCACCGCCCTGTCGCGCACCGCCTGCGCTCCATCGGCGAGCACTACCTCAACGGCTCCCACCGCGCGGTGGCTGCCTTCCGCTGACGCACGGCACAGCACGGCACAGCACGGCACGGCACGGCTCCGGTCGCGGGTCCGTGACCGGAGCCCGGCTGCCGGGTACGCGTACCCGGCAGCCGACTGCCACCCACGGCGGACACGGGCCGCAGCCATGCCAGATAATGTCCGTATGCGGATCTCAGCCAGGGCGGACTATGCGGTACGTGCCGCGCTGCAGCTTGCCGCGTCACAGGATGACGGGCCGGTGAAGGCGGAGGCCATCGCCGACGCCCAGGACATCCCGCACAAGTTCCTCGAGGGCATCCTGAACGACATGCGCCGGGGCGGTCTCGTGCTCAGCCAGCGGGGCGGGAACGGCGGCTACCGGCTGGCCAAGCCCGCTCAGTCCATCAGCGTCGCGGATGTGATCCGCGTCGTGGACGGGCCGCTCGTCTCGGTGCGCGGGGTCCGCCCGCCGGACCTGTCCTACACCGGCCCCGCCCAGGCGCTGCTCCCCCTGTGGATCGCGCTGCGGGCCAATGTGCGCGAGATCCTCGACGGAGTGACGCTCGCCGACGTCGCGGCGTCCGACCTGCCCGCTGACGTGTCGGCACTGGCCGACGCCCCCGGCGCCTGGACCAATCCCTAACCCCACGCCCTTCGCCCCACCTGCATGTTCTCACATGTCGAGATCTCTGCATCCAGCATGCGGACGGCCTCTTGGGGCGGGTCCCCGCCTCTGCCAATATGCCTACCAACCAGGTGGGAAAACTAGGAATCCAGGGAGGTGGCCGTGCGAACACTGCACCACGCAGGCCGGATGCTGCCTCTGACCTCCCGCCGGCACATCGACCTGGTCCGTACGTCCAGCGCCATCTGTCCCATCTGTCAGCCCGGCTGACATACCTCGCCGGGCCTGGGCCCACACACAGGTCACCGCTGGGCGCCGCCCCGGTCCGCTCTCCGTTCGGCCGGGCGGGCCCCCCGGCCGACCCCACCGACCGCGTGCCTTCGAGCGCGGGCGTCCGATGTCCGCTCCCCGGCCTGCAACCGCGAACCCGCCGCCGACGGCCGGGAGTGACTTCCGTGTGTGCCGATGGCTTCGCGTCGCCCTGCTCCGTCCCCGCACCTCCCTGAACACCATCCCGTGAAAGGACACCTCCGTGTCTGCCGCAAGACCGCTCACCGCCCTGCGTGCCATCGCCGTCACAGCGACCCTTCCCCTCCTGCTCACCGCCTGCGGCTACGGCTCCGAGGCGAAGAAGGAGGACGACAAGTCCGCCAACACCGCCGCCGACGCCGGCAAGAAGCTCTCGGCCGCAGAGGTCCGCATCGGGTACTTCCCGAACCTGACGCACGCCACCGCGCTGGTCGGCCTCCAGGAAGGCCTGAT
>NZ_JBVIAH010000036.1:0-53452 GCF_055574035.1 Streptomyces sp. NPDC030021
ATCAGCCCCCGCCGAATACCAAAAATGCACGCCACCTGAACCGTCATCACAAACGATGCCTACACACGGCTGTGCCCCCGGCCTGTTGGGCGGGGGCACAGTTGTAGACAGCGGGAAAAATCAGGCTCCGATAGCGACAGAAGAAACGTATACGGAGTTCCGGGGAGCGGGAATAAGGTCACGTCCGCACAACGAAGGAGTGCGGGCGGGCAATGGCCGTGGGGGCCCGGTGTCGGTTTCTGCACGGTTCATGAGCTGGTGTCCTTCGCCGTGACCCGGTCGCGGGCCAGCCAGGCCAGCCGATAGGCAAGAACAGCAATCTGAAGAAGTGCGGCCGTGGAAGGGAGTTCTACCGGCTGTGCGCGGGACCCCACGTAGTGGTAATGCACCGTGTTCGCGACCGTCCTGGCTCCGGCGGGTAGCAACCCGTCCTGTTCGGCCCGGCCGTAGGTTGCCACGATGTTCGACGACCAGTCGCCCGGGGCGTCACCGTAGTACGCGTTCGAGATCTGCAACGCGCCCACGCGCAAGACCTCCCAGCTCTGGTGCAAGGTCTGCTCCGGGGCTGTCACGGCCACGGCGCACGCTTCTTCGAGCGTCCGCCCGATGACCAGGTCGGGGATGTTGGTGCGTACCGAGGTGAGCCAGTCGGCCACGGGGGCGGCCGCGGCGGGCCGGCCCTTCGCCATTGCCCATTGCTCGCGGACCTCGTCTTTGTCTGCATGGAGCGCTTCGGCGAGCTTCTCGACCAGTGGCCAGGTGGGGAGGCGGCGTCCGGCGAAGGCCTCGCTGATGGTGCTCTTGCCGTAGCCGGTCCGTGTCGACAGCTGGCGCACCGAGGGCGCTCCGGCCTTGGTGTGCAGCTGTTTGAGGTGGTGCGCGAAGTCCTCAACGACGGTCAACAGGGCCTCCGGTGGTGCGGCTTGGACCCGTTCATCGTAGGAGGCTTCTGACCTGCTGTCCGGCGCTGTCCGGTGTCTGTCCGGACATTGCCGCAACGGGTCCGGAGCCCTGTCCGGACACCTTCCGGACACGATTTCGTGTGACTGCCCGCCCTCAATCTTGAAAAGTCGGGCGGGAGTTAGAGAAATCAGCGGGTGCTCTGCATAAGGAGGGCGACCGACGTTAGGACCAGCATCCAGCGTGGACAGTTGCGCGGGGCGGACATACAGGGAAGAGCATGCGTAAGAGTCAGATAGGGGTCCCGGGCACCCAGAACCCGGGCCGCACCGGCCGCACGCGGGAGCTGCCGAGCCACATCCAGGAGGACGTGGACCGCGTCGCCGACGTGGTCGCGGCGGGCTTCCGAAGCCTGGCGTGGCATCAGATGGCGCGGGAGCTGTACCAGTACGCCTTCAGGACGCTGAACGCGGCGATGCGCAGGACCGACCAGCTGATGGAGCTGGTGGCGAAGTCGAACACGCCGCTGGAGCTGAGCGACGAGGACCGGTCGACGCTGCACCGCAACTCCGGGGACCGGGCGGTGATCGCCCTCATGACCATCAACGTGGCCATGGAGGAGTTCCCGAAGGTGCTGATGAGGGGTGGGTACAACCCCGCGGACAACCCGGGCAAGGGCGGCAAGTTCAAGGCGCTGAAGTCGTTCTTCGTCACCCGCTGCGGACTCGTCTTCCCCCGGATCTTCGACAACTGGAAGAAGGAGCGGACGGACCTCTTCCTGCGGCACGCCAAGGTGCACATGGAGGGCTGGCGCCTGGCCCAGGCCCTCGGCCAGTACGACCTCGGGCAGGCTCCCCCGGACATCGTCGCGCTGTGCGACACCGTCACGGGCATGATCGACGCCCTCAGGCCCCGCAACCGGGCCGTGTGGCACATGACCATCGAGGGTTACTCCCCCGGGCAGATAGCCGACGCCCTCGAGATCAAGCTCGGCGACGTCAACAACGCGCTGTACACCTTCCGCACCAAGGTCAAGACGCTGAGGCAGCGGGGCGAGCTGGTCGTCCCGCCCTCGCTCGAGGTCGAGTGGGCGCGGCGTCGTGAGCTGGACGCTCGCATGGCGGTGGCCCGATGACGACTCCGATGCAGCAGCCGGGGGCCTCCCCCGCGCCGAGGTCGCAGAGCGCCGCCCGTAAGGCGGTCGTCATGCTGAGCGCGGGCGCCGCCATCACCGCGCTCGCCCTTGTGGGCGCTCCGTGGTGGGCCGTGGCCGTCGTCGCCGCTCTCGGCATCGTGATGCCGGGCGTGATCCTTCTGGCCCAGGTCGTGCTGCCCGAGGACTCCGAGCACAAGAGGGATCTGTTGATGGCTGCGCTGCGGTACCTGGACCGGCGCGCCATGCGCAAGGTCCAGCAGGGCGAAGCGGCTGCTCTCAAGAAGGGACAGAGCCGCGGCCGGCGCCGGGGATAGGAATGGCGCTGCGGCGTCCGTCGGGCTCGGCCCGCGCCCTGGGGGAGGGGGCGCGGGCCGAGCCCGTTTCGCAGACACTGCGCCCCGGCACGGAAACAGCCGAGGGGGTCAGGCTCCGATGCCGACGGAGGAGACGTAGGCGTAGGCGGCGTAGTCGGAGTCGAGGTCGGTGATGACGTCGTCCCAGATCTCGTCCACCATCGCCTCGTCCCGCGCGGCCCATGCGTGGACGAGGTCGGTCCAGATGTACCGGACGGTGATAGACCGGTCGCTCAGGGGGCGGCTGAACTTGGAGTCGACCTGGCTTTGGTCGACGGGGTAGATCTCCATGCGGCGGCCCTGGCCGTTGTTGTCGAGGTGGCGGGCCAGCCAGCCGGAGCGAATCAGGTTCTCGCGCCGGCGCTCCCAGTACGCGGCGTCGATCCGCTCCCGGCTCGCCGGAGAGGGGTTGGCCTTGCCACGCGTCCAGGAGCGCAGCGTACGGGCCGTGACGCCCTGTTCGGCCAGTGCCGCGCGGCCGGCCGGGCTGTCCAGGTAGCGCAGGCGGGCGGCGAGGCCACGGTGGGAGGTGACGGGCGAGGCGATGCCGGAGGAGTGGACGATCCGGTTGAGCTCCAGGATCAGGGCTTCTCCGCCTTTCATGCCGCGGGCGTCGTGCTTGCGCCAGTCGCCCCAGCGGGCCCACAGGTCCTCGGATCCGGCCATCAGCGCTTACCCCCAAGAATGTAGGTGTTCTTTTCCTTCACCTGATTCAGGTCCCGGCCCTCGGAGAACACCGAACGCCAGTCACCCACGACGTGCAGTTCATCCGTTCCGGAAATCTCCACGACCTGAAGCCCCGCCTTGTGGGCCTTATTTGCCTTCATCCACAGATTCGCGAACGCTTTCGCGCGGATGATGTGCATCCAGTCCGGCCGGCGGAGTTCACGGTTCGCGGTCGATTCGCCCACCGTGGATACCAATTTAGAATACATGGCTTTCACGTAGTTCACGGTCAGTTCGTCGCCTTCGGCAATTGCGGTTTTCCGCGTTTCCGCCAGCGCGCGGCGCAGTTTCTCCAGCAGGCCCTCGGTCGCTCCGGAGACGAGCGAGCGGTGAATGGTCGGGGCGTCGGCGAGGCCCTCGCGGGCGCAGTCGAGGAGGAGGCGGAGGGTGGATTCGCTGACCCACAACTCCCCCGGCTCCATGCGGTTGCCCAACGGGTTGGGCAGATCTGCGTGTTCCCACTCCGCCGGGGTGACGAGGTGGACGCCGGACTTCTTCGGGTCGTGAACACCGCTGGTGTCCTCGCGGAGCTGACCGATCGGCAGCCAGCACTTGAGGGCGGACAGGTAGGCGGCGTTCATGTCCAGGGCCGTGACATCGAACTGCGCGCCGGCCTTCGCCGCCGCCATGGCCGAGGCGTTGCGCCACTTCGGGCGGCCTTCCCAGATCTCGTCCGCGCCCTTCTGGGACCGCTTCCGCAGGATCTCCGCGGTCGGCGGGAACTCGGAGTGCTCGTACCGGCCACCGACCCGGGACGCCTTCAACAGCGCCATCACGTCCGGGATCGCCGCCTTGATCAGTGCGGCCTGCGCGGCGTCGACGTCGCCGGAGTGCTCGGCGAAGACATCGTGGACGCGGCCGGTGATCTGGCCGATCAGGTCGTCCGAGGCGTACGCACGCGGGCTCCGCGGCCTCGCCGGGGCCGGGGCCTCCGGCGCCGGCTCCGCAGGCGCAGCAGGCGGCTGCTCGGGCTGGGGCGGCAGCACGGTCGGAGCCTCCGCCGGGGGCGCCGAGGCAGCAGCAGGGGCGGCAGCGGGGACGGGGTTCGCGGCGGCGACGGCGGCCGCGCATTCCTCGGCACTGAAGTGCTGCGGGAACCCGTCGATCTCGCCCGTGCACGGCTGCCCGCACAGCACACACAACCCCACCGGCGCCGCCACGGCGGCCACAACGGGCTCCACCGGGAACAGGGCGGCGGGAGCCGGCTGTGCGACGGCCGTGGGTGCGACGACATCGGAGGGCCGCAAGCCCGGGATCGCGCCGTGGAGCACGCCGACCGCGTGCGTGGGGCCGGCGAGCAGGTCGAGGACGTGCAGACCGAAGTGCTTGGCGAGCAGGTCGACGTCCTCCAGCGACCAGTGCTGACGCCCCGCCTGTTTACGCGAGACCTGCGCCTGGGACAGGCCGAGCCCTTCCGCGAGGTTGTTCTGGCGCTCACCGGTGCGCGTCATCAGCGCTGCAACCGTGAGCCTGAGGAGTTCCTCAACACCCATCATGATGCAAGTATAGCTCATTCAATACTAATCCCGCATACGGCATGCCTAAATCGACTCACACTGTGGGTGGGGGTGGGAGTGCGCCCGGCCTGCGGGTCGGTGAGCCAGGAGGCCCTGCGCAGCCCGGGCGCTATCGGGGGCCACGGGTCTCCGGTGCGTTCCGGACGTTGTACTGCGTGACCCGTTCGGCGACGTCGGAACAGTCCGCCGGCGGAAAGACGACGTCGGGCATGGGTCGGAGCGCCTCGGTGGCTTTGGCGGTGACTGGTGACTCCACCCGGAAGGCGAGTCCCCTGGCCTGACCCTCCGCGACGGCAGACGGATCCGCGCGGGCGGACCGGGCCTACCATCGGTGCCGTGATCAACTGGGAACGTGCCACATTCGGTATACGCGCTGTAGGCCTGAGCATCGGTGAAGGCTTCACGGCAGACGACCGGTGGGCCATCGTCGAAGACCCCTACGAGCACCTGTTCATGCCCATCCCCCTGTCGGCGGAGGGCCAGTACGAGCGGAACACCGAACACGCCTCCCTGGCACAGACCCTGTTCTTCGCGGACTGCCTCGCGTTCGATCACGACTGCCCCACCACCGTCCTCCCGTACAGGAGCGACACCCCGCCGCCGTATGAGGCGATCGGGCATCGGAGACCGTGGCAGGACCCCGGCCGCTACTACCGCGAGGTCCTCGAATCCGCCATCGAGCACGCGCACACGCTCCGCTACACCGGCACCGGCAGCCTCACCTTGCGATACGCGGTCGAGGGCGACCCCCTCACCCGGTTCGAGGACCGGTTCGAAGGCCGCCAGGAAGCCCTGTCCCTCTACACCGCGGCGATCCGGCAGGTTGACTTTCTCTCCGAGTACCTCGGCCTCTACCGGGTCCTCGAATGGCCGGGCAAGGACAACGGGAAGAAGTTCACCAAGGCCAACCTGGATGAACTCCACGACTACAACTTCGGATCCCTCCTGATGGTCGATCTGGACCCCCCGCTGGGAGAGTCGCGGTACCAGACCGAGGAGCCGATCGATGTGTTCGACACCCTCCGAGAACGGGCACTCGGACGGATCGAAGCGCTCCGGACAGCAGACATCGACGTCCCAGCACACCTCTACGCCCTCCGCAACGGACTGGCCCACGGGAAGCAAGACCTGATCCTTAATGACCTCGGCCCCAGCGTGGACGCGGTGGCCGCCGACCTGCCAGTGGTCAAGCTCCTCGCACGCATGGCCGTGGAAAAGGGGCGGTGACCCGGACCGGCCTCGCGGGCAACGTCCCGCCGGCACGGCCTGATACCGGCAGGCAGGGGTGGAGTCAGAACTCGCCTTCCGGGTGGAGTCACCAGTCACCGTCAAAGCCAGCAACCCGACGCCGCACGCGGCCCCCTGAGCGCCCTTCAGGTGTCCCGCGAGGAAGGGGCTGCGAGGTCCTGCGGGGTGCTCAGGGGGCGTACAGCGGCTAGAACGGGGCAGCTATAAGAGCTTCTCGCAGGAGGCTGGCTACTACGGTGTGCACCGCCTCCCATTCCTACGACACCGGGCGGGACCTTGCCGAACAGACCAGTTCAGCACCGAATTGCCTCGCTAGCCGTCGCCGCAGTACGACGGGAATGGAATCGTGGCGGCCACGCTGTGGACGAAATCCAGGAGGACTATGGCGAGGACTTGCTAGTCCAGATATGCCTAAACGGTCGCATGGACCCGGCCAGAATCTGGGTGCAAGTCAAAGGCACGGAAAGGGACACCGCAAAGAGGCTGCCAACTGTCCCGGTAGCGTCTAACCAGGTTCTTCGGTGGGCGCGGACCGCCGATCTGGTGGTGGTCGTACTTTGGGACGTCAACACGGAAAGCGGTTGGTTCATCCTGCCTCAGGAGCAGTTCGACCAAGCAGACTTGGCGTCGGGCGTGGGCGGCAGCAAGTTGAACCTGAAATTCTCACGGGACGGGAAATTCGATCAAGATTCGGTTGAACGCCTCGCATGGGCCGCACGAATTGAGCATGCAAACAGATCTGTTGTCTACGCTCGCGCGGGCCTTACCGAAGCAGTAGAAATGGACCTAGAATCCAATAAGCATTTCTACAAGGGAATTATTGCCTCAACGGTCTTTGATTTCGCCGTGTCGGCCAAGATGCTCACACCTGCCGGCCGCCTATCTGAGGAATTTATCCTGCTGGTCTGGGAACACTTCAAGAACGAAGACCCAACCGTCATAGAGGAAGCCACAGGCCGAGCCATGATGCTCGCAGTCTTCGAAATGATCGACCGTCATTGTGCAGGGAGTGGTACACCTCTCGGAATCGTGAAGGAAACTTGCGGAGGGCTCTATCCGCTCCTTTTCACTCCCGAGTTGCTAGCCACCCTCGCCGAGGGAGTCGAGAAGTACTATCCGAAGGGTCGGCAGGCGAGGGGTGGCTTCATTTGGCCTGAGGGTGGCTGAACCCCGAGTCGGCGGTGAAACTCACGTCCCGTTCCGTGAATCACGTGCCCGGGACAGGTAGGTGCAGCGGATCCCGCCCCCGGGGTGCCACTCCAACACCGGCCCCACGGCGTCGCCGTGCTCCTGGCACCAGGTGATGGGGACCACGCCGCCGCAGTCGTGGCGCTTGCACACGCACCCCTCACCCGGGCCGACATGGGCGACACCGTGACGGACCAGCCCGCCTCGCGCCCCTGAGGCGGTGGTGCCGCGCAGGCCGGCCGGCCAGGCCAGCGTGAGGCGCAGGCCTCCCGAGCCCGACCGGAACCGGTCGATCACGCGTGCCTCGCCGAGGACGGCCAGGGGCGGGGTCCCGGGCGCGGCCAGGTGCTTGACGGTCAGTCCGAACGTGCCGGCGGACAGGGCCGCGAGGGTGTCGGCGTCTTCGTCGGTGGACCAGCCGGACAGGCGGTCCTCGTCTGCGGCGTCGTCAGCCAGGAGCAGGTGTGGGTCCTCCAGTAGGAACCGGCGCGTCCCGCCGCCTGCTCCGGCGACGACCAGGGCGGCGGACGGTGCTTCCGTGGGGACGGCGATCTTGCCGTGGTCCAGGAGCCAGGCGACGGCCGCGGCCCGGTCGAACTCCGGGCTCGCCTCCGTACCGCCCACCGGCGCCGGGAAGTCGGGGTTTCGGCGGCGCCAGTTCGCCGCCGCGGCCCGGCCCACCCCGGCGATCTGCCCCACCTCCGCCAGCAGCACCCGGTCCTCGCCCGGGACGAGCGGGGTGAGGGCGGCGAGCGGAGAGCGGCGGCCGGTCCGGGCGGTGGCCACGGCCTGCCAGTCCACCAGCGGACGGACGATGGGGAGCAGGGCGACGTCCTGGGCGGAGTAGAGCGGAATCGTGGTCCACCCGCCGTGGGACTTGTAGTCGACGTCCACCGTGCCGATCGGGGAGAGGAACCCGAGCCGCACCGCGGCGTCAAAGTCGGTGCGGCGGACGCCGAGCCGGCGGGCGGCCTGGTCGGGGCCGAGGGGGACGTGCCGGTCGAGCAGGGCGGGCAGGTCCCGGCGGCGCGCCAGCGTGTTGACCTGGTCCGGGTGGACGTCGGGGAACTCGACCTCACCGCCGAGGTAGACGAGGAGCCCGGCACGGACCAGGTGACCGACCGCAGACGCCGTCACGCGCGGCCGGCACCGCGGCAGCGGCACCCCGAGCGCCTCCGTCAGCCGGTCCGCCGCCCACCCCGCCCCCACCGGACCCCGCAGCGCAGCGCGGACCGCTTCCGGGTCGGCGGCCTCCACCACCGCACGCGACCACCGACCCGGCGCGACGTCGCCGGCCGGGACCAGACCCGAACCAGTCGCCCACCGCCACGCCGCGACCGGCACCCGCAGCCGGCCCGCCGCCTGACCCTCGTCGAACACCTCACGCACCGAACGCACCACGAAACCGCACCCCAATCCACACACCGAGGCGGCCCGACGACCGGGCCGCGCCCGAAACATGCCGAAAGATCCTGTTTGCTGTCAATAGGCATGATTTAAGGGCGAGTTGAAGGCGCACCGCACAAGTCGCCTACGCGTACGCGAGGGCGAAAATCACCCCTGCGGGGGGGTGCGGACGGGCTCCGGACAGACGGGAGCGGGGGCCACCATCGCGGCCCCCGCTCCTCCCTCGGACGGCCTACAGGTAGTCGGTCCGCTCCGTGCCGTAGGTGCCCTCGTACGGGCCGTGCAGGCGGGTTTCCGTCAGACGGACCCGCACCATGCGTCCCCCGGGCAGCGGCACGGAGACCACGGTGCCCGGGGGCTCGGAACTGGGGAACGGCTTCGTGTATCCGTCGACGTCTGCGGGGGTGTACCAGCGGGTGATCTTCTTCATGAACCTGTGTCCTTCCGCGGCCAGGACCCCATCGGCCCTGCCTCACCCCTTTGGAGCGCTCACCGCCAGGAACACAGCACCCCTCTTCAAAGTCATCCGAAATTTGCCGTTACGCGAAGGATGTTCGGGGGGGGTCAGCCGGCTGCTGCGGTCGGGTCCGCCCCGAAGCGCGGAACGTCCTGCGTGGTCACGTCCAGGCGCAGCCGTTGGAATCGGAGCGGGTGGCGATAGACGCCGCCATGGTCGATGGCGCGGTCGGCGCTGACCTCGGCGACCAGGGTGGGGTGGACGAGGGTGGTGTCGAGGACGTCGCGGCTCCCCCACGTCGCGGAGAAGCGCACGCCCTCCCATGGGTGCCCGGGCGCGGCCGCGGTGAGGTGCTCGGCGACCTGCCGGGCGGCGTCCGGGCGCAGCGGTACGGTGCGGCCGACCGCGCGCAGCCGACCGTCGGCATCGTGGCGGCCGAGGACGAGGAGCTGCGGGCGGGTCAGGGTGCCGGTGATCGCGCCGACGATCGTCTCTGTGGTGTCCCGCCTTCTGATCTTGGTCCAGCCGCGATATCCGGTCAGATAGCGGCTGTTCAGGGGCTTGATCAGGATCCCCTCCACTCCGGACACGTCCGTCCAGGACTCCAGCCATTCCCGCGCCTTGGACAGGTCCGTCGTCATCGGGCAGAGCGTCCACGGGGCGCTCAGGGCGTGCTCGGAGAACAGTCCTTCCAGCAGTGCGCGCCGCTCGGCGTACGGACGCCTCAAAAGCTCCTGGCCGTCCTGCTGCAAGAGGTCGAAGGCGACGAAGTAGGCCGGCCACCGGGCGGCCAGGCCGGCGGCGCGGGCGCGGGTCGCGGCCCGGCGCTGCAACGCCTCGAAAGACAACCGGCCGGCCTCGGTGTCCCAGACGACCAGTTCGCCATCGAGGACCAGGCCGTGCGGCAACTGCGCCTCGGCGGCCGCCACCAGGTCCGGCCACCGGTCCTGTACCAGCGCCCCGCGGCGGGTCTGCACCAGGACCGTGCCGCCGGGGCCGGCTGCGGTGAACAGCAGTGCCCGGTGACCGTCCAGCTTCTGCTCGTACGCCACCCCCGCCCGCAGTGCCGCCGGGCCCGGCACGGCTTCCGCGGCCTGTGCCAGCATCGGCTCGACCGGCGGTCTGAGCGTCACGGGGCCTCCCTCGCGGCTTGCCTGCCCCTCTTCCAGGGTCCGCCAGACCAGCCGGAGGCGGCTCTGCAGGACGGCCGTCGCATCATCCATCCGAGGGGCGCAGCGGGCCCGTCGGAGGCGCCCTGCGGGGCTTGTGCGGCACGGTGGCGGCATGCGTCGCTGGTCCCTGCCTCTGCTCCTTGTCGCGCTGCTCGCGGCCCCGGGATGCGTCACCGTCCACCCCGCCCCCACCCGGCCCGCCGGGGCCTCGCCCGTCGCGGTAGCGGAGGACCACAAGCACCCCGTCGACCCCCGGCCCGCACGACCGGACACAGGGGCGGGCCTCCCCCTCTCCCCCCTGCCCGAGTCTGCGGCCGCGCCTTCGACCGGCGCCGTTCCCGAGGCCGGCCGTACTCCCGCGCCGGCCCGTCCCGCGCCCGCGGCCAGCGAGGCGTCCGCCGAGACTCGGCCCGCCCGGCGGGCTCCCGACCGCAGGGCCGAAGGCTCGGTACGGCCGCGCCGGACGCCCCCGCCCCGGCCCGCCGTGCGCCCCGCCGCCAAGCCCAAGCCCAGGAAGGCGAAGGGGCCGAGCCGTACGCCCGCACCGCCCCGTCCGGTACGCGCCCCTTGGACGGGGGCCGGGGACATGACGGAGCTGTGCCGCGCCGCGCACGGCGTCACCAGCCCTGCCGTGGCCGCGCTCTGCCACCAGACCTACGGCCGATGACCGGAGCGTGGTGTTCGCGCAGTAAATCGAACACGTGTTTCACTGGGGGTGTGCGACCACCGTTCCGCTTCTCCGAGGACCTGATCACGCTCCAAAGGGCGTGGCAGCAGACGTACGCCGAGCTCGCGCAGGCCCCCGCCGGGGCCGGTACGACCGTGCTGCGGCGCCGGCTGATCGCCCTCTCCGGAACCCTGTGCACCCATCCCTACTGGGCGGCCCCCACCGCCTGGCGGGCCGGCGGCGTCGAGCTGCGGCGCGCCGCCCGCACCCATACCTCCGCTCCGGCGGACGGGGAGGCAGCAGCATGAACGAGCAGACCACCACCAAGCCCCGCCCACAGGTCGTCACCTGGGCGCCCAGCCAGACCGGCCCCTGTGCCCGGTGCCACGCTCCGACGTGCCGGTACGGGGTGGGTGCCAGCCCCTTGTGCGAGGCGTGTAAGGCCGCGCGGCGGGCGCAGTACGGGAGCTGAACCGTGTCCGTCCTGCCGCCCGACCTGCCTCGTCTGCGGACGCTGGTCACCTACTTGCGCGGCGAACTCGGCCGGGCCGAACAGGCCCTTGCCACGGCCGAGGAGCGCGAGGCCCTCGCCTCGTCGCGACGGCCGCCGCCCGAGCTGCCCGCGTGGCTGGTCGAGCGCGGGATCGGAGGCGGCCGGCTTCCAGCCCGCGTGCACACCGGAGGCTGCTGGGACACCGGCAACCGCTGCGCCCCCGCCGCCGCAGATCAGATACGGCGGCTGCTGGCCGAGGGCGTGCCCGCATGTATCCACTGCCGGCCCGACACCGCCCTTGGAGTGCTGGAGTGACCAGCACCGGCAGGTGCGGGAATACGCCCTGACCTGCGGTTGGGTCGTCTATCCGCCCGCCGCCCAGGGCGAGCGCCGCGTCCGCTGCGACGGGGAGATTCTCGCCGCGCCCTCGGTCCCGCCATTACCGATCACTTCAGCAGGCGGGGCAGAAGCTCGCCTGGACCGCGGCGACGACGATGTCTGTCCGAGGGCTGATAGGGCCCTGCCCCTTTGACCGTGCACCCCCACGGTCACACCATGGATACAGGGGACCGAGAAGATCAGGTGAACGTCATGGCTGAAGACAAGATCTACCAGGAGCTTCGCGCCATTCACCAAGAGGTGCACCGGATACACGAAGAGAACGAGCAGGCTCGGCGCGAGGAGAAGGAACGGCAAGAGCGCATCGAGCGAAGCCAAAGGACCGGAGGGCAAGGCACGCGCGCATCCGAACGTGCGCAGAACGCCATTAAGGACTTCCTTTAGATCCAGGGCACGATGTAGACGCTCGACGCACTCGCCCGCCCCGGCACGACGGCGTGCAACGTGTGCGACGCCGCCGAGGCGCTGCTGCCGATCCTCGCCCACGGCCAGGACGGCGTGCCCGCCCCCGGCGGCTGATCACAGGTCAGACGGTCGGAGACCCGGTGTAGTCGTGGCGTTGGTAGCCCCGCCCGTCGCCGTGCCAGTCCAGGAACAGCACCGAGTCCCCCAGCGCTCCGCGGCCGGCCCGGTGGCTGATCGTCGGCGTTCGATAGTGGCCGTCATAGTTCGCGTTGGACGTGCTGTCCTCCAGCCGCTCCTCGAGCCCAGGGAAATCGCGCTCGACCACCACGGGGTCGGTGCCCTCCCGCGATTGCTTGATCTGCAACCGCAGCTTGGCCCCGTCGAAGATCGTCGGGTCGTCCACCTCGCGGAACGCCGGGCCGTCCCACTTCACCTCGGCGTACGCGTACACGGTGCCCCCTGACCGGGCCGCACACGTCCGTACCGTCACCTTCCAGTTGTCCGGCCACGGCCCGTCATAGCCGCTGTCGTCAATGTCCTTCGTGCTGCTGGCGCACTTGTAGGCCGGGGCCGCCGTGGCGGTGGGAGCGGCTGGCGCCGCCACCGCCACCACGGCCACCGCGGCCACCGCCGCGCGCTTGATGGTGCTCATGCCCGGTCAATGCCGGGACCGCGGAAGCGACACGGCCCCGCCCCGAAACCGCCTCGGACGAGCGACCCCGGCGCCCGGGCGTCGATCGCACGTCCGGTCAGCCGGAAGCGGGTACCGCGCCGGTCCAGGCGAGTACGTCGTCGCGGCGGTAGTCCTCGCCGAGAATGGCCAGCATGTCCGCCAGCCGGCCCGCGAGGTCGGCAGCTGCCTTCGGGGATTCCTTGCGGAGCAGGTGCCAGCAGGCATGCGCGTTGCGGGCTGTACGGATCGTGTCGGCCTCGGGGCGGTACCGGGCGGCCTGGCAGCGCAGGGCGGTCGTGATGAGCAGCTCCGTGGTCCCGTGCCAGTCGGTGCGCTGGCAGAGGGTGAGCCAGGCCCGGGCAGTGAGCACGGTGACGGTGGCGGCGTCCTCGCCGAACCAGCCGGCCAGGGCGGTCTCCAGCTTGTAGGCGAGGGCGACCGCGGTGGGCAGGTCCCCTTCCGCGTGCGCGGCCCACACGGCCGCCCACATCTCCCGGTACGCGTCGGATTCGAGGAGCGCGGGCAGGACGGCCGGGGCCGGGGGAGCCGTGGCGACAGCAGGGGTCGGGGGCGCTGGTGGTGCGGGGCGTTCCCTCACGGTGGCGGGTGCTGCGGGGTGCTCGGCGACGTCGACAACGGTCCCGTCCGGGCAAACGATCATGTTCCAGGGGGTGGGGCAGGCCGGCTCAACGGCGCGGGCGCGCACGGGTCGCCCCGCCAGGGCTGCCCGAACACGCAGCTCAGACAGCCCGCCTGCACGCAGTGCCTCGATGTCGGAGCCGGTGGCGATCTCCTCTCCGTCCAGGGTGAGGGCGAGCCCGTGTTCCTCGTCGGATCGGATCATCAGCGCGTACAGCGGTGTCGCGGGGACGGTGCTCGATTTCCGCATCTCTCATGCCCCTTTGGGGAAATAGGGGGGCGCCCAACCGACATAGCGGCCGCCCCATTTGGATTCAATGTCTGATGCCGGGATTACGTCGACGTATCCGGGGCGGGCCACATCGTTACTGATGATCATTCCGTCGCCGAGGTATACCGATACGTGGCCGTGGGGGTTTCTTGTCTCCCAGTACATGAGTGCGCCGGGCGGAACATCTCGGGATCCCGGGTGTTTCATGTGGGCGGGCATGACGTGATAGTGAGTGATTGCCGAGACCACGCCTGCGGCTCGCCATCCGTGGACTCGTGCAGCGAATTCAAGGCAGCGCCGGTACCAGATTTTCTGATTCAGGGCGGGTTGCTCTTTCGCCCATGCGATCGCGGCTTCCGTGCTGCGGCGGTTCTTCACCTCCTGGGGCCAGTCGGAGGCGGCGTCATGGAACGGTGCTCCAGCGGGCGTCTCGCCGGTGGGCGTGCACTCTCCTGGTGCCGTTTCGCCGGGGGCGGTCGGCTGTGCCCACTCCGGGAGCTGACCTGTCACGGATCCGAGCCGTTCCAGGTTGATGCCGGCGTTCCGGGCTACGCCTTCGGCCTGGCTGCGGCGGGTGGCGTAGAGCTGGGGGTAGAGGGAGCGCTGGACGCGTTGCGCCGCCGCGCCTGGCTCCAGCATCGGCCAGGCCGGGATGTCGACCAGGCCGGGCGGCCGGCCCTTGTTCCCGCCAAAGAACAGTCCCGCGGAGACGGGCGGGTTGGTGACCTCGGCCGGGGTTCCCCATCCTTGCGAGGGCCTTTGCTGAAACAGTCCGAGGGAATCCAGATCGCCGTGATTGAGGTTTTGAAGGCCGCTTTCCTGTAGGGCAGTCATGAGTGCAATCAGCGAGGCGCGGCCGGGAAGTCCCCTTTTCTGGGCCACTTCGTCAATGATTTTCGCGTGATAGATCTGCTGGGCGAGGATGGGGGCCGGAACCTTTCCGGGGTTCATATTGGGGAGGCCGGGAGACTCGCACCCGCCGCCGCTGTTCTTTCCGTCGGCCGCCTTCTTCGCTGCTCCTGCAATCAGGGTGGTGGTGCCAAGGCCGAGCATGCCGATCAGGGCGAGGGCCGCGCCGATGCAGCCGGCCTTGGCGAGGAACGGCGCACTCGCGCGGGCGGCAGCGGCCTCGGCGGCGTCGCGGACGTCCACTCAGACCCCCAGCACCCGGGACACCCGCCACCCTGCGGTCGTGCGCGTGAGCTCCACCCGCAACGTGTCCGTGCGCCGGCTGTTCTCGTCCCCGGCCACGTCCACCTCGGCGGCGGCGATCCGCCAGACCTGGGCCGCGTTGTCGGGCGGCAGATCGGGGCCAGCCGGCCGGACGGCGACACCGGTCACGCGGGTGGCCTCCCCGCGGCTGACCTGCTGCCCCCACCCGGCCGGGGTGTGCTCGGTGAGGTTGCGGGTCAGGTCCTCCGTCGCCCACGCGGCGGCCCGGCGGACGCTGGCCCGGTGCGTCTGGTCCTCCAGCGGGTCACGGGTGAGGTAGGCGCGCGTCCATGCCGCGGCGACGTCTTCCGGCTCGGTGTCGGCCGGGACGGACGGGGCCGGCGGCGGGGCGGGGGCGGGCGTCGGCGTGGCCGAGGGGGCAGTGGCGGGTGGGCGGTTGTCGCCACCGTCGGGCCCGCCCCCGCACCGGGCGAGGACGCCGAGGACCAGGACCAGGAGCACGACCAGGAGCAGCGCAGCCGGGTGCACCGGGCGTGCGCGTACGGCCGTGACGGCGGCCGCGCGCTGTCGGCGAGCGGTTCGGCGGCGAGTGCGGCGCCACCGCCGCCGGGACGTGCCCGGGGGCGGTTCATCGTCTGCGTCGGGCAGGGCGGCGAGGAGCGCCCGCCAGTCGGGGGCCGGCCCGTCAGGGTCATGGTCGGGGTGGCGCTTGGCCATGGGGTGTCACTCCTCCCTTCAGGTGTGCGGGGGCGGTTGGGGCAAGGGCGGCTGTGTCCATCCGCGGGGCGGGGGCGGGGGGACGCGGCGGCCGGTGCGCAGCCGTGGGGTACGCGGCTGCGGGGTCTGGGCGCGGCGGCTGCTGGGTGCCGGGGGCTGCGTCGCCTTCCGCGCCTTCTGGGGGCGGTTGGGGGTGCTCCCCGCCGTGGGCGACATCCGCATGGGCCCGCCGGGCAACTGCTGGCTGGCGGGGGTCGTCGGCGCGGGGATGGTCCGGGCCGTCGGCGAGTGCACCGGGGTCTGCTGCCCCTGCCCCTGTCCGGACGGAGGGGGAACGGTCACGGTCCGCGCGGTGGACGAGCGCACCGGGGTCTGCTGTCCCTGGCCGCGCTGCGCTCCGGCCGAGGTGGTGCGGGCGGTGCGGCGGCCGGCCGCGGCCAGGGTGGTGCCTGGTCCGGTGCCGCCCGGTCCGGTGCCGCGCCCGGGGCCCGTTCCCGTGCCGGGGCGGGGCGGGCGGCCGCCTGCCGGCGGGGGTGGGGGCGGCGGGGCGGGCGGGCGGGGCAGGCCGGTCCGCGGCGGAGCGGGGCGCCGGTGGCGGCGTTCCACCGCGTCGCCGAGCCGGCGCGAGAGGCGGCCCGGGGTCCGCAGGACGCGGCCGGCCTGCCGGCTGAGGCTGCGGGTTGCCAGTGCGCCGAGCAGCGCGCCCGCGCCGTTTCCGCCGGCGGGGCCGGCGCCTCCGACAATGCCGGTCAGAATGCCTCGGTACTTGAACGCCGAGATCGCGCCCGCGATGGAGAGGGCCGAGCATCCCAGCCACCCGTACGTCGGCATCGCGAGGGCGGTGACCATCTGAATGATCATTACTGCGCCGGCGGTCAGGGTGGTGATCGCGGATTGCATGACGACCCCGACAAGGGCGTCCGCCCACCGCACGCCCCACTGGCGGGGCCGGCCCGGGATCACCCACAGCGCTGCGAACAGCGGCCCCACCACCAGCAGGAACAGCGCGGCCATCATCGCCGCGATGCTGCCGAAGAGCAGGACGATCAAGAGCAGCCCGAAGAGCAACGCGACGGGGACGGCGATGACCAGGACTCCGGCCCGCTCCAGGGGGCGGTGCCCCTGGCGATAGGACTGCGACTCGGACCCGACGTCGCCGTCGTCCAGGTTCTCCTTCAGGTACTCCTTCCGCTTCTCCAAGTCAGTGCCGAGGTCGAGCACCTTGCGCCCGTGCTCCCGGCAGAGCTGCATCGACCCGAACTCCGCCAGACACCACGGGACGCCGACATAGACCCGCCACACGGTGTCGGTGGCTCGGCGGACCACCCGGTCCGACGCGTCACCGGGGTACGTCGTCGTGTGCCCGAGGGCGAATGGGGTCTTCTCGATCCCGCCGCCGGCCGAGCCGATCCCGGCGTCCGTGGCGGACATGGCCACCTCGGTTCCGAGCATGCGGCCGGAGTTCACCCCGTCCACCCATACCTGGGGAGTCGTGAGCAGGGTCGCCGCGGCCACTGCGGAGACCAGCACCCAGGACAGGTCTGTGAACCCGCCCCCGTCGCCGCGCTGCGCCCGCAGGAACGCCACCAGGCCGCCGACTGCGAGGGCGGAAGGGAACAGTCCGGCCATCACCGCGCCGGCGCTGCCGCTGATCGCCTGCGTCAGGGGGCCCTGCACCTCGGGCAGGTCGGTCATCCCGAAGGTCCAGCCGGCCAGCGTGGAGACGGCGGAGCCGATGGTGACCAGCAGCACGAGGAGGACGTCCGCGATCATGTGCAGGGCGGGGTCCAGGAAGTCGAACTGGCCGTAGTCCTTGTCGAGTCGCCAGGTCAGCAGGTGCGGATAGGTCTCGTACATGGTTCCGCCGCCCGTGGGGGCGAGCGGGGCGGGGAGCAGCCCGCCCACCCCGTCCGGGTCGACGGTTTCGGCGTGCGCGGCCCCGGTCGTGACGGCGAGGGTGGTGAGCACCGCCAGGACGGGGAGGGCGAGGGTCCGGCCGCGCGGCATGTGCCGGCTCATCCGGCCACCCGGCTCAGGGCGGAGGCGGCCGGGTCTGCGGAGTGCGTCAGGTCGGTGTCGGCGACGTCCTCGCGCTGCTCCACCCACCAGGTACCGCTGGCTTCGGTCATGCGCAGGGCCGTGAAGGATGTCCGGGCCGGCTTGCCGGGCCAGGTGACGGTGTGGGTGGTGATCACGCCCCATCCCGCCGGGTGGTCGGACGTCGCCGGTACGCGGGTGGGCGGCCGGTCGAGGAGGACGGGGCCGATCGCCGGGCCGGAAGGGTCCGGGGGTTCGGGGGTGGGGTGCCTGCCGTGGCAGGCGGGGCGGCGGGCGGCCGTCATCAGGTCGCAGGCCGTTGTCCAGTCGTCGGCGACCACGGCCCCCATGTAGGTGCGGGCGCGGTCGGCTGCGGCGGCGGACGGGTCCGCGGCCGGCGTGGGGGCGCTGTTCTTCTCGCTGGTGGTGCCGGAGCAGCCGGCGGCCAGGGCGGCGAGCAGGGCCAGGCCGAGGGCGGCGGTTCGCGGTCGGGCGGTCATACGTGCACTCCGTCGTGGGCGGCCTCGGCGTCCGTGTCCTCGGCGCGGGGGGAGGTGTCGAGCAGGTCGAGGAGTTCGGCCGTGGGCACGTCCCACTGGACGGTTGCGGCGCCGAATCTCTGGTCTCGGGTGATCGAGTGGCCGTGCCGGGTCTCGTCTCCGTGGCCGTCGGCCAGGGACCGGATCCGTTCGCGGGTCTCCTTGCAGACCGGGAGCCCCAGCAGCTCCGCAAGCGCGTCCTGCTGCGGCTGGCTCGTGAGTTGGAACCCGACGACCATGGCCAGCTGCTCGATGACGCCGGGGAGCATCAGCAGGCCTGTTGCGTCCTGCGTGTCGAGCCCGAACCTGACGCCCAGGGCGCGGCCGACCCTGGCGATGTAGTCGAGGAAGTGGCGGCCCTGGACTGTGCCGGTGAGCACGTGCACCTCGGGCACCATGATCACTTTTGCGAGGGTGCGCAGGTCGGGCCGGCCGGCGGTGGTGACCCCGTACGCCAGGAGCGAGTGCATCACCGCGACGGACAGAGCCTGTACGGACGTCCACCGTTCCCGCTCCTCACCGGGGCCGGGCAGGGACAGGCCGGGGAGTTGGACGACCCATACGCCCGGCTGTGTGGTCAGCGGCGGGACGGCGCCGGGCTGCGGGCGCCCCATGAACAGCGCCCCGTGCGGGGTCTGGGACAGCTCGTAGAGCGCTTCACCGGTCGCGGCGGCCACGGGGTCCGCCGAGTCGCGCAGGTGCTGGACGACCTGCCACGTCGCGGGGTTCGGGGAGCTGCTGATCACGGCATTGGTGGCGGCCTGCAGAGCTACCTCCGCGCCGGCAGCCCGCAGGTGTGCCGGGGTCACCAGCGACAGCTGCGCGGGTACTTCGGCGCGGGCGGCGTCGCGGCCGGCCTCGGCCAGGAGCGGGATCAGGTCGGCGGCCCCGGCGTGCGCGCGGCTCATCTGCACCAGCCGGGACGGCAGTCCGTACCGGTCCGCCGCGGCCGCCAGCCCGCCGAGGTCTCCCTTGAAGTCCAGGGCCAGGACCCACGCACCGGAGTGGGCGGCCTCCAGCGCCATCATCATGCCGGCGGTCGTTTTGCCCTTCCCGGACCGGCCGATGTAGGCGACGGTCGTCGCGTCGCGGCCGTCCGCCAGCGGTGGCAGGCGCACCACGCCCGGCGTCGAGCCGGTCAGGTAGCCGATCACGGGACCGTGGTCGGACCCGACCCGGGCCCCGCCCCACCACCAGGCCCCCGCCATGGCGGCCGTGTCGCGGACGTGCCCGAGGTCGGGCACCCGCACCCGGTCCCCGGGCCAGGTCTCCAGCCACAGGGCGGCCTGCTCGTCCACGCCGACCTGCACCGTGATCCCAAGGTCCGCGTAGTGGGCGGACACCGCGTCCACCCGGGCCCGCAGGTCCTCCAGGCCGATCGTGGACGTGACGACCAGCCGGGGGTGGTCCTCGACCAGCGACAGGTGCTCGCGCTCCAGATCGCCGCGCAGCTCCGCCATGGCCTCGCCCGCATCGGTGATGACCTGCCCGGGGTCACCGATGGCGTGCGTGGACGCGCTGCGGGTTTGTTCGCGCACCAGCTTCGCGGTCTCGTCGGTGCGCGCGATGGCCTGCCGTTTGGGCAGGACCCGCAGCCGTACAGACGCCTCCGGGCTCACCGGCGCCAGCCGGCCGACCATGTCGCCCTGGTCCTCGTCGTCGGGCGGAAGGTAGGAGACCTCCGCCAGGATGCGCAACCACTCCCCCGGCCCCGGACTCAGCATCCGCTCCGGGAAAGCAACCATCGGCAGCACCGCCACCCACGCCGCTACGTCGCCGGAGGCGTCGACCATCCGCAGGTGGTCGGGGTAGGGCAGAACGCGGCCGCGGGTCAGCGCGGCCAGAGCGGCACCCGTCACCAGAGATCGGCCGTCCACCGGGGCCGGCACGCCCCGATGCTGCTCCCGGGTGACCATCCAGGCCAGCAGTTCCACCGTGGCGGCCGAGCAGCGCCAGGGCGAGGACTCCAGCCGGCGGCCGAGGCGCCGCGCGGCAGCGTGCCAGGTCGCCAGTTCCCGCGCGGGCACCCCCGAGGACGAGACGCCGGCGGCCTCCGTGATGCGGCGGCCGGCCGGGCGCTGCCGGCCGCCGAGGCGGACGCCGAGCAGGACGTGGCGGATCGGCAGGGCGATCTGATCGAGGCGGGCGGCCCGGTCCTCCGCCCACTCCTCCCAGTTCCCTGCCCGGTACATCTCGGCGGCCTCGGCGCGGTAGTCGTCCGCCGAGTACGGCGACCACAGCACCCGCAGGTGCACGTCCATCCCGGCCAGCACGGACGTGAGCGCGGTCTCGGCGCGGGCCTGCTCGGCGTCGCGCTCGTCCTCGCCCAACAGGTCGGAATTGGACGTCTCGCACGTCCACCAGGCCCACACGTCGGTATCGGTGAGGACCAGGCCGTCAGTGATCCCCTCGTACCGCGGCGGCGGTGCGGACCGCTCCCCGCCGACCCCGAGCAGTGTCGTGATCTTCCCGAGCACGCTCACGTGCGCTTCCCCTTCCGGCCGCGCCCCGCGGCGATTTTGACCATGTGGTCCGGCCCGTACAGGCGGACCGTGTGCGCGAGTTCCACCGCCGGGCCGGCCGGCGGGACAGCCTCCGTGTCCGCCCCGCCTGCCAGCCGGCTCGCCAGCCGCGATCCGAGCGCCCGCGTCAGGATCGGGGCGTGGCGCTCCCACCGGGCGGAGCGCGGGATCCACTCCGACCGGTGCGCGACAACCCGGCCTCCGCAGATCACCGGGCGGTGCCCGTGGACCTGGTAGTACGCGCCGATCACCCACGTCGCCAGAACGGCGCGGCGGTCGCAGCTTTTCGACGGCTGCGCCCCCAGCACCGTGACGACCACGGGCGGGAGCAGGTAGAGGGTGAGCCACTGAACGGACGGGAACCCGATGGAGAGGAACAGCAGCCCGTCCCAGGAGGTGAATACGAGCACGCCGAGCAGCAGGGTCCTGCGGGAAACTCCCTGCCCGAGGTCTACGCCGAAGATTTCATGCTGTTTGGGTTCCAGTCGATTGAAGTAACTGGTGTACGTCATTCCTTGACGCATCAGCTCATGGCCGCCGTGGCGAGATCAGAAACAACTTTCATCGACGTCTCCGGGATGATCACAAAGAATGCGGAGAATGCTGCACCGCCGAAGAAGCTGAGTTTTTTATTGAAGTCGTCATCCCACGAAAGCCGCACCGCTTTGACTGCCAGACTGCACATCAGGACTGCTGCGCAGATAGGCAGCACAGTGCTTTTCAGACCAGCTCCGGTCACCACTGCCAGCACGAATTCCTCAGACACTCGCCTCTCCTCTTCTCTTGTCAGGTCAGGTCGTCGCCGGAGATACCGGCGACCTGCCAGCGGCCGGCGCGCGCACTTTCCACGCGCGTGAGCTGCACCCGGTATGCCTGCGTGATCTCGCCCCCGCCGGTCGCCCAGACCACCCGGGCTACCCCGTGCCGGTCGGATCCCGAGCCGGGGGCGGCCTCCCACCCCTGCACTGCCCGCAGCTCGACTCCGCCCGGGAGGGCCGGCACGACCGTGCCGGGGGCTGCGGCCTGGGCGGCCCCACCCGCCGCCCACGCCCGGAAGAAGCCATCGACTGCACCCCTTGTCGCTGTGGAGAACGCCAGGTCAGAACCCCGCGTCGAGGGTTCCGGGCCGGCGGCGGGTTCCTCGGGGACGCCGAGGAGCGCGGGCGGGCCGCTCACCGCCAGCCGCCCCGCGCCGACCACCACGACGGGGATGTCCAGGGCCACCCACCGGGCCGGCCCGGTCCCCGGGGACACCTGGGCGTCGATCCGGACCCGGGCGCGGCCGTCCTTGCCCACGACGACCGGGCCCGGGACGACCAGGCCGGCCGTCTGCGCTCCTCGCCTGTCCCACCCCAGCTGTGGGTCCACCCCGGAGGCCAGGACGGCCGACAGTTCCCGTGCCCGGTCGGCCGGCTTGGCTTCGTCCCAGGTCAGGTAGGCGCGGGCGGCCCGGACGGCGAGCGCTCGGGCGGCATCGTCCGGGTAGGCGGCCGCGGTCGGTCCGGGCGCGGGTACGGCCTGCGGGGCCGGGTCGTGGGGGGCGAGGATGCTGCGGGTTGCGGCAAAGGCCACCAGGGCGACCGTGCCCCAAAATGCGATGGGGCCGAGGCGGGCGAGGCCGGCGGGCCGCTCCTGAACGATGGCCCACGGCGGCGCGACACTCTTTGTCTGCGAATGCGCTGCTGTTTCTTTCTGAGACTCAGCGACGGATACCCATGGGTTTACCGGAGGTGGCTGCGGAGTCTCCTTCTTTTTCCTGTTCCACATGCTCGCGCAACGACTTAAACCCCCTCCAGGTGTGGCCATTGACGGTTTTCCACTCTTTCGATATGCCCTCGGGACGGTTTTTCGAAAATGAGTTAGGGACGACTCTGAGCGCTGGCCTGCCAACGCTCCAGCCAATACTCGATCTCGTCCCGGGTGTAGTAGGTGACGCGCCCGTCAGGAATCCCGGAAGGGAACTCAATGCCCTTCTTCGCGCTGCGCCCCTTGTAGACCTTGGCCGTGGCGTAGTCCCACGGCAGCAGCCCCGCCCCGCATGCCTCGGCGAGGCTGAACAGCTCCACCGCCGGCTGCGGAGAAGCCCCGCTTGCGCCGGTTACCCCGCCTGTTACCCCAGCCGTTACCGGAACCCCTGTTACCGCCCCTGACCTGGGAGGAACCACCCCAACCGCCCGGTTTGGGCGGAGGGTAACAGCCCCACCCATCACCGGGTGGGCGGGGCCGAGGCGGCCGCCGACGAGGAAGTCCGGGATCGCCAGCGACTCGGCCGTCTTCAGCGTCTCGGCAGTGATCCACGGGGCCCGCTCGCCGGCGTCGAACCAGGCCGGCGCAGAGGGTGCCCTATCAAGCCGGGTCGAAACTTCCGGAACGATGTATGCAGGCTGGAATTCACGCGCCCATAGTCCGTTTGTCTCCGGGTTGATTCGCCCATCCGCAAAAACCCCTCGCCCGGGAACGGTGGTGTCTGGGGACACCATGGGAGTGGACGCACCAAACGCGACAGCCCATGACGGGGAATCACAGAACCCGAGCTGAGCTTTCCATCCGATCTGCGCGCGCTCCATTGTCCCCCCGAAGTAGGCATTGGCCCACTGCTGCGCTCCGACGCCGAATCGGTGATCGGCCGAGCGCCCCTGGAGAAGCCCGATGGAGAACCACTCTGCGAACGGAGGGATCCCCCGGCCTTTGATCTGATATTTCCACCAGATCAGGGCCATTTTCATCATGGTGGGCAACTCGTCCGCCACCATGAGCCGAGGCACGAGCAATTGTCTTAGGGCGGGATCGCCGGTTTTACCGATGGCGGTTTCGGCGGCCATCATCGACATCAGATATTCGCCGAGCGCCGCCACACATTCGGCGGGAGTCTTGTGAACACGAACGCCGCTCATGCCCTCGGCTTCCGCCATGGAATTTTGCTTGGTATCCAAGATGTCCACCAACACCCCGTTTTCCCGAGCGTGTACCACCCCGAGGTAGAGCACCGTGGACTTACCCGATCCGGTCAAGCCGCCCACACCGAAATGCGGTGTCGCGGACTTGGTCCGGATTACCACATCCTCCAGGTCATAGCCCCGAACCGCTTGACCCACATACACCTGAAACGGGTCCCTGCTGGCCTTCCACTCCACCGATTCCGGAAGTGTCGGAACCTTCCGCGGAGGCTCCTTACGGATCCACTCAGCGAAAGGCGCGGAGTCCGCCCGGTGCCACTTTTCCGACCATTCACCGGGGAGCCGATCGGTCACCGCGGCGGTAATCGCTCGCTTACCGGCCTCTCCCCCGGGCCACCCCGCCGGCAGCCGCAGCACCACCCTGGCCCCGGGCACCGAGACGTCGTCGGACAGCACCAGCCACCGCTCCCGGCGCTGTGACTCGTCCACCCCCAGCGCGGGACGCAGGGCCGCCCACATCCCCGGACCGTGAACCAGGTCCGCGCCGGCCGGCCGCGGACGCCACCACCCGAGGACCGCCGGGCCCGTCACCGCGGCCGCGACCCCGGCGGCGGACAGGACACCGGTCCCGGCGGCCGCCACCGACCACCAGCCGCTCCAGCCCGCCACCACGGCCGCGGGGACGACCAGCCGAACCGATGCACGGGCAACACCCGGCCAGCAGGACCACCGTCCGGCGCCGGCCGCGATGGTGCGCAGCACCGTGTGCTGCTGCTTCCCAGGCTCCGCCGGGGCCCCCGCGGCGAGGTCGGCGGCCGTACGGTCCCGCACCACCTCCTCCCCCGCGCACCACCAGCTGGCCGACGAGGAGGGGTCACCTGGCTTGATGTCTCGGCCGGCCAGAAAGCGCACCAGCACCGTGTCCCCGGCCCGCCGCGGCGCCGACGCGTCGGACCGTCCAGAGCGGGCCCGGTCCTTCTGCCGCTGCTGCGCCAGCGCACCCGCCGCCGGAATGCCGATCATCACGGCCGCCGCTGCCGCCTTCGCCGGTTCCTCGGCCACCCACGCCCATAGATCCCCGTACAACCCACACACTCCTGAATCAGGACACACCAGCCCTCACCCAGACCAACGAGGCACCCGGCAGACGGAAACCCTCCTGCGTGGGACGCGGGAGGGCTCCGTGGAGGTATGCGGGCGGCGTGCGGGCTATCCCCGAAGGCCCGGTGCCGGGCAGTCCGTGAAGCCGTCCAGGACATCGAGGGCGAGGCCCCACGGGTAGGCCCCGACCCGGCCGTGCTTCGGGGGGTGCGGGGTGAACCCGCCGTCGTCCTGGCCGTCATCGAGGAGGTAGCGGACTCCGGCCTTGCGGAGGGTGGCCACGGCGGGGGCGAGGGCGGGGTGCTGGGCTTGGGCGGAGTTGATGTACGGCAGGGCGACCACGGGAAGCGGGAGTCCGAGGGCTTCCGTGATCAGGCCGAGGGCGAGCGTGTCCGCGTGACCGGCCGCCCACTTGGTCGTGGTGTTGAGGGTGGCGGGGGCGACGAGGAGGGCGTCCGGCGGGGGCAGGACGTCGCTCTGCGTGGGCAGCTTGTAGGTGTGGCGGACCGGGTGACCGGTCAGCTCGCGCAGCTCCTCAAGCTCGCGTTCGCCGCCGGCTTCTTCAACAGACCAGCGGTGTGCAGCGGGAGTCAGGACGAGGGCGACGTCCCAGCCCCGGGCCTGGGCGGCGCGAATGCCGGTGGTGACGAAGCGGGCGGGCGGAGCGGCGCAGGAGATCACGTACAGGGTCTTGGTCACCCGGGCAGTCCACAGCGCTCTGCCAGCGCCCGCAACCTCCCCTCGGCAGTTCCGGCCCCCAGCAGGCGCAGGTCCTCGACCAGTTGATGCGTCCGGGGCCGTCTTCGCACTTCCTCCTCCGCCTCCCGTTCTGCGTCCAGGAGTGCGTCCACCGCCTGCTCGCGGCTGCCGGCCTGCATGTGGGCATGGGCGAGGTCGGTCAGCAGGTGCGCGCGGCGCTCGCGCGGCAGGGCGGCGCGGGCCTCGGCGGTGACCGCCTGGGCGACGGCGACGCCGGCCGCGCCCTCGTACAGCTTCACGTGGGCGGCCAGGCGGTACAGCTCGACGTTCGTCGGCCCGAACGCGGTGAACACGTGGTTTGTCTCGTTCCCGTCGAGCCGTACGGCGTGCTCGCCGGCTTCGTCCAGGAGCCCGGGAACGGCGCGGGCCGCGGAGACGGCCCGGCGGTCGTCCAGGCCTGCGGCGGTCGCCTGCGCCATGGCCGCCTTCAGGTAGAGCATCCCGAGCACGCTCAGGCCGGCCGGCCCCCGTCGAGCAAGGTCGACGCCGAGGCGGTCCGCGGCGGTGACCGCGAACTCCGCGGCCGCGTGGGGCTGACCGTCGGCCGTCATCGCGTCTGCCAGGTGCCGGGCCGCGCTCGCCATGACGACCGGATCGCCGGAACGCTCGGCGGCGATGACCGCGCGGTGCCCGGCCAGGGATGCGAGATCGGGCGCCCCGGCCTTGATGGCGAGTGCCTCGGTGAGCTGGAGCGCCATCGACAGCGACCGGTACGCCGTCAGCTGGTCGTCACCGTCGTACCGGGCGGCTGCTCGGGTTGCGTCGGTGAGCAGCTCGGGGACGAGCCGGCCGAGGGACGCAAACGCGCTGGACTGGAACCGCTGCCAGCCGTAGAAGACCCTGCGGCGCAGCGTCTCGGCGTCGAGCGGTTCCGTCGAGTCGGCGGGCATGCCCGTGATCACGTCGTGCCGTTGGAGGGTGGCCCGGATGAGATCCATCTCGGTCTCGTCCAGCTCGGCGGCGGGGGCCTCGGCGAGTAACTCCGCCAGGCCCACGGACAGGACGCAGGCGGCATCCTCGAGGACGGACAGGCGCGGGTCGGACTGGCGTGCACCGGACTCCAGGTCCTGGACCCAGCGCTTCGACTTCCCCATCAGGGCGCCGAAGGCGGTCTGTGTGAGGCGGCGTCGCTCGCGCCAGTAGGCCACGTTCCGCCCGATCCGCCGGCTGTCCATCTCCGCTGCTCCAACACCCTGGGACAAGGCACGCACAGTGCGTGCCTACTGGCTGTTTTACTCCCCTTACGGTCCGGATATGGCCAACTCCTTGGACAGCACCCCGACATGGACCGACCGCCTCGACCCGCCGTTGGAGCACCTCGAACGGCTGCGGCACGGGCACGCCGTACTGGAGCCCTGCGGTGTGGGGTGGGACGCCGTGGTCGTGGCTCCCCTTCGACGCGGCCTCGAAGCCCTCGACGCCATGGAGCTCCCCGCAGATGAGGGCTACGCCGTGATCGCGGACTACAACCGTGAGGAGCTGATCACGTACGTGACGCTCGGCACCGCCGAGGGCCTCGCCCACGTACGGGGTGTCCGCGTCCTCCCCCGCCGCACGTGGCTGCTGACCCCGGCGGGAGAGACCGGAACCCTTTCAGCTGCCTGGCTCAGCCGGCCCGCCGCCCTCTCGGCCCGCTACGTTGACGCCGAGGCCCTGCGGGACGCTCTCCTCGCCACCGACGCGGAACGCCACGACCGGGCCGACCGAATCGAGCACGCCCGCGCCCATTGACCCGTGCCGGCCCTCCCCCCTCCTGGGGGCCGTGCACTCCCCGGCCCTCGGAGCCCCGCCCGGCTCCGAGGGCCTCCCCGTGCGCCGGCACCCGTCCTCCCCGCACAAGGCACGCACTGTGCGTGCCACCCCTGAACAGCCACGGCCCTACCGTCCGAGCCATGACGAACACCACGCCACGCACTGCCAGCAATCCGGGACCCGCGGGTCTCCCCGCCACCACGCCGACCACGGACGCGCTCCTCGACCTGCGCGCCCCGGCCGGCCCGTCCTTCGGCATGAACCTGGTCAACACGCTTCACCACGCCGGGAAGGCCGTGCACTCCGCCGCGCTCAGTGAAGCCGACGTGGCGGTCAGCGCGTTCGCCGCCCTGGTCTGCACCGGCGATACCCCCGCCGCCACTCTGGAGGCCGCAGCCGCAGCCGCTCGGCAGGCTCCGCAGCTGGAAATCCACTCCGCGGCCTGGGCGCGCGTCCCCGGACCGCGGGAAGGAACCAGCGAGTTCCAGCTCACCCTGACCATCACGGCAGCTGACCCGGAAACCGGGGAGCACGGAGGCTCCACCCATCACTCCGCCTCACGGCGATAGCCGCCGCTGGCCCGGTGCCACCGGGCCAGCCCTCGTACGCCGCCTGGGGGGCCGGTCCGGTGCTGTGGGCAACCCCTCACGGCGGGACTCGGCCGGCGCCGAAGGGCCGCGCAGTAGGGTGCGGGCATGTTCATTACTGCTGTCTCACCCCGGTCCACCGGCAAGACCACGGTCATCTGGTGGTTGCTTCACGCCCTGCATGCCCGGGGCTACGACGTCACGGGGTTCGACGCGGACGAGTCGAAGCAGCTCCACCGGTGGTGGGAGGCATCCGACCAGCCGTTCGAGGTCCAGCAGTTGGCCGACACCCGGTTCCACGAGCAGGCGCCGGGCAAGCTACCGGACGGGCACATCGGCGCGGTCGACTGCGGCCACCTGGAGAACCACGCCGGCATCGGGTACTCCGTGCTGCGCGTCTCGGACCTGGTCATCGTCGTGTGCGCGGCGACCAACGGCGACGTCGAACGCATGGAGGAGCTCCCGATGGATGGGTTCCTCGATTTGGCGTGGGCCAAGCTGAGGAATCCGGACGCCCCCAAGCCGAAGCGGTGGGTGCTCCTGGTCCGCGTGCAGCCCGGGACCATCACGGCCCCCAAGGACATCCGCAAGGGCCTGGAAGCGGACGGGTGGAACGTCCTCACGACGATGATCCCCTCGGTGCAGCGGTACGCGAGCACCGGCGAGGGCCTGCCGATCTCGGCCGTCGGCTCGCACTTCGATGAGCTCGTGACGGAGCTGGAGCAGCGGGGGCTGATCAGCAAGTGAGCAAGGGACGACCCACACCCGAGGAACTGCGTGCGCTGCGACAGGAACGGCGGCGCAAGGCGCAGGAGCAGGAGGCGAACGGCGGCGAAGTCGCGCTGCGCGAGGAGGACGTGGCCCAGGGCCGGGCGCAGCCGATGATCCGGTTCGAGGAGCTGCCGGCCGCGGTGGACGCGCCCAACGCCCAGGGACCGCTCACCGCTCAGGAAGAAGAGACCTGGGAGCTGTGCCGACGCTCCTTCGCCCAGTACCGCGACGCGTGGTTCGTCGCGGCCAGCGCGCTGGACATCTCGCTGCGGGGCCGGCTTTGGAGGCGGGACTACGACACCGCCGAGGCCTTCATCCGGGACGTGGCGGACATGTCGACGTCCAACGCGTACCGGCAGATCGCAGGGGCGACCATCGCGGCACTTCTGGCCGAGCCGCCGCGCCTCGAACTGGAATCGAACGATCTGTCCCGCATGCGGGACTCAGACAACGTGCGGTCCTACGTGATCAGCCAGCGCGCAGCCGAGAGCCTGACCCCCATCCGCGAGGACTACGGGGCGGACGCCGCCGCCGACGCGTACCGGACGGTTGCCGAGGCGACAGGGCGGGACACCCTCAGCGGCAAAACCATCACCGCCGTCGTCAAGCAATTCCCCCGCAAGGCCGCGGAAGAGCTGGACACCGAGCAGCGCCGCAAGCGCATCCACGAACTCGCCGTACAGCAGGCCGCCGCCGAGGCGGCCGCCAAGGTGAAGCCGACCGGCCCGGTAGCCGCGTTCGCGGCCTACGTGGCCACCGCCGCGGCGTTCGCGGGCAAGACGTCCGGCCTGGCTGCCGCATACGAGGCGGCCGCCGCGGCAGACCCCGCAGAGGCCACTCGACTGGCGGTCCAGCTGCGGGACCACCTGACGGTGCTGGTCGACAACCTGCCGGACGTCTAGGACGACGCCCTCGTTCGATTTCATTCGAACGATCTGTCCCGCATGCGGGACTCACGCCGAAACGCAAAAGGCCCCCGAGGCCGCCCGGTGAGGGCGGCCCCGGGGGCCTGGTCGTGCTGGTGGCGGTCAGCTCTGGAGTGCGGGGCGGGGTTACTGACCCCGCCGGAAAGGCCGGCTCGGCCCCGCAGCACTCAGACCTCCATCCCGCCTCCGGGGGTGCCCGGGTGCTCGGGGTAGGCGACATCCAAGGCGTGCATGAGGGAGATGTACCGGACCAATTCCGCGGCCCAGTCAGGCTCGATCAGGTACTGGACCGTGTTGAGGGCGACGGCAGCCAAGCCAGGGGCCCCCTCCGGGGTGATGCCACCGACAACGGCCCACCGCTGCCACATCACATCCCCGGTCAGCCGGGCGAGGATCTCCGGCTCGCCCGAGGAGCGCCGCATCAGATCGTGAAGGGCGCCGGTCGCCAACGTGCAGGTGTGCACGGCGCGGCACAGGTCCCGGTCGTCGGCCGTCTCGACCGTGCGCACCATGCCGGGAATGCCCTGAGCCCACGGGGACTGTGCCAACAGGTCGGTACCGGCGAGTTCGGCCTGCCGGTGTTCCTCACGCAAGTTCTCGATCATCTCGGTGTGGTCCGGCATGGCCCGTTCCAGCGCTTCCAGCAGCTCCTCGATCCCGACGTCGGCGGCGCCGCCGAGCTGCAGCCGGGCGCCGGGGTCCATCAGGGCCCGGTGGAAGACGTTCGGCAGGGCGCCGGGCGAGCGGGGCAGTTCGAGCCCGGCTTCGGCAGCGTGGGCACGCAGAGTCGCGTCCAGGTCCCGCCGCGGCGAACGGCGGTTCCTCAGCATCTTCCCAGCCGCGGCCCGTCGGGCCTGGAACGCCCGGTTGGAGTTCCCGGTGGGGATCTTGTCGACGCCCGCCCGCGTCAGCGGCCGTTTCAGAGTCGCGACCAGGGCCGTCCGTAGCCGCCGAGCGTTGTCGGGGGTGGCGTCGGAGGCCCACAGGTGCCACCCGGTCCACCCGATGCCGCGGCCCTGCCGCACGGTAAGCGCCACCATCAGGGCCCGGTGCAGGATGTGCGGCTGGACGGTGGGGGAGCCGGGCACGCACCAGGTCGAGGACTTGGGAAGCCAGCCCTCCTGTTGCCAACGCTGCACCTGCGTCGGGCTGGACTTGCACCCGCGCTCCTTGAGGGCTCGGACCAGGGCAAGGTGGGCGGCGGTCGGCTTCGTGCGGGCCATGGTCAATTCCTCCGGTCCTGGCTGCCGATGGTCAGGACGGAGTACAGGGTGACCGCAGTTCCCACCGCACTCGCCCATGCCTCACTCTGCGCGGCTGCAACGGCGGCGACCGCCACCAGGAGCAGCACGGACAGGCGCGGGCCGGCGCCTCCGCCGGGGGTGATGTTCACGTACGTGGTCCCTTTCGTGAGGTCCTGCTGCCGGGTGTTCCCGGCAGTGCAGCCCGACCGCGTGGATCCGGGGCGGTGCCGCACCCCTAGGAGTTCACGACGTCTGTCGCGAAGTGCAGGAAACTTCGCGGGGTTGGCGTCCGTCACGGTGCTGCCGCTCCCCCGTGTAGGCCTTTGACCAGGGGTGAAGCCGGTCAGGCCGAAGTGCTCCAGAAACGCAAAAAGGCCCCCGGGGCCGCCCCTCGATAGGGGCGGCCCCGGGGGCCTGGTCGTGCTGGTGGGTGGTCAGCTCTGGGGCGCGGGGCGGCTGATCACGGGGCGGTCGGCGTGGAGGTGGACCACGGCGGGGTCGAGGTCGGCGAGCAGGGTCCCGAGGGCAGAGGCCACGACGTACGAACGGTGCCGGCCTCCGACGCACCCCGCCGCGATGTGCAACGGCCCGACGGACGGCCCGCCGAGGAACGCTCGGGCCGCCTGGACGGTGGCGGCGATCAGGGCCGGGATCCCCGGGGTGCTGAGCACCGCCGTGATCACCTCCTGGTCCCGGCCGGTCAGTTCCCGCAGGGCGGGGTCCACGTGCGGATCGCGGAAGTGCTGCCGGAGGTCGAGGGTCAGGTGCGCGGCCGGGGCGACCCCGCCGGGCTGGTGGCCGTACCCGAAGGACGTGATCGTGAGCGCGGGGCCGGTCTGGTCGGTGCTGGTCATCTGCTGCTCCTGGTCGTGGTCGAGGGCGGTCAGCGGCTGATGTTGATTCGGTCGATGTGGACCCCGGCGCCGCCACGGGAGCCCCACCGGCCGCCCTGCCCGCCGGTCCCGGTCACGTTGACCGTGACGGGCGCCGGGGCGGGCGCGGCCGTGGCCTGCTCCCCGGAGGCACGGGACAGGGCGCCGGTGAAGCGGAGGACGACCCACCCGACTGCGGCGGTCCCGAGGAACGCGGCCGCGCCGATCGCGAGTTCGGCGGCGGCGGCGAGGGCGGCGGGTCCGGCCGTGGCGAGGGCTCCCCCGGTGCAGAGGGTCAGGGCGCAGATGCTCCCGACGAGGGTGACGGCGGTCCGCTCGAAGGGCGTGAGGCCCCGGCGGGCGGGGGCGGCCTCGGGGGCGGCGGCCACGATGACCGGTGGCGCGGCCGGTACGTACGCGGCGACCCACGAGCCGTCATCGAGCTGGACGAGGGCGCGGCGCTCGGCGGCCGGCGCGGGGAGCAGCACCGCGTGCTGCTCCCCGTACGGGCGCGGCTGGTGGACGAGGGGCGCGGCGGGGGCCGGGACGAGGTAGGCCGGGGCGGGTGCGGTGTAGCGGGCGGGCTGCTCGTGCATGCTGGGGTGCTCCTTCACGGGGCGGGTCAGCGGCGGGGGTCGGCGGCGGTGCCGGCCCCCGCCGTGCTGTCCGGGCTCGGCGGCGGTCAGGTCCAGGGGGCGGCGTCGTAGCACTCGCGGACGTACGCGCGCAGCTCCTCGTGCGGCGCCTCGACGCCGGGGGGCGTCAGCCCGGCCGGGACGAGCCAGGGGTGCGCGCGGTCGAGGTCGGTGAGGAGCCGGAACGACTCCGCGGCCTGCGCCCGTGACGCCGCCTCGCCGAACATGCCGCCGGCCTCCACCCGGTCCGACTGGGCGGCGCGGCGCAGCAGGTAGGCGCGGAGGGCCTCGGGGTCGTTCTGCTCGCCACCGAGGGTCTGCGCCAGGAACTGGGAGGAGAGGGTCAGGAGTTCGTGGGCCTCGATCAGGAGGTCGGGGGCGTAGCGGTAGACGCGTGCGGGGTCGAGGCGGGAGAGGTCGGGCACGGGGTGCTCCTCGTGGGCGGGTTCGGGGTGGCGGGTGGTGGTCATCAGGACCGGCCGTCCTGCTGGCGGTCGATCTCGGCGCCGAGGCCGGCCGCGAGGTCGTCGGCGGCCGCGGCGATCCAGCGGCCGAGTTCGGCGGTGCGGGCGTACTGGGCGAGGCGCAGCTGATCGGGGGCGCTCGGCGCGGCAAGCTCGGGGGCGAGGGCGCCGAGTACCGCGATGACCGCGGCGAGGTCCAGGGCGGTGGCGTCGCCCGGGAAGGGGAGCGCGGCGCCGTCGGGGACGCGGTGGAGGTTGTGGCGGTCGTGGCTCACGGGCTGCTCCTGGTGGTCGCGTACGAGGGAGGGCGGGCCCGTGGTGCCGGGCCCGCCCTCGGGGTCGGGGTGCTGCGGTGTGCGGTGTGCGGTGCGGTCAGTCCTGCGGGGTGGAGCCGGGGAGCGCCCACGTGCCGTGGGTGGCGCCCTTGACGATCCGGCCCTCGGCGGAGAGGCGGCTCATGGTGGTCTCGACGGTCGCGGCGGACGGGCCGCCGGAGGTGCCGACACCGACCGCGGCCCGGATGTCCCGGGTACGCATCGGCCCGGCGCCGAGGGCGTCCACGACCCGGTCGCCGAGGGTCTGCGCCTTGACCGGGGCGCCGACCGGGGCGCCCGCGCCGCTCCTCCCGTGGTGGGCGTCGAGGGCCTCCACCACGGTCTCCAGCTCGGCGTTCAGGGCCTCGCGGTCGAGGCCGCCGGTGCCCTGCAACATGTCCTCCGCGTACCGGAGGGCGTGCTCGTACGCGGCGTGGAACACCTGCTCTTCCTCGGGAGTCAGGCCGGGCATCGGCGCGGACTCCATGAGACGGATCAGGTGCGGGTACGTCTTGCGCTCCTTGACGGCCCGCCAGACCCGCATCAGGCCGATGGTGCCGCCGCTGATGTGCCAGGCCATGCCCGCCGTGACCGGGCCGGTGGGGGCCTCCTCCCCGGCCCACGCCGCCTCGACCTCCGCGCCGTCGCCGCCGCCGAAATAGGGCGGGATCGGCGTCACCTCGACGCTGCTGACCTTCATGGAGGAGGCCATGCGCTGCGTCATCTCGCTGTCGACGCGGCCGAGCCAGACACTGCCCCGGCGGGCACCAGCCCGGATCTTGTCGCTGTCGCCGAGGTCGGCGAGGTGGATGGACTGACCGGCGATCCGCAGGCCCATGCCGAGCTTCCGGTACGTCGTCAGGGCCCGGGCGACCATGGCGACGACCCACTTGCGGAAGTCGTCGGTTACCTCGGCGTCCTCGGCCAACACCTGGTTGATCTCGTCAAGGCTGATGTTCACCAGGGACCACGGTTCGCCCCGGGTGAAGGAGCCCCAGCCGTTCGCGGCGCTGATGCCCTCGCGGTACCGGGCGACGGCGTCGGCCCCGGCGAGCGTCGCGGCCAGCGCCGCCTTACCGGCCCCGAAGTGGGCCACTCGGCCGCGCGCCTCCGGCAGGCTCATCCCGTCCTGCGCGTCCGCGACGATGCTGACGATCCCCGACAGCCGCTCGGCGGCGAGGATCGTCAGCATGGTGACCGACTTCCCGGAGCCGGGGGCGCCCACGAGGATGTCGGCGAGGCCGCCCAACTCGGGGTCGTACAGCTTCATGCGGGACGGCCGGCCGTCGTGGCGCAGCCCGAGGGCGAACGTGCCGTCGGCCCGCATGGTCAGGTCCTCGGCCGTCGCCTCCCGGATGTGCAGGAGCGGGTGCTCCCGGTAGACCGTGACCACGGCGGTGGACAGTCGGCCGGCCTCGACCATGAGCAGGTCGGGGTCCTCGACGCCGAGCGCCCGCGCGAGCGGAAGCCGCGGAATGGAGATCAGCCGGTCGTCGTCCGACTCGACGCGGAACACCGCCTTCCCGTCCTCCAGGCGGTAGTCGGCGAGGTTCATCCCCGGGGCGATGCCGCCGGGCCCTGACACCTTCTCGGCCCACAGCTGGCGGACCGGGTCGCCCTCGCGGGCGGCCTGCTCTTCGGCCCGGGCGGGGTCCACGAGGAGCGCCAGGCGGCCGGGCCCGGAACCCGGGATCGCGTTCAGGACCACGGCCGCCACGGGCACGTCGAAGATCGCGGCGACCGCTCGTTCGTCGAGGCGGGACGACACCGCCTCGCCGGGTGCGGCCAGGATCACCGCGGTGAACGCCGGGCGGTACGGCTCGGGCTGGTGCAGCGCCGTCAGCTCGGTCCCCTTCGCGGAGGCGGCGGCCGCCCACAGGGCCCGCACCCCCGACAGGTAGTCACCGGCGTCCGGCTCGGCGGCGTCCGCGAGGGCGGGCAGGGTGTTGACGGCCCGGTTGATCCCGGCGGCCCGGGTCAGCGGAACGGCGAGGCCGGAGGCGGCGGCCGCGGCGACGGGGGCGGCGATCTCCCACCAGGAGCAGCCCGGCGCGATCAGCGCGGCCGCGTACGTACCGGACAGGCCGAGCACCGGAAGGGCCCGGGTGCAGGCGAGGAGGAGGCCCGCGCCCCCGACACGGGTGCGCCGCCACAGCACGGCGAGGGTGCCGGCCCCGGCGGCGAGCGCAGCGACGTGCAGGCCGGTGACGTCGGTCTGCGGTCCCACCGCGGCGAGGATGCCGCCCGCCCCGTACAGGACGCGTTCGGCGATGGCGAGGCGCCGGGCGGCCGTCGGGTGGAGGCCGGGGTGCGCGGTGGTCGGTTCGGCCGGTGCGGCCGGGGCGGCGGGCGGGAGCGCTGCGGTGGTCACGGGGGCCTCCAGGGCGTGCTGTGCGGGTGCGTGGACTCGGGGAAAGGGCGAGGGGGCCCGGCCGTGGCGCCGGGCCCCCTCGGGGCCGTACGGAGGTGATGCGCTGTCAGCGGGTGACCCGGTAGAACCCGGGCCTCGCCTGCGGGGGGCCGAGCCGCGACGTCTCGTAGATGCCGCCGTACTCGGCCCGGTGCTCGCCGTTCAGGTCGTCGGCGGCCGTGCTCATGTCGGACGCCGTCCGCGCCACGTCGGCCGCGGCCTTCGCGACGTCGCGCAGCGCGGTGGCCCCCTCCCGGACCAGCCCGGTGAAGTGGGGGGCCACCTCGGCCTGCGTGCACAGGTCGGCGAGGAGGTCGGCGTGGTTGGCGTCCCGCTCCATCTGGCGGCGCAGGTTCCACAGCCCCTCGGCGAGGTGCGCGGCGGACGCGGCCAGCTTGGCCACGCGGCCCGCCAGGGCGAGGAACCCGGGGGTCTGACCGCCCCGGCCGGTCGGAAGGTTCGGGGTGTACGGAACGAGTTCGCTCATGGTGGTCAGTCCTCGTTGTGGGCGCGGGCGGAGGGCGTGGACAGGCCGGCGTCGGCGGTCGCCTGCTGGAGCGGCCGGTACCCGTCGCGCATCTCGTCGTGGGCGGTCTCCATCGACTCCGCCGCGTGCAACGACTTGGTCTGCATGGCGTCCGCGCGGCGGGCGAGAAGGTCCATGAACTCCGACAGGCGGCCCATCGCTGCGCCCGTCCTCCGGCCGATCACGTTGTGGTGGTTGGCGAGGTCGTCGGACAGGTCGGCGAGCGCGTCCCGCAGTTTGCGGGCGTTCTCGGCGAGGACGCTGCACTCGTCGTACGTGGCGAGGCAACGCCGCACCGACCTCCCGAGGCCGGTCAGGACGTCGTCCAGGGTCACCTCGGTCATGTGCTGGGCGGCGGCCTGCGTCGGCCGGGTGTAGGCGGGCACCGACCCGGCGGTGGACCGGGTGGGGGCGGAGGACTTCACGGGCGGCTCCTTCGTAGCGGTGCGGGCGGTGCCGGCCGCGGGGAGCGAACCGGCAGGCATGCGGGGCGGGCGGGCCGGCCGGGCGAGCCACTCGTACGTGACCGTCACTCGCTCCTGCTCGTCCATGACGTGCTGCGCGGAGTCGGCGGCGGAGCGGCGGGTGCGGCCGCCCCGGGGCGGGGCGGTGGTGCCGTGCCCGTGGCCGTATGTGCTCCAGGGGCCGCCCGTCGGCGGGGGCGTGGTCTGCCCGCCCGGGGGGCGCCTCCACGTCCGCCTGCGGTTGCGGGGGCCGGTCTGGCCTGGCCCCTGCCCGGGCGGCTGTGTGTGACCCTGCGGACCGCCGGGCGGGGCCTGCGGGCCACCGCTCGGCGGGGGCTGCTGCGGGCCGTTCTGCGGGCCCTGGGGGCCGTTCTGCGGGGGCTGTTGCTGTCCGCCCTGCGGCGTCCCGGTCGGGGGCGTCGGGGGCTGCTGCGGCTGCCCCGGCGGGGGCGGGGTCTGCGGCTGACCGTTCGTCGGCGGCTGCGTCGGCCTCGGCGGATAGGTCGGCCGGGGCGGGTACAGCGGCCGGGTCCGGTCCGCCTTCACGCACCGGCGGCACCGGCACTCGTGGACGTCGTAGCCCTCCAGGGTGCCGTGCTCGATGCCCGGAATTTTCCGGACCGGCTTGACGCCCCTGCGCTTCCGCAGGCTCCACCGCCGCCGCCTCCCCTGAGGGGTCGGGCCGGTCGGCTGCTGCTGGGGTCCGGGGCCGGGCCCCTGCCCGGGCTGCTGCGGGGTCTGCGGGGTCTGGGGCTGTGTCTGGCCGGGCTGCTGCTGGCGCTTCCGCCTGATGATCCGGCGGCGCCGGTTCTTCGGTGTCGTGGGGGCCGTGCCGGGCGGCTGCTGAGTGCCCGGTCCCTGCGGCCCCTGGCCCTGCTGCTGACCCCGCCCCGGCTGCTGCGGGGTCTGCGGCCGGCCGGGGCGCGGCTTCCGGGTCCGCCGGTTCTTCCGGCCGTTCCCGGTGGGCGACGGCCCGGGGCCGGTGCCGCCTCCAGTGCCGGTGCCGGTCGGCCCGCCGGAGGGTTGCGTGCCGCCCTTCCCCTGCGGCTTGCCGGTGCCGGATCCCCCAGCCCCGGACGACCCGGTACCGGTGCCTCCGCCCGACCCGCCGCCGCCCTTGTTCTTGCGGTCGCGGATCTTCTGGAGCGGGCCGGTACCGCCGCCCCCGCCGGGTGACTTGCCCCGGCTCGGTGACTGGACGCCCGCCGAGGGCTTCCCGCCGCCCGAGCCGGTGCCCGTTCCCGAGGGTCCGGTGCCGCCCGGCTTGACGTTCCCGCCGCCCGGCTTCCCGTTCCCGTTGTACGGCTTGGCGTTCCCGCCGCCCGGCTTGGTGTTCCCGCCGCCTCCGGTGCCGCCGTTGCCGGTACGGCCGCCCTGGGGGCCGGCTTTCCCGCCGCTGTTCCCCGAGCCGGTGCCGCCACCGCGGCCGCCGGCGGGCGATGTCCCGCCGCCCGTACCGCCGTTCTTGCGAGTGCCCCCGCCGCCGGATCCTCCGCCCGAGGGGGAGCGGCCGCCACCGCCGGCGGATCCTCCGCCGGCTGCGGCCTTCCCGAACTCGGCTGTTGTCGGGACCTTCGTGAGGCGGGCCCGGGCGTCCTCCTCGGCGGCCTTGCGCTTGATCTGTGCTTCCCGCCAGACGGTCTCTTCGGCGGCGCGTTCCAGGCGGCGCTGGTGCCAGTCGTGCACCACCGTGACCGTGCCGCGGAGCGCGGCGAGCGCGATGGCGAGGACCGCCGAGAACGAGAGGACTCCGAGGCCGTCGCCGCCGCTGTCGACGCCTTCCGATCGGAAGGTGGCTGGCACCGCCGGCGCGGGGGGCGGGCCCGGGCTGACGGCGGCGAGCGAGGCGGCCGCCGACCGCCGGGGCCGGGAGGGCCCGACCGGCGGAGACAACGGCGCCCCCGCCGGGGTGGGCGGGGGCGGGGTTGCCGGGGTGGCCGCGGGGGGCGCCGGAGCCGGGGCGGGCGGTGCTGCCGGAGAGGCTGCCGGAGGCGCGGCGGGCAGTGCCGCCGGGAGCGCCGCCGGAGGTGCGGCGGGCAGTCCCGCGGGGGGTGCCGCCGGGGGCGCGGCGGGCGGCCCCGGCGGCGGTTCGGCGGGGGGTGCGGGAGGTGTTGCCGGGGGTCGGTTCCTCGGCGGCGGCAGGCCGGGCGAGGCCGGCCGCCCGGGGAACTGGACCACGGTTCCACCGCCGGGCGGCGGGGTCGGGCCGGACGAATTGCTCATGATCGGCTCCTGTCGGGAGTTGACACAGGGTCACGGAGTGCCTTACGCGCGCGGGCGTCCGCGCGTCCGCGGGTCCGTGCGTCGCGCGTCCGCATTACGCGCGAGGCCGGGGGCCGGTCCGGGGCGTTGTTGTTGTGGTGGTTGACCCCGCCCCGGACCGGCCGCCCTGTCACCGTCCGTAGCGCTTGACGAAGTTGGCGAGGGTGGTCGCGAGGTCGTTCCAAGCGGCGTCCGCGTCGTCCGTCCCGGCCCGGTTCCTCTCCCACTCGCGGGCCACGGCCCGGGCCTCGTCGGCCCACGCGAAGGCGATCCCGGCCGGCCCGCGGGCGGCGGCGTTCGCCATGCGCTGCTCCCGGTGCACGGCCTGGTTGTGGGCCCGGCGCTGGGCTGCGGTCATCGGCTCGGTGGCGGTGTCCATGTCCGTCCTTCCTGGGGGTGGGCCGCGCACCGGGACGTCCCGGTGCGCGGCGGTGGGGTGAGGCGGGGTCAGGCGCCGCGGCGGTCCCACAGCTCGGTGATCCCGCGGACCTGCGCACCCTGCTGGTGCGGCTGCTCCGCGAAGGCCGGCACCGGGGCCGGGGCCGGGGCGGTCGCCGACTTGTGCAGGGCCTTGGCGGCGGCCGCGCCGACCGAGGCGCGCCGATCGGCCCGGCGGGCCGCCTTGGCCTCGCGCTGACCGGGCAGGGCGGTGACGTGGTGGACGTGCGCCGCGAAGACTTTCCGCAGGTCACGGAACCCTTCCGCCTGCATCTGCGCGCCCTTGATCACCCGCTTGAGGGGCTTGGTGGCCCGACGGGTGCGCAGCGCGGCCGACCAGCGTCCGTCACCGGGCACGACCTCGGCGCCCAGGGCGCCCTCCATCGCGGCGAGGAACAGCGCGTACTCGTGGGCGTCTCCGGCGTGCGTGGCCTCGCGGTCGGCGGTGTAGGCGGTCATTGCGGGGACGGTCAGGAGGCGGGTGTACGCCTCCACGGAGGAGTTGGTGCTGGTGTTGGCGGGGGCGGGCGTACGGTCCACGGCGTGCTCCTCGTGCTCGGGGGGAGTGGTCGGGCGGGCTGGTGGTCACGCAGCGGGACCCGGCGGGGTGCCGGGGCCGGCAGGGCGAGCGCCAGAGATGCGCAGCGGGGGCGGTCCGGGATGTCCGGTCCGCCCCCGCTGGGGTCGTGTGCGCTGTACGGTCAGCAGAAGGCCGCCCCCGCTTCCTTCGGGGGCGGCCGTTCCGTGTGCCGGGTCGGATCAGATGCCGTCGGGCCGGTAGCCCTCGGCGATCTTCTCGGCGGCCCACTTGCGGTAGTTCGACGCGGTGGTGGTCGATACGTCGAAGACGGCGGCAACGGTCTCCAGCGGGATGGCGTCGACCTCGCCGCCGTGCTCCAGGATCGCCATGCGGGCCAGGCGCAGGACGTTGCGGTCCTTCTGGTTCAGCCGGGCCTCGTCCTCGACTTCCGCCGCGCGTCCCTCGATTTCCGCGATGCGCAGCCGCGTTTCCGCCGCACGTGCCGCGGCTTCCGCCGCACGCTCCGCGTCCTCCTCGCGCCGCCGGCGGGCCGCCTCCGCAGAGGCCTCCGCGGCGGCTGCCTGGGCGTCGATTTCCGCCGCGCGGCGCCGCGCTTCCGCCGCGCGCTCGGCCGTTCCCGCCGCGCGGTCCTCGATTTCCGCTGCGGCCTCACGGGCTTCCGCCGCGCTCTTCTCGGCCTCCGCGCGGCGGGCGTCCGCCTCGGCGGCCGCGACGGATTCCAGGGCGGTCACTTCGGCCTCGGCGGCCCGCTCCGCGGCCGTCAACTCCGCCCGGGCGGCGATCGCGGCCTGTGTGGTCACCACCTCCACCTCGTGCTCCGCGGCCTTGACCCGGCCATGGGTCCGCAGCCGGGCAATCTTGGCGTCGGCTTCCCGGTCAGCGGCCCGCGTCTCCGCGGCGACCCGCTCGGCCTCCTGCGCCTCCTTCAAGACCGCCTCGCGCTCCGCGGCCTGCCTGGGCAGGTCCAGGGCCTCCTCGATCGTCAGCCCGTACGGCGCCATGGTCAGAGGCAGCCGCAGGTCAGCCGGCGCCTTGCGCCGCCAGCCGCGGCCGTACCGACGTTCCAGGTGGACGCGGTACACGTGGATCGACTGCGCCCGCTCCACGGCCTCGAAGTAGTCCGTGTCCCACAGCTTCATGGAGCGCCACAGCATGAACGTGCGGGCGGGCGAGAGGACCCAGCGGGAGGCGGGGACACCGGTCTGCTCCTGGTCGTCCGCGGCGGGGCGCACGGCCCGGTTGATGGCCGTCTTCGCAACTTCCACGATGACGATGAACAGGAAGGCGACCACGGTGTGCGCGAACACGGCCACGTAATCCGTGCCGGTCCAGGCCTCGCCCGGCGCCGGTGCGGCCGAGGCGCCGTTGAGGACGATCGTCGCGCCGGTCAGCAGCCACACGGGGAAGCGGACCCAGCCAATCGGCCGGCGCAGCCACGCCATCACGAGGTCGATGGCGATGAGCACCAGGATCCCGAGGTCCACGCCGAGCGTGAACAACTGCGCTTTGCCGAGCGTCTGGAAGCGCAGCCGCTCGTGCGCGAACGCGGCAACGTGTTCGAAGGAGAGGTACAGGCCGGTTCCGGCGAGGAGCACGGAGGCGAAGACGATCGCCCCAATGGAGATCCTCTGGGGGCGGCTGAGCGTCCCGACGATCTCGCCGAGCCGGGCGGGCGGAAGGATCCCTTCCGGCGCGGCGGGAACGGGATCGTGTGCGACGGGAACGGGGGCGTGCGCGGCGGGAATGGACGGCCGCGCGTCGGGAACGGGGCGTGCGCCGCCGTCAGTGCGTGGCATCGCGGCAATAGCCACGGGGAGACCTCCGGGTGTTGTGCGGTGGTGGACAGGGACGGCGGCCCACGTGCCGGGAACGCGTCCTCGCAGAGCGGGAACGCGTCCTCGTGCAGCGGGTACGGGCCGCCGTCGCCCGTGAGTGAGGATCGCTGACGGGTCTACCGGGCGTCGCACAGGGGGAGCGGCTGCACACGCCACACGACCTCGCAGGCCGGCGGAAGTGCCGCGCCGGGAACCGTAGCGGTCCACCCGTCGCGGGGTGCGCCCTCGGCCTCGGCGGCGGCCTCGGCCCCCTCGACGGTGGTGTGGACGCTGTGGAACCGGCCCCGGTGGAACAGGACATACACGCGGTCCGTGGCGGCGGCCTGCCTGCGCGCGGTGCGCAGCAGCGCCCGCAGCGCCACCCGGTCCTCGGCGTCGAGGAGGACCTGGTCTCGGGCCTCCTCCACCTCGGCACGGAAGGCGTCGCGCTCGGCGCGGGCCTCGTCCCGCTCGGCGGTCGCCTGCCGAAGGATGGCGCGCATCCCCTCGAACTCCGCGTCGGCGTCGTGCTTCGCCTGGCGGAGCTGTTCCGCCAGGCACTCGGCGGTGCCCTCGGCGCGGATCGCGGAATCGTTGGCGGTCTCGGCTTCGAAGCGGGCCTGCGCGAGCTCGGCGCGATCGGCGAGTAAGGCGGTCGTGCGGACGATGCGGTACACGGCGGGTCTCCTCGGTCAGGTGAACAGGTCGAGTTGGGCGGCGGCGAGGGCGGCCGCGGCGGCCGCCTCGCGGATCCGGCGGCCGGCCTGGTCCGCGTCGGCGGCGTGCGGGGCGCAGACGGCCGTCAGGTCCTCGGCGGGGAGGCGGACCGCCTCGACCAGCCGCACGGCCGGGTCGGCCGGGGTCAGGACGGTCGCGAGTTCCCAGCACCCGGCGGTGCGGCACAGGCGGCCGTCCCGCCGGGTGACCGCCCGGAACACAGCGTGCGCCGCGGCCGGGGCGGTCGAGGCCGGGTGGGGAGTCGTCACCGGGGGTCCGGGGCGGTGGCCTGCCACCGGTCGAACCCCTCTACTCGGGCGTGAAGCCACAGCAGGCGGCCGCGGCCGATGATGACCTCGGCCCACGTCTTCGCCGCTTCCACATCCCGGGCGAAGTCGTCCGGGTGGAACTCGCCGTGAGTGCCGTAGTGGTCGCCCTCCAGCTCCCACCCCCACACGTCGACGTCGATGTGGCAGGCCGTCAGAGTCCAGCGGCTCACGGCCGGACCCTCCGGGGTCTCGGTCGGGGCGGTCAGGGCGGGCCGGCCGCCCGAGGTCCACGGCGGCGTCGGGCGGTCGGGCTGGTCGCCGAGGCGGGCGGCGGCGCACGTGGCGGTCAGGCCCACGGCGGTGAGCAGCGCGGCCGTCCCGTCGAGGGGGTCACCGGCGAGGAACGCCCACCCGGCGATCACGCCGACGAACGCGGCGGTGACGGGGGAGGTGAGCGTGCCGGTGACGGCGTCCTCGGTGCGGGCGGTCGCCGTGTGAATGCCGGCCCGGATGCGATCCAGGTTCATGGGGTGTCTCCCGGGTGCAGGCCGGCCCGGGACCGTCGCGGTGACGGTCCCGGGCCGGGGGTGTCGGGTCAGGGGAGGAGCGGGAGCCGGGTCACTTCCCGGACCGGACGCGGCGCAGCGCCTCGTCCATGTCGGCGTCGGAGTCGGTGGGGGCCAGGGCGAGCGTGGTCTGGTGCATGGCGTTGTCCTCCGGTGATGTCGGTAGAGACGTGCGGGAACGGCCCCTTCCTGTGCAGGCGTCGGTAGCGCCTCCGGTGGGGGCCGGCTGCTGTGCAGAGGTCAGGCGGCGAGCGCGACGGCCGGCACCGGCACCACGAGGGCTCGGTAGGTCACCACCGCGTCCAGGTGCGAGTGCTCGGGCGTCTCGACGGCGGCCTGGTGCTCGGTGGCGACGTCGGCGGCGAGGGCCCACGGGTCGATGGGGGCGGCGGCCCAGACCTCGGCGGCCACGGCATCGACCTGGTCCCACAGGGCCGCCCGCAGGTCCGTCCCGGACGGGTGCGGGGCACCGGTCCTCATGAACCCGGCGAGTCGGGCCAGTACCGCCGAGCGGAACGTCCGCGCCCGGGCTCGCAGGGTTGTCGGGGTTTCGGCGTCCAGGTGGCCGCCCAGGACGGTCATCAAGGAACGGCGCCACGCCCCGAACTGCCGGGCGGCGCGGGTCGCCAGACGCTCCAGGCCCGCCAGCACCTGGGGGAGCGCCCGGAGGTAGCGGGTCATCTGCCGTTCGGCGCCGGCCACCAGCAGTACGCGGGTCTCCTCGCGTCCCTCGGGGCGGCCGTCGGCCAGCATCCGACGCGGCGTCGAAACGGCCAGCCCGAACAGGGACGCCACCTCGGCGGCAATGCCCTTGTGCTCGGCGGCCCGCCAGGCCCGCCGGGCGGGGAACATCAAGCGGGCCTCGGTCCGGCCGCCGGCCATGAACGGGCGAACGGTGACGTACCCGGTGGCGGTCCGCGGCTCCACCGGCCCGGCGGCGTGCTCGGTCTCGTGCAGCTCCTCGGCGGCCGCCGGAACGGGCGGGGCGAGCGGAGCGTCCTGGCAGAGCCTGCAACGGGCCTCCACCGGCGAGACGTCGGCGCACTGCCCGCACCCGCGCAGCTCCAGTTCGAGGGCGGCCGCGCGCTCGGCCTCCCGGCGGGCTGCCTCAGCCCGGTCCTTGGCCTCGCTGCGCGCCCGGATCGCCTCAACCTCGGCGCGGCGGACAGCGGCCTGCCGGTCCCACTCCGCGCGCCGCTCCCGCGCCGCCTGCTTCCGGCGGGCGTCCTCGAGCCCGCCGGGCAGACACGGCAGGACCCTGCCGCGCGCGGCCGTGGGGGAGAGGGACTGGTTCGCGCGGAGCACGCGGTGGGCCCGTGCGGCGAAGTCGGCATCGGTCATCAGCGCGCCGGGCACCATCCGGATCCGGCGGACCGCCTCCACGCCGTCGGCGGTGGCCCGCACGCAGCCGTTCGTCGCGGCCGTCAGGAACCCGGCCTCGGTCAGGCCCGCGATCCGGTCGGCGGCGATCCGGCGGCCGCCGGCCGCGCGCCGGTAGGCGCCCGCCTCGGCCACGATCCCCGGGCCGGCGGCGTGCTCCACGACGTCCAGGTGGCGGGCCGTCCAGTACAGGCTCGGCGCGGTCGTCTCCGCCAGGTACTGCTCACGCCACGCGTCGGCGTCGAACTCTTCGTCGGTATCGTTCATGTCGTGCGCTCCTTCCGGTGATGTCGGTAGGGGAAGTGCTGGGACGGCCCCTCCGGGTACAGGCGTCGGTAGCGCCTCCGGTGGGGCCGTCTGCTGTTCAGAGGGTCAGGCGGTGCGGTGCTGCGGGCACCGGCACGGCGGGTACTGCAGCGTGTACATGGGCACCGGCACCTCCTCGGTGCGGACCTCCACGTGCGGGCCGTACGTGCGGCCTCCGTCCCGACTCACGCGCATCGTCATCCGAGGCGGTTCGTCGGCGGCCTTCGGGGCCGGCAGGTTCTGGCGGGCGCAGTCGTTCACAGTGACCTCCTGGTGCATGCGCTGACGTGCGTAGACCCCGGCGGCGTCGGTAGCGGCGTCCGGGGCCTTGGGTGGCCGAGGGGCCGCCGACCGGCACCCGCCGCGGTGTGCGGGGGATGCCGGACGGCGACGGCTCGGCGCCGTCGTCAAAGTGGTGGGTCGCGATCTTTGCCTCGCACCGCCCAGGGCGGCGGGGGCCGGCTTGTCGCCGTTGCCGTTTCTCGTGCACGCCTTCCCCCCTACGTTCCTCACGTCCACGCGCCTCATGGCGAGTGATGCCGCGACCGGTAAGGCCGGGTGTGGGCTGGGCTGCACGCATATGGAGTTCTCAAAGAACGGCCGCTTCCTTCCGTCCACCCCGCTGTCGCGCGGCTTCCGTCCGGGCTTGCGACCAAGACCCGTCTAAACCCCCAGATACAGGGATCTTCCGGCCCTCACTCAACTAGTTGAGTGGCGGTCACGGGTCGATTAACCCACCCTTCACAGCCCCTGTCAACCCAACTAGTTAGGTGTGTTGCAAGGGCTTGTCTCAACTGGGAATCCACGCGGCAAAACACCGATTGACGGCCCCAACTTTCGATGCTCAACTAGCTATGCGATGCTGTCCCGGACAGGGACCACAACAGCGACGAATGAGAGGCGGACGGCCGTGGCCAAGCGAGAACCGGGCAAAGTCGAGACGATCGCGGCCGATCTGCGGGCCAAGATCGAACGCGGCGCGGACGGCTTCGGGCCAGGCGAGAAGCTGCCTTCGGTGGCGGATCTCCAGGCGGCCCACGGAATCGCGTTCCAGACCGCGAGGGATGTATTCCGCGCGCTGGAGCGGGACGGCCTCGCCTTCACGCAGCAGGGCAAGGGTTCGTTCGTGTCGCCGTTCATCGGGAAGATCACGAGGGACGGCGTCGGCCGGTACCAGCCTTCCGCCCGCGCCGAGGGCGGCGCGCGCGGTGCGTTCGAGGCCGAGCTGAACCGGCTCGGCCTGGTCTACAAGTCGTCCCCGACGGACATCGGCCGGGCCCGCCCGCCGAAGGAAGTCGCCGCCGCGTTCGGGCTGCACCACTCCGCGAAGGCGGTCTACCGGTCCCGCGCTATGCGGGCCGGCCGGGACGCTGCACCCTCCGACGAGGGGTTCGTGGTCCAGCTCGCGACGTCGTGGTTCCCACTCGACATCGCCGGGGAAACGCAGCTGGAGCAGCAGGACACCGGCCCCGGCGGTAGCAAGTCCCGGCTTGCCGACCTCGGTTTCGCCCAGCGGCGCATCCGGGAGTCGATCGAGGTCAGGTTCCCGACCGCGGCCGAGGCGGAGGCCCTGAGCATCCCGGCCGACAGGCAGGTGTACGAGCTGGTGCACCACGCCGCTACGGCAGACGGACGTGTTGTCGAGGTCGCCGTGCACGTCATGCCCGCGAACATCTGGCGGTTCTCGTACACGTGGGAACTGGACGCTTAGCGCCCATCCCGGACATCACCCATCACCAGCAAGGAGCACGCACAGATGCCCAGCAACACCATCGACGCTGACGGGACGATCACCCGGGACGCGCGGAGCCGCTACCGGCAGCGCGCCGAGGGTGGCGCCCACGGCGCTTTCGAGGCCGAGACCAAGAGGGCCGGGGGGAGCCCCCGCGCCGACGTCGAGGTGACGCGGGGCGCGGCCCCGGCCGACGTCGCCGCCATCCTCGGCGATGGAGCGGACACCGTGATCCGCAGCCGCCGCATGTATGACGGGGAGCGCCTGGTGCAGCTCTGCGACACATACATCCCGGCGTTCGTCGCGGAGGCCGCGCCGGCCGTCGCGCAGCTCGACACGGGCGCAGGCGGGATCATCTCCCGCATGGCGGACGCGGGTCTGGCGCAGGCGGAGGTCGTAGAGGACGTCACCCTGGCCAAGGCGACCGCGGAGCAGGCCGAGGCCCTCGGGGTGGAGGCGGGCGCGGCCCTGCTCACCATCACGCACGTGGGGCGCACGGAGGATGGCCGGACCGTCGAGGTCTCCCGGCACATCCTCGGCCCGGGCTGGACGCTGCGGTACGGCGTCCCGCTGAGCTGACGGAAGCGGGCCGCCGACGGGCGGCCCGAGGCGGGGTACGAACGGGTGAATAGCCCGGTGAGCCCCGCCTTTTCCAACTCAGATCATCCGTACCTGTGGTACGAATACGGCACTTGCCGTGATCACCTCTGACGGAGAATCCGACATGAAGCACCCGAAGTACGCCCCTCACCCGGTCGAGGCCCAGGTGAGGGCATGTATCGCCGCCGTGCTGAACATGACCGGCGAGACGTACACCAGCCTCGGCAAACTGCTGAACGTCACGGACGTGATGATCGGGCGTCGTCAGCGCGGTCTGGCCCCCTGGTCCATGGCCGACCTCGGCAGGCTGGCGGACCACTGGGGGATGTCCCCCTGGCACCTGGTGGCCGGCCCCAGCGAGGCCCTGGCCGAGCTGTCTCCCGCCCGGGTGGATGAGCTGCGAGCAGCCCGCGGCCTTCGCCTGTTCAGCGCTGCTCATTGATCTTGTCCCTGCCGCGCGGCTAGCTGCCACGGCCAGGACACCGTGGAGAGACTCCACCCCAGACATGCCAAGGGCCGCCCCGTCGGGACGGCCCAGGACAACAGAGAACCCGCCCCCCGAAGTCTTTTGCGGGAACAAGGGGGACGGGTCCGGTGAACCCGCTCGCGCGGGTCGTTGCTTTGATCGTACGGGCAATGCCGAGCTAGATCTAGGCGGCTCGTCGGCGATCGGGTGCAGCGGCGGCGCACGCGGGTCAGGAAGGGCGCCCCAGATGCACCGTGACCAGCGAGGTCACTTCCCCCCTACACCCCGTGTGGGGGGAACCACAACCCCCACCGCTGCCGCACCACACCCCCCTACCGCCGCGCACGCCGACCTTCTGGCCGCCGGAGGTGCCCGATGAGCGAGGCGCACGCCGCTGAACAGCTCGCCGAGCTGCACGGCCCTGACCACAACCCGTTTTATGGGACGTACGTCCGCGACTGGATCGGCCTGTGCGACGACCTGCGGGACGCCGACGTGCGCGGGTACCTGATCCTGCGCTCCCTCGTGTTCGAGGGGAAGGGCGTCAAGAACCGCGTCCGGGTGCTGACCCTTGCCGAGCTGTGCCAGCTCATCCCCGGCCCGAACGGGAAGCCTTCGAGCCTCAGCCGGATCCGGGAGCTGCTGCGGTGCCTGTCGGCGGTCGGGCTGATCACCACCCCCGAGGGTGGTCCGGTCACCACGTCCTCCGGGGGGAAGGCCCAGGGCCGCCCACTGCGAATCAAGATCCATGACCAGCCCGCGAACGCCTTCAAACCGCGGTGGCCCAACACGGAGGAGAAGCTCGCTTCCATCCGGCCAAAGGCCGAGCAGGCGGCCCTCGAAGCGGCGGAGCAGGACGCCTCCCGTGCGGCCGCCAAGGCTGCTGGTCGGAATTCCGACCAGCAGGACGCTGGTCGGAATTCCGACCAGCCCGGTCGGAATTCTGACCAGGCTGGTCGGAATTCCGACCGCGACTCTGGTGATGACCTGGGAGAACGGGCGCCGCAGTCCTGCTCTTGTGCTTCTCCTTCTTCTACTCCTGCACAACCGGGGGGGTCGGCCGGAGGCCACAGTGCGGGGGGTTTTACGCGTGCGGGTGCGCGTGACGGCGCGGCGCCTGAAAGTCCGACCGCTGCGGGCGGCTCCGCCGCCGACTCCTCGGAGTCAGCAGCAACGGAGGAGGGGGAGGAGGCCGGCGCCGCGGCGGCGAAGCCGAAGAAGCGGGCAGCGAAGGGCCCTCTTCAGGTCTCGGAGCTGAAGCCGGTGGCCGGTGAGGATGAGGTGTACGCGATGCTCGACGACCTCGGGGTGCTGACTTCCCCGGCCGCCCGCATCTCCACCCTGCGCCGCGCGGTGCGGGAGTTCCTGGGGCACTACGCGGACGCCCGCTCGGGGCCGTACGCGATGTACCCGCGCCGCCCCGAGCACGCCGCGCTCCGGCTGAGCATCGGGTGGCATCAGGCCGGGGGCCCTCTCCGTTCAAGCGCTGGCTACAAGGACGGGGATCGGATCGCCCGGCCGGTCGGCTATCTCGCCGCGCTGCTCACCACCCACGAGTGCGACCACCCGAACTGTGAGGCCGGCGTGTTCCTCAACACCGGCGAGGAGTGCAACACCTGCCAGTACCGAGCCGCGGAGCGGATCGCCCATGCGAAGGGCGCGCAGCTCCTCGCCGAGCAGCAGGTTCGCGCTGCGGCCGCGGCAGACCTCCGGGCCCGGCAGTTGGCGGACGAACGGGAGCAGGCGCACGGGGAGGCCCTGGAGGAGAACTCGCGCCGCGAGGAGGCCGCCGCCCGCCGTGCCGCCCGGGAGGCTGCCGCGGCCGCCGAGGCTGAGGAAACCGCCCGCCTCCGCGCCGAACTCACCGAGCAGTTCGCCGCACTGGACGCCGGCGCGGCCCGGCCGGTTGTCCCTGCCCCCCTCTACGCCGCCCACGACCAGGACCCCGCCGACCCCGAGGCCGACGCCTTCCCGGCCGAGGAGGACCCGTTCGCCCCCGGCCACTTCGAGAACCAACCCGTTCTTGAGGCCCCCGTGCCGGACGTCACCGCCGACGTTCAGGAGCAGCAGGCGGCCGCTCCGGCCCCGTGGTCGCTGTCGCACCCGAACGCCCTTTACGAGGCGGCGAAGGCCGCCCTGGCTTCCTAGGCCCCGTTCAAGACCCGCCCGGTGCCCGTTCAGGTGCCGGGCGGGCCCATGTCTGTGACTGCCCGCACGCAGCCCTGTGCGCCCCGTACGGCGATCAACGCCACCCCCCGAGATATCCGCGCCGCTTGACCGCCCGTCAGGCCAGCACAGGGCCGTACAGGACCACACGCCGACGGGCGAGCGAGGGAGCGTCACCCATGACGGGGCTGCGGGCCGGCCCGGTTAGGGTCGGCAGCAGCCCGCGCCGATATGGCGTGCGTGGGTGAGGCCCGGTGCCCGGGATTCCGGGGGCAGTACCACCGGGCCGCCCCCATGCCAGGCGCGAACTGGTCAGTGGTGCGTGGGACCTTCGCCGAGTGAGCGGCGGCCGGGTACGGACTGGGGCTCGGGGGCGGACTCTGCCGGGGGAGCCGGCTCGGTGCCCTCGGCGGCAAGGCGGGCCCTGCGGGATCCGGCGGAGGTAGCGGAGGCGCGGGGGCCTGTGCCCAGGGCGCGTCGAGTGTTCACCAGGACAGTGTCCTGCGCAGGGCTCAAGGGCAGTTGGCCGGGGCCGCCTCGCGCGCGGCCGCGCGCGAGGACGTCTGCGCGGAGGTCTGCCGGTCGGCCGGCCCGCCGACTCATCGAACGAACTCCACGGCCGCGCACAGGTGGGGTTGCGCGGCTAACCCCCGCGTTCCGCACTGTGCTGTCTGCCCCTCACCGGAGTGCGCAGACTGCAACCCCCGGAGAGGTGTGCAGCGCCATGTCCGTGGACCATCCGCGGACACCTATCGGGAGGGAACCTCATGTCCACCGCTACCGACCCGCAGCAGCAGCCCCCGCGGCCGCCGCAGCCGGCCACGGACCCGCTCCTGACGCTGTGCCTGGTCATCGTCGGCGTCCTGGTCCTCGCAACGGCCGGCTACATGTGCGTCGCCCACCCGTCGCTCACCGGGCCGATTGCGACGGTGGCGACGGTGGCCGGGGCTCTGGCCGCGGCGGTCGGCGTCGCGTTCGCCGTCCGCCGGCGCTGACCGCGGCCCGGCAACGGGCCTGCTCGTGAACGACAAACGCCCCGCCCGGACTCCGGGCGGGGCGTGCGCGTTTGCAGGTCAGGGCCTGTCCTCGGCGTCGAGGATGTCGAGTGCGCGCGGGACGCCGTCCCCGCTGCTCCAACTGGGGTGCGGGAAGGCGGGAGGGGCTTCTTCCGTCCACGCGCCGGCGCCGGGTACGGCTGCAGGGTCCTCGCCGGCGGCGAGCGCGTCGAGCTGGGCGGTGATGGCGTCGAGGTTGAGGAGGCCGGCGGCGTAGGCCTCGAGGAACAGGCCGACGGCGTGGGAGATCGAGACCTCGTCCTGACCAGCGCGTTTCTTGCCCGCCTCCCACACGGTGCCGGCCACGTTCACCGTGCGGACGACCTTCTCGTCGGTGAGTGTCCGGTCGGTGGGCCTGCCGGTACCGGCGGGATAGACCTTGGGGACCTGGCGGGGTGCGGTGGCCATGCGGGCGTCGCCTCTCGTCTCGGGCGCGGACCGTATCAGGCCCGCGCCCCCACCCTACCCCTTAACTTATATAACTTCTCGGTTTTGACGTCCTTCGGAAATGAGGGGCGAGGCCGGGTGGCCAGGGCCGGCGCCAGGGCGGCGACGCCCCCACCCCTGCCGAGGTGTCCGGCGAGGGCGAACACGGGGCGAACGCACTTGTATAACTTCTCGGTTTTTTGGGGACCGGTCGCAGGAGCGGGGGCGTGGCCAGCGCCTCGGCCTCGGCGGCGGCCTGCTCGCACGCGTCCGCCAGGACGGCGGCCCGGTGGGCGAGTTCCGCCGCGCGACGGGCCGGAAGGGCCCCGCCGGCCTCTGCCGCGTCGCTCGCCTCCCACCCGATGCGCATCCACAGCTCCTGCGCCACCGCGCCCCGCCGCAGGGCGGTCCGGGCGAGGTCCCGGATCCGGGGGAGCACCGGCGCGGCCCACCCGGGGACGGCGGTGTCGGGGGTGTCGGTCCACCGGACGGCCGGCCCCTCAAGCGAGGCTCGCGCGGCCTGGACGGCCCGTCCGGCGCGCACGGCACGCAACGCGTGTCCGTCCGCTACGTCCTTCCACTCGGCGACGGTCTGGCCCTGGTGACGGTCCGGGACCGTCACGGGCGCGATGCCGACCGCGCACGGTGCCGCGGGTACCGGGTCGGGACGGTGGGCGGCGGACGCGGCGCGCTCGGCTCGGACGCGGTGGCGAGTCTCGGTAGCGCGCTGGTCGGCGCACCGTACGAGGTGGGCGGCCGCGGAATCCCGGTCCGCGTGCTCGGTGGGCCGAGCATCCCGTCCAGGGGTGATCGCGTACCAGTGGCGCCCCGACTCGCGTACGCGGCCGGCCATGTGTCCGTCGACGTGTACCGCGCGGCCGCCGAGTTCACCGGTGGGCAGACCGAAGCTGTACCGGTCACTCGCTCCGGTCGTCGTGGCCACGGCGACCGGAGCGACCAGCACCGACTCCTCCTCCGCGCGCACCGCTTCCTCCGCGGCGTGGTCAGCGGCCGCATAGGCGACCGTGGCGTGTGCGGTGTGCAGCCGCTCCAGAGCCTCGCGCATGCCGGTCCGTCCGCTGTAGCGCTGCGCGGAGACGTGCAGGGCCTGCGCGGTCGCCAGCTGTCCGCGCGCGGCCTCCAGCCGCACCTCGGCCTGCTGCACCCGGTCGACCGGGCCCGTGACCGCCCACGCGTGGACGGGGTCCGCAGCGTGGCCGGTGGTGTGCAGCCACGCGACGTACGCCGCGGCGTAGTCGTCGCCGTGCCAGTTCTTCTCCGCCCACCCCTCGAACGCGTGCGAGATCGTACGGCCGTCCCGCTCGCGCGCCTCCGCCCACTCCTCGGCACCTCGCAGCACCCGATGCTGACGGGCGTCCTCGATGCAGTCCGCAGCGTGCTGGCGGTCCTCGGCGTCCATTTCGAGTACGGGCAGCGCGCTGACCGGGACTCCGGCGCGCTCCGCGGCGTGTTCGGCGCACATGAGCCGACCGTCCCGACGGGTGCCCACGAGGTACAGGCGGACCCCGTATGCCTCGCAGTAGCCGTTGAAGCCGGCCGCCACCTGCACGTTGCAGTCGCCGACCGTGAACGGCTCGGGAAGTCCGGGGATGACCGCCCGCCGGACCTCGGCGGGGATCACGTCCGCCAGCGTGAGCTCCACCTGACCCTCGACCGGTTCCACCCGGAGGCTGTACTGGCCACCGGTACCCCCGTCCTCGCCCCAACCGGCGAGATCACCGTTCCGGGTTACCTCCGAGCCCCAACCGAACCGCGCGTCGAACCGGTCCGGGCAGTACGCGTGCTCGATGCACACCCGCGGGTTGTCGACCTCTTCCGGGTCCTCACACCCGCACTCGCCGTACTCGAACGGGTCCGTGACCTCGGCCTCCTCCACCAGCTTCGTCACGGCCTTGAACTGCATGTCCGTCAGCTGCACACCGTCCTGCACGCCCTTGCTCTCCTTGGCCACGTACCGGAAGCCCTTGGGACCGCGCTCCCAGTACAGAAGCAGGGACACCTCTCCCGCGGTGGTGTACGCCTCCAGCCCCACGACCCACGCGTCCGCGGTCCGGCCCTTCGCGCCGGCCGCGCCGAACACGGCGGAGGCCTGCCAGTCGTTCTCCTCGGCCGTCCGGATCAGCCGCGCCGCACTGCTGGGGATGGAAGTCAGAGCAGACATTTCGAACCCTCCAAGGGAGACCGACCGGCGACCTACCGGCCGCCCTGTTGAGAACAACCCTAGCTGAAGTTATATAACTCCGAGGGGTCCGCAGCCCCCAATTCACCCGTTTGAGCTTTTGGTATGTGGGCGGTCTCGGCGGGGGGTTGAG
>NZ_JBVIAH010000037.1:0-52424 GCF_055574035.1 Streptomyces sp. NPDC030021
CCGGAAGCTAAGCCTTTCAGCGCCGATGGTACTGCAGGGGGGACCCTGTGGGAGAGTAGGACGCCGCCGAACAATCATTGCGGAAGCCCCGCACCTTATGGTGCGGGGCTTTTCTGCGTTCTGGGGTCGGTGACCGTGCTCGCGGCCTTCCGTCTGTCGTCCGAATGGCCGCAGCAGCCCGGTGACGCGTCGTCGGCGGCCCGGCGAGACGGGCCCTACGTCCCTTTAGTTCGTACTGTGGGGGTATGGGCTACGACCTCGTCATCTTCGACAACGACGGCGTGCTGGTGGACAGCGAGCCGCTCGCCAACAGCATCCTCGCCGGGTACCTGACCGAGCTGGGGCACCCGACCACCTACGAGGAGTCGGTCCGCGACTACATGGGGGCCGCCGTGCACCGGGTGCACGACCTCGTCGTCGAGCGGACCGGGCAGCAGCTGCCGGCCGACTTCGACGAGACCCTGTACGCGCGGACCGTCGCCGCGTTCGAGCAGGAGCTGAAGCCCGTCCCCGGCGTGGAGGAGGTGCTGGGGGCGCTGACCGCGCAAGGGGTCGGGTACTGCCTGGCCTCCTCCGGGAGTCACGACCGGATCCGGGCCGGGCATCGGGTGGCCGGGCTCGACGGGTGGTTCGAGGAGGAGTGGATCTTCAGTGCGCAGGACGTGGGCCAGGGGAAGCCGGCCCCGGATCTGTACCTGCACGCGGCGCGGCAGATGGGCGTGGAGCCCGCCCGCTGTGTGGTCGTCGAGGACAGTCCGCTCGGCATCCAGGCCGCCGTCGCCGCGGGCATGGACGTGTTCGCGTTCACGGCGATGCTGCCCGCCGACCAGCTCGCCGGGGCCACCGGGCACTTCGGTGACATGAAGCAGCTCACCGGAATGCTCGGGCTGGAGGCCGGACTGGGTATGTGATCTCTCTACCCACGGGTAGCCCGTGGCCCTACGCTGACCCGCCATGACGGATGATGTGCGGCTGCGGCGCGGCCGCGGCGCTCTGGGGTTCAGTTTCTTCGTGCAAGGCGTCGCCTTCGCGCTGCTCGTGACGCGGATCCCGGCCATCCAGGACCGGTACGGGATATCCGACGGCCTGCTGCCCGCCTTCCTCGCGGCCGTGCCGGTCCTCGCGGGGGCGTCGAGCGTGGCCACCGAGCACCTGGTGAAGCGGGTGGCGCCCAGCGCCGTACTGCGATGGGCGCAGCCGCTGGTGCTGCTGTCCCTGCTGGGCGTCGGAGCCGGCGGCCAGATGTGGCACGTGGCGGTGGCGCTGGGGGCGTTCGGGCTGTCGGTGGGTGCGCTGGACGCCTCGATGAACATGCTCGGGGTCAGCCTGCAGCGGGCGTACGGGCGGAGCATCATGCTCGGCTTCCACGCCGCGTACAGCCTCGGCGGGATCCTGGGGGCTTCGGCCGCGTGGGCGGGGGCGCACTGGGAGCTGAACCTCTTCGTCAGCTATCTGCCGGCCGTGGTCGTGCTGTTGCCGCTGGCGCTGCTGGGGAGCCGGCGCTACGTCGACGGGACGGCGGGCCAGGGGGAGACCGGCGGGAAGGGACTGGGGACCGGCGGCTTCAAGCTGCTGCTGCCGCTCTGCCTGGTGATGGCGTGCGCGTACATCGGGGATTCCACGGTGGCGAACTGGAGTGCCAAGTACCTCCAGGACGTGCTCGGGAGCTCGGAGCAGATGGCGACCGTCCCCTACAACGTGTACATGGTGACCACCCTCGTGGGGCGGGCCGTCGGGGACCTGGGCGTGCGGCGCTTCGGGGCGGCGGCCGTGGTGCGGGCCGGGACGCTGGTGGCGGCCGCCGGGTTCGCCGTGGTGGCGGCGGCGCCGGGGGCGTGGGTGGGGATGCTCGGCTTCACGCTGCTGGGGATCGGGCTGTGCGTGATCGTGCCGCAGACCTTCGCCGCCGCGGGACGCCTGTTCCCGGGTGCGTCCGACACGGCCGTGGCGCGGCTCAACATCTTCAACTACGTCGGCTTCCTGATCGGGTCTCCGCTCGTCGGTGCGGTCGGCGACGCCTGGAGCTACCGGGGCGCGATGCTGGTGCCGATGGCGCTGGTCCTGGTGACACTCTTCCAAGCCCGCTCGTTCGGCTCCGAGGGCGCCCGATACGGTGTCCGGCATGAGCGGCGAGCCGGTGACCGGGCTGTTGATGTGGGACGAGGCGGTAACGAGGTATGACTTCGGACCGAGCCATCCGATGGACCCGGTGCGCCTGGCGCTGACCATGGGCCTGGTGCGTGCCTTCGGGCTGGACCGGGCGATGGAGGTACGGGCGGCGCCCGCGGCCGGGGATTCGACGCTGCGGCTGGTCCATCGGGAGGACTACGTCGCCGCGGTGCGCGAGGTGTCCGCCGACCCGGGGGTCGCGGACGGTTCGTACGGGCTGGGGACCCTGGACGATCCTGCCTTCCACGGGATGCACGAGGCCTCCGCGCTGATCGCCGGGCAGTCCGTGGCGGGCGCGGAGGCGCTCTGGCACGGTGAGGCAGAGCACGCGGTGAACTTCGCCGGCGGGCTGCACCACGCCATGCCGGGCGGGGCGGCCGGCTTCTGCGTCTACAACGACGCTTCGCTGGCGGTGGCGCGGCTGCTGGAGCTGGGGGCCGAGCGGGTCGCGTACGTGGACGTGGACGTGCACCACGGGGACGGTGTGCAGGCGGCCTTCTGGGACGACCCGCGGGTGCTGACCATCTCGATGCACGAGCATCCGCGGACGCTGTTCCCGCAGACCGGCTGGCCCGAGGAGACCGGCGGTCCGGGGGCGGAGGGGTCGGCGGTGAACATCGCGCTGCCCGCCGGTACCGGGGACGCGGGCTGGCTGCGGGCCTTCCACGCGGTCGTGCCGGAGCTGCTGGCGGACTTCCGGCCGCAGGTGCTGGTGACCCAGCACGGGGCCGATACGCACTTCGAGGACCCGCTGGCGCACCTGGCGGTCTCGCTGGACGCGCAGCGGGCCGTCCAGGAGGCCTGTCACCGGCTCGCGCACGAGTACGCGGACGGGCGGTGGCTGGCGCTGGGCGGGGGTGGGTACGCGGTGGTGGACGTCGTTCCGCGGTCGTGGACGCATCTGGTGGGGATCGCCGCGCACCGGCCGGTGGATCCCGAGTCGGCGGTGCCCGCTTCCTGGCGGGACGAGGTGTACGCGCGGACGCGGCAGCTGGCGCCGGCCCGGATGACGGACGGGCGGACCCCGTCGTGGCCGGATTGGGATGCGGGCTACGACCCGGCGGACCGGACGGATCAGGCCGTTCTGGCCACGCGTCGGGCGGTGTTCCCGCTGCGCGGCATGCTGACCTGAGCGTGCGGCCGGAACTGCGGCGGCGAAGTTGATGCATCGTTACGCCAACTGTGGGGCTGTTCGGTGGAATTGATGAACCGCCAGATGCGTTGGGGCAGCATCGGAGGGTGTTGAGCACCGGCGCGCTGCGTGCGCATCTGCTGGCCGCCCGGTTGGCCGGGCCCGTCGCCACCTCCCGGGAGGAGAGCCTGCGCAGTTACCGGCTGTTCGCGGCGCGGGATCCGCGGGTGATGCTGGGGCTGGATCCGGAGTGGGCGTGGGGCGAGGGTGATCTGCTGAGGCTGATGGCGGACAAGTGCGGGGTCTCGGCGGATCCGGCGCACGTCAGTGGGCCGGACGTGATCGATCCGGAGCGGACGGTGGCCGCGCTGGAGGCCTTCGCGGGGCGGCTGTGCGAGGCGGCGAGGGCGCGGTCGCCGGTGTTGTTCGGGACGGGCCATCCGCATCGACTCCTGGGCTTCTACGCCGGTTTGGCGGAGGCTTTGTCGGCGGCGGGATGTGTTGTCCTCACTCCGGCGCAGGGGGTGAGTGTCGACATGGCGACCCGGTTCGGCGTACGCACGTACAGCATCGAATACGTACGGGGGGTCGCACTGGTGCGGGAACCCGGCGTGCGGGTGCCGGGGAGTGCGACCGGCGTGCACACCCATTCGCCGCTGCCGGTCCGGGTGGCGCTGGGGGCTCTGGCGGAGGCCGGCGGGCCGCTGCCGGAGTTGGTGGTGGGGGACCACGGGTGGGTCTGCGGTGCAGGTCAGCTCGGTGTGGAGGCCATCGGGCTGGCGGATACGGATGATCCCGCGCTGTTCGTCGGGGAGGCCGAGGGGCGGGTCTCGGTGGCCGTTCCACTTGATGACGCGGTGCGAGCGGACTACTACCGACCGCTCACGCGGTACGTGCTCGGCCGTGCGAGTCTGACGGGGCGGCAGGAGTGGCCGTAGCTCCTCTTCCCCACTCGTATCACGCGCCCCTACTCTGGGGAGTGAGCGTGCGACGACGAGGAGTAACCGGAGGGGAAGCCGGTGCCCGTCATGCGCGGAAGGTCAAGGTGTGTCATGGCTGCTGGCGAGAGGCCTCTCAGTGAGGTTCAGTTCCTGACCGTGGCGGAGGTCGCCTCGGTGATGCGAGTGTCGAAGATGACCGTGTACCGGTTGGTGCACAACGGTCATCTGCCCGCAATCCGGGTGGGCCGGTCCTTCCGGGTCCCCGAGAACGCGGTCCACGAGTACCTCCGAGAGTCCTATGTGGGGGTGGAGTCGGCCTGAGACTGAGGCTCGGGACGCCCCTGGCTACGACGCGGAAGCGCTCGGATTACAAGCTCAGAGCTCGGGCGGGTAGGCTAGGCCGACGTAGGTCGTGTGGGCCCAGACGCCCCGCACCAGTGAAGAGAAGTGAGCGAGGGTAGTCGTGGGCTCTGTTATCAAGAAGCGGCGCAAGCGGATGGCTAAGAAGAAGCACCGCAAGCTGCTCAAGCGCACCCGCGTCCAGCGCCGTAACAAGAAGTAAACGGCAGCTGTACGTGTTCTCCGCAGCCCCTCCACCATCCTGGTGGAGGGGCTGCGGTGCAGCCGGGGGACTTCTTCGAGGGAGGCGCTGAGCTCGTGGGGAAGGTCGTACTCGTCACCGGGGCTGCCCGGCAGTTGGGCGGCCGCTTCGTGCGCCGGATCCAGCGTGACCCGGACGTCGAGCGGGTGATCGCGGTGGACGCGGTGACACCGCCGCACCGGCTCGGATCGGCGGAGTTCGTCCGTACGGACATCAGACAGTCGGCGATCGCCAGAGTGCTGGCCGAGCACGCCGTGGACACGGTGGTCCACCTTGCGGTCACCGGAGGCAGTGCGGGAACGGGCGGTGCGCACAGCACCGTCAAGGAAACGAACGTCATCGGCACCATGCAGCTCCTCGGGGCCTGCCAGAAGTCGCCGACGGTACGACGGCTCGTGGTGAAGTCCAGTACCAGCGTCTACGGCGGCACCCCCCGGGATCCGGCCGTCTTCACCGAGACCACGGAGCCGAAATCCCTCCCGGCGGGCGGCTTCGCCAAGGACGCCGCCGAGGTCGAGGGCTATGTACGGGGCTTCGCGCGCAGACGGCCGGACGTCGCGGTGTGCGTCCTGCGGTTCGCGAACATCCTGGGGCCCTTCGCGGACTCGGCGCTCGCCGAGTACTTCTCGATCCCGGTGATGCCGACCGTGCTGGGGTACGACCCGCGGCTGCAGTTCGTCCACGAGGACGACGTCCTCGAAGTGCTGCGGCTGGCGGCGCGCGAGCCCAGGCGCGGGACCCTGAACAGCGGGACGTTCAACATCGCGGGTGACGGCGTACTGCTGCTGTCGCAGTGCTCGCGGCGGCTCGGGCGGCCCACGCTGCCGCTGCTGCTGCCCGCGTTGAACTGGGTGGGCGCCGCGCTGCGGGCGGTCGGGGCCAGCGACTTCTCGCCGGAGCAGATAAGGCTGCTCACCCATGGCCGGGTCGTGGAGACCACGCAGATGCGTGAGGTGCTCGGCTTCGATCCGCTCTACACGACCGCTGAGACCTTCGCGGACTTCGCACGGAGCCGGGGGACCGGGCTGCTGCCGCCGGAGCGGGTCGGACGGGTCGTGGACCGGGTGGCGGCCATGCTGGACGCAGACGGGCTCGACGGGCTCAAGGACGACGCCTACGCGGCTGAAGGAGCGAAGCGATAGTGGCGGACGCCAAGGTCATTCCGTTCGACGAGGACCGGCCGCGGCGGCGGATCCCCCGCCGGGTGCGGGCGGTGCCCGCCGCCGAGCCGGTGGTGGAGCCGCCGGCGGTTCCGGAGCCGGCGCCTGCAGCGGCGCCCGGCGACAGCTGGGACCGCCGGATCGCCGGCGGGCTGGCGTTCCTGCGGCGGCGGGTCACCGGGGACTACGAGGTCGACGACTTCGGCTACGACAAGGAACTGACGGACCAGGTCCTGATGTCCCTGATGCGGCCGCTGTACGACAAGTACTTCCGGGTCGAGGTCAAGGGCATCGAGAACATCCCGGCGGAGGGCGGTGCGCTGATCGTGGCGAACCACTCCGGGACGCTGCCCCTCGACGGGCTGATGCTGCAGGTCGCCGTGCACGACCACCACCCGGCCGAGCGGCACCTGCGGCTGCTGGCGGCGGACCTGGTGTTCATGCTGCCGGTGGTCAACGAGCTGGCCCGCAAGGCGGGGCACACCCTGGCGTGCGCGGAGGACGCGCAGCGGCTGCTGGAGGCCGGGGAGCTGGTCGGTGTGATGCCGGAGGGCTTCAAGGGGATAGGGAAGCCGTTCGGGGACCGGTACAAGCTGCAGCGGTTCGGGCGCGGCGGGTTCGTGTCGACGGCGCTGCGGGCGGGGACGCCGATCGTGCCGTGCTCGATCGTGGGGGCGGAGGAGATCTACCCCATGGTCGGCAACGCGAAGACGCTGGCGCGGCTGCTGGGGGTCCCGTACTTCCCGATCACGCCGACGTTCCCGTGGCTGGGGCCGCTGGGTGCGGTGCCGTTGCCGACGAAGTGGACGATCCAGTTCGGGGAGCCGATCCCGACGGACGGGTACGCCGCGGAGGCGGCGGAGGACCCGATGCTGATGTTCAACCTCACGGACCAGGTGCGGGAGCAGATCCAGCACACGCTCTACAAGCTGCTGGTGCAGCGGCGGTCCGTGTTCTTCTGACGCACGGTCGGCGGAAGAACCGAAGGGCGGATGGGCCGAAGGGAAGGGCGGGGCTGCCGAGGCAGCCCCGCCCTTCCTGTTACTCGGCGTCCTCCGCGCCCAGGCCCAGGCCCGGGAGGAGTCCCGGGAGCAGGGGCGGGATGGTGATGTCCGGCTTCGGGTTCTCCGGGGTGCCCGAGGGGGGCGGGGCCGACTGTCCCGCAGGCGGGTTGAGCAGGTCGCCCGTACCGCCGAGGAGGCCGCCGGCGGGGGGCCGGGAGCTGCCCGAGGGGGACGGCGCCGCGGGGCTGCCGGACGGCGTGCCGGCGGCCGGGGCGGACGGGTGGCCGCCGCCACTGGGGGTGCCGCCCGGCTTGGCGGACGAGCCCGGTGTGCCTCCGGTGCCGCGGGTCTGCTCCGGTGGCTTGGGGAGCAGGCTCTGCAGCGGCGCCACGTCTTCGTCTATGGCCTGGAAGACCGACTCCACCTCACCGCCCACGTCCGTGAGCTGCGCCGGGAGTTTCTCGCGGAGCTTGCCCCAGGCGTCGCGGTGGGAGCGGGAGAACGACGACAGCTTCTGGATCGGGCCGAGCGAGCCGTCCCGTTCGTACGCGGCCTGGAGGAGGCGGTGGCCTTCCTCCGCGTCGTGCTTCACACCCGCCAGGGCGCGGCGGATGGCGCCCAGGGACTCGTGGTCCAGGTCGCCCAGCCGGCCTCGTTCCATCAGCCGGCGGGCTTCCGACAGACGGTTCGAGGCCTGGTCGAGATAGAGCTCGCCCCGGTCCGAGTCGTCGTCGGCCATCCCCAGCTTCAGGTCCTCCATGCCCCGCTTCACGGGGTAGAGGTGGTCACCGGGCAGGGCGTCGGTGCTGGCAGCGGCCACTCCGCTGAAGGCCCCGGCGGCCACACCCACGGTGAGGCCGCCCGCTGCGATGCCCTTGGACCAGCGGGAGCGGGGCCGCAATTTCCGGAGCGGGGTCGCCCGGTGGGCGCCGCGGCCGGTCCGCTGTTCGGGCACCTGAGGGTCCGAGGCGGCACCTCCCCCGGCCCTCTCCTCCAGCACCATGGTCTCCATGGCGGCAATGAGCTGGGCTCGTTGCACCACTTTGACCTCGGGGTCCAGCACTGGGCGCGGCATTCTTTCGCCGAGCACGCTCGCCAGGGCCAACAGCCGGTCGTGGTCGGCAGGTTCGGCAGGTGCCTCGGACTGCTCGGCCGCCGAGTCCGGATCCGGAAGATCGGACAGGGTCCGATCCTCCAGGGCCTGGGCGAAGGCGTTCGCCCGCCGGTGCGGGGTCACGTTCGCGATCACTGGCGGCACCTCCTCTCGTCATGACGATCGACTCCCCAAGGTGTCCGGAAGGTTGCCTTCCTTGAGCGCATCCACACTTTCGAGTGAGCGGCTTCGGGCAAAGCGTGTCCACAGGGAGCCTGCATTCCGCACAACGAGCGTCGCGGCACTTGGGTTACGGACGAAGGATGATCTGACCACAGCGTCATCGAGGCGTCACCGAATGTGAGGTTGTGTGGTGTCGGAGGGTCAGCGGGCGTCTTCGGGGAGGAGACGGGCCAGGGTGCGCACCGCCCGGTACTGGAGCGTCTTGATGGCGCCCTCGTTCTTCCCCATCACCCGGGCCGTCTCGGCGACCGAGAGGCCCTGCAGGAAGCGCAGGGTCACGCACTCCTGCTGCTGCGGATTGAGCTTGCGCACGGCCTCCAGCAGGGCCGCGTTGGAGAGGGACTCCAGGACGGAGTCCTCGGGGCTGCGCTCGACCTCGTTCGCGTCGAGCATCTCGCCGGTGGTGACCTCCAGCCGGAACCGGCTGGACTTGAAGTGGTCCGCCACCAGGTTGCGGGCGATCGTCACGAGCCAGGCGCCGAAGTCGCGGCCCTGCCAGGTGAAGGTGGAGATCCGGCGCAGCGCGCGCAGGAACGTCTCGCTGGTGAGGTCCTCCGCGGTCGCCTTACCGCCGACGCGGTAGTAGATGTACCGGTAGACCGTGTCGCTGTACTGGTCGTAGAGGCGGCCGAAGGCCTCGGCCTCGCCCGCCTGGGCGCGTTCGACCAGGTCCATCATGCGGGCCTGGTCGCTGTCCGCCGTGGGGCGGCGGTGGGTGGTGGCCTGGGTGCCGGTGCCGGCGGCGTTCGAGCCGCCGGCGGCGCGACCTCGTCTGCCCACCGTCGCGCCGCCGTCGGTCAGGGCATAGCAAGGACCGGCCGGGCCGAAGCCGGCAGGGACTGCGGCGGCGAAGGCGGGGACGGCGTACGCGGTGGGGACGAAGCCGCGCAGGTGGTCGAGGACCGTTGCGCGCAGCTGAGCCAGGCCCGAGGCGTCAACCCCGACAGGTGGGTACACGGGACTCCCAGAGGCAGAGCTTCCATCACGTGCAGTGCGGGACCGTTCACCCGTCGTGGCGACAGATGGCCGGTGGCATGCGTTTGAGGAGAATAACGCTTCGTACAGGCAGCACTACACCCAGTTGCACAAATCACCGGTTCCGACACTTCCGTTGCGTGTCGAGGGCATATTCGGTCGCAGTTGGTGATCGATTCTTGATCACTTGGGTACGCGGAATGGACGCTTCCAAGGGGTCCCGCGACCGAGTCGGGCATGCCGGAGTGCCGCGCCGGGGGCGCGGGTAGAGGTGAGCGAATGCCCGGGTCCGGGCCGTGGTCCGGGCGGGCCCGGGGCGCGTGGGCCCCGGGCCTGGCGTTGTTACTTGCGGCGGCGGTGCAGGGCGATGGCCGCGGCCGCGCCGCCGGCGATCGCGCCGACGCCGGCGGCCGCCGGGACGCCGACCTTCACGGCCTTGCGGCCGGTCCGATAGTCGCGCAGCCGCCAGTCGTTGGTACGGGCATGCTTGCGCAGTTTTGTATCGGGATTGATCGCGTACGGATGTCCGACCAGTGACAGCATCGGGATGTCGTTGTGCGAATCGCTGTACGCGGCGCAGTGTTCGAGGTCGAGCCCCTCGGCGGCGGCCAGGGCGCGGACCGCCTCCGCCTTCGCGGGGCCGTGCAGGGGCTCGCCGACCAGGCGGCCCGTGTAGATCCCGTCGACGGACTCGGCGACGGTGCCCAGGGCCCCGGTCAGGCCGAGGCGGCGGGCGATGATTGTGGCCGTCTCCACGGGGGCGGCCGTGACCAGCCACACCTTCTGGCCGGCGTCGAGGTGGGCCTGCGCCAGGGCGCGGGTGCCCGGCCAGATCCGCTCGGCCATGTACTCGTCGTAGATCTCCTCGCCGATCGCCATCAGCTCGGAGACCTTGTGCCCCTTGACGATGGACAGGGCGCTGTCGCGGGCGTCCTGCATGTGCTCGGGGTCCTCGACCCCGGCGAGCCGGAACCAGGCCTGCTGCCAGGCGAAGCGGGCGAGCTCGCGGCGCCGGAAGAACTCGCGCTTGTAGAGGCCGCGGCCGAAGTGGAAGATCGCGGCGCCCTGCATGACGGTGTTGTCGAGGTCGAAGAAGGCGGCGGCGAGATCGTCGCCCGCGACCGGGAAGACGGGCTCGTCCGGGGTCTGCTCCGGGCCCTCTTCGGCGAGGGCTTCCGGTTCCGTTTCGGGTTCGGTGAATGCTGGGGCCTCGGCCAGAGCGGTCTTGCGGGCGGCCTCGGCCGAGGCCTCGCCCGCCAGCACGCTGCGTGCGGTGGCGGAGCGCCGACGAGGGGGGAGCCATCCGAGAGCGGCCATGACGCGAGCATAGCCACTGTGTTCGGGAGTTCCCGAACCGATGGGATGCGGAGGTGTGAACTCTTCGGGGCGCTGCTGTTACGTGAGGGCGCGGGAGAATGGGTGGCATGAGCCCTTTGTTGCGCCGTAAGGAAAAGAAGCAGCCCGGCGAGCGGACGGTGACGCTCATCGGGAAGCCGGGGTGTCACCTGTGCGACGAGGCGGAGGAGGTGGTCGCGAAGGTGTGCGCCGAGACGGGTGCGCAGTGGGAGAAGAAGGACATCTCGCAGGACGAGGAGCTCTACCGGCTGCACTGGGAGCAGATTCCGGTGGTGCTGGTGGACGGCGAGCAGCACACCTTCTGGAGGGTGAACCCCGACCGGCTCCGGCGGGCATTGGGGGCCTGACCCTCTTCCCGGTTACCATCATGGGCGATTTATGGGGTCTCGGGGGCGTATCTGTGAGGAGTGTGCACGGTTTTGCCCCCTTTGGGATTTGAACGGGTTCGACGTGCCGATGGTTCCGGCTTTACGTGCCGGAGTCGCGTGACCCCGGTCACTTTGGTCGGACAAAGCGGACACAATCTTTGTGCACGCGTTCACAAAGGCATAGCCTGCTGTCGACGGGGCGGTCCTGGGACAAGTGGCCGCCTGCAGCCCCGCTCATCCCGCAGGAGCATCGTGGCAACTGGCCGAACTCACCGACCGGCGACGCGCAGCCGAGGTATTCCCGAGGCCACTGTCGCCCGGCTTCCGCTGTACTTGCGTGCCCTCACCGCGCTCTCCGAGCGATCGGTGCCCACGGTGTCCTCCGAGGAGCTCGCAGCCGCCGCCGGAGTCAACTCCGCGAAGCTGCGCAAGGACTTCTCGTACCTCGGTTCCTACGGGACCCGCGGCGTCGGCTACGACGTCGAGTACCTCGTCTACCAGATCTCCCGCGAACTCGGCCTGACCCAGGACTGGCCGGTCGTCATCGTCGGCATCGGTAACCTCGGCGCCGCCCTCGCCAACTACGGCGGCTTCGCGTCGCGCGGGTTCCGTGTGGCCGCGCTGATCGACGCCGACCCGGCGATGGCCGGCAAGCCGGTCGCCGGCATGCCCGTCCAGCACACCGATGATCTGGAGAAGATCATCGAGGAGAACGGCGTCTCAATCGGTGTCATCGCGACGCCCGCCGGTGCGGCCCAGCAGGTCAGCGAGCGGCTGATCGCGGCCGGTGTCACCTCCATCCTGAACTTCGCGCCCACCGTGCTGTCCGTGCCCGAGGGCGTGGACGTGCGCAAGGTCGACCTCTCCATCGAGCTCCAGATCCTCGCCTTCCACGAGCAGCGCAAGGCCGGTGAGGAAGCGGCCGCCTCCGCCGCCGGCGGCTCCTCCGTGGGCGGCGCCGCCCCCGCCGCGGCCGTGGTGCCGCCGGCCGGGCGGACCGCCGCCGAGCAGCGCAAGGGCGGGCCCGAGGGTGACGTCCCGGCGGTGATGCCGGCATGAGTCTGCTCGTCGTAGGGCTGAGCCACCGCAGCGCACCCGTGAGCGTGCTGGAGCGGGCCTCGCTGTCCGCCGATGCCAAGGTGAAGCTGCTGCACGACACCCTCGCCGCCGAACCGGCGACCGAGGCGACCGTGCTGGCCACCTGCAACCGGATCGAGCTGTACGCGGACGTGGACAAGTTCCACGCCGGTGTCGCCGAGCTGTCCACGCTGCTCGCGCAGCACAGCGGCGTCGCGCTGGAGGAGCTCACCCCCTACCTGTACGTGCACTACGAGGACCGGGCGGTGCACCACCTGTTCTCGGTGGCGTGCGGCCTGGACTCGATGGTCGTGGGCGAGGGGCAGATCCTCGGCCAGATCAAGGACGCGCTGGCGCTGGGGCAGGAGCTCCACACCGCCGGGCGGCTGATCAACGACCTGTTCCAGCAGGCGCTGCGGGTCGGCAAGCGGGCGCACTCCGAGACCGGGATCGACCGGGCCGGCCAGTCGCTGGTGACCTTCGGGCTGGAGCAGCTCGCCGTGCGGACGCCGGTGGCCGAGTGGGCCGCGGGCAAGCGCGCGCTGGTCATCGGCGCCGGGTCGATGTCCTCGCTGGCCGCGGCCACGCTGGCGCGGGTCGGGGTCGCCGAGATCGTCGTGGCGAACCGGACCGCCGACCGGGCGGAGCGGCTTGCGGAGATTCTGGTTGCCTCGGGCACCGGGGTCGCGGCGGTGGCCGTGCCGATGGCGCGCGTCGCCGATGAGCTGACACGAGTCGACATGGTCGTGTCCTGCACCGGGGCTACCGGGCTCGTGCTGACCGCCGATGACGTGCTCGCCGCCGTCTCCTGGGGCGCCGGTGGGCTCGCGCCGGCGGAGCAGGACGAGGCCGGGGCTGCGCCCCAGGCCTCCCAGGGGCTCCGCCCCCGGATCCCCGCGCCTCAAACTCCCCCAGCTACCGCTGGGAGGTACCCCCTGGCGGGGCCGGAGTTGGCGGGGCAGGATGCCGAGGTGCTGGCCCGGCTGGTTGCCGCTGCCCGGGACGGAGGACGGCTGGCCGATGCCGGGGCCGTGCGGACCATTGCCGGTGCCGTCGAGGCCGACGGGTGTCCCGTCGGGCCGGACGGGCGCTCCGCGCTGACCGGGGTCGACGCGAACTCGCTCGAACTGCACGGGACCTGGGCCGACCAGGGCGAGGCCGCCGCGCAGCGGCAGCCCCGCAAGGGCGCCCGCAGCCAGGTCGACGCGGCGCCCGTACGACTGGCCCTGCTGGACCTGGCCATGCCGCGCGACATCGACGCCGCCGTGCACCGGATCCCCGGGGTGCGGCTCGTCGACATCGAAAGCCTGGCCGAGGCGTCCGCCGACGCCCCGATGGCGGCCGACGTCGACGCCGTACGCGGGATAGTCGCCCAGGAAGTGGCGGCCTTCGGGGCGGCGCAGCGGGCCGCGCACATCACGCCCACCGTCGTCGCCCTGCGCGCCATGGCCGCCGAGGTCGTGGCCATGGAAGTGGCGCGGCTCGACGGGCGCGTGCCCGACCTCGACGAACGGCAGCGCGCCGAGGTGACCCAGACCGTACGCCGCGTCGTGGACAAGCTCCTCCACGCGCCGACCGTGCGCGTCAAGCAGCTCGCGAGCGAGCCCGGCGGCGCCGGGTACGCGGAAGCGCTGCGCGAACTCTTCGACCTCGACCCTCAGACGGTTGCTTCCGTCAGCCGGGCGGACGCGGCCGATCCGATGAACGACGACGACCCAGGACGGGCATCATGAACACACGTCCCGACCAGCCGCTGCGGCTCGGTACGCGGCGGAGCAAGCTGGCCATGTCCCAGTCGGGGCACGTCGCCGACGCGGTACGGGCCGTCACCGGCCGGGCCGTCGAGCTCGTGGAGATCACGACCTACGGCGACGTCTCGCGCGAGCACCTCTCGCAGATCGGCGGGACGGGCGTGTTCGTCACCGCCCTGCGCGACGCGCTGCTGCGCGGAGAGGTCGACTTCGCCGTGCACTCGCTGAAGGACCTGCCGACCGCGCAGCCCGACGACCTCGTGATCGCGGCCATGCCGCGCCGCGAGGACGCGCGGGACGCGCTCGTCGCCCGGGACGGTCTGACCTTCGAGCAGCTGCCCGACGGTGCCCGGATCGGTACCGGCTCGCCGCGGCGCACCGCCCAGCTCAACCACCTGGCGCTGTCGCTCGGCAAGCGGATCGAGACGGTGCCCATCCGCGGCAACGTCGACACCCGGATCGGCTTCGTCCACGACGGTGAGCTCGACGCGGTCGTCCTGGCGGCCGCCGGTCTGAACCGGATCGGGCGCGGTGACGAAGCGACCGACCTGCTGTCCGTCGACAGCGTCCTGCCGGCGCCCGGCCAGGGTGCCCTGGCCGTGGAGTGCCTCGCGTCCGATACGGACCTCGTCGCCGCGCTCGGTGTACTCGACGACCCGCACACCCGGGCCGCCGTGACCGCCGAGCGTTCCCTGCTCGCCACCCTGGAGGCAGGCTGCAGCGCACCCGTGGGCGCGTTCGCCGACCTTCTGGCGGACGGGGAGATTGTCAATGAAATGCGCCTGCGCGGCGTCGTCGGAACCCTCGACGGCACCACGCTGGTGCAGCTGTCCACCACCGGTCCCGTGCCCCAGTCGTATGACGAGGCCATGGCGCTCGGCCGCGAACTCGCGGACGAGATGCTGGCCAAGGGCGCGGCCGGTCTGATGGGGGAGCGATCGCTTTGAACCCCTCAATTCCGACCACCTCCGCCTATCCGGCCGTCGCCGCCCACGGACGCGTCACCTTCCTCGGTGCCGGCCCGGGCGACCCGGGTCTGCTGACACTGCGCGCCGTTGAGGCGCTCGCCGCCGCGGACGTACTGATCGCGGAGCCCGAGGTGCTTGAGGTCGTACGGACTCATGCGCGGGCGAACGTCGACACGCCGCAGCTGACGATTGCTGATGAAGTGTCAGCGGCCGCCGGGGTCCCGGTGATCCGGGACGCGGCCAATCTTGTCATGGAGGCCGCACGCTCCGGCAGGCGGGTCGTGCGTGCCGTCACGGGCGACCCCGGGCTCGACGGCAACGCCGCCGAGGAGATGCTCGTCTGCGCCACCGCCGGCATCCCCTTCGAGGTGGTGCCCGGTGTCGCGACCGCGGTGGGCGTGCCCGCGTACGCCGGTGTCCCGCTGCGCGACAAGCAGGGCGCGGACGTGCGGTTCGTCGACGCGAAGACGGCCTCGGCGCGCTGCTGGAGCGAGGTGGGCGCGAGCGACGGCATCCTCGTCGTGTCCGCGACGCTGGAGACGGTCTCGGCGGCCGCCGCCGAGCTGGTGAGCGCCGGGCGCAAGCCCGACACCCCGCTGACCGTGACCGTCGCCGGTACCACCACGCGGCAGCGGACCTGGTGCGCGACGCTGGGCACCATCGCCCAGGTGTTCAAGCAGGGCAAGGTGCTCCCCTCGCCCGAGGGCGCCCGGCCCGTCATAGCCGTGGTCGGTGAGCACAGCGCCGCCGCGCGGCGCGAGGACCTGTCCTGGTTCGAGTCGAAGCCGCTGTTCGGCTGGCGGGTGCTCGTGCCTCGTACCAAGGAGCAGGCCGCTTCGCTCTCCGACCAGCTGCGTTCGTACGGCGCGGTGCCCCACGAGGTGCCGACCATCGCCGTGGAGCCGCCGCGCACCCCGCAGCAGATGGAGCGTGCGGTGAAGGGCCTGGTGACGGGCCGCTACGAGTGGATCGCCTTCACCTCGGTCAACGCAGTGAAGGCCGTCCGGGAGAAGTTCGAGGAGTACGGGCTCGACGCGCGCGCCTTCGCGGGCATCAAGGTCGCCGCGGTGGGCGAGCAGACCGCCGCCGCGCTCGTGGAGTTCGGCGTGAAGCCGGACCTGGTGCCCAGCGGTGAGCAGTCCGCGGCCGGACTGCTGGAGGACTGGCCGCCGTACGACCCGGTCTTCGACCCGATCGACCGCGTGTTCCTGCCGCGGGCCGACATCGCGACCGAGACGCTGGTCGCCGGGCTGATCGAGCTCGGGTGGGAGGTCGACGACGTCACCGCCTACCGGACGGTGCGCGCGTCGCCGCCGCCGGCGGACACGCGCGAGGCGATCAAGGGCGGCGGCTTCGACGCCGTTCTCTTCACGTCCTCGTCCACCGTCCGCAACCTGGTCGGGATCGCCGGGAAGCCGCACAACGTGACCGTCATCGCCTGTATCGGGCCGGCGACGGCCAAGACGGCGGAGGAGCACGGGCTGCGCGTGGACGTCCTGTCCCCGGAGCCGTCCGTGTCGAAGCTGGCGGAGGCCCTCGCCGAGTACGGTGCGGCGCGCCGCGAGGCGGCCAAGGAGGCCGGCGAGACGGTGTTCCGGCCGAGCGAGCGGCGGCCGGGGGCGCGGCGGCGTCGTACGACGTGAGCGCCTTAGGCCCGGCCGGACTCCGGCCGACGGAACGGGTGAAGGGGCCCGGGTGCGGAGGGATTCCGCGCCCGGGCCCCTTCGTTCGTCCTCGGCGAGGGGTCCGGCCGTCAGGTGGGGTTCGCGCTGCGGAAGGCCCGCCGGTAGCTGTCGGGCGGGACGCCGACGACCCGCTTGAACTGGCGGCGCAGCGTCGTCGCCGTACCCATGCCGGTGGCGACGGCGACCGCCTCGACGGTCTCGTCGGTGGCCTCCAGCAACTCCTGTGCGCGGCGGACGCGCTGGGTCAGCAGCCATTGCAGCGGGGTCTGGCCGGTGACCGCCCGGAACTGCCGGCCCAGGTGGCGCGGGCTCGTACTGGCCCTGCGCGCCATGTCGGTGACGGTCAGCGGCCGGTCCAGCCGTTGCTGGGCCCAGGCGAGCAGCCCGGCGAGCTGGTGGTCGCCGCCCGTGACCTGCACCGGGGTGGCCACGAACTGCGCCTGGCCGCCGGGCCGGTGCGGCGCCATGACCAGACGGCGGGCGATGGAGTTGGCGACGGCGGCGCCGTGGTCGAGGTGGATGAGGTGCAGGCACAGGTCCACGGCGGCGGCTTTGCCCGCGGCCGTGAGCACGCTGCCGTTGTCCGTGTAGAGCACGTCCGGGTCGACCTCGGCCAGCGGGTGACGTGCGCTCAGCTCCGCGGCGTGCGCCCAGTGGGTGGTGGCCCGCCGCCCGTCCAGCAGGCCCGCGGCGCCGAGCACGAAGGCCCCGGTGCACAGGGAGGCGACCCGGGCGCCCGCCGCGTGGGCCGCGCGCACGGCGTCGACCAGCTCGGGCGGTGGCGGCTCGTCCACGTCGGCGCAGGCGGGCACGATCACGGTGTCGGCCCGGACCAGGCGCTCCAGGCCGTGGTCGGGCTCGACGGTGAACGGGCCGACGCGCACCGGACCGGGGCCGCAGAGCAGTACGTCGTACCAGCCCTGCGGAGCGTCGAGCGGGGGATTGCCGAAGATCTCGTAGGCCACCGCCAGCTCGAAGTGCAGCATGTGACCGGCGGCCGCCAGGGCGACAGTGGGCATGTCCGAAAGTGTACGGGTGATGTCGTTCCGGACCATCACGTTCGGGCACGGCCCGCCCCGAGACTGGGTTCACCAGGACGACGAGGACGGGGAGAGCGATGAGCACGGTGGGCAGCACGGACCGCAGGGCGGGTACGACCGGCGCGGTGGTGGTCTACGGGGCGACGGGACACACCGGTCGTTTCATCGTCGCCGAGCTGCGCAGGCGCGGCATCGCCACCGTCGTCTCCGGCCGCGACGAAGCCCGGTTGGAGGCGCTGGCGGGCGGGGGCGCGGACGTGCTCGTCCGCCCGGCCACCGTGGACGACCCGGCCTCCCTGGACCGGGCCCTCGCCGGAGCGGCGGCCGTCATCAACGCCGCCGGACCGTTCGCCGTGACGGGCGGCCCGGTCGTCGAGGCGGCCCTGCGCGCGGGGATCCCCTACGTCGACGTCGCGGCGGAGATCGAGGCGAACGCGGCGATGTTCGCCGACCACGCGGAAGCGGCCCGCAAGGCGGGGGTGCCCGTGGTGCCGGCCATGGCCTTCTACGGGGGCCTGGGCGACCTGCTGGCCGGCGCGGCCATGGGTGAGCGGACCGCGGCGGACGAGGTGCACATCGCGTACGGGCTGAGCAGCTGGCAGCCCACGGCGGGCACCAGGACGGCCGGCGCGGTGTCCCACGAGCGCCGCGGGGGCCGCCGGGTGCGGTTCACGGACGGCGCCCTGCAGTACCACGACGACCAGCTGCCGGAGCAGGACTGGGTCTTCCCCGAGCCGCTCGGCCGGCGGGCGGTGATCGCGGAGTTCACCATGGCCGATGTCGTCACCGTGCCCAGTCACGTGGCCGTGCCCGAGGTGCGTACGTACATGGCCGTGGAGGCCGCGCGGGACCTGGCCGGGGCGGACACGCCGGCGCCGGAGGCGGTCGACGACCTCGGGCGGTCCGACCAGACCTTCGTCGTCGACGTCCTGGTCCGCGCGGGCGGCGTCGAACGCCGCGCCACCGCACACGGCCAGGACATCTACGCGGTCACCGCGCCCCTGGCGGTGGAGGCCGTGGAGCGCATCCTGTCCGGGCGCACCCGGACGACGGGCGTGGCCTCGGCCGCCGCGATGTTCGACGCGCCGGACTTCCTGCGGGCGCTGGCCCCCTACCTGTCGGTGGAGCTGTCGCACTGACCGCAGGGCGGTCGACGGACGGGTGGAGCCCGGGAGCGGGGGGCCCGGGCTCTACCCTTGTGCGGACTGCTGTCGATGCTCGAAGAGGCGACTGAAGATGAGCGCGTACGGATCCTTCCCCGGTTCGCGGCCCCGCCGGCTGCGCACCACCCCGGCGATGCGGCGGATGGTCGCGGAGAACCGGCTGCACCCCTCGGACCTGATCCTCCCGGCCTTCGTCCGGGAGGGCATCAGCGAGCCCCTGGCGATCTCCGCGATGCCGGGCGTCGTGCAGCACACCCGGGACACGCTGCGGAAGGCCGCCGTGGAGGCGGTCGAGGCGGGGGTCGCCGGGATCATGCTGTTCGGTGTCCCGGCCGACGAGAACAAGGACGCGCTGGGCACGGCGGGCACCGAGCCGGACGGGATCCTGCAGGTCGCGATCCGCGACGTGAAGGCGGAGGTCGGCGACGACCTCGTCATCATGTCCGACTTGTGCCTGGACGAGTACACCGACCACGGCCACTGCGGTGTGCTGGACGAGCACGGGCGTGTCGACAACGACGCGACGCTGGAGCGCTACGCCGAGATGGCGCAGGTCCAGGCGGACGCGGGCGTCCACGTGGTCGGGCCGAGCGGGATGATGGACGGTCAGGTCGGCGTCATCCGTGACGCGCTGGACGAGACCGGGCACGAGGACGTCTCGATCCTCGCGTACACGGCGAAGTACACGTCCGCCTTCTACGGTCCCTTCCGCGAGGCCGTCGCCTCCTCGCTGCAGGGCGACCGCAAGACGTACCAGCAGGACCCGGCGAACTCCCGGGAGTCCCTGCGGGAGCTGGCCCTCGACCTGGAGGAGGGCGCGGACATGGTGATGGTCAAGCCGGCCGGTCCCTACCTCGACATCCTGTACCGGGTCGCGCAGGCGGTGGACGTTCCGGTGGCGGCGTACCAGATCAGCGGCGAGTTCGCGATGATCGAGGCGGCGGCGGAGAAGGGCTGGATCGAGCGCGACCGCGCCATCCTGGAGACCCTGCTGGGCATCAAGCGGGCGGGTGCCGACACGATCCTCACGTACTGGGCGACCGAGGTCGCGGGCTGGCTGCGCGAGACGCGCTGAGGGGCTCCCGCCCCCCCTCCCGCGAAGCCCCCGCCTCGCGCTCCTCTCCCCTCAGGCGCACCCTTGAGGGAAGGGTGACCCCCTGGAGGTGATGCACCATGGCCACGCTCGTCGGGTGGCATGTGGAGCTCGAATTCACCGAGGAGGGCCACCGCACCAGTGCGGCGGCCCTGGTAAGACTCGGGGACGGCTCCGAGATCAAGGCGCGGGGCTATGCCTTGCGTCATCCCTCCGACCCGGAGCAGCTGAGGGTCGGGGAAGAGATCGCGGGCGCTCGTGCGCTCATGGATCTCGCGTCGCAGATGTTGCAGAAGGCCCACGCCGAGATCGACGAGGCCACGGGCCGCCATTCCTACCCGCTCAATAGCTGAGCGGCAGGCTCACAGGCCCGCTGAGGGGCTCCGACCGGAGCCCGTCAGCGGGTTCTGCCGCGGAATCAGCGGGTTCTGCCGCGGAAGAGGACCGCCGCCAGGGTCATGGCCACGGCCGTGATGCCGGCGCACCAGGTCAGGGCCACCCAGGGGGCATGTCCCGCGGGCTGCGCCAGGAGCAGTGCGCGCAGGGATTCGATCACCGGGGTCAGCGGCTGGTGGTCGGCGAAGCCGTGGAGCCAGCCGGGCATGGTGTCGATGGGGACGAAGGCGCTGGACGGGTACGGCAGGAACATCATCAGGAAGGTGAAGCCGCCCGCGGCCTCCGGCGTCCTGGCGAGCAGCCCGAGCGCGGCGGCCAGCCACGAGATCGCCGTGATGTACGTCAGCAGCAGGCCGGCCGCGGCGAGGAAGGCGGCCGGGCCCGCCTGCGGGCGGAAGCCGATCGCGAGGGCGACGGCGAGGACCAGGGTGGTGGAGATCAGGTTGCGCACCACCGAGGCCGCGACGTGCCCGGCGAGGATCGGGATGCCGCCGACATCGAGGGAGCGGAAGCGGTCGATGACGCCGTTCGTCATGTCCTCGGTGACGCTGACGGCGGTGGAGGCCGCGCCGAAGCCCGCGCAGAGCAGCATGGCGCCGGGCACCACGTACGTCACGTACGCCGTGCCGGTGTCGATGGCCCCGCCGAAGAAGTAGACGAAGATCAGCATCAGCATGACGGGCAGCATCAGGGCGGCGATCAGTGCGTCGGGCCGGCGGCTGCTGATGCGTAGGCTGCGGCCGGCCAGGGCGAAGGCGCGCACGGGCGTGGCGGTCATCGGGCGGCTCCCGTCAGGGCGAGAAAGACGTCGTCGAGGGTGGCGCTGCGCAGGGCGAAGCGGTCGATGTCGGTGCGGTGCGGGTCGAGTTCGTCGAGCAGGGTCCGGACGTGGGCGGCGGTGCCGTCGGTGGGCAGGCCGAGGGTGAGCTCGTCGGGGGCGAGGTGGACGGCGCGCGGGGCGAGGGCCTCGTAGGCGGCGGCCGTGGTGAGGGTCAGGTCGAGCCGGTGGCCCGCGACCCGGGCCTTCAGTTCGGCCGGGGTGCCCTCGGCGGCGATGCGACCGTCGGCGAGGACGGCGACGCGGTCGGCGAGCCGGTCGGCCTCCTCCAGGTACTGGGTGGTGAGCAGCACGGTGGTGCCGTCGGCGCGCAGTTCTCGTACGAGCTCCCAGAGGTCCTGGCGGCTGCGCGGGTCGAGGCCGTTGGTCGGCTCGTCCAGGAAGATCACCTCGGGGCGGGAGACGAGGCTGGCGGCGAGGTCGAGGCGACGGCGCATGCCGCCGGAGTACGTCTTCGCGGTGCGGCCGGCCGCTTCGGTGAGGCCGAACCGGGCAAGGAGCTCGTCGGCACGGGTGCGGGCGGCGCGCGGGGAGAGCCCGGCGAGGCGGCCCATCATGCGCAGGGTCTCGGTGCCGGTCAGGAGTTCGTCGACGGCGGCGAACTGGCCGGTGAGGGCGATGAGTTCGCGGACCCGGGAGCGTGCGGTGGCGGTGTCGTGCCCGGCGACGCGGACGGTGCCGGAGTCGGCGGCGGTGAGGGTGGCGAGGATCCGGACGGTGGTGGTCTTGCCGGCGCCGTTGGGGCCGAGGAGGGCGAGGACGCTGCCGCGCGGGACGGCGAGGTCGATGCCGTCGAGGACGCGGAGGTCGCCGTAGGACTTGGTGAGGCCGGTCGCGTGGATGCCGAGGCCGCCGGAGGCGTGCGTGGTCATGGGGGACGGTGCTCCCTTCGCCGTTTCTGCGTATGCCTTACGCTCTTCTGTGTAAGTAATACATAGAACTAGGATGGGGGTCAATCGAGGAGTGGGCGGTCATGGCGAGCGAGGACGACGAGGACAGCGGCAGCGGGCTCCCGGCGAGCCTGGAGATGGCCTGGGGCCTGCGCGAACGCCCCGGCAAGGGGCCGCGCCCCACGCTCACGCTGCCGAGGATCGTGGAGGCAGCGGTGGCGCTGGCCGCGGGTGAGGGCATGGACGCGGTCTCCATGGGCCGGGTGGCCAAGGAGCTGGGCGTCTCGACGATGTCCCTCTACCGGTACGTCGCCGCCAAGGAGGAGCTCTATGTCCTCATGTCGGACGCGGGGGTCGGCACCCCGCCGCCCCTGCCGCCGGAGGCGCAGGGGTGGGGCTGGCGCGAGCTGCTGACGAACTGGGCGTACGCGCAGCGGGCCGTCCTGATGGCCAACTCCTGGATCCTGCGCATCCCGATCACCGCCGCGCCCGTCTCCCCGAACCAGCTGGCCTGGATGGACCGGGGCCTCGGCGCCATGGCCGGCACGGGTTTGGCGGAGAGCGAGAAGCTCTCGACGATCATCCTGATCGGGGGCCTGGTGCGCAACGAGGCCACGATGGCCGCCGACATGATCGACGCCATCGTGAAGTCCGGGGTCGCCCCGGAACAGGCGCTCGGCCAGTACGTCCGCACGCTGCGGCTCATGACCGGACCGGACAGCCACCCCGCGGTGACGCGGCTGCTGGACTCGGACGCGTTCAGCGGCTCCGGCGAGCCGGACTTCCAGTTCCGCTTCGGCCTGGACCGCATCCTGGACGGCCTGGCGGCGCTGGTGGCGGGGCGGCCGGGGGCGGCTTCGGCGAGCCGCCCTTGAGGTCAGACGGGCGGCAGCAGATCGCTCTCGCTGACGGTGTACGTCAACGGGGGGTAGACGAAGTCCGTTTCATCGTTCTCGCGGCGCCGTAGCCGGTAGAACTCGCGCCGCTGCTCGTCGTCGGCCGATGTGAGGCGTGCGCCCTGCGGGAGGTACGCGTGTCCGCCGCGAAACCGAACGAAGGTCTTCGACGTCCGAAACGTCACGCCCAGCCATTGGTTGTCCGCCGTCGAGGCGGGCGTGTCCAGCACGATCTTGTGCTTGAACCGCCGATTCGAGGCGACGGAGAACGCGACGACACTGTTGTGGGTGAGAGGGATCTCGAAGGTGTCGACACCGGACCCCTTTGATTCGCATATCAGCTTCCGTGGCGGACCCGCTTCGGGATGCTGATAGCAGGAGAAGACGGCGATGAAGGACTCTTCGGCCAGATCCAGGGCCTGGTCGGAATGGCTCCCCATGGTTCTGTAGGCATTCGTGTAGCTCTCGATGAGAGCGTTGTTGAAGCCGACCGGGATCGCCGCATGTTCTTGGATCCGTTGCGCCAGCCGTTCGTGCACCGCGCGGAAACGCTGCGCCGGGCTGCCGTATTGGGTGGTGGTGCGTACGAGAGGCACACCCTCCGCCTCGTCGCTTCTGGTGAGCACGGCGCCGTGCCGGCCCTTTCCCGCGGCCTCCAGGCGAGCCGACGTGGACAGCTCCGCAAAGAGGTCCCGCTCGGCCGGCAACGAGTGAGAGACGATCTCGTCGGAGATCCTAGGCGCGGGGGGCAACATAGTCTCCCGTGTTCATGCTGAAGAGGAATGCGTCGCCGTAGTCGATGAAGGACGAGGTCCTGTTCTCCTCGGCGTACAGCCTGCGCAGCTCGTCCATGCCCTCTGGTGTGGGCGGCCCCAGCTTCACCAGGTCCCCGGCCGCTTTGAGGAACGTGTGGCCGTTCTTGTGAACGGCTTCGGCGCTCGAACAGCGCACCACGTACCCCAGGCGGGTCGGGAGGGTCTCGGCGTCCAGCGTCGAGGGCCGGATTTCGTGCGTGTACAGACGGTTGGTGGACAGCGGCATGAAGAACACGGAGCCGGGATAGAGCGTCAGGTCGAACTGCGGGGGGAGCGCGACCCCGTCGCGTTCCCCGATCGGCTCCTTGAGGCGAAAGCGGAGTCTGGTCAGCCCGCTGGCACGCTTCACGCCGTAGTCGAAGGGGTCTTCGGCCAGGGGCCGCAGCTTTTCGAGCCCGTCATAGAAGGTGCAGAAGGCCATGACGCCATTGACGGGCATGTCCTTGGTCTTGTCGGCATGGGCCGAAATCCTGGCCTTGGACTGCTTGCGCTCCCCCGTGGCAAGGGTGTTGTGGTAGATCTGCGCGAGGACGTGATTCAGCGGTGCCTGGTCCCGGAAGACGGTGGCGGCCTCGCGATTCAGAGCCTCGACGATGCGGGTGTCGGTCGTACGAAAGCCCTCGGTCGGCCCCGAGAGATTCGTGGAGCACCGGAGCAGCCGGAAATGCAGTGCGTCACCGTCCTGCTCGACGGGCGTCAGATAGATTCCGCTGCGATGGGCCGTTCCGGGCTTGGTGGACTCCGTCAGGGACTGGAAGGCGTGCTCCGCACGGATCCGCCCGAAGTGATCGGCGTCGAGGTCGAAGAAGCGGCGGTAGTACACACCGGCGCCGTGTACCCGGACGGGAACGCGGCCGACATCGACGAGGGTCCAAGGTGTATCGACGCCCCCGTCGTAACCGTGCGACAGCTCCCGGATGACGAACACCCGGTCCGCCGCATCCAGTTGGCGGCCGCTGATCCCGGACACGTCGCCACACAGGTAGACGGTCTTCCGTGCGAGGTCGGTCGCACCGGAAGCGAGGTCCTCCGGTGTGATCACGGACCCGAAGAAGTCCCTGACCAGGTCGTTGTCCTGCAACGTCGAAGGTGCGACGAGTATGTTGCCCGCATCATCGATGCAGGCTTCCGTCAGCTCTGTCGGGTACGTCAAGCGGCACCTGCCATTCGCGGATCTTGTGGGCTATCGAGCAAGCCAGCCCGTCAGCGCCGCCCAGCTCGCCGGACCGAGCTCCAGGACGGGGCCGTCCTGGACCTTGGAGTCCCGGACGTGGATCTGGGTCGCGGAGGCGGCCACCTCGACGCAGTCGCCGCCCTCGCTGGCGCTGTAGCTGGACTTGCGCCAGGCCACGGCAACTTCCAGGCAGGCGCCGCCTTCGCTGCCGCTGTAGCTGGACTTGAACCACTTCAGAGCGGTCGTGGCACTCATGTCTCTCCTAGCAGGCGGCCCAACAGGCCCCGCGTCGCCTCGGTGTTGAGGGCCTGAGTCCGCAGCATTGCATACTTGCGCGCCATGATGCTGACCTCATCGGGGTCGGAGATGAGCTGGCTGCCGCGTTGGGTTTCGGTGTATCCGAGGTGCTGGTGGTCCGGCGTTTCCAGGAGGATGAACGGGCCGTCGAGAGCGGCATGCGAGGTCCGGCCCAGGGGCATCACCTGGAGGCTTATGTCCGGCAAGTCGGAGCAGGTGCGCAGGTGGTGCAGCTGCTCCGCGTACACCTCGTCCCCGCCGATCCGGTCGCGGAGTGCAGCCTCCCAGATCACGAAGCTCAGGGTCGGCGGCGTGCTGCAGCGCAGAATTTCCTGGCGTGCGATGCGGCGGGCGGTCAGCGCCTCGATCTCCGCCTCAGGGTGGGCCGGGACGCGGCACTTGAAGACGGCCCGCGCGTAGTTCTCCGTCTGGAGCAGGCCGGGCACCACCTGGTTGTCGAACCAGGAAAGCGCGATCGCGCTGGCTTCATGGTCCATGTATTCCTCGGCCCACGGCGGAGTGGCGTCGATCGCCGGCATCTCGTTCGCAGCCACAGTCAGCAGCCCCGGCAGCCCCAGGTGTAAATCCATCAGCTCGGCGACGTTCGGCATCAGAGCCCGCCGGCCCTGCTCGATCGACGCGATGGTCTCCGCGTCCAGCCGGACCAGCTCGCCCAGCTGCTTCTGGGTCAGGTTCTTGGCGATGCGGGCTGCGGCCACCATCGCGCCGACCATCTTCATGGTCGTCGCGTTCGGCCGTACTCGTTTCCTCGGTGGCATGACAGCGAACTCCCCACCCACGCAAGCGGAATACCCCGTGCAGACCCGTACTCATGAAGGAGTACGGGTCTGCGCTCAGCCACACGCTAGTCACGCAACGCGACGATCGTCCGGTGAATCCAACTTTCCAGGCGGCGCTCATGCGCGAGCGTCTCTACCTGCGCTCACCCCGAACCGTCGCAGCTGCACGCCAGTTCACACGTGACACCTTGCGGGCGTGGGTGGTGACCGAGTGCCACGACGAGATGTTGCTCTGCGTGAGCGAGCTGGCCACCAACGCCCTGCGGTACGGCGTACCGCCCGGCCGCGGTTACCTGCTGCGGCTGTTCGGCTTCGAGGACGCGACCGTCCGCATCGAGGTGCACGACGGCGGGCCCGGGCTGACGCGGATCGGCGACCGGCCGCACGGTCGGGGCCTCACCCTCGTCACCGCGCTCGCCGACGAGTCGGGAGTGGTGGCCCGGGCGCCCGGGAAAATCGTCTGGTGTGAGTTCCGAATCGGAAACGCGCGACATTTTCCCTGAGTAATCTTTCCTGAAATTCGTAACTGGAAATGAATTCCACCCTCAAGAGATTCGTTTCTCCGTGAATGGTAGCGCGTGGGGCGACTTGAAATGCCGACGCGGCGACGTGGCGTGCCCGAATTCCCGGTATTCGGTGAGTAGTATTCCCTTGTTCGGATCGCGACCCCCGTGTGCGGGCCCGCCATATCGGGCTCATCGCGTAGGGGTTCACGCCATCTCCGCTTCAGAAAGAAGGCTGTCATGGCCCTCCCCCTCCCCGGCAACGTAAACACGTTCCAGGACAACTGGCGCTTCTGCAACCACTGTTATGCCATGTGGTGGAACGGTCGCCCCGACAACGGAGCCTGCCCCTCGGGCAACTCCCCGGACGGGCAGCATCACGGTCAGGGGAGCTGGAACTTCTACAAGCCGGCCAACTCCAATGAGACCATCTGATCCGATCGGATCAGAGCGTGCGGAATTCTCGCGGCCGCGGTCCGGTCGGAGAATGCCGCGCAGGCGGTAATTGAGCGAATGCCCCCCGGCTGCCGAAATCAGCCGGGGGGCATTCGCGTCCGGGATCCTTCCACGGAAGGAGGGGGCGCACAGGGGGTGAATTCCCTGTGCGCCGGTCTTGTCAGGCGGGCTGCTCCGTGACCGTCGACGTGATCACCGCGAAGGGTCCGCCCTGCGGGTCGGCCAGGACGGCCATGCGGCCCGCCACCATGTCGAAGGCGGGGGCGAGGACGGTGGCCCCGGCCCGTACGGCGGCGGCCTCGATGTCGTCGACGCTGTCGACCTGGAAGTACGGCAGCCAGTTCGGGGGAGTGCCGGGCGGCGACTGGTCCAGGTTCATCATTCCGCCCACCACGCGCCCGGAGGCCTTGAACTCCGTGTACCCCTCGGCGCCGGGCATGTGCGAGGCGGCCGTCGTGATCGGCAGGATGGCGGAGTAGAACGCGGCGGCGGCGGGGACGTCGCTGGTGCTCAGCTCGTTCCAGATGAGGGCGCCGTGCTCGTTGACGATGCCGGCGCCGTCGAAGGAGCCTGGCTGCCACAGGCCGAACACGGCTCCGGTCGGGTCGGTGACGACCGCCATCCGCCCGAGGTCCATGACGTCCATCGGGCCCATCATGACGGTGCCGTGGGCGTCGGTGGCGGTCTTGAGGGTGGAGTCGATGGCGTCGGTGGACAGGTACGTGGTCCACGCGGTCGGCGGCATCGGGTCCGGGACGGTGCCGTCCGGGTTCATCGCCTTCATGATGCCGGCGACCGGCCGGCCCTTGAGGGTGCAGACGGAGTAGCCGCCCTGCTCGGCCGGGCCGACCTCGCCCTGCCAGCCGAACAGGTCGCAGTAGAAGTCGAGGGCGGCCTGCTGGTCGGGGACCATCAGGTCGATCCAGCAGGGAGTGCCGGGCTTGTAGGGGCCGTTCATGTCGGGCACGGGGGCCTCCGGTGGCGGGTGGGGGAAGGACGGGCCGTCCCCTACCCGGCCCGTACGGCCCGAATCGGGCCGTACGGGTGAAACCGGGCGGGGCGTCAGTCGGTGCGGCGGCGGCGGTGACGGCCGGTGCCGGCGATCAGGGCGGCGCCCAGGGCCAAGGCCGTCCCTGCCCCGCCCAGGACCCAGCTGGTGGCCGGGTCGGCGCCGGTGGCGGCGAGGGCGTTGCCGCTGACGCTGGTGGGGACAATGCCGGTGCCGGTGCCGTTGCCGCCGCTCGGCTGGGGCACGTTGCCACCGGGTGCACCACCCGGGGTACCCCCTCCGGGAGTCTCCCCGCCCGGGATTCCTCCACCGGGCGTTTCCCCTGCGGGGCTGCCGCCCGGGGTTCCGCTGCCCGGGGTGCCTCCGCCGGGGGTCTCCGAGCCTGAGGTGCCCCCGCCCGGGTTGCCCGCGCCCGGGGTCTCCGTGCCTGGGTTGCCGCCTCCGGGGGTTCCCCCGCCTGGTGTGCCGCTGCCTGGGGATCCGCTGCCCGGGGTCTCCGCGCCCGGGGTGCTGCCTCCGGGTGTGCCTCCGCCCGGGGTCTCGGCGCCTGGGTTGCCCCCTCCAGGGGTGTCCCCGCCTGGTGTGCCGCTGCCTGGGGTGCCTCCGTCGGGTGTGCCGCTGCCTGGGGTTCCGCTGCCCGGGGTCTCCGCTCCGGGGGTTCCGCTGCCCGGGGTGCCTCCGCCCGGGGTCTCGGCGCCTGGGTTGCCCCCTCCGGGGGTTCCCCCGCCTGGGGTTCCGCCTCCGGGTGTGCCTCCGCCGGGGGTTCCGCCTCCCGGGGTGTCCCCGCCTGGGGTGCCGCCTCCGGGTGTGCCTCCGCCCGGGGTCTCGGCGCCGGGGGTTCCGCCTCCCGGAGTGCCCCCGCCTGGGGTGCCTCCGCCGGGGGTTTCCGCGCCCGGAGTGCCCCCGCCTGGGGTGCCGCTTCCCGGAGTGCCGCTTCCCGGAGTGCCTTCGCTCGGGGTGGTGGCCGGTGCCAGGAGGGTGGTGAGTTGGCGCTTCGAGCGGGAGCCGGCCCAGGGTGGGGGTGTTTCCGCGTCGACCTGGGACGTGCCCCAGCCGAAGAAGGAGACCGAGCCGGTCGGGGCATCGGCGGAGAAGCGGACGCGGACCGGGACGTCGAAGGCCGCACCCGCGCCGATCGGGCCGCGCACGAGCCCGCCCGCGAAGAAGTAGCCGTCCTCGTCCGAGGTGATCTCGACGGGCTGCCAGGCCGCCGGCTGTCCGTCCGCGGCCGGCCGCAGGACCTCGACCGCGATCTGCGAGACCTGCATGGAGACGAAGTCGGGCCGGGCCAGGACCAGTCCCAGGTCGAAGGCGGCCAGCTCACCCTTCCCCGCGTTGTCCACCCGGACGGAGAGGTCCGTCCAGTCGCCGCCCGCACGTACCGATTCCGGGACTCCGCTCACGGTCAGAGCGGGACCGTCGGTGAACAGCGGGTCCTCGTCGCCACCGGGCGCGCCCGCGATCCTGGTCGCGTACGAGGAGGTGGGGGAGCTGCCGGTGGCCGTCCCGACCCGGCCCGTGCCGTCCGCCGTCAGGTCGAACGGGACGACAGGGGTGTCCGCGGCGAAGCTGATCCGGACGTCGATGGTCCGGACCTCGCCGACGGGGACCGCGGCGGCGCTGCCGAGGGCGTAGCCGAGCGTGGGGGCCGTGGTCCGGGCCGGCCCGGCGGCCGTCCACGGCCCGCCTGCGGTGCGGTACTCGACCTTGATGTGGGCGGGCCCGAACTGTCCGGCGGCCTGCGAGACGCCCAGCACCGGGGTGTAGTCCGCCACGGCGACATGGCCCGAGTTGTCGACGGTCACGGTGAGCGGGGTCCAGCTGCCGTCGGCCTTGAAGCCGTCCGCGGGGATGCCCTGGACCGTGACCTCGGGCCCCATCAGGATCCGGTCGGACCCGGTGTCCTGCTCGTCCTCGACGGCCTCGGGCAGCTCCTGTGTCTGCGCCTGCGCCTGCGTTCGTGGCTGTGGTTGCGGCTGTGCCTCGGACGCGGCCGGGACGGTGGGTGCTTCCGGTGCTTCCGGTGCCGCCGGTGCGGCCACGGCCTGCACGGCGGGCTGCTGCGGGCCGGTGTCCTCGGCCTGTTCCTGTTCCTGTTCCTTGCCCCCGGCCTGCTCCTGCGGCGCTGCCTCCGCCGGTCCGGCGGTGTCCGCGGGTACCGCGTCCGGCACGGTCACCGCCGGATGCTCCTCGGCCACCGCCGGTGCGGCGATCAGGAGCGTCTGGCCGGCCACCGCGGCTGCTGCCACGACGGCCATGCGCTTGAACTGCATGCTCTTTACCTCCCCGGGCTCCGGACATCAGACCGGAGCCACCCCAAACCCCTTGGGAGGCGCCAAGGTTAGTGAGACGGGAGAGGCTTGCAGAGGGATACAGGATTGCGAAATATGTACGGTCCCACGACCCGCCGGGCGCGCTACGGGGAGAGGTGGTTCGGGCGCGGGTGGCACTCGCCGGAGTCCGGGTCCACTGGGCGGCCCGGCCGGAAGTCGGACCACCAGATCGGGGTCCCGCCGGAGTGGGACGCGATCCAATGCGACGGTGGGACCGGCCTGCGGCACGGCCTGAGCTTCGGCCTGTGCCTCTGAGGGTGGTGGGTGGGGGAAGGAGGGGGTCGTCCCCCTACCCGGCCCGTACGGCCCGAATCGGGCCGTACGGGCGAGCGCGGGCTGTGCCTCAGGCCTCAGGCGGTGGTGCGGCGGCGGCGACCGGTGCCCGCGACCAGGGCGGCGCCCATCGCGAGGGCCACGCCGGCGCCGCCGAGGGCCCAGGTGGTGGCCGGGTCGCTGCCGGTGGCGGCGAGCTCGCCACCAGTGGTGGCGGTGGTGCCCGGGTTGCCGGTCGTGTCGGTGATCGGCTTGGCGCCACCGTTCGGCTTCGGCTGGTTGCCGTTCCCGCCCGTGTCCGGGGAGGCGGCGACGATGTTCGTCAGGCGGGCCTTGGAACGCGAGTCCGCCCACGGCTCCGGGGTGTCCGGGCCGACCTGGGACGAGCCCCAGGAGAAGATGCTGACGGCGCCGAGGGGCGCGTCGGCGGCGAAGCGGATCCGGACCTGGACGTCGAAGCTCTGGCCGGCCGCGACCGGGCCGCCCGCGAGATCGATGCCGAAGAAGACGCTCTCCTCCTCGGACCAGACCTCGGCCTCGTGCCAGCCGGCCTTGCCGTTCTTGTCCTTGCTCAGGACCTCGACCTTGATCTGGGAGGGCTTCATCTTGACCCAGTCGGGACGGGCCATGACCAGCCCGACGTTGAATCCCTTCAGGGCCTGCTTCCCGGCGTTGTCCACGTGGACGGACAGGTTCGTCCAGTCACCGCCCGCCTTGATGCTCTCCGGTACGCCGTTCACCGTCAGCGCGGGGCCTTCGACGAACGGGTCCTCGGGTCCGCCGACCGCACCGGCGATCCGGGTGTTGTACCAGGTGGAGGGCGAGTGGTTGACGTGGTTCCCGACGCGGCTCTTGCCGTCCGAGGCCAGGTCGAAGGGCACCACCGGGCTGTCCGCGGCGAAGGAGATCCGCACGTCGACCGTGTAGGAGGTGTCCTTGGTGACGGACGGGGCCGTCCCGAAGGCGTACTGGAGGCCGGGGCCGAGCTCCTCGCTCTGCACGAGCTTGGCGGCCTGCCAGGTTCCGCCGGCGGTCTTCCACTCGACCTTGATCTGCGAGGGCTTGAACTTGCCGTCCTCCTCGTAGACGGTCACGCTCGGCGTGTAGTTCGGGACGGCGATGTGGCCCGAGTTGTCGACCGTCACCTTCAGCGGGGTCCAGCCGCCGTCGGCCTTGAAACCGTCCTTCGGGATGCCCGCGACCGTGACCTCGGGACCCATGAGGATCCCGTCGGACTCGGCGCCCTGCGTGTCCTCGTCGCTCTTGGTGTCCTTCGCGGCCTTCTCGGCGACGGGCGCCGGCTGCGGCGCGGGCGCCTGGGCGGCCGGGACGGCCGGCGCAGGTGCGGGGACCGACGCCGGGGCCGGGGCCTGGGCGTCCGGCACGGCCGGGGCCGGCGTACCGGCGTCGGCGGCGTCGTCCTTCGGTGCCACGTCCGGGACGATGACGGCCGGCTGATCGGCGGCCATCGCGGGCGTCGCGGTCAGGATGGTCGGGCCGGCCACGGCCACCGCGGCCACGGCGGCCATGCGCTTGATGCTCTTCACAGATGTCCCCCCACTAAGTTTTGAACACGATCAGATTAATGGGGGTGGCTGGATCGTGAAGGCCGCGGAGATCACGAAATGCGTACGACCCCAGCAGCAGCTGCCGGGGCCGTACGCATTTGGCGCGGGTTGTGCGGTCGTGCGGATCGAGAGAGGTCAGAGCTTCTCGGGGGTGCGGATGCCGAGGAGGGCCATGCCCTTGTTCAGGGTGCGGGCCGTCAGGTCGCACAGGAAGAGGCGGTTCTCGACCTGCTCCGCGGTGTCGGCCTTGAGGACCGGGCACTCCGCGTAGAACGTCGTGTACAGCGACGCCAGCTGGTAGAGGTACGCCGCGACCTTGTGCGGGGCGTGCTCCGATGCCGCCTCGGCGATCAGCTCGCCGAACTGGTCCAGGTGCAGACCCAGTGCCCGCTCGGACGGGGCGAGCGCCAGCTCAGCGCGGGCCGCGGGCCGCGCGTCCCCGGACTTGCGGAGGATCGACTGGATACGGGCGTACGCGTACTGGAGGTACACGGAGGTGTCACCGGTCAGCGACACCATCTGGTCGAGGTCGAACTTGTAGTCACGGGCCGCCGACGTCGACAGGTCCGCGTACTTCACCGCGCCGATGCCGACCTGGGCCGCGCGCTCGGCGATCTCTTCCTCGCTCAGCTCCTTGGCCTTCTCGCGCACGACGGTGGCGGCCCGCTCCACCGCCTCGTCGAGCAGGTCCACCAGCCGGACCGTCTCGCCCTCACGGGTCTTGAACGGCTTGCCGTCCTTGCCGAGCACCGTGCCGAAGGCCAGCTGCACGGCCTTGACCTCGTCGTTCAGCCAGCCCGCCCGGCGCGCCGTCTCGAAGACCATCTTGAAGTGCAGGGACTGCCGCGCGTCCACCACGTAGATCAGGGTCGTCGCGTCCAGCTCGCCCACCCGGTCGCGGATCGCGGAGAGGTCGGTCGCGGCGTAGCCGAAGCCGCCGTCAGACTTCTGCACGATCAGCGGGGTCGGGTTGCCGTCCTGGCCCTTGACGTCGTCGAAGAACACGCAGAGCGCGCCGTTGGAGCGGACGGCGACGCCCGAGTCCTCCAGCAGCTTGCACGTCTCGACCAGCATGTCGTTGTAGCCGGACTCACCGACCACGTCGGGGTCCTGGATGTCCATGTCCAGCTTGTTGAAGACGGAGTAGAAGTAGATCTTCGACTCGTCGACGAACCGCTGCCACAGGGCGAGGGTCTGCGCGTCGCCGGCCTGGAGGTCGACCACCCGCGCCCGGGCCCGCGTCTTGAACTCCTCGTCGGAGTCGAAGAGCGCGCGCGAGGCCTTGTAGAGCCGGTTCAGGTTGGACATGGCCTCCTCGCCGGACACCTCCTCGTCCGACTTGTGGTCCAGCTCGTGCGGGTGCTCCAGCAGGTACTGGATGAGCATGCCGAACTGGGTGCCCCAGTCGCCGATGTGGTGGCGGCGGATCACCTTCTCGCCCGTGAACTCCAGGATCTCGACCATCGCGGCGCCGATCACGGCGGACCGCAGGTGGCCGACGTGCATCTCCTTGGCGACGTTCGGCTGCGCGTAGTCGATCACCGTGGTGCCCGGGTTGGCCGCGAGCGGCACACCCAGACGGTCGTCGCCGGCCCGCGCGGCCAGGGTCTCGATGATCGCCCGGTCGGTGATGGTGATGTTGAGGAAGCCGGGGCCCGAGACCTCGATCTCCTGGATCAGGTCACCCGTCGGGATGCCCTCGACCACGGTCGCCGCCAGCTCGCGCGGATTGGCCTTGGCCTTCTTCGCGAGCGCCAGGATGCCGTTGGCCTGGAAGTCGGCCCGGTCGCTTCGTCGCAGCAGCGGGTCCGCGCCACCGGCCTCCGGCAGGGCGGAGGCAAGGGCGTCCGCGACGCGCTGATTGACGGAAGAAGCGAGGGAAGGGACCGAGGCCATGAGCTGCCGTTCCTGTGAGGTTGTGCCGGTGGGTGCACTTGGTTGTTCCGACAAGTGCCGAGTATCCCACGAGGGGGCAACCCGTTTCCCGGAGGAAAAGCAACCTCAGAGCGACCCGTTCCGTCTGGGAGAATGGCTGAAGCCAGCATTCGAGATAGAAGGACGTGTCGTGGCTCAGAGCAGCACCGAGACCGACTGGGTCTCCCGTTTCGCGGACGAGGTCATCGCCGAGGCGGAGCGCCGAGCACCCGGCAAACCTGTCGTCGTCGCGTCCGGACTCTCCCCCTCCGGCCCCATCCACCTGGGCAACCTCCGCGAGGTCATGACCCCGCACCTGGTCGCGGACGAGATCCGCCGCCGGGGCATCGAGGTCCGCCACCTCATCTCCTGGGACGACTACGACCGGTACCGGAAGGTGCCCGCGGGCGTGCCCGGCATCGACGAGTCGTGGGCCCAGCACATCGGCAAGCCGCTGACCGCCGTGCCCGCCCCCGCCGGGTCCGCGTACCCGAACTGGGCCGAGCACTTCAAGGCCGCCTTCGTCGAGGCACTGGCCGAGATGGGCGTCGAGTACGACCCGATCAGCCAGACCGAGCAGTACACCACCGGTGTCTACCGCGAGCAGGTGCTGTTCGCGATGAAGCACCGCGGCGACATCGACGCGGTCCTCGACCAGTACCGCACCAAGCAGAAGCCGGGCGGCAAGAAGCCCCAGCAGAAGCAGGTCGACGAGGCCGAGCTGGAGGCCGCCGAGGGCTCCGGCGCGGCCGATGAGGACGACGGCAGCACCGGCGAGGGCGGGTACTTCCCGTACAAGCCGTACTGCGGCCAGTGCGGCAAGGACTTCACCAAGGTCACCTCGTACGACGACGAGACCACCGAGATGACCTACGTCTGCACCGAGGACGAGTTCACCGAGACGGTCAAGCTCAGCGAGTTCAACCGCGGCAAGCTGGTCTGGAAGGTCGACTGGCCGATGCGCTGGGCCTACGAGGGCGTGATCTTCGAGCCCTCCGGCGTCGACCACTCCTCGCCCGGCTCGTCCTTCCAGGTCGGCGGCCAGATCGTGCACATCTTCGGCGGCGAGCAGCCGATCGGACCGATGTACGCGTTCGTCGGCATCAGCGGCATGGCCAAGATGTCCTCCAGCAAGGGCGGGGTCCCCACCCCGGCCGACGCGCTGAAGATCATGGAGCCGCAGCTCCTGCGCTGGCTCTACGCCCGCCGCCGCCCCAACCAGTCCTTCAAGATCGCCTTCGACCAGGAGATCCAGCGGCTCTACGACGAGTGGGACAAGCTGGAGGCCAAGGTCGCCGACGGCTCCGTGCTGCCCGCCGACGCCGCCGCGCACACCCGCGCCGTGCGCACCGCCGCCGCCGAGCTGCCGCGCACCCCGCGCCCGCTCCCGTACCGCACGCTCGCCTCCGTCGCGGACATCACCGCCGGCCACGACGAGCAGACCCTGCGCATCCTGACCGACCTCGACCCGACGCAGCCGCTCACCTCCCTCGACGAGGTACGGCCGCGCCTGGACCGCGCCGAGAACTGGATCACCACCCAGGTCCCGGCCGACCAGCGCACCCTCGTACGCGAGGAGGCCGACACCGAACTGCTGTCGTCCCTGGACGACGAGGGCCGCGAGTCGCTGCGACTGCTCCTCGACGGGCTGGACTCGCACTGGTCCCTCGACGGGCTGACCACGCTCGTCTACGGCGTCCCGAAGGTCATGGCCGGCCTGGAGCCCGACGCCAAGCCGACGCCGGAACTCAAGGTCGCGCAGCGCACGTTCTTCGCGCTGCTCTACCGGCTCCTCGTGACCCGGGAGACCGGACCGCGCCTGCCCACGCTGCTGCTGGCGGTGGGCGCCGACCGCGTGCGCAAGCTGCTCGCCGTCTGACCCGGCTGCCCCGGCCGACCCGGCCGACCCGGCACGTGGAAGGGCCCGCACCCCGAGAGGTGCGGGCCCTTTCCGCTGTCCGTGACCGTCAGGCGATGTGCTCGGCCTCACGGTCCTTGTGGTAGCGCTGCTTGAACGCCGGGATCATCCGGCGCAGCAGCGAACCGCTGCGCGGGTGGGTCACGCCGTAACCGTCCGACAGGTGTATGTCGAGGGCCTCCGCCGACGGGTAGTCCTGCTTCTCGTCGACCAGCGCGCAGAACACCTTGTACGCCGCCTCGCCGAACTCGGCCTCGTCAGGCGTCTCGGGACCCTCGGCCGGGGCCTCCTCCTGGCGCGGACCCGGGATGGAGAGCTCCTGCTGCGCGGACTGCTCCTCGTCCGGACCCATCGGCGGCAGGACCGGGGTCGGCTCCAGGCCCTCCACGTACTGGGGGTTGTAGCCGCCCTCGTACGCCGCCTGCGGCGCCAGCGGCGCGGCGAACCAGGCGCTGTTGTGAGCCGCGGGCATGGCCGTCGGGTCCACCGCGAAGGGCGGCGGGGTCTGCTGGACAGCCCCGGGAACACCCGGTGCACCGGGTGCACCGGCCGGGTTCTGCAGCTGCTGGGCCTGCTGGGCGGCCTGCTGAGGCTGCCCGGCCTGCTGCGCGAGCCCGGGCGCGGCCGCCAGCGCCGGGGCCTGCTGGAGCTCCTGCTGGGCCTGCTGCAGGACCTGCTGCTCCACGGGCGGCAGCACCGCCGGCTCGATGCCCGTCGCCGCCAGCGCCTCCGCGGTCGTCTCCGCGAGCGGCACACCGATCTTGGCCAGCTTCAGCGGCATCAGCGCCTCCACCGGAGCCTTCCGCCGCCACGAACGCCCGTACCGCGCCTGCAGCCGGGCCTGGTAGATCAGCCGGTCCTGCTCCATACCGACCGCCTGCTCGTAGGAGCGCAGCTCCCACAGCTTCATCCGGCGCCACAGCTTGAAGGTCGGTATCGGCGACAGCAGCCACCGCGTGATGCGCACACCCTCCATGTGCCGGTCCGCGGTGATGTCCGCGATCCGGCCCACGGCGTGCCGGGCGGCCTCCACCGTCACCACGAACAGCATCGGGATCACGGCGTGCATCCCGACACCGAGCGGATCCGGCCACGAGGCCGCACCGTTGAAGGCGATCGTCGCGGCCGTCAGCAGCCACGCCGTCTGCCGCAGCAGGGGGAAGGGGATCCGGAGCCACGTCAGCAGCAGGTCCAGCGCGAGCAGGACACAGATGCCCGCGTCGATACCGATCGGGAACACCAGCGAGAAGCTGCCGAACCCCTTCTGCAGGGCGAGGGCACGCACCGCGGAGTACGAGCCCGCGAACCCGATCCCCGCGATGACCACGGCACCCGCGACCACCACGCCTATGAGTATCCGGTGCGTACGAGTCAGTTGCATCGCGGCCACCCGCGATCCCCTCCCCTTGTCGAGCACATACCGAGCGCAGAGTGCTGGTGCTGAGTACTGGGCACTTACCGCACCTTTACCGAGCTGCGGCAGGCACAGCGTACGGGTGACTCGATGTCAGCGTGCCAGGAGGCCCCGCCCCGCACCCGTCCCAGCCGGCCCCCGCGCTCATCCCTACTGGGGCTGCGGGGACTGCGGCTGCTCCGCCGACGCCTTGTTGGCCGCGCCCACCGAGGCCACGGCCTCCTTGGCCGCCGTGATCGCGTCCTGCAGCAGCTTCGCGTGATCCGGCGCACCGGCCCCCTCGTACGCGGCACCGTTGTAGTCGAGCCGGACGACCACGTTCTGGGCGCGCGCCACGATCGAGGTGTTGAAGGAGTCGACGTCCTTCTTCGCCTTGTAGATCACCGACGTCGCCTGGTCGCCGATCCCGGCCACCGCCTCCGTCTGCGGGTCCTGCGCGCCCTCCTCGGTCTTCGCCGTCCCGACCTCCTTGTTGTACTGCTCCTCCGCACGCTTGTTGGCGTCGCCGAGGGTGGCGTGGGAGTCGTAGCGGAAGAAGGAGAGCGAGAGCCAGCGGTACTGCGAGCCCTTCAGACCGTCCTCGTCCAGACCGTTCCAGGAGCAGCTGGCACGGGTGGCCAGGTCGTTCGACTTCGTCGCCGTCCCGTTCTTGTCCTTCGCCTCCGGGACGAGCGTGTCTATCGTCGCCGTCGCCAGCGCCTTGCAGGGGTCGGGAAGCGTGGCGAACGCCGCCTTCTCCAGGACCTTGGAGGACTTCGGGTTGGGCTTGGCCGACGAGGACGAACCGGACTTCTTCTCGCCGTTCGAGCTCGTGTCCTTGCCCGAGTCGGACGAACACCCGGCGACGGTGAGGATCACCGGGACGGCTGCGCAGGCGAGAACGCGGGTGAGGCGCGAGGCTGATCGGTGCATGGTTCCTTCAGTACGTTTGTCGGTTGTTCTTCGGACGCGGGACCCGGGCAACGGTAGCCCGACCGGGTACCCGCCTGCTGTGCGCGCCGTCACGCGAGACCATGGCGCGCACCGCTCATTCGCTGAAACGCTCCGCCAGGGCCTGCGCCAACTGCCGTGCCTTGGCCTGGGTTTCGGTGCTCGGCGGGACCGTGCCGGGCAGTGCGGGCTGCACGCTGTACTCGATGGTGACGATGACGTTCGAGGTACGGAACACAATGCGCACGGTGCGGGACTGCGCGGCGCTGGCCCCGGCGGGACTGAGCTTGTCCTCCAGGAAGGCGTCGCTGCCGAGGTCTTCCAGGACGCGCGATCCGAGCTCGACCGGCGCCGACGGGCTCGCGCCGGGGGACGCCGGCGTCCCGGAGGCGGGCGTGCCCTGGACCGGGGCCGCCGGGGTGGGCGCGGCGGGCGTGGGCGCCGCCGGGGTGGGGCTCGCGGTCGGGCCGGGGAAGGGCAGCTTCGCGTCGGTGAGCCGGCGTACGTAGACCTGCTTGGCCTTGTCGTCGTCGCTGGCGGCCGTCCGGTCGTACGAGACCACGCGCTCGAAGCCGACCGACAGGAGCCGTGTCTCCTCGGGGCTCTGCCCGCTCCAGCGGCAGCCGACGTGCCGGTCGCCGTCGTACGAGGCGTCCGCGACACCGGCGTACATCTGGTCGCGCTGCTCGGGGGTGAGGCTGTCCCCGGCCGGGAGCATGCCCTTGAGCTTCTTGCTGTCGGCGCCGGCCTTGCAGGGCGCGGGCAGACTGCGGTACTTCCCCGGTTGGGCGGGCGCGGCGGAGCTGCCGCCGGCCTTCGAGTCGCTGGTGCTTCCGCCTTCGCTCCCGCTGGTGCACCCGGTCAGGCCGGCCGCCCCGGCCGCGAGCGCGGTGAGCATCGCGATGCCTGGCAGGACTCGCCGCCGTACCGCCTTGCGCTGCACGTCCACTGGCTCCCTTCGACCGGCGGGCCCCCCGACGGTCAGGAAAATGCGTTGCCGCGACTTGGGCGCGGCTGGACACAATGTCTATCGCACACGCTGGTGCTGGCGCCGGTCCCCTGTCGTATTTGGGATCAAGAGCGAGGCTTTTGCGCATTCTGACTTTTCTGTGGTTTTCGGGGGATTGATTCCTTATGTCGTATGTAGAGGTACCGGGGGCGAAGGTCCCGATCCGGATGTGGACCGACCCGGCGTCGGTCGAGGACAGCGCGATGCAGCAGCTGCACAACGTCGCCACCCTCCCCTGGATCAAGGGCCTGGCCGTCATGCCGGACGTCCACTACGGCAAGGGAGCCACCGTCGGCTCGGTGATCGCCATGAAGGACGCGGTCTGCCCGGCGGCGGTGGGCGTGGACATCGGCTGCGGAATGTCGGCGGTGAAGACGTCCCTGACGGCGAACGACCTGCCGGGGGACCTGTCGGGGCTGCGGTCGAAGATCGAGCGCGCGATTCCGGTGGGGGCGGGGATGCACCGCGAGGCGGTGGACCCGTCGCGGCTGTACGGGTTCACGGAGGCAGGCTTCGGGGATCTGTGGGAGCGCTTCGACTACGTCGCGGATGCGGTGAAGTTCCGGCGGGACCGGGCGATGCGGCAAATGGGAACCCTTGGGCAGGGAAACCATCATATCGAACTGAATTTCGATAGCGAGGGGGCGGTGTGGCTGACACTGCACTCGGGATCCCGTGGCATCGGCAACCAGCTGGCCGAGCACCACATCGGTATCGCGCGGGGTCTCTCGCACAACCAGGGGCTGATTGACCGGGATCTCGCGGTGTTCCTTGCGGCAACCCCGGAGATGGCTGCGTACCGGCACGACCTCTACTGGGCGCAGGAGTACGCCAAGTACAACCGCGCAGTGATGATGAGCCTGTTCAAGGAGGTCCTGCGCCGGGAATTCCGCAAGGCGAAGGTCTCCTTCGACCCGGAGATCAGCTGCCACCACAACTACGTGGCGGAGGAGCGGTACGACGGCATGGACCTGCTGGTCACCCGCAAGGGCGCGATCCGCGCCGGGAGCGGTGACTACGGGATCATCCCCGGCTCGATGGCGACGGGCACGTACATCGTGAAGGGCCTCGGCAATACGGCCGCGTTCAACTCGGCCTCGCACGGCGCGGGCCGGAAGATGAGCCGTACGGCGGCGAAGAAGCGGTTCTCCGCGCGCGACCTGGCGGAGCAGACCCGCGGTGTCGAGTGCCGCAAGGACTCAGGCGTCGTAGACGAGATTCCGGCGGCGTACAAGCCGATCGAGCAGGTCATGCAGCAGCAGCGCGACCTGGTGGAGGTCGTGGCCAAGCTGAGGCAGGTCGTTTGCATCAAGGGCTGACGCCTGCATGCGGCTGTCGGGGGAATGGAGGAGCCTGGACCGATCGTGATCGGTCCAGGCTCCTCCATGTCGTTTCGTCAGGCCTTGCCGGTGCGCAGGCGCCAGAGGCGCATCGAGCAACTCTGCTCGGTCCTGTCGAGAGCGACCCCGGCCGCCGCGGGGTCGTTCAACTGCAGGAGGACCTCGTCGTCCTTCGGGGTCCAGCGTCGGCGGGGCGGAGCGACCCGCATGTCCGCCGGCCGGACCCAGTCGCGCATTTCGGCTGCCTTGGCCTTCTTGCGCTCCAGGCCCAGGCAGCCGTCGTAGTACAGGTGCCCGGCCAGCTCCATCGCCGGTTCCTTGGTGTAGAGGATGTTGTAGATGCCGTCCCGGGCGTTGCGCTTGATGGTTCGCTCCGCCCCTGTGACCGTTCTCGCGAAGTGGCACAAGTAGGCGCCTACTGCCGTGCTGGCAGTGGTGAGCGAGACGAACGGAAGGCCCTGGCTCGTGTAGCCGACGGAGCCGTCGGCGTCGATGACGCCGCGAAGGTAGTCGCGGCGAGAGAACTCCACGCGGGGCGGCTTGATCGTCATGGACTTGCGTCCATAGGGGATTCCGAGTTCGTTGAGCGTGCTCCGGGCTTCGAGCGAGCAGAGACTCCACGTCGCCGAGTTGTGAGACGCGGCGAAGTTGGTCGCCCGGGTGCGCTCGGTGATGGAGCTGTAGTACGGGGTGAGGGCCTGGAAGTCGCGCAGGATGTGGATGTCTCGCTCGTTGATCTCGACAGTCAGCCTGCCCTTCTGCCCTGCTCCCGCGGCGAGATGCCCGTCGGCCTGGATGAAGCCGAACATGTACGCGTAGCGCGGGTCCTGGAGGTCCATGAAGCGCGCGGCGGCGCTAGGGTCCTGTTCAGCCATGAGGAAGTCCTTTCTTCCCTGTTGGTGAGGCCCTCGTCCGGGACTGCCATCCCGGTCGGGGGCCGTTCGTGCTGCGGCTGAACTTAGGTGCGGATTCCTGGTGGGCCTGGCCGATCTCCCGATGATCGCTCGAACGTGTGACGGAATTTCACATTGCGCCGAACTGGCGGTGCCCCTGGGGTGCGTCGCCGTCTGTGCATTCACCCGTACGGGCCTCAGGGGTGCGGGACATCAACTTCCGCTTGATGTAAGGGGATTGACCGGCAAAATGGTCTAGACCAAAATGTGCCGCATGTGGAGATCCCGCGTGCTCACCGCCGCGCTCACGTCGTTGTCACTCGCCCTCGGGGCCGCCGGGTCGGCCCAGGCGCGGACGGGGCTGCCGCGCGTCGTGTCGCATGTGCCGACCCGGGAGAAGGTCGTCTTCATCACCATCGACGACGGCTGGATCCACGATCCGGCCGCGGCCCGGATCCTGCTGGAGAAGCGGGTGCCCGCCTCGTTGTTCCTGCTGCCCGGGGCGGCCTCGTACGACACCGGGTACTTCACCCGGCTCATGGAGGAGGGGCGGGCCGGCGTCGAGAACCACACCGTCAGCCACCCGGACCTCACCACGCTCGACGCCGCCGGCAAGGACGCCGAGGTGTGCGGGGCCGGGGAGCAGCTCCAGGCGGCCTTCGGGCGGACGCCGAAGCTGCTGCGGCCGCCGTACGGGGCGGTGAACGACGACGTGCGGCTCGCGGCCAAGGCGTGCGGGGTGAAGGCGCTGATCACCTGGACGCACGATTTCACCACCTGGGGCGAGACGCCGCCCACGCCGCGGCTGCAGGCCGGGGACATCGTGCTGCTGCACTTCACGCCGACGCTGGCGGCGGACCTCCAGCGGGCCCTGGACGCGGCGAGGGCCGCCGGGCTGAAGCCGGCGGCCCTGATGCCGCACCTGAAGGCGGCGGGGGTTCTTTAGAGATCGCGGTGGACCTTGGTGTTCGAGGCCTGGGCGCGGGGGCGGACCACCAGGAGGTCGATGTTGACGTGGCTGGGGCGGGTCACCGCCCATGTGATGGTGTCGGCCACGTCGTCGGCGGAGAGGGGTTCGGCGACGCCCGCGTAGACCTTCTCGGCCTTCTCCGCGTCGCCGCGGAAGCGGGTCTTCGCGAACTCCTCGGTCTTGACCATGCCGGGGGCGATCTCGATGACGCGTACGGGCTGGCCGACGATCTCCAGGCGCAGGGTCTCGGCGAGGACGCGGGCGCCGTTCTTGGCGGCGACGTAGCCGGCTCCGCCCTCGTACGTGGAGTGGCCGGCGGTGGAGGAGAGGACCACGACCGTGCCGTCGCCGGAGGCGGTGAGGGCGGGGAGCAGGGCCTGGGTGACGTGGAGGGTGCCGATGACGTTGACCTCGTACATCGTGCGCCAGTCGGCGGGGTCGCCGGTGGCGACGGGCTCGGCTCCGATGGCGCCGCCGGCGTTGTTCACGAGCACGTCACAGCGGGCCAGGGAGGCGGCGAAGGCGTCGACGGCGGTGCGGTCGGTGACGTCGAGGGCGTGCGCGGTGGCCTGGTGGCCGGCCTCGGTGAGCTCGGCGGCGAGGGCTTCGATGCGGTCCTTGCGGCGGGCGGTGAGGACGACGTGGTAGCCGGCTGCGGCGAGCTGTCGGGCGGTGGCCGCGCCGATGCCGCTGCTCGCGCCGGTGACTACGGCGGTTCGGGTGGCGGCCGTGCTCATGTGCGGGCTCCTCGGTCGTTCGTACGGGCGATTACCCGCCAGCATAGGCGCGGCTCAGCGGCCGCGCGGGGCGTACATGATCACGGCCATGCCGGCGAGGCAGACCAGGGCTCCGGTGATGTCCCAGCGGTCGGGGCGGTAGCCGTCGGCGACGACGCCCCACACGAGGGACCCGGCGACGAAGACTCCGCCGTAGGCGGCGAGGACGCGGGCGAAGTCGCCCTGGGGCTGGAGGGTGGCGACGAAGCCGTAGAGGCCGAGGGCGATCACCCCGGCGCCGATCCACGCCCAGCCCTTGTGGGCGCGGACGCCCTGCCAGACGAGCCAGGCGCCGCCGATCTCCAGGAGTGCGGCGAGGAGGAAGAGGGCGGCGGAGCGGGCAAGGAGGGTGATCGGCATGGCTCAAAGGTACGCACGGCAGATGGGGGTGGGCGCGCCCTCGTTCGTGTGATGGTCCGACCGGTCGGGGGTGCGGGTGGCTAGCCTCCGCGCGAGGAGGTGGTGTCGGTGCGCCGTGGTGCCGTACGAAGTGTGGTGGTGGCGGGTTTGCTGGCGCTCGGCGCGGGTGTTCCCGGGTCGGCGCAGGCGTCGACGGGGGACGGGCCGGAGGCCGATGTGGCCTACCACGGCCGGGTGGCCCTGTCCGGGGCGCGGCTGCGGATCTGGCTGGTCCCGGAGAACGACGGGCCCGCCGCGCTGCCGAACGCGACGGTGCGGGTGCGGCTGTCGGCGGAGCTCGCGGACCGGCAGGAGCTGTCGGAGGGCTGTGCGCGGGCGGGTCTGCGCGAGGTGGTGTGCGAGACGGGACCGCTGCCGCTGCACGGGCGGGGGCGGCACATCGGGCTGAGGCTGGAGCTGCGGGAGCGGGTGCCGGAGGTGGCGGTGCGGGTCGACACGTGGTGGAACGGCGGTGCGACGGACCGGAACCACGCCAACAACGAGCACGTGGTGCTGGCGCTGGACACGGGCGACGCCTACGCGTTCTAGGTCCGCCCGACCTGGAACGCCGGCCCGGCCCGGCCCCGCCCGGGCCGTCCGCCCGCCCGGACGCGGCTCAGGCGGTGCCGAACTCCACGAGGGCCTCGTCGACGATCCGTTCCAGGCGGGCGTGGTGGGCGCCGCGCCAGTAGACGCGCTCGCACTCGGTGCACTGGGCGAACACGTCGTAGGAGCGGTGCGTGCCGTGTTCCAGGCGGTCGCCGACGCTTTCCTTGTCGGCCTCGTGGAGCGGGCCGTTGCAGGCGGTGCAGCGGGTCCACGGCGCGAGGGTGGGCGCGAACCGGCCCAGTACGTCGCGCAGTTGCTCGTCGGGGTTGTCGCTGTAGATGTACGCGCCGGCGAACAGCTCGCGGCGGCGCAGCAGTCCGCGGTCGCGGGAGAGCAGTACGCGCCGTTCGGCCGCGGAGCGGGTGGCGAGGGCGGGGTCGCCGATGTCCTCGTTCTCGTAGGCGGCGTCGACGCCGAGCAGGCGCAGGCGGCGGGCGAGGGTGCCGAGGTGGACGTCGAGGAGGAAGCGGAGCGGGGCGCCGGGGACCTGTTGGGGCCGCTCGACGCCGTACACCTCGACGTTCTGGCCGTCCTGGGGCACGTAGGAGACGGGTACCTCGTGGCCGTCGACGAGGAGGCGGCCGACTTCGGTGAGCGGGACGCCGGCCGATTCGACGACGTGGCCGAGGCTGGAGGCGCCGTCGGTGGTGGTCGGTACGCGTTCGGCGCGCCGGCTGGGCGGGGCGAAGAGGCGCAGTTCGGGGGCGAGGGTGAGCTGAATGCCGGGTCCGTTCACCTGCCCAGCATGCCATTTCCGGGGCGGTGGCCGCGGCGGAATTATGACGTCGCGGTGGCCTGGTCGTAGGTGTTGCGGTGGGTGCTGACCTCGTCGAAGTGGTTTTCGGCCCAGAGCTTCACGGAGGACAGGAGGCAGCCGAGGCTGCTGCCGAGGTCGGTGAGCCGGTAGTCGACGCGGGCGGGGACGGTGGGGGTGACGGTGCGGGTGACGAGGCCGTCGCGTTCGAGGGAGCGGAGGGTCTGGGTGAGCATCTTCTGGCTGACGCCGGGGATCTTGCGGCCGAGGTCGCTGTAGCGCATGGAGCGGTTCTCGGCCTGGCCGAGGGCGCTGACGATGAGGCCGACCCACTTGTCGCTGATGCGGGCCAGGAGTTGGCCGGTGGGGCACTCCTTGAGGAAGGCGTCGTAGGCGAAACGGGCTTCCTCGCGGCGGGCCGCGGCGGTGCTGGTGGCCATGGGTACCCACTTCCGGGTCGGGTACGCACCTTCGAGTGCGTACTTACGAAAAGAGAGTACCTCTCCTTAAGTTAGTGCTCATCGGAAACGCGCGAACACACGAACACGCGAACGAGCGAGCGAGTGAACGAGCGCATCGGCGAACGGGAGAGATGAAGATGAGCGAGCAGACGATGCTGGCGGCCGTGGTGACCGGGTTCGGCGGCCCGGAGCAGGTCGAACTGGCCGAGGTCCCGGTGCCCCGCCCCGCGGCCGGCCAGGTCCGCGTCAAGGTCACCGCCGCCGGGCTCAACCCGGTGGACGGCGCGGTCCGCGCCGGGATCTTCGGCGGCGCCGGGCAGCGGCTCGGCCTCGGCTGGGACGTGTCCGGGGAGATCGACGAGATCGGCGCCGGCGTGACCGGCCGGCGCACCGGCGACCGGGTCGTGGGCCTGCACTACGGGCCGGTGAAGCCGCTGGGCACGCACGCGCAGTACGTGGTGCTCGACGCCACCGCCGTCGCGTCCGCCCCGGTCGCCGTGGACGCGGTGGCCGCGGCCGGGCTCCCGCTGGCCGGCCTCACCGCCGCCCGCGCCGTGGACCTGCTGGGGCTCGCCCCCGGCTCCTCGGTGCTGATCACCGGAGCCGCGGGCGTCGTCGGCGGGCTGGCCGTCCAGCTCGCGGTGCAGGCCGGCCTGGAGGTGACGGCCCTGGCGGGCGCCGAGGACGAGGAGTTCGTACGGTCCCTGGGCGCCACCGGGTTCGTCCCGCGCGGCGCGGCTCCGGCCGGGCCCGTGGACGGGGTCCTGGACGCGGCGGTGCTGGGCGAGGCCGCGCTGGGATCCGTACGCGACGGCGGGGTCTACGTGGGCCTGATCCCGAACCACGCCCCGGCCGCGGAGCGCGGTGTCCGGGTCGTGGAGCAGGAGGTCGCGGCGGACGGGGCGCACCTGGCCCGCCTGGTGGCCCTGGTCGACGCGGGCGTGCTGACCCTGCGGGTCGCGGACACCTTCCCGCTCGGCGAGGCCGCGAAGGCGCACGCCCACCTCGGGACGCCCGGGGTCCGCGGCCGCATCATCCTGACGGCGTGAGGCCGCCCTGCGGACGCCCCACCCGGTAGCGCCAGTCGCAGCTCGGGTGGGGCACACCGGGCGGGTACTCGAAGTCGACGTCGCCCAGGTACTCGAAGCCGGCCCGCCGGCACACCGCGTTGGACGTCGGGTGGTCGGTACCGGGGAAGGCGTGGACGCTGTCGCGGGAGCCGTGGGCGCGGACGTACGCCAGGAGCTCGGTGAGGGCCGCCACGGCCAGCCCGTGGCCCTGGAACTCGGGCAGGATGCCCCAGCCGGACTCGTAGACCGGCTCGCCCTGCCACTCCCGCTCCCAGAAGCCGACGGATCCGACGCTCTCGGTGCGTCCGGCGGCGCCGGGGCCCTCCCCGGCCGGGATCCACACGACGCGGAACATCCGGCCGGCGGCCGGCTCCCGCGCGCTCAGGGCCTCGTAGCGCCGCTGCCGGTCGACGAGCTTCGCGGCCGGCTCGGGGCCGCCCAGGAACCGGGTCATGGCCGGCTCGTTCTTGCGCTCCAGCAGCCAGAAGTCCCCGGCGGACCAGGGCTCCAGCCGTACGTGCGTCTCCATCGGGCCACCCTACGGAGGCGTGCGCGGCCACTCCACGGGTTTCGGCCTCCCGGGCGTGCCGCCGGTCGTGAACGCGTCGATTTTCAAGTCGTGTTCGGGGTTTTTCCGGACCGAGTGCATCCGGGTGGCGCGGCTCCGTCGCCGCTCCGCCGCCCCGGCCCGGTGCCCGTGGGGCTGACCTGCGCCGTCCCCTTTTCCCAAGGGGGTGGCGGTGCGCCGGAATGATGGATTCGCGCCTCGGGAATCGATCGGTGAATGATCAATTCCAATCACCAACAGCCCCTTGGATAAAGCGAATTGACCTTTTGTTTCCGGTGGGCTTGGCCTAGCCTGACCTCAGCCGACCGGGGGGAAGGGCTTCGGCTGCCCTGCCCTCTCACTGCATCAGTCACCACCCGACAAGGGGGAGTCACGAGTGCTCAGTAAGAGGATTTCGGCCGGATTCATCGCGATGGCGGCCGTGGCAGGCGTCATCGCCGCGGCACCGTCCGCAGCGGCCGTGGACCGTACGTGTTACGACGGCAACTTCTGCATCTACAAGGACAGCGACTACAGCACGAACAACTCGATGTACCGGACGAAGTACGAGTCCGCCCGCTGGGACATCGACATGCCGGCCGTCTACGAGGCCGACAGCTCCTGGTGGAACCGCCGCGGTCAGTCGTCCAAGACCTACGGCGGCCGCTGGATGTCGTGGGGCGTGGAGATCTGCCTCGTCCCCGGTGGTTCCGTGAACTACTACTGGGACGCCAACGACGACGGCGCGAGCAACACCCTGAACGACGGCAACGGCTGCTGATCACCGTCTGAAGGCCGGGTCGCCCCGCGTCGCGGAGGCGGCCCGGCCGCACCTTCAAGAGGACACGGACATTGAAGAAGCGCACCCGGGGTATGACGGCGATCGCGGTGACGGTGCTGCTGGGCGCAGCCGCCTCTGCCTGCTCGGAGGAAGCCCCGCAGGACATGGAGACGGCCCGCAGGGCGCAGACGGCCCTCGACAGTGCCAACGCGGCGCTGGACCAGGAGCGTGACGCGGAGTCCAAACTGATCCGCAAGTGCATGAACGACAAGGGCTTCAAGGTCTTCCCGGCGAGCGGCTCCGCCACGAACACCGGCAAGAAGCGCAGCGAGGACCTCTCCCCGTCGGCCGAGACCGCGCGCACCGTGGGCTACGGGGCGGACCCGCGCAGGTCGGACAACCAGAAGGCCCAGGAGGGCCCGGACGACTTCGACGCGCTGCCCGAGGACGTCAAGCGGGCGCACAGCATGGCCATGGACGGGTACGTCGACAAGCCCGAGGGCGGTGTGGAGTTCGACTTCGGCGGCGGCAAGGTCATGGTGCCGTCGACGGGCTGCCGCGGTGAAACCCTCAAGGCCGTGTACGGGGACGTGAAGGAATACCTCCGGCTCAACTGGACGGTCTACAACAGCGTCAAGCAGAACGGCGCGCATATCCTCGCCGATGACGACGGATATCAGAAAGCGCTCTCCGAGTGGGCCGGCTGCATGAAGTCCGGCGGCTATCCGGAAATCGCGACTCCGGAGAAGGCCAGGGAATCGGCGCTCACGCATTACGCGAATATTCCCGACGGTGACACCGCGGCGCTCGACAACGCCCAGCGTGCCGAGATCAAGCAGGCCACCACCGATGCCGGGTGCGCCACGAAGGTCGGTCTCAACACGAAGGCGCGGGAGGCCAAGAGCAAGGCCTCGGCCGCTTCGCTGGTGAAGCACGAAGCGGAGATCACCGCGTGGCTGGAACTCATCACGAAGGCCAAGGGCAAGGCCCAGGATCTACTGCGAGAGACGTCCTAATACTGTCATGAGCCTCGAACACCCCGATGAGACACAGGTGGCCCAGCCGTCCGGTGCGGTCGCGACGAGTGCGCGGCAGAGGTCCAGGCGGGGCCTGGTCGTCGCCGCCGCCGTCGTCGTGCTTTTCGGCAGCTCCGGTTCCGTCTGGTGGATCGCCTCCCAGGCCAGGACCCCGGAGCAGCGTGCCTCGAACGCCGCCGCGCCCCCGCCCTCCCAGATCACGGGGAAGGTCTCCGACCAGCAGCTCGTCGAGCGGATGGAGCTGACCGGGAAGGTCGAGACGGCCTCCCGCACCACCATCACCGGCGTCCAGCCGCAGGGCACCAGCCGCGCGGTCGTGACGGCCCTGCCCGCGGCCGCGGGCAAGAGCCTCAAGGCCGGGGCGGTCGTCGCGGAGGTGTCGGGCCGGCCGGTCCTGCTGCTCCCGGGGCGCTTCCCCGCGTACCGGGACCTGAAGGCGGGCGACAAGGGGCCGGACGTGCAGCAACTGCAGCGCGCGCTGCAGCCGTTGTACGGGACGGCGGTGAACGGCACGTACGGCCCGGCCACCGTCGAGGCGGTGCGCAAGCTGTACGTGGCGGCCGGGTACGAGGCGCCCGCAGGGCAGGGGCAGAGCACCACCGGCGGCAGCGGTTCCACCTCCGGCACGGCCCGCGGAGGCGGGGCGTCCCCGGGAGGCGGCACGGCTCCCCGGGGCGGCGCGGAGACCGACGGCGGCACCGGGGCGGCCCCCGGCGCGAGTGGCGCGAACGGCACGAGCGGCGCGAGCGCGCCGCCCGCCCGCGGTCCGGACACGCCGCCCGCCGCCGGGCCGGCCAAGCCCGGTGAGCTGCTGCCGACCGCGGAGGTCGCGTACGTCAGCGCCCTGCCGGCCACGGTCGTGCAGGTCACCGCGGCGGTCGGTGACGCGGCCGACAAGCCGCTCGCCGTCCTCGGCAGCGGCGGCCGCCAGGTGCGGGCCGCCCTCAGCCCGGACCAGCGCACGCAGCTGCGCGATCTGCCGGCCGACGCGGTCATCCGCTTCGGCACCGGCCCGTACGAGGGCCGGGAAGGCACCCTGGGCTCCCTCAACAGCCCCTCGGACGGCAAGAGCGGCGACCAGCAGGGCAAGAGCGGGGGACAGGACGGCGCGGCCACCGTCGGCACGGCGGGAACGGGAGCGGGAACGGGAGCGGGTAACGGCGCGGGTGCCGGCAACGGCTCCGGCACCGCGGGCGGCCAGCACGAGGCCCTGTTCGTGCCCACCGGCGCGGAGGCCAAGGAGGGTTCGACCCAGCAGATCAGCGTCGAACTCCGGCGCAGCCCCAAGGGCGCGCTGACCGTCCCGGTGTCGGCCGTCTGGACCGACCTCGGCGGCTCGTCGACGGTCACCGTCACCGAGGGCGGCAAGGAGCGGAACATCCCGGTCGAGGTGCTGTTCACCCATGAGGGCCTCAGCGCGGTCCACGCGCTCGACGAGAACCTCGCCGCCGGCCAGACGGTCGTCCTCGTCCGCCGCGGAGGCCAGGCGGGCGGCGGCTCGGGCGGCGGATCCGGCGGCGCCTCGGGAGGTACCGATGACTGAGGACGATCCGGCCCCCGTCATCGAGATGACCGGCATAGCGAAGACGTATCCGGGACCGCCGCCCGTGCACGCGCTGGCCGACGTCACGCTCGACATCCGGCCCGGCCGGCTCGCGGCCATCGTCGGCCCCTCGGGCTCCGGGAAGTCCACGCTGCTGAGCGTGCTCGGACTGCTCGACGTCCCGACCCGCGGCCGGTACCTGCTGCAGGGCAACGACACCACCGCCCTGTCCGAACGGGCCCGCACCGCCCTGCGGGCCTCGACGCTCGGCTTCGTCTTCCAGGCCTTCCACCTGGTCCCGCACCTGACCTGCGTGCAGAACGTGGCCCTGCCGCTGGTGCACCTGGGCGTGCCGCGCGCCCAGCGGCGGCCGCAGGCCGTGCGGGCGCTGGAGTCCGTGGGCCTCGGGCACCGGCTCGACGTCAAGCCCACCACCCTCTCCGGCGGAGAACGGCAGCGGGTCGCGGTCGCGCGGGCCATCGTCCACCGGCCCGCGGTCGTGCTGTGCGACGAGCCGACCGGCAACCTGGACACCGCCAACTCGGCCCGCGTCATGGACCTGCTGGCCGGACTGGTCGCGCAGGACCGGGCCGTGGTCGTGGTCACCCACGAACCCGACGTCGCGGCCAGGGCCGACCGCGTCTTCAAGGTGGTGGACGGCCGTGTCGCGTAGACGGGCTTCGGGCCGGCCGCCCGGGCACCCCCGTACGTCGGCGGCGGATCTGCTCGTCCAGGCGTTCCTCGCGCTGTTCGGCCGCCGGTTCCGCACGCTGCTCACCATGGTGGGCATCTCCGTGGGGCTGGCCGCCGCCCTCGCCACGCTCGGCATCACGGCCAGCGCGGCCGGCGCCGTCTCCGACCAGTTCGACGCCCTCAAGGCGACGCGGGTGACGGTCAAGTACCCGTCGGAGGCCGTGGCCGGGGTCCGGCCGCGGCCCGACGGCGCCGACAGCCAGCGGGTGCGCGACCTCAACGGCGTCCGCAGCGCCGGTCTGGTCAGCAGGGCCGGCGAGCAGCCGGCCGTCTCGCGGCTGCCCGGCGGCAAGGTGAACGACCTGCCCGAGAGCACGGTCATGGCCGCGCAGCCCGAAGCGCTGCTCGCCATGTCGGCCGAGCTCACGCAGGGCCGCTGGTTCGACACGGGGCACGACGCCCGGCGCGAACGGGTGGCCCTGATCGACACGGCCGCCGCGTCCCGGCTGACCGTGGACGGCGGGGCGGGCAACTCGGTGATCCACGTCAACGGGATCGCCTTCACCGTGCTCGGTGTCTTCCACGCCCCCACCGGCGACACGAACCTCACCGGCTCGGTGGTCATCCCGTACTGGGCCGCGCTGCAGGACCCGGCGGGACTGAGCTTCGCCCCCGCGGAAATGATCATTCGTACGGATCTGGGCGCCGCCGACCAGGTCGGCGACGAGGCCCCCTTCGCCCTCGCCCCGGGCGCCCCGGACAAGCTCGTCGCGCTGGTACCGCCCGACCCCCGGTCCCTGCGCCGGGGTGTCGAGTCGCAGACCCGGGCCCTGTTCCTGGGCCTGGCCGCCGTCTCCCTCGGTGTGGGCGCGCTCGGCGTCAGCAACACCGCCTACGTGTCCGTGCTGGAGCGGCGCTCCGAGATCGGCCTGCGCCGGGCCCTGGGTGCCTCGCGGCGGGCGGTCGCCGGCCAGTTCTGCATCGAGAGCGGCCTGGTCGGGCTGGCCGGCGGTGTGGTGGGCACGGTGCTCGGCATCCAGATCACGGCGGTGACCTGCCTGGCCAAGAACTGGCTGGTGGTCCTCGACCCCGCGCTCACCACCGCGGGCCCGCTGGTCGGCCTCGTGGTGGGCCTGGCCGCAGGCCTCTACCCGGCCCTGGCGGCCGCCCGCATCCTGCCCGCCGAAACCCTGCGCGCGGGCGTCTAGTGCTGTGACCGGCAAGGTTCACCGGGTTGCGACGCCCGGCACGGCACCTCGCTGCGTTGTCGGACCGCGCAAGTACGTCCAGTACGAGCCG
>NZ_JBVIAH010000038.1:0-44822 GCF_055574035.1 Streptomyces sp. NPDC030021
GGGACACGCAGGAGGGTCCCCGCAGGACGAGGCGCGACCGCGGCCGCCTGGCCGTGACAAGCCCGAACGCGCCGAGCCGAGGAGACCCTCGTGCGGGGCACCGCCCCACACCACCCAGCCCCGCCGACGATTGAGGCGACCCACCACGGCAGGGAAGCCACACCGCCGAGCCGACCGCAGGGCACCCCGCACGGGCACCGACCACCCCGGGCGGGGACGGCGGCCTCCGGTCGATAGGGTCCCACTCGGGGGGATCATGGACATGGAACGACCGCGGCCCGTGCGGCTCTTGGGGTACCTCGCGTGCGTCGGCGCCGCCGCGTTCGCGGCGTTGGCGGCCCTTTATCTGGTTCTGCTGGCGAAGCTGGTGGTCGCCGACGCCCCCGGCCGCATGTGCGGGATCGGCAGCTGCCCGCGCGGCACGGGCACCCTCGCGCTCCTCGTCCCGCTGTGCGCCGCCGCCGCGTGGCTGCTGTGGCGTACGCCGGGGAAGCGCGGCCACGGCCGCGCCCCGGTGCACGTCCGGGTGATCGCCGGCTGCGTGGCGGTGGCCGTGCTGGGGCCCGGCTGGCTGGGCTTCGAGTGGGCGCGCGGCCCGCAGCTGGACCTGTCCGGGTGGCAGGAGCCGGTGCATCCGGCGGCGGCGCCGGTCGGCGTCTGGGCGCCCGCGCCCGGAATGCTCGTACGGGCCCGCACCGACGGCCTCGTCGCGTACGACGGGGAGGGCCGCAAGGGCTGGCGGCTGCCCGCCCCGGAGCGTACGCCGCTCTGCGCGCTCAGCCGGACGACCCCTTCGGGCACCGGCCTCCTCGCGTACGGGGAGAGCCCGGGGACGTGCGGCTCTCAGGTCGTGGCCGTGGACCTGACCGGGGGCCGGGTCCGGTGGACCCGGGACAGCGGCCGGGCCCTGGTGGCCGCGGCGGGCGCGAGCGCCGTCGTGGCGGACCGGGACACGGTGACCGGCCTCGGCCTGGACGGCGGCCAGGAGCTCTGGCGGGTCCCGGTCCCGGCCGACTGCACGGTGAAGGCCGTCGACGGCTCGGAGCGACGCGCCCTGTACGTGGAGGAGTGCGGCGACGCCGCCCGGATCACCGCCGTCGACGCCCGTACGGGAACCCGCGCCTGGCAGACCGCGCTGCCGACGGGGAGCCGGCTGCGCGAGGTGCGGGTGCTGTCCGCCGCCCCGCCGGTCCTGCGTGTCACGGAGACCGCGGAAAGCGGCGTGGACGCGGTGCTGCTGCTCGACGACACGGGCCGCGTGCGGGGCTCCGTACCCGCCTCGGGCCCGGACGGGGACCTGCTGTCCGAGCCGGCCCCCGTACTGACCGGCGACACGCTGGTCACCGCGGTGAAGCAGGGGAAGAAGAACGGCGTGTCCGCCTACTCCCTCTCCGACGGCCGTCGCCTCTGGCACGCGGGCGCCGGCGACGAGGAGGTCCGCGGGCTGGCCCCGACCGGCCCCGGCGAGGTCGGCGTGGTGACCTCCGGCCACTGGTGGACGTACCTCACCCACCTCGGCCTGGCCGACGGCAGGCGCCGGGCGGAGCCCACGATCCTGCGCGACCTGCCGCTGGGCGAGCGGTTCGCGTTCTACCCCGGCCCGCCCGGCTCCTACGTCTTCGTCAACCTGGACCGCAAGGGCCTGCTGCCGCCGACCTTCGACGTCGATCCGGTCTTCGGCTGGTGACGGCGGCCGGCCGGGGTCACGGCCCGGCCGCGCGGAAGAGCGCGAGGAGGGCCTGGGCGGGCGGCGCGTCGGCGTGGAAGAACTGCGTGGTCAGGGCGGGCGGGACCGCTGGTCCGTGCATGCGGACCTCGTGGCAGCTGAAGCAGAACGCCGCCTCGAACAGGACCAGTTCGAGGGAGTCCTCGTAGCCGCGGATGCTCCATCCCGGTGCGAAGCCGCAGCGGTGCTGACCGCTGCCGGGCAGGGTCCCGATGAGCGCCAGGGCTTCGGTCACCTCGCTCCCGGACCAGTGGGCGACGGTCCTGCCCGGGTAGGGGGCGCCGCTCTTCGCCGGGAGGGCGGAGATCCGTACCACCTCGATCAAGGCGGTACCGGTCAGGACTTCGGCGGGGAGCTGCACGAACACAGTGTCCCCGCCGACCGGACCACGCGGTGATCGGGGATCAGAACCTCTCGACCTCCTTGCCCTCCGGGACCTCGTAGCAGCCGGACACGACGGTCAGGCTCAGCTTCGGCGGGTCGTTCTTCTTCAGCTGCACGACGCTGACGCCGTACTTCTTCTCGCGGTGGTCGGCGGTGAGACCGAGGTTCTTGTTCTTGCTCGTGTCGGGTCCGTACCGGGCGACTTCCCAACCGTGCTCGGGGAGCGCGGCCTTGAGCCGTTCCATCGCCTCGTCGAGCCGGTCGTTCGAGGCGGGGTGGAAGCTCCACGGGTGGAACACCCGGAAGTACCTGGCCGGGTCCCTGCCCGGGCACTCCGTGACGCCGGCGCGTCCTTCGGACGGCTTCCCCTCGACCCCGGTGAGGCCGCGAAGCTCGGCCGACACCTTCTCCACCGCGTCGGCGGCGTCGCGCGAGGTGCTGGTGCCCGCGAGGGGCATCCCGTCGGCGTCGGAGCCGGTCAGGCCGCATCCGCAGAGGGCGGTGAGGGCGAGGGACACGAGGAGCACCGGAGCGCCCTGCTTGATCTTCACAACGGGGGTCTCCCTCGTCGGTCGGCCGGCCGGACCGGGGGCCTGGCCGCAGGCGCGACCGCGGGTCACACGCCTGAGGACCCCCACCCCCAGTATCGGCCGAAGGCCTCGCCCCCGGTGGCCCGGCCGTCCTCCTCCACGGTCTCGACGTCCGGCATCGCCAGCAGGGACTCGACCTGGTCGGGGCTCAGCCGGGCGGAGAAGCCGTGCAGGACGGTGCGGTAGATGTGCACCGGGTCGGCGCCGACCCGCTCGGCCACCTCGGCGGGGTCGCTGTCTTCCCGCACGGTGACGATGTACGTGGCGTGGTCGGCGGCGGGAGCCGTGTGCGGTACGGGCTCGGGCACGTCGGCGGTGGCCGCGGCCACGGGCAGGGCGGCGACGGCGGCCAGTACGGCGACGGCCACGGGCAGGGCTCGGCTCAGGCGGATGCGCATGGGGGGAGGCCATCACGTGCTGCGGTGCAGGTCAACGAGGTCCGGGGGTGATGCGGGGGCACGGGCGGCGCACCGGCCGTGCGCTCCCTGGTCCGGGGGCGGGCCGCACGGGTGATCTTGCGGGGCGGGCCGACGGCCGCGCGGGCCGGGGCACGACCCGTATGGCAGAGCGGGACAACCCTTTCTGCGCTGTGCCCGCGGCAGGGCGCGTCGACGCGGGCGCCGGACGGGCAACCAGGTGAGCGGTGGTTCAAGCTGCACGGAGGTGGCAGCGATGGAGCCGAGGGCCGCCCCCGCAGGAGCACCTGGTGCCGTGAGGGCGGCCCACCCATGTCTGCCTTCCAAGCAACGTCAGGGAGTTCCTTCCATGCGCCTCCTCGCACGCCTGGCCGCGGCCGCCCTCCTCACCGTCCCCCCGGTCGCAGCCGGTACGGCCTCCGCAGCGGCCCCGGAGCCGACCCCGGCGCCGCTGATGACCGCCGCCAATCCGGTGCCCGGCCAGTACATCGTGACCCTGGAGAAGGGGCAGGACGCGGCGAAGCTCGCGAAGAAGCTGGGTCTGAATCCGTCCTTCGTCTACGACACGGCGATGACCGGCTTCGCCGTCCCGCTGACCCCGCTCCAGCTGACCATCGTCCGCAACAGTCCGGGCGTGAAGTCGGTCGAGGAGGACGCCTCGGTCCAGTCCGTGCCGAGGCCGACCTCCGCGGCGGGGATGCGGGCCCCGTCGAACTCGTGGGGCCTTGACCGCATCGACCAGAAGGAGTTGCCGCTGGACGACAACTTCACCGTCGAGGGCAACGGCGCCGGGGTGAACGTGTACATCCTCGACACCGGCATCGACTACAGCCATCCCGAGTTCGGCGGTCCCGACGCCACACGTGCCACCTTCGGCTTCGACGCCGTCAACGACGGCCGCAACGGGCAGGACTGCCAGGGCCACGGCACGCACGTCGCGAGCACGGTCGCGGGCAAGACGTACGGGATCGCGCGCAAGGCGAACCTCGTCAGCGTCCGCGTCCTCGGCTGCGACGGCAAGGGCACGTGGTCGGGGATCATCGCGGGCATGGACTGGGTGGCGAAGAACGCCCGGCAGCCGGCCGTCCTGAACGGTTCCCTGGGCGGGGACAGGGCGGAGGCCGTGAACAACGCCGCCACCGCCCTCTCCGACGCGGGCGTGCTGCCGGTCATCGCGGCCGGCAACTCCGCGAAGGACGCCTGCAACGTCTCGCCCGCGTCGGCCGCCCGCGTGATCACCGTCGCCGCATCCAACCAGTGGGACGAGGAGACCGACTTCTCCAACTACGGCACGTGTGTTTCGCTCTACGCCCCCGGCCAGGCCATCGTCTCCGCCAAGCTCGGCGGCGGCAGCGTGGCCCTCGACGGCACCTCCATGGCCGCGCCGCACGTCGCCGGTGTGGCTGCCCTCTACAAGCAGGCACACCCGAAGGCGGACCCGGCCGAGCTCAACGAGTTCCTCGACACGGAGGCCACCAAGGACGTCCTGAAGAGCATCAGCAAGACCAGCCCGAACTCGCTGCTCTTCACCGGCGGTCTCTGACCCCGGATCCCGTACGGGCGCGCCCGGTGCCGGAGTGTCCTGACGACCGCAGCCCCCGGGCCGCCCTGCCCGGTCGGGAGCCCGGGCCTCAGAAGCCGGTGCCGAAGCCGGTGGCCCCGCGGTCCGCCTCCACGGTCTCGACGTCCGGCATCGCGCGCAGGGCCTCGACCTGGTCGGGGCTCAGCCGGGCGGAGAAGCCGTGCAGGACGGTGCGGTAGACGTGGACCGGGGTGGCGCCGACCCGCTCGGCCACCTCGGCCGGGTCTACGTCCCCCCGCACGGTGACGATGTACGTGGCGTGGTCGGCGGTGGGGGCCGTGTGCGGTACGGGTTCCGGCACGCCGGCGGTGGCCGCCGACACGGGCCGGGCGGCGATGGCGGCCAGTACGGCGACGGCGGCCAGTACGGCGGCGGCCACGGGCAGGGCTCGGCTCAGACGGATGCGCATGGCCCGAGGCCATCACGCGCGGTAGGGCGGGTCAACGAGGCCCGCGGGTGTGGCGGGTGCACGGCGGGCACCGGCCGCGCGCTCCCTGATCTGGGGGCGGGGCGTACGGGTGAATCTCGCACGGGTTTCCACACCCCGGGCGGAGCGGCCCACAGCCCCGGCGGCACAAGGGATTAATCCTTTCTGCAGCGTGTCCGACACGGCATGTTGACGCGGCGATCGGACGATCGGCCAGGTGGAGGCGATGGTTCAAGTCGCGCCGGGAGGGTGCCCGATGTAGAGGAGGGCCGCACCCGCGGAGGACTCCAGATCGCGGGGGCGGCTCCCCCATGCCGATATACCACGCACTTCAGGGAGTTCCCTTCATGCGTCAGCTCGCAGCCCTGACCGCCGCAGCCCTCCTCGCAGTGACCCCCGTCGCGGCCGGCGCGGCTTCCGCCGACACCCCGGAGCCGACCCCGGCGCCGCTCCTCACGTCCGCGGACGCCATCCCGGGCAGCTACATCGTCACCCTCGACCAGCAGGTCGCCCCTGCGGCGTTCGCGAAGCGGCTGGGCCTGGCGGCGAAGTTCACCTACACCAAGACGATCAACGGCTTCGCGGCGTCCCTCACGGCGGAGCAGCTGAAGTCGGTTCGTGCGACGCAAGGTGTGACGTCTGTGTCGGAGGACGCGATGGTGACCGCGCCGCCGACCCCCGCGAACGGGATCGGCACCAAGTCGCCCGCCCACTCCTGGGGCCTGGACCGCATCGACCAGCGGTTCCTGCCGCTGAACAACGACTTCAGCGCCAACCGCAGCGGTCAGGGCGTGACGGCGTACATCGTCGACAGCGGCATCGACTTCCGGCACCCCGAATTCGGGGGCCGCGCGCAGGCGGGCTTCGACGCGATCGGGGACGGCCGCAACGGCGCGGACTGCAACGGCCACGGCACGCACGTCGCGGGCACGGTCGGCGGTGAGACGTTCGGCGTGGCGCGCAAGGTGAGCCTGGTCAGCGTCCGGGTCCTCGGCTGTGACAACCGCGGTTCCTGGGCGGGCATCATCGCCGGCTTCGACTGGGTGGCCAACAACATCCGGCAGCCGGCCGTCCTGAACGCCTCGCTGGGCGGCGGCCGGCTCGAAGCGGTCAACACGGCCGTGACCGCCGTGTCCGACCGGGGCGTGCTGCCGGTCATCGCGGCGGGCAACGACAATATCGACGCTTGCCGGGTCTCGCCCGCGTCCGCCGCGCGCGTGGTGACGGTCGGCGCGACGAACCGCTTCGACGAGGAGACCGACTTCTCGAACTGGGGCACCTGCCTGGACCTCTACGCCCCCGGCAAGGACATCATCTCCGCGCGTCTGGGCGGCGGCAGCGTGGCCCTGAACGGTACGTCCATGGCCGCGCCGCACGTCACCGGTGTGGCCGCGCTCTACAAGTCGGAGCACCCGAACGCGCTGCCGGCGGAGGTGTCGGACTTCCTGGACGAGGTGTCCACGAAGGACATCGTCCAGAACCTCAGCGACGACAGCCCGAACAAGCTGCTGTTCACCGACGGTCTCTGACCGCTCAGAGCGACCCGACGAACCGGGCCCAGGCCTGCGCGTGGAACACCACGTGCGGGCCTTCGGGCTGCTTGGAGTCCCTCACGGGGACGACGCCGGGGTGGCCGTCGGCCACTTCGAGGCACTCGCCGCCGTCGCCGCCGCTGTACGTCGACTTCCGCCAGGTGGCCATCTCCAGGCAGTCGCCGCCGCTGCCGCCGCTGTAGCTGGACTTGTGCCACGTGGCTGCCGACAGGTCGTACTCAGGCGTGCTGGTCATCTTCGTGTTCCTCCGCCACCGACTCGATCAGGGCCAGGGACTTGCGCGGTGACAGCGCGTTGGCCGTGAGGAGATCGTAGGCCAGGGTGTGTTGCGTGACCGTGGCCGGATCGTCGAACAGCTGCCCCGTTCCCATGCCTTGGACGTAGGCGAGCGGGGGTGCGTCCTCGAAGGACATCAGCTTGAGCGATCCCTCCATGGCTGCATGGGGACCCGCGCTGAAGGGCAGGACCTGCACGATGATCCGCCGGGAGCGGATCAGGCGCGCGATGTGCCGCAGGGCCTCGGCCAGGATCGCGGGGCTGTCCCCGGCGCGTCGCAGGACCGCCTCGTCGAGGACGCACCACAACAGTGGGGTTGTTGGGTCATTGAGCAGTGAGGCCCTGGCCAGGCGATTCGTGACCAGCTCGTCGATGGTCTCCTCCGTGGCCGTCGGCTGGTACGCGCGGAACACCTCGCGCGCGTACGCCTCCGTCTGGAGCAGTCCGGGGATCAGCTGCGGCGCGTACTCCCGGATGGTCTTCGCCCGAGCCTCGGCTTCGGCCGCCTCTGCGAAATGGTCCGGGTACTTGGACTCGGCAGCCGCCCCGCAGTTGCGGACGAAGAAGCCGTCCGTGCCGAGGATGTCGTCGATCTGGCGGGCGAATTCGAGGTGCATACGACGCGTGCCCGCTTCGAGCTGGCCGATGAACGACCCGCTGACGAAGAGCCGTTCGCCGAGTTCGGCCTGGCTCATGCCCGCGCGTTCGCGCGCTACGCGCAGTTCCGCGCCCAGGAGGGCGCGGGGTGAGGAGGAGGGATCGAGGTTCTTCCGTGCCATGGCAACTCCCTGAGCAACATGTGCGGTTGTTGCGGGGTCCGCACTTGAAAGGCTAGTGAGCGCGTCGCCACTCTGTGTGAAGAAGTTGGATACTCAGAGTAGAAAGGTGACATGTCATGGTGCTCTCCCCACAGGAGCGCATGCAGGCGGCCGAGGAGGCCGTCCGGCAGCTGCGGGAATCGCTCGCCGCGGTCGGGGTGCTGTTCCCCTCGCTGGACGTGGAGCGGGTCTCGGCCGCCGGTACGTACGGCCTGCCGCTGGTCGACCTCGGCCGCTGCAACCTGGACACCGCGCTCCGGCTGGCCGCCGTCCTGCACGAGCGGGCGGGGGGCGCGTGAGCGAGGCCGTGGAGGCGGTGAACTTCGCCTTCGAACTCGGTTGGAAGCTACGGGGGCTGGAGGCAGCCCTTGCCAGTGGCGCGTGGAGGCGTGGAGGTGTGGGACTGTCCGTACGCGTGCAGAGCGACGAGGGCGGCGGGCTCTGGACGGCCGTCGGGGACGACGGGGAGCGGCGCGAGTCGCGGACGGCCGCCACCGCAGATGAGGCGACCGCGCTGGTGCAGGAGGCCTTCGGGCTGACCGCATGGCGCCCCAAGCCGCCCCCGCCGCCGGGTTGGCACCGGTTCACTCTGATCCACTGCCCGGTGGGGGAGTCACCGAGCTACGAGCGCATCGAGGCGCGGCCGCCGCGGGGGTGCGTGGTCGAGTACGTCGGCGGGTACTTCGGGCTGCGCTGCGAGCGGCCGGGGGCGCGGCTGCTGGATGCCGTCGCCGAGACCTGCCGGGAGGTCCGGACGGAGCACGGGCTGCTCATGTCCGACCTGGGCATCGAGAAGCTGTGGGAGTGGTCGCAGGACGGTACGGACGGCTGGGGTGCGGAGATCGTGGGCCAGCTGCTGCTGATGGCCGCCGAGCGCGGGCCGAAGCTCGGCTACGAGGTCGATGACCTGGTGCGGTTCTTGCGTACCGCGGCCGACTGAGTCTCAGCTCTTGGTGATGAGTTCGCCGTCGTGCGCGCCGCCGCTGCAGGTCCACTGGCCGGTGGTGGGGTTGTACTCCACCGCCCCGCCGGCGGCCGTGCACGTCGGCCCGGGGATGGCCGGTGCGGCTGCCTGTGCGACGGGGACCGCGGCGCCGAGAGCGGCCAGTACGAGGGCGGCGGCGAACGCGGGGATTCGGGTACGCATGAGGGCTCCTCCGGGATCGGGTGACACCGATACGTCCACCACCACCCTCCCTCTGTGGCGCGGCGCTTGCATGTTGACGGGGGGCGCACAAGGGGGCGCACGAGAAGCGCCCTCTGTGGTCGGGGGGCAGGCTGGAGTTATGGCGAACACGCGTGTGGTGACCGTGGGAGCGCCGGATGAGCTCGGCTTGCGGGAAGTTCTGATCGATGGCAGGCCGATGGGCGGGGTCTGGTCCGACAAGGAACTCAAGAGACTCCTGCGTCGTGAAGGTGTGACAGACGGAGCCCACATCCATTGGCTCGGCGAGGACGCCACTGTCTGGCCGGACCGGGCGTGGATGCGACGAACCACCGGCTTCTTCGTGGTCGCAGGCCTCCTCGCGACCTCATATCCGCTCTTCCGTATCGGAATCGCGGACAGTGGTAATGCCCTGACCTATGGCGGACGCGTTGCAGGATTCACCATTGTTTTCGTGGCCTTGGTGGTGTTGATCGCTGCCGCGGCTGCAGTCGACTTCTGGGAAACGCGGCGATGGCGTTACTCGGGGGCAGTCGTTCTCCTTGGGGTCGTGATCGCCCTCCTCTGCGGTATCTCCGTCCTGCTGCTGCAGATCGGCGAGCGTTTCACATTCTCCACCGTTATCGGGATAGCCCTCGTCGTCTGGTCCTCGATCGTTCTGTTCAGTCTGGTCAAATGTCGGGCGTGGAAGGGTCTCCGTATTCCCAAGAACATTGCGATCGGGGTGATCCTTTCCACCGTTCTGGCCGCCGCCAATCTGGCGTACTCGCAGATCTATGTTCCCTATGTGACGACGCCGCTCATCCAGACCGGGGCAGAGTTCAAGAATTCGGACATGGACAAGGGGGCGGCGAAGCTGTACGTGACGGTCCATCTGTACGTGAGGAACGCCGGTCGGGTGCCGGTCTATGTTTTGGGCAGCATCTACTGGATCCGTGGCGAGTCCGCGAAGAGCACGCCCGACGACAAGGGCCCCAATCCCGACATGATCTACAACGGAGAGTTCGTCGCGCCGGACGGTCGCGTACTGAATCCAGGAGAAGAGGTCTCCCAGGACGCGGTCATCGAAGTGAAGAATCCCGATTCTCGCAAATATGAGGCGATGAGCGCTCAGAGCGAGGTGTACGTGATCAGGAAAGACAGAATGAAAATGACCGGGAACTATGAGAATGTCAGGTTGGAGGGGAAGACGCTCAAGCAGTCCTTGAGAGAGGGAGATCCACCCAATCCCATATATAAATTTCGGACCGGGATCTCGAATAGCAGTGAAATTCTGAACGTGATCCGTGGTCCGCAGTGTGTAACGGTGTGGAAGCTGAGCGGTAGGGTGCCTACGGTCATTGTAGATGTGTCCCCACCGGATAAACGGTTCCGGTTCGATCCCGAGGATCCGCCGCTGGATCCGAGGGCCATCGAACGCTACGGTCTCACTCAGGTCCGTGGCTCCATGGCGCAAACGCCCTACCCGGAGCTGCTGGAAAAGGCCGGCGCCACCGAAAAGGGCGTGACCCTGCCCTCGTCCCCGACTCCGCCCTCGCCCCCGCCCCCGCCCCTGTGACCCCCTCTCACACCGGGGCGTCGGTGCGCAGGCGGGCGTGGAGGTGCTCGTCGTGCCAGCCGTCCGCGTGCAGGAGGGCGCCGCGCATGGTGCCCTCCAGGAGGTAGCCCGCCTTCGTGGCGATGGCGCACGAGGCCGGGTTGGCCACCGAGTGGGTGATCCGCACGCGGTGCAGGCCGAGGTCCTCGAAGGCCCAGCGGGTGACGCGGTCCGTGGCCGCGACCATGACCCCGCGTCCACGCCCGGCGGGCAGCAGCCAGTACAGGATTTCGCCGCTGCCGCCCGCGAGATCGAGGTCGCCGATGCCGATGAGCCCGACGGCCGGGCCTCCGCCGGCGGGGGCGACGGCCCAGATCGCGGCCTCCTCGTCCTGCCAGCGGGCGTGCCAGCGGGCGATCCGCTCCTCGGCCTCGGCCGGGGTCAGGAGGGCGGGCCGGTTCCAGTGCCGGATGTCCGGGTCGAGGCAGGACTCGACGAGCGCGGGGACGTCGTGGGCCGCCCAGCGGCGCAGCAGCAGGCCGCCCGGCAGCTCGAACTCCGGCTGCGGCAGGGCGCGCATCCGGCCGGCGGGGACCACGGGAGGTATGGAGTTGATCATCTCTGCATCATTGCGGACCGGCGGCGCGCATGCGCATGGGCAGGAACAATGCGTACGGCGAGTCCGAGGCGAAGGTCTGGCGGTGCAGCGGCTCCGGGACCCGGGGGCCCCAGAGCCAGGCCATGTCGCAGCCGTAGCAGAACGCCGCTTCGTACAGGGGCGGACCGGCCGGGTCGGCGTAGGCGCGGATGCCCCAGCCGGGGGCGAACCCGCACAGGGTGACTTCGGCGGCGGGGATCTTCCGTACGGCCGTGAGCATCTCCGCGACGGCGGGACCCTCCCAGTGCCCCACGACGGGTCCGGTCATCGGGTCGCCGTGCCGCTCGGGACCGGCGGTGATGCGTACGACGTCGATACGGGTCGTGGCGGCGACGGTTTCGGCGGGGAGCAGCATCCGCACAGCATGCGGGCTATGCGGGGACCCGTTCCTTCGGGGGTGTTCCGGTGGCGGTGGTGGTGTCCGGGTCCTGGTCCGGGCCGGTGTCGGTGTCGAGGTCGGCCAGCATCTGGCGGGTGAAGCCGAAGAAGTAGGTGGCGGTGAAGCCCACCAGGTAGCCGACCAGCAGGCCGCCCGCGTAGATCGCGAGGGTGATGCCCGCGCCGGAGCGGCCGTCGAGCAGCGGGAACAGGGCCCAGCCCGAGGGGCCGATGGCGGTGGAGCCGAAGGCGACGCCCAGTTGGTGGAAGAGGCCGACGAACGCGCCGCCGGCCGCGCCGCCGATGCAGGCGGTGACGAAGGGTCGGCCGAGCGGCAGGGAGACGCCGTAGATCAGCGGTTCGCCGATGCCCAGGAAGCCGGCCGGGAGGGCGGACTTGATGGTGGCGCGGAGCGAGCCGTTGCGCGGGAGGCGGTAGTAGACGGCGATGGCCGCGCCGACCTGGCCCGCGCCCGCCATGGCCAGGATGGGCAGCAGGACGGTGTAGCCGTCCTGCTCGATGAGAGTGGTGTGGATGGGGATCAGGGCTTGGTGCAGGCCGAGCATCACGAGGGGGAGGAAGAGGCCGCCCAGGACCAGGCCCGCGAAGGCGCCGCCGCTGGCGAGGAGCCAGTTGGCGAAGGTGCCGATGGCGGCGGAGGCCTCACCGGCGAGGTACATGAGGCCGAAGAGGGTGACCAGGCCCGAGATCAGCACGGTCAGGGTGGGAGTGATCAGGACGTCCAGGGCCTCCGGTACCCACCTGCGGCACCACTTCTCCACGTACACGGCGAGGAGGGCGGCGGCGAGCGCGCCGAGGACGCCGCCCTGGCCGGGCTTGAGCTCCAGGCCGAAGGCGTCGATCTTCGCGACGCCCGGGAAGACGATGATCGCGGCGACCGCGCCGCCCAGGACCGGCGTACCGCCGAACTCCTTGGCCGTGTTGTATCCGACGAAGACCGCGATCAGGGACATGAAGCCGGATGCGATGGCGGCGAGGGCGGGGACGACGGCGGGCACCCAGCCGAGATTCGTCAGCAGGCCGTTCAGTCCGGCGATGATGCCGCAGCCGATCAGGGCCGGGATGAGCGGGACGAAGATGTTCGCGATGCGGCGCAGGAACAGCTTGAAGGGCGTGGCGTTCCGGGCCTTCTGAGCCTCCTTCAGTGCCGCGCCCTGGGCGGCGAGGTCGTCCGCGGTGATCCCGCCGGAGGGCTGGGCCGCCGGGGCTGCAGGCGCGGCCGGCGCGGCCGAGCGGGCCTCCTCGACGAGCGCCTCGAACTCCGGGGTCACGCGGGCGACGGCGCCGGGGCCCAGCACGATCTGGTAGGTGTCGTCCTCGACCACGCCGAGGACCGCCGGGAGGGCGCGCAGGGCTTCGTCCTGGACCAGCGAGCGGTCGCGCAGCGCGATGCGCAGGCGGGTCATGCAGTGCGCGATCGAGGTGATGTTGTCCGGGCCGCCGACCAGCGGAAGGATCGCGGCGGCAGTGGCGCGGTTCTTGTCAGTGGACATGGGGGTCGCCTTGGCTCGGGGGGGTCAGCGGGTGTGGGCGAGGGCGCCTTCGAGGGCGGCGCGCAGGTGGCCCTGCGAGGCGGCGAGCAGCTCGGCGGCCGTGGGGCCGTCGACTCCGCCGAGGACGACGAGTACAGCGTTCTTCACCTCACCGCCGGTGGCGGTCAGGGCGGCCTCGATCTCCTCGTCGGGTGCGCCGGTGGCCAGCGCCACGATGCGGCGGGCGCGGGCGCGCAGCTTCTCGTTCGAGGAGCGCATGTCGACCATCAGGTTCCCGTACGTCTTTCCGAGGCGGATCATCGTGATGGTCGAGATGAGGTTGAGGACGAGCTTCTGCGCGGTGCCGGCCTTCAGGCGGGTGGATCCGGTGAGGAGTTCGGGTCCGACGACGACCTCGATGCCGTGGTCGGCGGCGGCGGCGAGGGCGGATCCGGCGTTGCAGGAGAGCCCGACGGTGAGCGCGCCGCGGGTACGGGCGAACTCGACGGCGCCGATCGCGTACGGGGTGCGGCCGGAGGCGGAGATGCCGACGACCGTGTCGTGCGGGCCGATCTCCAGCGCGGTGAGGTCCTCGGCGGCCAGCTCCTTCGAGTCCTCGGCGCCCTCGACGGCCTTGACCATGGCGGAGGGGCCGCCCGCGATCAGGCCGACCACGTCGGCGGGGTCGGTGTTGAAGGTGGGCGGGCACTCGCTGGCGTCCAGGACGCCCATCCGGCCCGCCGTGCCGGCGCCCGCGTAGACCAGCCGCCCGCCCCGGGCCATCCGCTCGGCGATCGCGTCGACGGCGGCGGCGATCCGGGGGAGCTGCGCGGCGACGGCGGCCGGGACGGTGGCGTCCTCGGCGTTCATGGTGCGGGCGATGTCGAGGGTGGGCAGCCGGTCGATCTCGGCGAGGTCCTGGCGGAAGGCCTCGGTGGTGAGGGTGTCCAGCTGGGCGCGGAGTTCTTCGTACGCGGTCATGGGCGGCTCCCGTGCGGGTGGTGTGCGGCGGGTGGTGTGCGGGCTGAGCTTCACGATCGGGGCTCCGCCCCGGACCCCGCGCCTCAAACTCCCCCAGCTACCGCTGGGAGGTGCCCCCTGGCGGGGCTGAAATACCGGGGCGCCGCCCCCGGACCCCGCGCCTCAAACTCCCCCAGCTACCGCTGGGAGGTGCCCCCTGGCGGGGCTGAAATACCGGGGCTCCGCCCCAGGCCCCGCTCCTCAAACGCCGGAGGGGCTGGATTTGGTGGCGTGGGCTGGATGTCAGCGGGGCGTGTGGCGGTGGGCCAGGGCCTCGTAGGTGGCGGCTAGGGCGGGGGCGGCGGTGTCGTAGGTCTGCTGTGCGACGCCGACGAAGAGGCAGTCGACGACGAGCAGCTGGCTGGTCCGGCTGGACATGGCGGCCGGGCGCAGCTGGGTCTCGCGGGCGGCGGAGGTGGTCAGTACGAGGTCGGCGTGGCGGGTGACGGGGCTGTTCGGGCGGCCGGTGAGGGCGAGGGTGGTGGCACCGCGCTCGAAGGCGACGCGCAGCGGTTCGATCACGTCGCCGGTGGTGCCGGAGTGGGTGATGGCGACGGCGACGTCGCCGGGGCGGAGTTGCACGGCGCCCGTGACGGCCAGGTGGGGGTCGCTGTGGGCGTGGGCGAGGAGGCCGATGCGCAGCAGCTTCTGGGCGAGGTCCTGGCCGACGAGGGCGGAGGCGCCGACGCCGTAGATGTCGATGCGGCGGGCGGTGGCGAGCGCGGTGACGGCGGCGGCGAGCTGGGTGAGGTCGAGGGCGGCGGCGGTGTCGGTGAGGGTCTGCGCCTCCTCGTGGGCCAGCTTGGCGACGACGTCCGCGAGCGGGTCGTCGACGGCTATGTCGACGGTGACGGCGGGGGCGGCGCCGGACTCCTGCTGGGCGGCGAGGGCGGCGAGTGCGAGGCGCAGGTCGCGGTAGCCGGGGTAGCCGAGGAGGCGGGCGGTGCGGACGACGGTGGCCTCGCTGGTGCCGGTGTGTTCGGCGAGGGCGGAGACGGTGAGCCGGGCGCACGCGGCCGGGTCGGCGGCGACGGCGTCGGCGACGGCCTGCACGGAGCGGGTCATGGAGGGGCCGAGGCTGCGGATCCGGGCCCGGAGGGCGTGGGGCGGGGGAGCCGGGGGAGCCGGGCGAGCCGGGGCGGGGCTTTCGCCGGGGACGGGCGGGCGGCTGGCAGTTTCCTTCGCGTTCTGGCTCACTCCTGAAATTTATTTTCAGCGCAAGGTCCGGTCAATACGCCATTGGGCCCTCGGAAAGATGGCCTTCATCGCCGGGCCCTCGCGGGTCCACAATGGGCGCATGGACCACGCGACCCCCCTGGAGCAGGCGCTGCACGTCGCCCGTGCCCTTGTTCTCGCCGACCTCGCCGCCGGCGAGGTCGCCGATGCCGATGTCGTCTCCCTCGTCGAGGACTCGGTCACGCACCGCCGGTGGTGGGTGGAGCAGTGGCCGGAGGGTGCCGACTACCTTGCCGGACTCGTCGCCCAAGACGTGAAGGACGCGCTGCTGGAGAAGTACGGACGATGGCCGCTGTGCCCGGTCTGCAACCACGGCGAGCCGCACGCGCTGGACGTGGAGCCGGAGCTGGGACCCGACCCGCACTGGGTGTGTTCGGAGGCGGGTGTGAAGGTGGCCGCGATCGGCGGCCTGGGCCCGGTCTTCGGACTCCGGTGAGCCGCCGGTGACCGTCTACATCGACCCGCCGACCTGGCCGGGCCACGGCCGCATGTGGTCGCACCTGGTCAGCGACGTCTCGTACGAGGAGCTGCACGCCTTCGCGGCGGCCATCGGCTGCCCGCCGCGGGCCTTCGAGCGGGACCACTACGACGTGCCCTCGTACCGGTACGCGGACGCGGTCGGCGCCGGTGCGGTGGAGATCGGCAGCAAGGAACTCGTCCGCCGGCTCACCGCGGCGGGCCTGCGCCGCCCGAAGGGCCGGCCGGCGGCGTAGTGGCTTCACCGCGAACGCCGCCACCCCCCGGCAAGACCGTATGGGCCGAACTCGACCTGCCGCGCCCCTGACCTGCGGACATCGCTCGCGCACCGGAGCCCGCGCGCTGGGCCTCCGGTGGCGGGGACGATCCCGGGATTCAAGACACGGGAGGGAAAGGACCACACCAAACCCCACCCCTCCCGCCCATGGCGCACGCTCACTCACTTGAGTGAAAGACACCGACTTGGCTGGCTTCGGGACGGGTTGCCTGATCTACGCTCAGCGCGACACACCACATCACCGCTGACATACGTCGGCCCCCGCCGGGACTGCAATCCCAAGGCGAGGGCCTGACCACCGAGGAAGTAAGGGCTTCCCGATGGATATCCAGAACATTAGCGCGCGCCCGCACGCCCAGTCCCGTAACGGCGGGGAAAACCACCCGTCCCGGCGCACCCGTGCGCACACACGCTCCGGCGGTGTCATCCACGACAACGCCCGCCACACCGCCCGCTTCACCGTGATCGGCAACCACCTCGCCCAGCACGCCGAGCTGTCGCTGCTGGCCATCGGCCTGGCCGTCCACATCCAGTCCCTTCCCGGCGGCGCCCTCATCGACATCAGGACCCTCGCCGCCCGTTTCCCCGAGGGGAAGACCCGGATCGCCGCCGCCCTGCGCGAACTGGAGGCCCACGGCTATCTGCGCCGCACCTGCGAACGCACCAGCAGCGGCCGCGTCGTCACCCGCACGGTCTCCTGCAACCAGCCGGGCCGGTCCGGCGCCACGGACGAGCCGGAGTCGGAGCCGGAGCCGGAGCCGAAAGCGAAGCCCAAGCGCCCCGCCCGCCGGGAGGGCGAGCCGCCGCGCCGTGCCCTGCCCGCCGTACCGCAGCCCGCGTACCCCGCCCCTGACCTGCTCCAGTCCGCCATCGAGGTCCTCGCCGGCCTCCGCCGTGGGGATCCCCGCCTCCTGCTCTCCGTCACGGACGTCGAGCACCTCGCCCCCGGAGTCGCGGCCTGGCTGGAGCGCGATCTGCCCCCGAGCGCCGTGCACCACGCCCTGACCGCCGACCTGCCGTCGGTGCCCCTGCACCGCCCGGCCGCCCTCCTGGCCCACCGCCTCGCCGCCCAGCTCCCGCCCGTGCCGCCGTTCCGCGCCCGGGAAGCACCCCCGGCCGTCAGGCACCCGCTCCACAACTGCGACAACTGCGACCGCGCCTTCCGCGGCCCGGAACCGGGCACCTGCGGCGGCTGCCGCACCAGGCACGACGCACCCCCGCACACCGAGGACCCCCATGGTCAGCACTGAAAGCCCTGTCGAGCGCACTGCGGGACGTTCCTGAGAACGTCGCCGACCCGATGATCGAATTCACCGCACAGGGGCTGGGCAACCGTCCGGCCAACGAGCTCTGGAGGACCCTGGTGGCCGTGGACCTCTCCTTCTACAAGTCGTACATCTCCGAAGAGATCCGGGACGAAGGTCGCGCCCAGGGCCGCGCCCAGGGCCGCGCCGAGGACCTGCTGATCGTGCTGGAACAGCGCGGCCTCGACGTGCCCGACGGCGTCCGCGAACGGATCACCGGCTGCGACGACCCCGACACCTTGCGCCGCTGGCTCACGCGCGCCGTCACCGCCCCGGCAGCCGAGGACATCTTCGACGGCGAATGACCACCCGAAGGGCCGGCCGGTGGCCTAGGAACTCGGCTTCGGGGCCGGGGCCGGGGTCGGGGGTGCGGACGGCTCCGGGACGGTGTTGGGCTGGGCCGCCGAAGGGAGCTCCCAGACGTGGTCCGGGGTCGCGATCTTGGTGACCGCGTTGGCGATGAGGGAGCTCAGGTTGCCGAACTTCCCGTCGGCGTCGGAGTTCACCACGATCACCATGGTGGCGCGGGCCTGCGGGAGCCGGACGGCGACGGTCTCGTAGCCGGGCAGCTCGCCGTTGTGGCCGATCCAGCCGTCGAGCTCGGCGATGCCGAGCCCGTAGCGCACGTCGGGGTGCCCGGTGGGCAGCATGCGCAGCCGCTGGGCCTGGGTGCCCGGCTCCAGCAGGCGGTCACCGTCGGGCAGCTTCCCGCTGACCAGGGTCGGGACCCACGAGTGCAGGTCGTCCATGGTGGAGATCATCGCTCCGGCCGCCCAGGCCCAGGACGGGTTCCAGGCGGAGGCGTCGACGGTCGCGCCGTCCGGGGTGAAGTCCGTGTAGCCGTGCACGTACGGGGACGCGATCTCCGCGCCGGTCGGCAGCGAGGTCGCGTCCAGGCCGGCCCGTTCGAAGACGTGCTGCTCCAGGTAGGTGTGCAGGGGCTGCCCGCCGACCTTCTCGACGAGCAGGCCGAGCAGGACGGTGTTGGTGTTGGAGTACTCCCAGCGCGTTCCCGGCGGGAAGTTGGCGGGGTGCCGGAAGGCGGTGTCCAGCAGCTCCTGCGGGGTCCAGGCACGGTGCGGGTCGGCCTTGTAGGTGGCCAGCAGGCGCGGGTCCTCGGTGTAGTTGTAGAGGCCGCTGCGCATGTCGGCGAGCTGCCGGACGGTGATCTTGTCGCCGCCGGGCACGCCGTCGAGGTACGTCGAGATGGGCGCGTCGAGCCGTATCTTCCCGTCGTCGACGAGCTGGAGGACGCCGGTGACGGTGAAGGTCTTGGTGACACTGCCGATGCGGGTGTGCATGTCGGTCTTGACGGGGACGCCGGTGGCCTTGTCGGCGGTGCCGAAGGCGCGCACGTAGGGGTCTTCGCCGTCGATCCACAGGCCGACGCCCACCCCGGGGATGGCGGCCTTGCGCATGGCCGCGGTGATCGCGTCGTCGAGCTGCTCGGCGGTCACCGGGTCGAAGTCGACCCGGCCCGGCGGGGCGGCCGCGGGCGCCTGGCCCGCGCACAGCGCGGTCAGCAGCAGGGAGGCGGCTGCCAGGACGGTGGGCGTGCGGTACCGGCTCATGGAGGATCACCTCTGACGCACGTCCCCGAGCGGTCCCCAGCTCCCCGAGCGGACCATCTCATCGTAGGAACCCGGGTCCGCGGCGGCGACCGGGACGGGGACCGCGCTCAGGCGCGGGCGGGCTCCTCGGCGGGGGTCGCGGAGGGCTCCGCGGCGGCGCCGCCAGTGGCGATCACGCGGGTCGCGCGCAGCGGCGTACGGCGGTCCAGGCGCAGGGCGAGCACGGTGAGGGCGATCGCGGTGACGGTCATGGCGGCGCCCGCCCAGGCGGTGGCGGCGAAGCCCAGGCCGCCGTCGATGACGGTGCCGCCGAGCCAGGGGCCACCGGTGTTGCCGAGGTTGAAGGCGGCCGTGGTGGTGGCGCCGGCCAGGGTCGGGGCGGCGCCGGCCACGTTGAACATACGGGCGTTGAGCGCCGGGGCGGTGAAGAAGGCCGAGAAGCCGAGCAGGAAGGCCAGGGCGATCGCCGCGGCGGCGGTGGAGGCCAGCAGGGCGAGCGCGGTGAGGAAGACGGTCGAGGCGGTGATGCCCCAGATCATCACGCCGAACAGGTGCGCGTCGGCGACCCGGCCGCCGGCGGTGGTGCCGGCCAGCGCGCCGATGCCGAAGAGGCCGAGGATCCACGGGACCCACCGGGAGTCGAGCCCGGCCACGTCCGTGAGCAGCGGTGACAGGTAGCTGAAGGCGCAGAAGACGCCGCCCGCGGCCAGCGCGGTGATGCCGATGGAGAGCCACACCTGGCGGTCGCGGTAGATGCGCAGCTCGCGCCTGAGCGACGGCTTCTCGGCGGGCAGCGGGATCTTCGGGATCAGCGCCAGGATGCCGACGAGGGCGATCGTGGAGGCGGCGGCGACCGACCAGAAGGCGGAGCGCCAGCCCAGGTGCTCGCCGAGGAACGCGCCGGCGGGGACGCCGAGGACGTTCGCGATCGACAGGCCGCCGATCATGACGGCCATCGCGCGGGCCCGCTGGTCCTTGTCGACCATGGCGATGGCGACGGCCGCGCCCACGGCCCAGAAGCCGGCGCAGGCGAACGCGGAGACCACGCGGGAGGCGAAGAGGAGCTCGTACGTGGGGGCCAGCGCGCCCGCGACCTGCCCGAGGCCGAAGAGGCTGATGAGGGCGATGAGGGTGGTGCGGCGGGGGAGGCGCAGGGTGGCCACGGCCAGCAGGGGTGCGCCCACGACCATGCCGATCGCGAAGGCGGATATGAGCAGGCCCGCCTGCGGGATGGTGACGCCCATGTCCTCGGCGATGGGTGGCAGCAGACCGGAGAGCATGAATTCGCTGGTGCCGAGCGCGAACACGGACAGACCGAGGACGTACACGGCTACGGGCATGCGGGGGCGTGCTGCGGCTGCGGGCATGACTGTCACCAACCAGTGCGAACGCGATCACATTCCCTACGGGACGAGAGTGGCGAGCTCGGCGGCGAGGTTGGTGCGGGCCGGGGCCTCCCAGTGCGCGGCTCCGTAGGGCGTGCGGAAGAGCCGCGGCAGGTCGAGGAGCTGGCGCAGGACGGCGGCGCGGCCGGTCCGGAAGGCGTCGTCGGGGACGAAGCCGTACTCGGCGCGGACGGCGGCCACGTAGGCGGCGTACGCGTCGGGATCCCCGGCCAGGACGGCCAGGTCGGCGTCGCAGAGGGCCTCGCCGTCGGTGTCTCCGGGGGCGGGGTCGTGGGTGACGGTGAGCCGGACCAGGCGGGCCACCTCGGCGGTGCGCGCGGGGTCGATGCCGAGCTCGGGGAGCGCACGCTCGGCGAGGGCGGCGCTGCGCTCCTCGTTCTCGGACCGGTCGGGGCGGTAGACGGCGTCGTGGAACCAGGCGGCGAGCTGAACGGCGGCCGGATCGGCGGCGTGCGGGGCCAGTACGTCGATCCGCGCGAGTACGTCGGCCAGGTGCGCGGTGGTGTGGTACCGGCGCTGCGGCTCCGCCCAGGCGGTGAGGAGGCGGTCGGCGTAGGGCGCGGGATCACGGTCGGCGGCGGCGCCGGCGGCGGTGACGGTCGCCTGCCAGCGGGCCCGCAGGTCGGCGGTGTCCGGGTGGGTGTCGCTGCTCTGGGTGCCTGTGTCCATGGGCACATTGTGGGGTGGCGTGATTGTGCTGGTGAAGGGCGGGCGGAGGCCCGTATTCTGAATATTGGACTAGACCTATTTTCCTGAGTTTTCCCGAGCTTTCCGAAGAAGGATGGGATCGAATGAGCAACCGTGCGCTCCTGGAGGTGATCGCCCTCGACGTGGAGGACGCGGTCGCGGCCCAGGCCGGTGGGGCGGACCGACTCGAACTGGTCACCGACATGGCCGCCGACGGGCTCACCCCGCCGCGCGAGACCTTCGCGGCGATCAGGGCGGCGGTCGACATCCCGCTGCGCGTGATGCTCCGCAAGACGGACGGCTTCGCGGCCGGCGACGTCTCCGCCTTGGCCCGGGCGGCACGGGAACTGCGGGCGGAGGGCGCACGGGAGTTCGTCCTCGGCTTCCTGGACGCCGACGGCACCCCCGACCTGGCCGCGGTCGAGGCGGTCGTCGCGGAGCTGGACGGCTGCAGCTGGACCTTCCACCGGGCGATCGACCGCGCGGCGGACCGGGACCAGCTGCGCAAGGCGCTGGCCGATGTGCCGGGGCTGGACACGTACCTCACGGCGGGCTCGGCGGCGGGGGTGGAGGCCGGGCTGCCGGTGCTGCTGGCGGAGGCGGCGCGGGGCGGTGAGCCGGGGTACGGGGCGCGGATCCTGGTGGGCGGCGGGCTGACGCTCGCGCACCTGCCGGTGCTGCGCGCGGGCGGGATCGACGCCTTCCACATCGGCGGTGCGGCCCGTCCCTCCGGGTGGGGCGGGCCGGTCTCGGCGGCGGCCGTCGCGGACTGGCGCACCGCCCTGTCCTGACGGGGTCCGCGGTCGGGCGCGCCGCCCTGTCCTGACGGGGTCCGCGGTCGGGCGTGCCGCCGCTGCCGGGGCGCCGCCCCCGGACCCCCGCGCCTCAAACGCCGGCGAGGCTGAGATACCCGGGGCTCCGCCCCGAACCCCGCGCCTCAAACTCCCCCAGCTACCGCTGGGAGGTGCCCCCTGGAGGGGCTGAGATACCCGGGGCGGAGCCCCGGTCTTTCAGCCCCTCCGGCGTTTGAGGCGCGGGGTCTGGGGCGGAGCCCCAGGAGGGCGGGCCGCAGGTCAGGACAGGGCGGCCGGGAGCGGGGCCGCGTGGAGGGCCGTCAGGCCCGAGACCGCTCGGGTGAGGCAGACGTACAGCCTGCGCAGGCCCGTCCGCTCGTCCGGCTCGCCGTCCACGATCGCCGCGGGCTCGTCCAGGACCACGTAGTCGTACTCCAGGCCCTTTGCCAGCGACGCCGGGACCAGCGTCAGGCGGGACTCCGAGGTCGTCTCCTGGCCGGGAGACAGGTACGGCATCCCCGCCTCCGCCAGCGCCTCCGCGAGCACCGGGATCCGCGCGTCCGCCGCGATCAGGCCGATCGACCCCTCCTGCGCCAAGGAGTCACGGCACGCGGCGACCACCGCCGCAGTCAGATCCGAGACCTCCTCGATCCGCAGCGACCCCGGCGTCTCGCGGACCGAGGAGACCGGGGCCAGGCCCGGGGAGATCGACGGCAGCAGCCGGGAGGCGTAGGCGATCACCTCGCGCGGCACGCGGAAGCCCGCCGTCAGTTCCTCCAGCACCGCCTGCGGCTTGCCCAGGTGCGTGAGGGCCTCGTCCCAGCTGCGCGTGGCCCACGGCGTGGTGCCCTGCGCGAGGTCGCCGAGGACCGTCGCCGAGCCCGTGGTGCAGCGCCGTCCCACCGCCCGGTACTGCATCGGCGAAAGGTCCTGGGCCTCGTCGAGGACCACGTGGCCCAGCGAATGCGTCCGTTCCACCAGGTCGGCCGTCTCGTCGATCAGCACCAGGTCCGCCGCCGACCACTTCGCCGACTTCACGCTCCGGAACGGCTTCGGCCACAGCAGGAGCTTCTGCTCGTCCTCGGTGAGCACGTCCGCCGCGTGCCGCGCGAGGAACTCGGGGTCGGACAGCAGCCGCAGGACCAGCTTCGCCGGTTCGACGGCCGGCCAGATCTCCTTGACCGCCGCCTTCACCGCCGCGTTGCGGGCCACCGCGTCCTGCACCCGGTCGTCCGGGGCCTCGCCCGCCTGCTCCATCCGTACGAGCACCGCGTGCGCGATGCGCTGCGGCAGGGCGTCCCGGGCCGCGCCGTAGCGGATGTCGCGCTTCTGCAGCTCCTCGGCCATCTCCTCCAGCTCGTACGCGGGCACCCGCCAGCGGCGCGAGCCGCGGACCACCATCAGCGGCTCCGTCGGGCGGGTGACGTGCGAGCGGACGGCGCGGCCCAGTACCTCCGCCATGCGGGCGTCGCCCTTGACCACGGCGGTTTCGGCGGCGTCCGTGCCGCGTACCTCCAGGCCCGGGCGCGTGACCAGGTCGTCGACGGTGGCCTGCTTGACCTCCAGCTCGCCCAGGGCCGGCAGGACCTGCTCGATGTAGTGCAGGAAGGAACGGTTCGGCCCGATGACGAGCGTGCCGGTGCGGGCGAGGCGGTCGCGGTGCGCGTAGAGCAGGTACGCGACCCGGTGCAGGCCGACGGCGGTCTTGCCGGTGCCGGGGCCGCCCTGCACGCAGACGGAACCGGTCAGGCCGGAGCGGACGATCTCGTCCTGCTCTGGCTGGATCGTCGCGACGATGTCCCGCATCGGGCCCACGCGCGGGCGCTCGATCTCCTGCTGGAGCAGCTTGCTGACCGCGGCCGCCTCGCCGGGATCGGACAGGTGCTCGTCCTCGTACGCCGTCAGCTCGCCGCCGGTGTACCCGAAGCGCCTGCGCAGCGCGATGTCCTGCGGGTCGGTCTTGGAGGCCCGGTAGAACGGCTGGGAGACGGGCGCGCGCCAGTCGATGACCATCGGGTCGCCGTAGGCGTCGTGGACGTGGCGGCGGCCGATGTAGAACTGCTCGCCCTCCGCGCCCTCGGCGAGCTCCGCGCCCGGTGCGTGCAGGTAGTTGAGGCGGCCGAAGAACAGCGGGGTGTGGGCGAGGTCGGCGAGGGCTTTGATGCGGTCGTCGATCTGGGCCTGGAGGACGATCGCGTTGACCCAGTTCGCGGTGACGTCGCGGATGTCGAGGGACTCGACGTCCGCGCGCATGGCGCGCAGGGCGGAACGCGAGGCGGTGAGGTGGGCCCGCTCGCGGCCCAGCGGGTCGGTGGGCGCGGTCGGGTCGTCGTGCGTGGTCTCGGGGGCGTGCGCGGGCACGGAACTGCCTCCAGCTGCTGGATGCGGAACAGATGGCCCGCCGGTTTCCGGCCGGAGGGCGGCTCTCCCCGATGAGGCGGCGGGAGGCGGCAAGAGCGGAGATTCTAGCCACCGGTGCGGTGCGGCGCGAACGAATATCGGAGGCGGGGATCAGGGGATCTGGAGGGAGGAGAGGAGCTGCTGGTGCATCTCCTTCAGGTCCTTCTCCTTCGCCTCGGGACCGTAGGTCAGGGCCATGACGAGATGGTCGTCGTCGGAGATGAAGCGGATGGAGCCGACCGCGGCCCCGTCGGCGTCCTCGCCGGAGAGGCTCGCGTCGAGGGCCGGACGGCCGTCCACCGTCGTCTTGCGGACGTTGTCACTGGTCAGGGTCCCGGCGCCGGTCAGGCCGTACGCGTCGACGAAGGCCTTGAGGGCGTCCTCCAGCGGAATCCGGTCGCCCGGCATGTCGTAGACGGCGAAGCCGGTGGCTCCGTCCGGGGTCTCCACCCCGTACACGCGGGCGTCGACGGACTCGCCCTCCATGGGGATGGCACCCATACGGACCTCGGCCTTTCCGGGAAGCCGGGCCGTGATGCCGCTGGGGGGATCGGTGGTCTTCACCGCGCCCTGGGTGGGCTGGGTGGGTGTGGGCGTGGGGGCGGCGGCGACGGCGGCCGCGGCGGCGTGTGCCGGGGCGGCGACCGCGGTGGCGGACGGCAGCAGCCCTCCTGTGACCAGGGCTGTCGATGCGGAGAGCAGCGCGAGGCGCTGCGTCCGGGAACGTTGGGTCATGCGGATCACTCCCTGGCGTGGTCGCCGGCACCGCGGACCTTCCCAGGGTCCGTCCCGACCCGCCCGCGTGCATCCGGACGGGTGTCGCACCGTGTCGCACCTGTCGTACCGGGGAGTGTCAGACCTTGGTATCCACCCCTAGGGGTACGCATGCGACGGGAGGAGGACCCGGGGGGCCGTGAGGTTCCCTCCCGGGAGCGATGTGCGGGACGGCGCGAAAACGCACCATGGATGCATGAGCCCCGCAACCTTCACCTCGATCCAGGGCAGCCGTCCTAGCGGCGCCGCATCCGACTCCCGTCCGCAGGGCGGCCTCGGCGGCATGCTGCGCGCCGTCAAGATCTTCGCCGCGACCGCCGTCAGCGTCGTCGTGCTCGGTGAATACGCCGAGGACGCGGGCGTCATACGCCACTGACCTCGGGCCCCGCGCAGCACATCCACTGATCCACTAGGGTCACGCGGGTGACCCGGAGTCCCGTTCCCAGCCGCTCACCCTCGTCCTTCGCCGGTGTGCTGCTGACCGGCTCGCTGCTGCTGCTCGGTGTGCTCTGCATCGCCCTGCGCATTCCGGTGGCCGACGCCCTCGTCCAGGGTTTCTCCGCCGCAGAGTGGGGGCCGTCCGCCACGTATCCGCCGTTCGCGGCGATCCTGTTCACGCCCGCCGCGTGGCTGCCGAGCGGCGCGCTCAAGGCCGTCCTCGTCCTCGGCAACGCCGGCCTGCTCGCCCTGCTGATCACGCTGTCCTGCCGCCTCGCGGGACTCCGGTCCCGGCCCGGGCCCGTGCTGGCCGCCACCATCGCCGGGCTGTGGCTGCAGCCGCTGTTCCAGGCACCGCTGCCCGGGCTGATCAACCTGGCCCTCGCCTGCCTGGTCCTGTGGGACCTCGGCCGACCGCGCTCCGCGCTCGGCAAGGGCTTCGCGCTGGGCGTCGCCGCCGGGATCACCCTCGCCCCGGCGGCCATCGCCGCCTACCTCCTGCTGACCCGCCGCGTCCGCGCCGGGCTCACCGCGCTGGCGGCTACGGCCGGGACCGCCCTGCTCGGGCTGCTGGTCCTGCCGGAGGCCTCCGCCGAGTTCTGGACCCGGCACCTGGCCGACGCGGCCCGGGCCCTCGTACTGGACTGGCCGCCGCTGTGGGTCTGGTGCGCTCCCTTACTGGCCGTCCTGACCGCCCGCGCGTGCCGGAGTCAGTCGCTCGCCAGCAGCTCGTCGGCGTCCATGATCCGGTAGGCGTACCCCTGCTCGGCGAGGAACCGCTGGCGGTGCGCCGCGAAGTCCTGGTCGATCGTGTCGCGCGCGACGACCGAGTAGAACCGCGCCTCGTGGCCGTCCGCCTTCGGCCGCAGCACGCGGCCCAGGCGCTGGGCCTCCTCCTGGCGGGAGCCGAAGGTGCCCGACACCTGGATGGCGACGGTGGCCTCCGGCAGGTCGATGGAGAAGTTCGCGACCTTCGAGACGACCAGCACGCTGATCTCGCCCTCGCGGAAGGCGTTGAAGAGCTTCTCGCGCTGCGCGTTGGACGTCTCGCCCTTGATGACGGGGGCGTCCAGGTGCTCGCCCAGCTCGTCGAGCTGGTCGATGTACTGCCCGATGACGAGGGTCTGCTCACCGCGGTGCTTGGCCACCAGCGCCTCGGTGACCTTGCGCTTCGTCGCCGTCGTCGCGCAGAAGCGGTACTTCTCCTCCGTCTCGGCCGTCGCGTACGCGAGCCGCTCCGACTCCGTCAGATTGACCCGGACCTCCACGCAGTCGGCGGGCGCGATGTAGCCCTGCGCCTCGATCTCCTTCCACGGGGCGTCGAACCGCTTCGGCCCGATGAGGGAGAAGACGTCCGACTCCCGCCCGTCCTCGCGCACCAGCGTCGCGGTCAGGCCGAGCCGGCGGCGCGCCTGCAGGTCGGCGGTGAACTTGAAGACCGGCGCGGGCAGCAGGTGCACCTCGTCGTAGACGATCAGGCCCCAGTCCCGGGAGTCGAAGAGCTCCAGGTGCGGGTAGACGCCCTTCCGCTTCGTCGTCAGGACCTGGTAGGTGGCGATGGTGACGGGCCGGATCTCCTTGCGGGTACCGGAGTACTCGCCGATCTCGTCCTCCGTCAGCGAGGTCCGCTTGACCAGCTCGTGCTTCCACTGGCGGGCCGAGACGGTGTTCGTCACCAGGATCAGCGTCGTCGCCTTGGCCATCGCCATGGCCCCGGCGCCGACCAGCGTCTTGCCGGCGCCGCAGGGCAGGACGACCACACCGGAGCCGCCGTGCCAGAAGCCCTCGACGGCCTGCTGCTGGTACGGCCGCAGCGCCCAGCCGTTCTCGGCCAGGTCGATCGGGTGCGCCTCGCCGTCCACGTAGCCGGCGAGGTCCTCGGCGGGCCAGCCCAGCTTGAGCAGCGTCTGCTTGATCTGCCCGCGCTCGGAGGGGTGCACGGCCACGGTGTCGGCGTCGAGCCGCGCACCGACGAGCGGGGCGACCTTCTTGGACCGCAGGATCTCCTCCAGCACCGGCCGGTCGGTGCTGGTCAGCACCAGTCCGTGCACGGGGTGCTTGGAGAGGGTCAGGCGGCCGTAGCGCGCCATGGTCTCGGCGACGTCGACGAGGAGTGCGTGCGGGACGGGGTAGCGGGAGTACTCGACGAGCGCGTCGACGACCTGCTCGGCGTCATGGCCGGCGGCCCGGGCGTTCCACAGGCCGAGCGGGGTGATCCGGTAGGTGTGGATGTGCTCGGGGGCCCGCTCCAGCTCGGCGAAGGGGGCGATGGCACGCCGGGCGGCTCCGGCGAGCTCGTGGTCGACTTCGAGGAGGAGGGTTTTGTCGCTCTGGACGATGAGTGGACCATTCACGCGCGGCGCCCCGTTTCATTCAGGTCAAACCTCCAGTGTGCCGTACGGCGCGGAGGGTGGGAACACGGCGCTTCGGCGGGGCACCACGCGGGGCACCGGGTGGGCCCCCGACAGGTCAGCGGCCCAGGCCGTCCAGGAGCAGGGCGAGGCCGCCGTGGAACTCGCGGTCCGGGTCGTCGTCAGCCACTGGGTGCGCTCCGACCGGGCCGCTCTGGACGCGCGGGTCCACGAGAGGATCACCCGCCGGCTCCACGAGGTGTGGCCCTTCGACGCCGGGCGGATCGACTACGCCCCCAGGTGAGACCGGTGCTCGCCGCCGGGCGCGCCGACCGCGGCGGCCGGCATCAGCCGCGCCGCCGCTGCCACCAGCGTCGCTTCGGCGCGGCGGGCTCGAAGGCCGCCGGGGTGCCGCGGCGTCCGGGGCGAGGGCGCGCAGGGCCGTGCGGATGCGGTCGAAGGTCGCGATCGGGTGATGCCCGTCGCCGGGCAGCGCCACGCCGACGCAGACCAGCTTGAAGCTGTTCTCGCCGAGACCGGCGCCGATGAACACCGGTGCGCCGACGCACCCCTGCGGCAGGGTTCCGACCCAGCGGACGCCGTCCTCGCCGGTGCGCACGATCTCCCCGACCACGAGGGCCTGCTCCCGCGCGCCGTTCTCGGCGTCGACAGGGTGGCCCAGCAGGTAGGCGGGGACCGGCGTCCCGCCGAGACGGGCGATGTCCTCCTCCGTGGCCGCGACACCGTCGGTGATCTCGTCCGTCGTCCAGCTCCACCCCTTGCGCGCGGCGTACGCGTACAGCGCGGTGTCGGGCATGACCGCCCCGCCCAGGTCCCCGAGGTGGGTCCACCCCTCCGCGAAGCCCATCATCGCCACCTTCTCCGCGCTCATCGCGGGTGAGCACAGCTCCGGCCGGAGGGTGATCTCGGCCGTCTCGACCCTCGTCGGCTCACCGGCTGTCACCAGGTACTGCCGGACGACCGCACCCTCGGCGGTCTCCTCCACGAGTTCGTTGAACCAGAAGGCCGTCGCGTGCTGCTCCGCCCGGTTCACCCGCTTGGTTTTGTAGCTGCGTTTCGAGAACGTCTGTTGCTCAATGGCGAGAACGCGCTCTTCCTCGGGGAAGTGGTGTTGCCGAGTTCTGAGAACGCCTCAGTACTTGCCTCAGGACCGTGGTTGTGCTCAACACGACGTGCGTCGGCGAGGAGCCGGCCTGGACCCGGGTCAGGGCGAGGCGGCAAGTGCGACGCGGCGGAGGTATTCGTCGTACTCGCAGCCGGCGTCGGGATCGCCGACGGTCGGACACAGCACTGGATCATCCGCCTCGCCAAAGAGGGAAACGGGAACCCTGCAGTCGGTACCGGAGAACGTGAGCTGCAGGTAGGCACCGCGATCCACCGGCTCGTCCACACCCGAACCAAAGTGCCAGCTGCCGGAGGACATGTCCGACCGGTTGCCGCAGCGCTCTGCCGCCGACAACCGGGGAACCCCGTCACTGGTGAAACTGCCGTTCGCGTGGAAGGTCAAGACCGTCCCCTCCCGGCTGCGCCACTGGCCGGCCAGCTGGTCGGCCGAAAGCGCCACGGCGTGGTACGCCGCAGCATTGCAGGCAACCGTCACCGCGCCAACAGCCACCATCAGCCCGGCACGCCGCCATCCCATGCATCCCACGGCAACTCCACCCCCACAGCCAGGCCCGCGTCCACGGACTCAGCACGCATTTGAACACGCTCAAATGCGTGGCCTGCGCCCGGGTCCCGCCCTACCGACCACCCTCCGGCCCACATGGCCTGCCCGCCACCCCGCGAATGCCTGACCAAGCCGCCGCTTCAGGGCTGCCATCGCGCGATACGAGCAGACCCCTGTTCCTACCTCTCGCCAACATTCTTCAGGCAGCAGCCCGCAGTCGTTCCCGGAATCCGGCGACAACCGTTTCTGCCTGTGACCTACGCAGCCATCGGCGAGATGGTGCGCGCCGTGCGGCATCGTGACGAGCCGCGGACTCTGGCGCGTCTGGCCGGCTCGTTCGAGGGGTACGTGTCGTGCCTTCTGGTCAACGGCGCAGGCTTGGGCGTTTTGGGCACCATGGAGATCGAGAATGATCTGCCTGTGGTGCTGACGGTGTGGTGTCTGTCCAACATCGGCGTCAGCGCCGTGGTGTTCGTCGTGGTGGCCCAGTCGAGGATTCGGAGGCCAGCAGCATGGGCCGGACTCGTTTTCGTCGAGCGGCATGCCCCGAAGTACGGCCGGCCGCCGGAGACGATCGAGGAGTACCGGGCGCTGCAGCTTCATGAGTAGGCGTCAGAGGCTTGACCAGCCGAGAAGGACAGAACCCCGTGGACGCGATGTCCACGGGGTTCTGCGCTGCTTGGCCGGCCGAGCGGGACGTCGACGCTACTTACCGCACTTGGTCTTGAAGCCGTCCAGCAGAGCCTTGCCAGCATCCGAGTTGTCACGCACGTACGCGCTACCGCTGATGCTGATCGAGGTTTCGCTGGTTGAGATCGACTCGCTGCCGGTCCGCTTGTTGCGGCTGTCGTCTCCGGCGACCGTCCAGATGATCTGGGACTGATCCTTGTTGAACTCGCCGGTGCTGGTCACACCCGGCTTCTCGTAGACACCATCGCAGCTGTACTCATGATGCGAGACACTGTTGCCCTTGACGACCAGCTGGCCGAGGTCGGACGTGCCGTTGACGTCCTTGACGTAGTAGGTACCGTCGAGCTTGCTGCCGCTGTCGCTGCTTCCGCTGCAGGCGGTGAGTATGAGTGAGCCCGCGGCCAGGGCCGCGATGGACACGGTCATCTTGGCCCGCGTCCTACGTGCGGTCCTGGTGATGCTCATGACGTTCCCCCTTCGTTCGTTCTGGATAGGTCGGTTTGAGATAGAAGGCCAGTCAAAATAACCTACGGATAGGTGACTTTGGCTGCCGGGATCGCCTGTCAGGTGCCTGACCAAGCCGCCGCTTCAGGGCTGCCATCGCGCGATACGAGCAGACCCCTGTTCCTACCTCTCGCCAACATTCTTCAGGCAGCAGCCCGCAGTCGTTCCCGGAATCCGGCGACAACCGTTTCTGCCTGTGACCTACGCAGCCACCCGCTGGAAGGGAAGCGTCGCCCGGGCGGAGTCGGCGTTGATCAGGTAGACGATGGCACTGTGGAAATCAGGCAGCTCAGACATGGCTCGGGACAGTAGCCAACCGTCGACGGCGGCCCCTTGCCCGGGGTGTGTCCAGGCGTTCCAGGGCCGAACGGGTAGACGCCGTGGGCCGATGGGACGGGCGGAGACGTCGCTCCCGGAGCGTCACCGACGCGCCGCCTAGGGTGGCAGGCGCCCGCAGGCGCCCACAGGCGACGTCGGAACGGACCCTCATGACGCAAGCAAGCTGGGACCGCACGCTCCTCAGCACCTCCTCGGCTCCCGCCACCACCGTCACCCACGACACCGGCCTGCTCCTGCTCCGGCTCGTCGTCGGCCTCAGCATGGCCGGCCACGGCACGATGAAGCTCTTCGGCTGGTTCGGCGGCCCGGGCCTCAGCGCTACCGGAAAGGGCTTCACGGCGGCCGGCTACCCCGCCGGGGACGCCATGGCCGTCATCGCCGGTCTCGCCGAGACCCTGGGCGGCCTCGGCCTCGCCCTCGGCCTGCTCACCCCGCTCGCCGGAGCGGCGCTGACCGGCACCTTCATCAACGTCCTCGACGTCCGGGGACTGAGCGCCTACTTCCCGCCCAAGGGCGTGGAACTCGAAGTGGTGCTGTTCGCCGCGATCGTCGCCCTCACCCTCACCGGGCCGGGCCGCTTCGCCGTGGACCACTACCTCCCGGTGCTGCGCGAGAACCGGCCCCGCTACTCCCTGATCGCCCTGCTGGTGGGCGTCGTCGCGGGGTTCGTCGTCCTGCTCATCCGCGATTGAACCGACCGGCACCGACCGGCACCGACCGGCTACGCCCCCAGGTGGGGCAGCGGACCCGCGGGGTACGGGGTCTCCACGGGCAGCAGGGCGCGCGCGGCCGCCTCGTCCCCGGCCCCGAGCAGGCCGCGGATCTCCCGCGCCAGCCCGGTCACATCGCGGATGGAGACCGTCCACTCGTCGGCGTACGCCCGCGACGCCGGACCGGACAGGCCCAGCTGGAGCGAGCGGTACGGCAGCGGCTTCAGCCGCAGGTCCCGCTCCGGGTCCCACTGGACCCGGGCCGGCGCCCCGCGCAGCGCTTCCTTCCAGGCCGTCCGGTCCTCGTGCACGCCCCGCGCGTAGTGCGACAGGCAGGCGTCGCGCAGCGCCCGGTCGAAGCCCTCACGGGTGATCTCGACCGCCAGCACCGTCTCCTGGCCGTCCTTGGTCCCCCAGCCGCAGCGGTACATCATCCACAGGAACGACGGCTTGATCCACGTCATCCGCTCCCGCTTCCACGCGGGCGGGAAGCGCCCGTCGCGGGCGGCCGGCACCCCGAGCGCCGGGGAGTAGGCCTGGTACACCGTGATCGTGGTGTCGCTGTGCGCCGCGCGGATCTGGCGGTTCGGGACGTGCTCGTCGGACATGGGCTCAGGATGACGGCCCGTCACCCTGCTGACCATCGGTTTTCGGCGCGGGCGCCGACCAGGAGCCGCGACCGCCCCACCGGAACCCCGCCCCCTACACCTGGTCGTCCGCCAGCTCCGCGACACCGGTGATCCGGTGCAGCGCGTACGTCCGTACTTCGTCCGCCGTGTGGTCGTACCCGGTGACGAAGCCGCCCTCCACCCGCACCGGCGCGATGACCCGCTGGCTCGCCGCGCCCTCCGCGTTCACGTACCCGATCCACACCGCCGATCCGGTCAGCGCGGCCGCCTGCACCGTCGCCAGGGTCTCCGCCGCGCTCGTGCGCGGCAGTTCGCCCGGCACCCCGGTCCCGGCGGCGGAGGTCGTCGCGGGCTCCTTGCGCACCGCCGTCGCCGCCACGTCGCCCGCGCGGATCGCCCGTACGGCCGCCGCCAGCAGCGTCGCGTCCGGCACCGGCGGACCCTCCGGCACCGGTACGGGCGCCGAGCGGGCCGGGGTGCGGTGGGCGTCGGCCCGCGCCACCAGCACGTCGCCGGTACGGGACTCCGCGGCCGGCGCGTAACCCATCGCCCGCAACCCCTCCAGCAGGACGGTCGGATCCGCCTGCGCCGCCAGCACCGTCGGCGCGAGGCGGCGCAGCCCCAGCCCGGCCGAGCGCTTGTCGGCCAGGATCTCGCCCAGCATCGCGTCGTCGTCGCAGCGCAGGTACGAGGAGGCCGCGCCGACCCGCAGGTGTCCGTGCCGGCGGGCCACGTCGTCGATCAGGTAGGCCAGCGGCTGCGGCACCGGCGTACGGCTGTGCTCCTTGAGGAAGGCGTGCAGGTCCGCGGCGGCATGACCGGCGTCCAGGGCCCGGCGCACCGAGCCGGGCGTGAACCGGTACACCGTCGCCCCGCCCTTGGACTCCACGTCCGCGAGCACGGCGAGGGTGTCGCCCAGCGGGCGGCGCAGCGGGCCCGGGGCCACCGCCGTCAGGTCGGCCTGCAGCAGCACGTGGTCGACCGGCTCCGGCAGCAGCGGGGCCAGCAGCGGCGCCGGGTCGCGGTGCTCCAGCAGGGCCCGGCCGGGCCCGGACAGGGCGCCCCGGCCGGTCACGCCGAGGACCTCCGCCTCGGCCAGCACCCAGCGCGCGAGGCGGGCCCGCAGATCGCTCGCCCCGCGTACGGGACGCTCCCAGGCGAGCCGCGCCAACAGGGTCTCCGGGTCGGGCGACCCGCCCTCGGGCAGGTCCCCGAGGAGCTCCAGCACGCGCCGGCGCACCTCGGGGGCGGCGGAACGGTCGAGTTCGGGGCCGAGCGCGGACAGCGTGCGCCCCTTGGTGTCCTGCTCGCCGACCAGCGGGGCCGTGCGGGTGGCCGGCAGCCAGGCCGCCGCGAGGTGCGACCAGCGTTCGGCGGGCGGCAGTTCGACCCAGTCGTCGAAGGCCGGGGTGGGCGCGTACCGCTCGTCCGCCTCCCCGTCGCTGGCCAGCAGACCGGCCGCATAGGCCAGTTCGGCCCAGAAGGCCGCCTGCGGCTCGGTCGTGTCCAGCAGGGCCGCGGTCCGCTTCAGGTCCCGTACGGAGAGCCCGCCCGCCCGCAGCACCGGCGGACCGGCGTGCTCCCAGGACTTCACCAGCTCCTCGACGGTGGCCAGCGCGGCCAGCGCCTGCCCGGCGGCGTTCGCGTCCACAAGCTGTGGACGGTGCTCGCGGTGCGCGGGCACCGGCGGAGCCACCGGCGCGGTGTCCCGGTGCGCGAGCCCGCCGCGCAGGTGCAGCGCCACCTCGCGGGGCAGCACGACGGTCCGCGCCGTCGCGGGCAGCAGCAGCCCCCGGTCGCGCAGCCAGCGCACCGGCGGCGTCGGATTCGGGGTGACCTCCCCGTACGGCGGCCCCCACACGAGCCGCCCCAGCACCTGGTGCGCCTCCGCCGGAGCCTCGTCCAGCAGCGCCGACATCCGCTCCGGATCGGTGAACAGCCCGGTCAGCGCGGTCACCGCGGACACCGGGTCGTGCGTGGCGGGCAGCCCGACGGCCGCCACGATCTCCTGCACCCGGGTCGGCGACATCCCGGCCGTGGCCTCGGCGACGGTCGGACCCAGCCCGGTGGGGGAGGGCCGGGAGGCCGAGGGGGCGAGCAGCTCGCGCGCCGTGCGGACCAGCCGCAGCCGCTCCTCGTCGCCCCACACCAGGGCCTGGTCGCGCAGGACGGCCAGGGCATCGGGGAGCGCGGCGCGGGCCCGTTCGTCCTCGCCGCCCGTCAGCAGCCCCTCCAGCACCGGGTACGGGCACGGTTCCGGGCCCACCGCGAGGGCCTCGGCGGTCTGCAGGGCGAACCGGTCCAGCCGGTCCAGGGCGCGCACCACCGAAGCCCGGGTGCCGGCCCGGGTGGCCAGCTGCGTCACATCGCCGGGCACCGGTCCGAGCAGGTCCGGGCGGGCGCGCAACAGGGCCGCGAGCGCCGCGTCGTCACGGGCGCGCAGCGCCTCGGCGAGTGAACGCGGGAAGCTTCCCGCCGGGCTCCCGCCGGCGGATCCCGCCGCAGTGCTTGCCTCGGGCACAGTCGCCTCCTGGTCGCGTCGGCCGGTCAGTCGGCCGGTCCCCATCCGGTCAACGGTATCCGCTGCGCCCGCAGCAGCTCCACGGGCGCACGCGCTACCTTCGGGACAAGGGGTAAGGGAGGAGCCTGGGCGTGGGGATCGAGAGCGACCATCTGGTCTACGAATATCTGAGCCGCGTCGGGGACTTGGCGCAACGGCGGCAGCTGTCCTCCGGTGACCGGATGCGGCTGGTGTCGGGGCTGCGGGACGAGATCGACCGTCGGCGCGCCAAGTACGACCCGGACACCCCGGCTGCCGTACGGCGCATCCTGGAGCGGATCGGCACGCCCGAGGAGGTCCTGGACACCCTCGGCTCCCGGCAGGGCGCGGCCCCCGCCCCCGCGGCCCCCGCCGACGCCGGCCTGTCGGTCCCCGTCCAGCGGGGACCGGGCCGCCTGCGCAGCCGGAAGGCGGCCCCGGCCCGCCCGGCGGCGGAGCCCGAGAACGTGCCGCCGCACCTGGCCGGGCTGGACGAGCTCGGCCCCTCCGGCGGGGGCGAGCCCGACTGGTGGCGGGTGAGCCCGGCCGCGTACGGGGCGGGCCCGCAGGTCGACGGCTTCGCGGGCGGCATCGAGATCCCGGACCTGTTCAAGGAAGGGCCGCAGGACGAGCCGCGGGAGGGGGAGGCGGCGCCGGCTCCGCCCGGGGAGGACGAGGGGCGCGCGCGGAGCCTCGTACGGTTCCTGCGCGAGCGGCGGCGCGCGAAGAAGGCCGCGGCGGCCGGGGCCGCCGGGCCGGAAGCCGCGGCGGCCCCGGCCGCCCGCCCGCGGCCGAACGCCCTCCTGCTGCTGGCGGCGGCCGTCCTCGTCGTCGGCATGGTCACCGGCTACTGGCTGCTCCTCGTGGTCGGCTGGCTCCTTCCGTTCGCCTCGCGCGTGCTGAGGCCGGCCGAGCGGAAATGGGTGGTCTTCGGCCCGCCCGGCGCGGTGCTCGCGGGGGCGGTGCTGTGGGTGTGGGGCCGGATGAACGGCAAGTGGGGCGAGACCCTGCCCGACGACCAGCTGAGCGGGGCGCTGCACGGGATGTGGCCGTGGGTCCTGCGGGGCGCTGCGCTGGCCTCCGCGCTGTACCTGGTGTGGCGGGCGCGGCGGCGGTAGCCGGGGCGCGGCACCGCTGCCGGGGCTCCGCCCCGGACCCCGCACCTCAATCTCCCCCGGCTACCGCTGGGAGGTACCCCCTGGCGGGGCTGGAGTCCGTCTTCGGTGTGCGTTCCCCCGATGTAGGCCCGCAGTCCGCCGGCCGTAGGTCCGCAGTCGGCCTGCCGTGCGGGTGCCTCGGCACAATGGAAGGCATGAACCTCACCGTCGGCTTCGACCTCGACATGACCCTCATCGACTCGCGCCCGGGAATCAAGGCCGCCTACCAGGCCCTCTCGGCCGAAACGGGAACGTTCATCGACGCCGACGCGGCGATCACCCGACTGGGCCCGCCGCTGGACGAGGAGCTCGCGCACTGGTTCCCGCAGGACCGGATCCCGGCCGTGGCCGACCGCTACCGGGAGATCTACCCCACGCACGCCATCGCGCCGACCCCGGCGATGCCGGGCGCCCGCGAGGCGATCGATGCCGTCCGGGCGCTCGGCGGCCGCGCGATCGTCGTCACGGCCAAGCACGAGCCCAACGCCCGCCTGCACCTGGCGCACCTGGGCATCGAGCCCGACGCGGTCATCGGCTGGCTCTGGGCGGAGGCCAAGGCCGGTGCGCTGCGCGAGTACGGGGCGCAGGTCTACGTCGGCGACCACGTCGGCGACGTACGCGGGGCCCGTACGGCCGGCGCGCTGTCCGTGGTGGTGCCGACCGGCCCGTGCCCGGAGGAGGAACTGCGCGAGGCGGGTGCGGACGTGGTGCTGCCCGACCTCACGGCGCTGCCCCAGTGGCTCGCGCAATACGTCGCCGCGCAGCCCGTCTGAAGGCTTCCCGGGCCGCTACGCCTGCGAGGCCCGGGCGGCCCGGCGCTGCGCCGAGGCCGAGCGGAGCACGCCCGCCGCGGAGATGGCGAAGCCGACGCCCATGAGCATGCAGACCGCCCACGCGTACGGCGGGAACGGGTCGATGTCGAGGAAGAGCGGAGCCATGGTCGCCAGCGTGGCCACGGCCCCGGCGATGAACACGATGCCGCCGGCCCTGACGAGTCCGTCGCCGGGCCGCGCTTCGTCTGAATGAGGAGTAACAGTCACCTCACCAGGGTAGTTCCCTGGCCGAAGCAGCCGACCGTGAAGGACCGGGGAACGTCTTGTCACCCGGCCCCCGACCATTAGCCTTGAGGTGGCGGGTCACACATGGCCCGCTGCGCTGTTGTCCGGAGCCGTTCACGGCACTTCGGACCCCCGACGAGCACAAGGACAGAGGACGGACGTGCCTACCGGCAAGGTCAAGTGGTTCAACAGTGAGAAGGGCTTCGGCTTTCTCTCCCGCGACGACGGCGGCGACGTCTTCGTCCACTCGTCGGTGCTCCCTGCCGGGGTGGACGCTCTCAAGCCCGGCCAGCGCGTCGAGTTCGGTGTCGTCGCGGGCCAGCGCGGTGACCAGGCACTTTCGGTGACGGTACTGGACCCGGCACCCTCCGTCGCGGCCGCGCAGCGGCGCAAGCCGGACGAGCTCGCCTCGATCGTGCAGGACCTCACGACCCTCCTGGAGAACATCACCCCGATGCTGGAGCGCGGCCGCTACCCCGACAAGGTGCACGGCACGAAGATCGCCGGACTGCTGCGCGCGGTGGCCGACCAGCTCGACGTCTGAGCCTCGCACCGTCACGCGTACGACTGCGCCCCGCCACTCGGAAGAGCGGCGGGGCGCAGTCGTGTGTGCGGGCGGTCAGTCCTGCGGGAAGTCCAGCGAGCCGGGCGGGATGGCCGGTACCAGACCCTCGGCCGCCGCCCGCGTGAGCAGCCCGCGCACCGCCGCGTAGCCGGAGTCGCCGAGGTCCGCGGTGAACTCGTTGACGTAGAGACCGATGTGCTGGTCGGCGACGGCCGGGTCCAGCTCCTGGGCGTGCGCGCGGACGTACGGGCGGGAGGCCTCCGGGTCGTCCCAGGCCATCCGGACCGACGTACGGGCCGACTCGGCCAGCGCGCGCAGCCGCTCCGCGCCCAGCGAGCGCCGGGCGATGATCGCGCCCAGCGGGATCGGCAGGCCGGTCGTGGACTCCCAGTGCTCACCCATGTCGGCCAGGCAGTGCAACCCGTAGTCCTGATAGGTGAACCGGGCCTCGTGGATCACCAGCCCGGCGTCCACCCGGCCGTCCCGGACCGCCGGCATGATCTCGTGGAACGGCAGGACGACGACCTTGCCGACGCCCTCCGGCAGCACGTCCGCGGCCCACAGCCGGAACAGCAGGTAGGCGGTGGAGCGTTCGCTCGGCACGGCCACCGTCCGCCCGGTCAGGTCCAGCCCCGGCTCGCGGGTCAGCACCAGCGGGCCGCAGCCGCGCCCCAGCGCCCCGCCGCAGGGCAGTAGCGCGTACTCCTCCAGCACCCACGGCAGTACGGCGTACGACACCTTCAGCACGTCCAGCTCGCCGCGCTCGGCCATGCCGTTGGTGAGGTCGATGTCCGCGAAGGTGACGTCGAGGGCGGGCGCGCCCGGGACCCGGCCGTGCGCCCACGCGTCGAAGACGAACGTGTCGTTCGGGCAGGGCGAATAGGCGATCTTCAGCGGTTCACCGGTGGTCGTGCTCATGGCGTTCTCCCCAGTTCGCGAGTACGGGCCCCAGCACGCGGAAGCCGTCGGCGAGCGCGGTCAGCGCGTCCCCGATCCGCCAGGCGGCACGGTCACGAGGGCCCACGGCGTTGGACACGGCGCGGATCTCCAGTACGGGCAGCCCGTGCGCGGCGGCCGCCTCCGCGACCCCGAAACCCTCCATGGCCTCGGCCCCGGCCATCGGGTGCCGGGCGGCGAGCGCGGCGGCCCGGGCGGCGGTCCCGGTCACGGTGGAGACGGTCAGCACGGGCGCGAGCAGCGCCCCGGTCGCCTCGGCGGCGCGGGCGGCGAGCTCGGCGGGCGGCAGGTGCACACTGTGCCCGAAGCCGAGCTCCGTCACGTCGAGGAAGCCGTCGGGGGTCTCGGCCCCCAGGTCGGCGGCGACGATCGCGTCGGCGACCACGAGGGAACCGAGCGGGGCGGCGGGCGCGAACCCGCCGCCGATGCCGGCGGAGACGACGAGCGAGTAGTTGGCGAGGGCCAGGGCGGTGGCGGTCCCGGCGGCGGCCGCCGCCGGACCCACGCCCCCGACGAGCACGTCGAAGGCGATGCCCGGAAGGTCCCGGCGGTTGACCAGGTAACCGCCGGACAAGGTGCGTGGCTCAGGACCAGGAGTGTCCGGATGAGGGGTCAGCCCGGTGGTGACGGAGTCTGCCTCCGCCGCCACCGCGGTCACGACGAGCACGCGCACCGCTGCCGCCCGGTTACTTGAGCTTGAGGTTGAAGGACCAGACGGCGAGCGGCTTGCCGTCCTCGGCGATCTGCAGGAACGCGAGCTTCTTCGAGGAGGGGGCCTCGCCCTGGCCGCCGGTCGCGAAGACGTCGGCACCCGGGAAGCTGCGGTAGGTGTTCGAGGAGGGCTCGGTGATCGGCTGGCCGTCCAGGACCGCCGACCAGCGCTTGCCGTCCTCGACGATCTCCGGCTCGACACCGAGACGCAGCGTGTCACCGCGGGCGTACTCGACGGTCTTGGGGTTCTTGAGGTTGGTGAGGCACTCCTGGACCTGGTCCATGGAGAGCTCCTTGCCGTCGTTGTGGCAGGAGGCTTCGGCGGACACCGACGAGGTGCCGACCGTCACGGTCGCCAGCGGTGTCGGCTTCTCGCCGCAGGCGGAGAGGAGGAGGAGGCCGGCGGACACGGCTCCGAGGGCCGCGACGCTGCGGCGGGCCCTACCCGAGAAAAGCGGTGCGGTCATGAGCCGAAGGCTATCGGGCCGGTGGGCTGCGCCGCCGCACGGGGTACCGGTGGCCTGCGGCGCGGCGCGGTTCTGTCGGTGCGGCGCCGCCGCGCGAGCGGCCCCGGGCTCCGCCCGGGCTTCCCCGGGCTCCGCCCCAGACCCCGCGCCTCAAACTCCCCCGGCTACCGCTGGGAGGTGCCCCCTGGCGGGGCTGTCTTCCAGCCCGCCCGGCGTTTGAGGGCACGGGCGCGCAGCGCACGTACGGGGCGAGCCCCGGCAACGGCGCCGCAGGCTCGGCGTCACGCCACGCGGGGGCGGGTGGTGCCCGTGTGGTGGGGGCGGGGGGCCGAGAGGACGCCGCGCAGGGCCATCGTCGTACCCAGGGCCACGATCGCCGCGGCCACCGACATCCCCAGTACCCCGTTCAGCGGCAGCACGATGCCGATCGCGCCACCCAGGACCCACGCCACCTGGAGCAGCGTCTCCGAACGGGCGAAGGCCGAGGTCCGCACCGACTCCGGCACGTCCCGCTGGATCATCGCGTCCAGCGACAGCTTCGCCAGCGCCTGGCAGAAGCCCGCCGTCGCGCCCAGCACGGCCATGAACAGCCCGCTGAAGAACACCGCCGCGAGCACCGCCACGCCCAGGGTCAGGCACAGCACCGCCGCGATGATCGCCTCCGGCGCCCGCGCCCGCAGCCACGCGCCCGCCGCCGTACCGCAGGCGTTGCCCACGCCCGCCGAGACGCCCACGATGCCCAGCGACACCGCCGCGCTCTGCCCCGCCAGGGGATGCTCGCGCAGCAGGAACGCCAGGAAGAAGATCAGAAACCCGGACAGCGCACGCATCGAGGCGTTCGCGAGCAGCCCGCACAGCACCGGCCGGCTGACCGTCCGCAGGCCCGGACGCTTCGAGTGCGGCTCGTGCGTGGACAGCCGCGCCCGGCGCTCGCCCTTGGCCTCGTCCACCTTGTGCGGCAGCGTGAACGCCGCGACGGTGCCCCACACGAAGATCACGCAGGCCCCGTACAGCGGCCACGGCGGCCCGATCAGATGCAGGGCGGCACCCACCGGTGCCGCCGCGCCCGTGGCCAGCAGACCGGCCAGCGTGACCCGGGAGTTCGCCTTGACGAGTGAGAATTTCGGCGGCAGCAGCCGGGGCACCACCGCACTGCGGACCACCCCGTACGCCTTGGACGCCACCAGCACGCCCAGCGCCGCCGGATACAGCTGAATGCCCCCCGTGGCCACCGCACCCGACATCAGCAGCGCCAGCAGCGCGCGCGCCAGCATCGAGGCCGCCATCGCCGCCCGCCGGCCGTGCGGCAGCCGGTCCAGCAGCGGACCGATCACCGGGGCCAGCACGGTGAAGGGGGCCATCGTGATCGCCAGGTACAGGGCCACCCGGCCGCGTGCCTCGTCCGTGGGAACGGAGAAGAACACCGTCGAGGCCAGCGCCACCGTGATCATCACATCGCCGGCGCCGTTGATGGCGTGCAGCTCGATCAGCTTGCCGAGGCCCGATTCCCCCGCCCCGTGCGCGTGCGTGGCCCGCCGGATCCCGCGCGCCGGAAGGTGCAGCGCACGCCCGACAGCCCGGCCGGCCCGCCTGGCCGGTCCCGAGCCGTCGTCGGACGACCGTACGGGTGCCACACTCGACATAGTGCCCCACCCGGCCCTGCCGGGCGCCTCCCGGCGCGTCGCCCGGCCGGTGGCTTGTCCGCGAATCGGACCTTGCATGTGTGCCCGAGGCTTAAGAGGAGGTAGCGTGCGTAGCGCGCCACCGGCGGTTGCTCCTGGCCGCGCGCCTCTTCGTGATCCCGCAGAATGGGTCGCAGTGAGGTGCGCCCGGAGTCCGATCGGGTGCGGACGTCGACGCGGCCCTCTGGTCCGCTCCGCCCGCGCCACGTACGGACAGCACCGGCGGGTCGTTGTGGACGACAGTACGGACGGCGCACACGTGAGACGGCGTAGGAGAGAACGAGACCAGTGAGTGCTGCGACGACGCGAAGCCGTACCCCGCGTACCCCCGACCGCCTGTGCGTCGAGGCGGTAGAACTCGCCCGCGCGGCGGCCGAGGAGGCCGCCTTCCCCGGAGTGGTGGGCGCGCACGTCTCCGCCGTGGCGGAGGGCGACCGCGTCGTCACCCACTTCTTCGAGTCCAAGGAACCGGGCTACCGCGGCTGGCGCTGGGCCGTCACCGTCACCCGCGCCTCCCGCGCGAAGAACGTCACCCTCGACGAAACGGTGCTGCTGCCCGGCGACGACGCGCTGCTGGCCCCCGAGTGGGTGCCGTGGAGCGAGCGGCTGCGCCCCGGCGACATGGGCCCCGGCGACCTGCTGCCCACCGACGCCGAGGACCTGCGCCTGGAGCCGGGCTGGTCGGGCGAGGACACCCCGCCGCCGAACTCGGTGGTCTCCACCGAGATGGCCGAACTGGTCGAGGCCGAGGACGCCGACGTCACCGACCGCGCGGTGGTCCCCGTACGCGGCTCCATCACCTCGGTCGCCGAGGAACTGGGCATGCGCCGGGCGCGCGTGCTCTCGCGGTACGGGCTGCACACCGCCGCTGACCGCTGGGACGAGTCCTTCGGCGCCAAGACCCCGATGGCGCAGGCCGCGCCCGCGTCCTGCGTCTCCTGCGGCTTCCTGGTCGCCATCGGCGGCTCGCTCGGCCAGGCCTTCGGCGTCTGCGCGAACGAGTTCAGCCCGGCCGACGGCCGTCTGGTGTCGCTGTCCTACGGCTGCGGCGGCCACTCGGAGGCCGCGGTCATGCCCGCGCCGCTGCGCCCGGCCCCGCCGGTGCTCGACTCGATGGCCTCGGACGAGTTCACCCTGCGACCGGCCCCCGACACCGGCTCGGTCCCGGTCTCGGAATCGGACCTGCCGGCCGCGGACCTCGGCCACTCGTAGCCTCGCAGCCCGCTCCGGCTCGGCAGGCCCCTTCCGGTGGCCGTGCGGCGTACCCTCGCCCCATGGGGGACACGGGCGCCGACGCGGACATGGTGGGACTGACCGGCCGGGTGACCGGGACGGTCGGGCCGGGGCTGGTGGGCGAGGTCATCGTACGGATCCGGGGCGGGGCGGAGCACTTCCTCGCCCACCCGGTCGCGGGGACCGGCCGCATCGCCGTCGGGACGGTGGTGACGGTGGTCGAGTACCTGCCGCCGCGCACGGTGTACGTGATGGCCGCCTACGACAACTGACGCCCCGTCCCACCTGTACGTATCAAGATGGCGACAAGACTCGGCCCGCATCTTCCGGCGGGGCTGCGGCAGGCGCAGACTCGGCCTCGTCGGTGCCGAACGGCACCGCGCTAAGGGGGCGTTGCCGATGGCTATCGGCGTCGTGGCGGGAATCGTTCTCGCCGCAATCGTGGCTCTGATCGGCCTGTTCAAGCTCATGTGGCGGGTGGCCGAACCGAACGAGGCACTCGTCATCTCCGGTTCCACGCACAAGACCGAGGGCCTCGGGCAGGGCATGGGGTTCCGGATCGTCACCGGGCGGGGGACGCTCGTGCTCCCGGGCGTGCAGGCGGTACGGAAACTGTCCCTGGACCTCAACGAGACACAGCTGTCCGTGGACTGCGTCACCCACCAGGGCATCCCGCTGCGGGTGAAGGGCGTCGTCATCTTCAAGGTCGGCGACGACCTCGTGTCGATCGCCAACGCGGCCCGCCGGTTCCTGGACCAGCAGAAGATGATGCCCGAGCGCGTGCACATCGTCTTCGCGGGCCATCTGCGCTCCATCGTGGGCGGGTTGACGGTCGAGGACATGATCCGCGACCGGGAGAAGCTGACGGGCCAGACCCGGATGGCCTGCGGTACCGAGATGGAGAAGCTCGGCCTGATCGTCGACTCGCTGCAGATCCACGAGATCGAGGACCCGACCGGCTACATCAAGAACCTGGCGATGCCGCACGCGGCGGCCGTGCAGCGGGACGCGCGGATCGCGCAGGCCGAGGCGAACCGGCTGGCCACGGAGGCCGAGCAGGCCGCCTTCGCCCGGATGGCCGAGGCGACGCGCGACAGCGAGATCCTGCAGGCCGGCTACCAGGCCGAACGGGACAAGGCGGCGGCGACGGCCCGTCAGGCGGGCCCGCTGTCGGAGGCGGCCGCCCGCCAGGAGGTCGTCGTCCAGGAGACCCGGGTCGCGGAGCTGGAGGCGCACCGGCGCGAGCAGCAGCTGCAGGCGGACGTACGCAAGCCCGCGGACGCGGCGGCGTACGAGACCCGCACCCGGGCGGAGGCCGAGCGTGACGCCCGGATCTCGGCGGCGCAGGCGAAGGCGCGGGAGACGGAGCTCGCGGCGGCCGCCGAGGCCACGCGGGTGACGACGGCGGCGACCGCCGACGCGCAGGCCGTGGAGGCGCGGGGCATCGCGTCGGCGAAGGCCACGCGGGCGACCGGTGAGGCGGAGGCCGCGGCCACGCAGGCGCGGGGCCTCGCGGAGGCGGAGTCGGCGAAGGCCCGCGGTCTGGCCGAGGCGGAAGCGATCAAGGCGCGGGCCGCCGCGCTGGCGGAGAACCAGGAGGCGGTCGTCGCGCAGCAGCTGGCCGAGAACTGGCCGGCGATCGTCGAGGCGGGCGCGGGGGCCTTCGGGAACGTGGAGCACATGGTCCTGCTGAACGGGGCCGAGGGCATGTCGGAGATGTTCGCGAAGGCGCTCACGATGGGCGGCACGGGCCTGGGCGTGGCCCGCCAACTCCTGGCCTCGATGGGCCAGACCCCGCCGTCGGGCACCCCTTCCCCGGCCTCCCCGCCGGTGAACGGCCGCATCCCGATCCGCGAGGAGTAACGGGCCCCATCCGGCACCGCCGGGCACCTTCAGCCCCTCCGGCTCGCTCCAGGCCTCTGGCCTGCCCCGGCCCTCCGGGCGCATGCGGCTTCGCTGGGCAGATTCAGCCCCTCCGGCGTTTGAGGAGCGGGGTCCGGGGCGGAGCCCCGGCAACGGCGCGGGCGCCGAACCGTCTGGTTTCCGGCGCGGCGCCGCTGGGGGGGGGGGGGGGGGGGGGGGGGGGGGGGGGGGGGGGGGGGGGGGGGGGGGGGGGGGGGGGGGGGGGGGGGGGGGGGGGGGGGGGGGGGGGG
>NZ_JBVIAH010000039.1:0-34453 GCF_055574035.1 Streptomyces sp. NPDC030021
GGTGTCTTGCGGATCGGGCCGGGCGTCATGGCTGAGCACGAGCACGGCGGCGTCATCCGCGTGGCCGGTGGAGTCGGCCACCTTCATCACCTCGGCGGCCAGCTCGCCCGGATCGGTGCCCGCGGCCTCCCGCACCACCTTGGCCACCCGCTCCAGTCCCACCTCGATCGGGAACTTCGGACCCTCGACCACCCCGTCGGTGAGCAGCACGATCGACCCCGCCTTCGTGAGCCGGCGGCGGGTCACCGCGTACCCCGCCCCGGGCATCAGGTTCAGCGGCAGGCCGCCGTCCTCCTCGGCTATGCCGTACTCGCCGTCGACGGTGGCCCAGACCGACGGAACATGGCCGGCCCGGGCGGTCTCCAGCTCCCGTGTCTCCGGATCGAAGCGGAGCAGGCTGCAGGTCGCGAAGAGGTCGCGGTCCATGGAGAGCAGCACCTCGTTGGCCCGGCTCAGCACCTCGCCCGGATCGACGACGACGGCCGCGACGGCGCGCAGGCAGATCCGCACCTGCCCCATGAAGGCGGCCGCCTCCACATCGTGCCCCTGGACGTCACCGATGCAGAAGGCGAGGGCTCCCTTGGGGAGCCGGAAGCCGTCGTACCAGTCGCCGCCGATGTCCAGGCCGTGCCGGGCGGGCGCGTACCGGGCGGCTGTCCGCAGGCCCGGCAGCGCGGGCAGCGAGGCGGGCAGCATCTCGCTCTGCAGCGCCTCGGCCAGGTCCACCCGGGCCTGCTGCAGCTCCACCCCGCGGCGGGCCTGGTCGGCGAGCCGCCCGAGCGTGCTGAGCAGGTCGGCGCTGGCCGCCCGCGGGGCACGGCGAGGAGTCACGGAACGCTCCGAGGTGCATCCATTCGTCCCTGCTTCCGCTGCGCGAAAAGCCCGTGGACATCATATTTCCGCCCACCCGGAACCCGCCCCCCGAGACCGCTCCCGGCCGTGCGGGGCGGGCTGGACGGTGGCTTCCACCAGGGCGAGGGCGGCGCGCTCGGCGGCCGTGTGGCAGGGGGCGTCCTGTCACTTCGGCATCCGCGAGATGGAGGTGTCCGTCATGGCTGCTGCTCTCCTTCGGCCGGTGTCTGCACAGCACTGACGGAGGGGAGCGCACGGATGTGACAGGGCGCGGGAGATTTCTCTTCCCGGAAACGCCGGAGGGGCGGCGGGCGCGGGTGCGCCTGCCGCCCCTCCGGGGGACCGGGTCCGAAGGGTTTCCTAGAGGAACGAGTTGATCTCGATCGTCTCGGTACGGCCGGGGCCGACGCCGATCGCGGAGATCGGGGCGCCCGACATCTCCTCCAGGGCCTTGACGTACGCCTGGGCGTTCGCCGGGAGGTCCTCGAAGGTCTTGGCCTTGGTGATGTCCTCGGACCAGCCGGGGAGGTATTCGTAGATCGGCTTCGCGTGGTGGAAGTCCGTCTGCGAGTACGGCAGCTCCTCGACGCGCTTGCCGTCGATCTCGTACGCGACGCAGACCGGGATCTGCTCCCAGCCGGTCAGTACGTCCAGCTTGGTGAGGAAGAAGTCGGTGAGGCCGTTCACACGGGTGGCGTAACGTGCGATCGGCGCGTCGAACCAACCGCAGCGGCGGTCACGTCCGGTGGTCACGCCGCGCTCGCCGCCGATGCGGCGCAGGTCCTCGCCGTCCTGGTCGAACAGCTCGGTCGGGAACGGGCCCGCGCCGACTCGGGTCGTGTAGGCCTTGAGGATGCCGATGACGCGGCTGATCTTCGTCGGGCCCACGCCGGTGCCGGTGCAGGCGCCGCCGGCGGTCGGGTTGGACGAGGTGACGAAGGGATAGGTGCCGTGGTCGACGTCGAGCAGGGTGCCCTGGCCGCCCTCGAACAGCACGACCTTGTCCTCGTCCAGCGCGTTGTTGAGGATCAGGGTGGTGTCGGCGACGTACGGCTTGATCTGCTCCGCGTACTGGAGCATCTCCTCGACGATCTGGGCGGCGTCGATCGCGCGGCGGTTGTAGAGCTTCGCGAGGAGCTGGTTCTTGCCCTCCAGCGCCGCTTCGACCTTCTGGATGAGGATCGACTCGTCGTAGAGGTCCTGGACGCGGATACCGATGCGGTTGATCTTGTCCGCGTACGTCGGGCCGATGCCGCGACCGGTGGTACCGATCTTGCGCTTGCCGAGGAAACGCTCGCCGACCTTGTCGAGGGTGACGTTGTACGGCGTGATCAGGTGCGCGTTGCCGCTGATGAGCAGCTTGGAGGTGTCGATGCCGCGCTCGTTCAGGCCGCGCAGCTCGGAGAGCAGGACGGCCGGGTCGACGACGACACCGTTACCGATGACCGGGGTGCATCCGGGGGAGAGGATGCCGGAAGGGAGAAGGTGCAGCGCGTACTTCTGGTCGCCTACGACGACCGTGTGGCCGGCATTGTTGCCGCCCTGGTAGCGCACTACATAGTCAACGGATCCACCGAGCAGGTCGGTGGCCTTTCCCTTGCCCTCGTCACCCCACTGAGCTCCGAGCAGCACAAGAGCGGGCACAGGCGTACACCTCTTCCGGATGGGGCATGTCCAAGGTCAGGGGGCGTACGACGATGTACACCGCAGGCTGAGCCGTCGGACCGGTACCCCGGAATAGACGAAGGCCCTGGCGCAATAGCGCAAGGGCCTCTTGCACAAAGATGCTACCCGAGGAAGGACCGAGGTGTCGGCTCCAGAGCCCACCATGAGCCAAGCGGGCGCGCCGGTAGGCGGCCTGCTCGTGCTCGTCGACCCGGTCGCCCGCCGTCTTGACGGCGAGTCCGTGCGGATCGCGAAGGATGTGTTGTCAGCGGGCGCGGCAGCGAAAATCTGCCTCCCGGATTCGCAGGAGGAATTTGCGCGGGCTCTTGCCCGCCGGGGTCATCGGCGGCTGGTGATCGTCGGTGACGACCGGGCCCTGGTGCGCGCCGTGGGGCTGCTGCACCGCGAGCGCGGGCTGGGGGAGGGACCCCTGGCGCTGGTTCCGGTGGGCCCGGTGGGGTCGCTGGGGCTGGCGAGGTCCCTCGGCGTGCCGCTTTCGGCCGTCGCCGCGGCCCGGGCCGTCCTCGACGGGTCGGTGCGGATCTGCGACCTGCTGGTCGACGACAGCGACGGGGTGGTGCTCGGTGCGCTGCGGATCCCGCCGGTGCACGGGGTCCCGCGGCCCGCCGGGCCGTCGGTGTGGAGCGCGTACCGCTCGCTGGTCCGGACGCTGGTCCGGCCCGTGGCGGCGGCCGGCGGCGTGGCCACCGGCCGGCACCGGCTGCGGGTCGAGGCCGACGGGGTGCTGCTGGCGGACGTGGACCGGCCCGTGGAGGACGTCTCGGTTCGCACCCGGGACGACGGCGGTCTGGCGGAGGTCGTGGTCCGGACGGGTGGCGGCAGCTCCGCCGAATCGACGGTCACGGCCCGGGCGAAGACGGTGACGGTGTCGGGCGCGGACTTCCGCTACCGCGCCGACGCGGCGATGACCGGCCCGGTCCGCCGCCGTACGTGGACCTTGCGTCCCGGGGCATGGACGCTCACCGTGCCCCGGTGACCACACCGGGTGCACGGGCTGAACGGGGTGCACCGGACGCACCGGATCCGCAGGACGCACCGGATCCGCAGGACGGACCGGATCCGCAGGACGGACCGGATCCGCAGGACGTGCGGGACGCGCTGGACGACTGGCGGCGCGACGCGCTGCTGCTGTGCCTGCTGCCGGTGTTCTGCTGGCCGGTGGTGGTCGCGGCCCTGCTCGGCCGGCCGCTGGCGCCGGCGGCCGCGCTGGGCGTGGTGCTGAGCCCGGTGCTGCTCGGGGCGCGGGAGCTGCTGGCCGTCCGGCGGGTCCGGCGCCTGCTGCGGGATTCCGCGGTGCGCTGGACCCCGTACGAGGCCGTGGCCGTCCGGGCGGGGTGGCAGCCGCCGGTGCTGGTGCTCGCCGGCGGGCGGCCCGTGCTCACCCTGGGCCTGCTGGGCCGGCGGGTGCTGCCGCCGCGCCCGTGGCCCCGTACGGCCACCGCCCCGGCCACGGTGGTGGTGCGGCTCGCGGGTGACCCGGCCGCGGGCGGGGCCCTGTGGGCCCCGCACTCCGGCGGGCTGGCCCACGCCCGGCCCGTGCGCCGCGGGCCGGCGGGCCCGGTCAGCCGAGCGGAGCCTTCTGGGTCCCGGCCATGACCAGCGCCTCCTCCGGCGAGAGGTCCTGCGCGAAGCTGATCTGCCCGCGGCTCTCCCCGGCATCCGGGGCGGGACCGATCCGTCCGCCGACCACGCCAGGCAGCTCCCCGGACCCCTGCCACCGCAGCGGCCGGAGGTCCGGGGAGGGACGGGTCAGGCGCCGACGTACGCCGCGAGGTGCTCGCCGGTGAGGGTGGAGCGGTCTTCCACGAGGTCGGTGGGGGTGCCCTCGAAGACGATCCGGCCGCCGTCGTGACCGGCGCCGGGACCGAGGTCGATGATCCAGTCGGCGTGCGCCATGACCGCCTGGTGGTGCTCGATGACGACGACCGACTTCCCGGAGTCGACCAGCCGGTCGAGCAGGCCGAGCAGTTGCTCCACGTCGGCGAGGTGCAGGCCGGTGGTCGGCTCGTCGAGCACGTAGACGCCACCCTTCTCCGCCATGTGGGTGGCCAGCTTGAGCCGTTGCCGCTCGCCGCCGGACAGCGTGGTGAGCGGCTGGCCGAGGCTGAGGTAGCCGAGCCCGACATCGGCGAGCCGGGTGAGGATGCGGTGCGCGGCGGGTGTGTGCGCCTCGCCCGAGCCGAAGAACTCCTCGGCCTCGGTCACCGACATCGCGAGCACCTCGCTGATGTCGCGGCCGCCGAGGTGGTACTCCAGCACCGACGCCTCGAACCGCTTCCCCTCGCACTCCTCACAGGTGGTCGTGACCCCGGCCATCATCGCCAGGTCCGTGTAGATGACGCCGGCGCCGTTGCAGTTGGGGCAGGCACCTTCGGAGTTGGCGCTGAACAGCGCCGGCTTCACCCCGTTGACCTTGGCGAACGCCTTGCGGATCGGGTCGAGCAGCCCGGTGTAGGTCGCCGGGTTGCTCCGGCGCGAGCCGCGGATCGCGCCCTGGTCGATGGAGACCACGTCCGCGTCGGGGGAGAGCGACTTGTGCAGGAGCGAGCTCTTGCCGGAACCGGCGACGCCGGTGACGACCGTGAGCACCCCGAGCGGGACGTCGACGTCGACGTCGCGCAGGTTGTTCGCCGTGGCCCCGCGGATCTCCAGCGCGCCGGTGGGCGTGCGTACCGACGGCTTGAGCTTGGCCCGGTCGTCGAGGTGGCGGCCGGTGATGGTGCCGGCGGAGCGCAGCCCCGCGACGGTGCCCTCGTAGCAGACGGTGCCGCCCGCGGTGCCCGCGCCGGGGCCGATGTCGACGACGTGGTCGGCGATCGCGATGGTCTCCGGCTTGTGCTCCACGACGAGCACGGTGTTGCCCTTGTCGCGCAGCCGCAGGAGCAGGTCGTTCATGCGCTGGATGTCGTGCGGGTGCAGGCCGATGGTGGGCTCGTCGAAGACGTAGGTGACGTCGGTGAGCGAGGAGCCGAGGTGGCGGATCATCTTGACGCGCTGCGCCTCGCCGCCGGACAGGGTCCCGGAGGCCCGGTCGAGCGAGAGGTAGCCGAGGCCGATCTCCACGAACGAGTCGAGGGTGAGCTGCAGTGCGGTGAGCAGCGGGGCCACCGAGGGCTCGGCGAGGCCGCGTACCCACTCGGCCAGGTCGCTGATCTGCATGGTGCAGGCGTCGGCGATGCTGATCTTCTTGATCTTCGAGGACCGGGCGCCCTCGCTGAGCCGGGTGCCCTCGCACTCGGGGCAGACGGTGAAGGTGACCGCCCGTTCCACGAAGGCCCGGATGTGCGGCTGCATCGCTTCCTTGTCCTTGGACAGGAAGGACTTCTGGATCTTGGGGATGAGGCCCTCGTAGGTGAGGTTGACGCCCTCGACCTTGACCTTGGTGGGCTCCCGGTAGAGGAAGTCCTGCATCTCCTTCTTGGTGTACTTGCGGATCGGCTTGTCCGGGTCGAGGAAGCCCGACTCGGCGTAGACCCGCACGGTCCAGAAGCTGTCGGACTTCCATCCGGGGATGGTGAACGCGCCCTCGGCGAGCGACTTGGAGTCGTCGTAGAGCTGGGTGAGGTCGATGTCGGAGACCGAGCCGCGGCCCTCGCAGCGCACGCACATGCCGCCGGTGCGGGAGAAGGTCGCCTTCACGGTCTTGGTCTTGGCGGCGCCGCGCTCGACCGTGATGCCGCCGCTCGCCCGGACGGAGGCGACGTTGAAGGAGTAGGCGCTGGGCGGGCCGATGTGCGGCTTCCCGAGCCGGCTGAAGAGGATGCGCAGCATCGCGTTGGCGTCGGTGGCGGTGCCGACCGTGGAGCGGGGGTCGCCGCCCATGCGCTGCTGGTCGACGGTGATCGCGGTGGTGAGTCCGTCGAGCACGTCGACCTCGGGGCGGGCCAGCGTGGGCATGAAGCCCTGTACGAAGGTGCTGTAGGTCTCGTTGATCATCCGCTGGGACTCGGCGGCGATCGTGTCGAACACCAGCGAGCTCTTGCCCGAACCGGAGACTCCGGTGAACACCGTCAGCCGGCGCTTGGGGATCTCGATGCTGACGTCCTTGAGGTTGTTCACGCGCGCGCCGTGCACGCGGATCAGACCGTGGCTGTCGGCGGCGTGCGGCGTGTGCGACGTGGGGTCCGGCTCGGTGGCCCTGCTCATCGTGTCTCCATTTCTCGGGCGGGCCGCCTGCGCGGACTCCTGCGGCTGTGGGCGGCTACGGCTTACGGGGCTGGTTGAAGCGGAGCATGTTGCCCGCCGGGTCCCGGAAGGCGCAGTCGCGGACGCCGTACGGCTGGTCGACCGGCTCCTGCAGCACCTCCCCGCCGGCGGCCCGGATGTGTTCGAAGGTGGCGTCGACGTCGTCGGTGGAGAAGATCACGCCGCGCAGCAGGCCCTTGGCCAGCAGCTCCGCCATGGCCTGCTTGTCGGCCGCCGAGGCGCCCGGGTCGGCGAGCGGCGGTTCGAGGACGATCTCCACGTCCGGCTGCGAGGGGGAGGCGACGGTCACCCAGCGCATCCCCTCGAACCCGACGTCGTTGCGGACCTCCAGGCCGAGGATGTCGCGGTAGAAGGCGAGCGCCTTGTCGTGGTCGTCGACTGCGATGAAGCACTGCGAGAGGTTGATGTCCATGCCGTCGACGCTACGAGGAGGGTGCGGATTTCGCTTCTCCGATCCTGACCGGTCGCGTGAGGATCTTGGCGACGCACGCCGGGATCGCCGCGCCGTCGTCGTGGCTGCGGGCCCGGTAGGCGCTGGGGGTCTCGCCGACGAGCTCGGTGAAGCGCGAGCTGAAGGACCCCAGCGAGGTACATCCGACGGCGAAGCAGACGTCCGTCACGCTCATGTCGCCGCGTCGCAGCAGCGCCTTCGCGCGTTCGACGCGGCGGGTCATGAGGTAGCTGTACGGGGTTTCCCCGAAGGCGGTGCGGAAGCTGCGGGAGAAGTGTCCCGCCGACATGAGGGCGACGTTCGCGAGTGCCTGAACGTCCAGCGGCTCCGCGTACTCGCGGTCCATCATGTCCCGGGCGCGGCGCAGCCGTACCAGGTCCTCCAGGTTCATGCGTTCCAGCATGGCACGCATGAGGTGTCCCGTCTGCGGGTATCGGTGCTTCCGGATCCGATCACCGTGTGATCGGATCCGGCCCGAACCCGCTCGGGCCGGTTCACGCCCGCCCAGGCCCGCAGGCCCGCCCAGGCCCGCAGGCCCGCCCGGGCCCGCAGGCCCGCCCAGGCCCGCAGGCCCGCCCGGGCCCGCAGGCCCGCTCCGGTCGGCTCAGCCGAGGCCGATCGCCGCCTTGTGGACCCGCCAGCGGTCCATCAGACCCAGCATCTCGCCCTGCATGAACTCGAAGAAGGCCGCCGTCTCCGCGACGCGTGCCCCGGCCGGTGAGTCCGTGCCGAGGGTGGCCGCGCCCTCGCGCAGGGTCTTCTCCCACAGGGTCAGGACCTGGTCGCGGCGAGTGAAGGTCTCGTACCAGAGCTCGTTGTGCAGGACGTACCGGTCGCGGCGCGAGCCCGGTTCGCGTTCGCGGCTGACCATGTTGACCTGGGTCAGGTAGGACACGGCGCCCGACACCGCGGCCGGGCTGATCTGCAGGGCCCCGCCCAGCTCCGCCGAGGTCATCGCGCCGCCGTCGCTGGCCAGCAGCTGGGCGAAGACGCGCGCGGCCATCCGCTGCATCCCGGCCTCGGTCAGCTGCGCGGCGAACCGCTCGACGAAGCGGGAGACGGCGTCGCCGTCCCGGGCACCGGCAGCCGTCCCGGTTTCGGGGCCGGCATCGGTCCCGTTTTCGGTCCCCGCGTCCACATTCACCATGTCATCTGCCACCTTCCCGACTTTACGTGATTCCTGAGATTCTCAAGCTTCACAAATTTGTGAAAGTAACGTACCTTCGGAAGCATGACGAAGGCAATCAGCGTTGCCGGCCTCCACAAGGCATTCGGCCGCACCCACGCTCTGGACGGACTCGATCTCGCGGTCACCACCGGCGAGGTCCACGGCTTCCTCGGCCCCAACGGCGCCGGCAAGTCCACCACCATCCGGGTCCTGCTGGGCCTGCTGCGCGCCGACTCCGGCACCGCCGAGCTCCTCGGCGGTGATCCCTGGGCCGACGCGGTAGCCCTCCACCGCCGCGTCGCCTACGTCCCCGGAGACGTCACCCTGTGGCGCAACCTCTCCGGCGGCGAGGTCATAGACCTCTACGGACGCCTCCGCGGCGGCCTCGACAAGACCCGGCGCGCCGAGCTCGTCGAGCGGTTCGAGCTGGACCCCACCAAGAAGGGTCGTACGTACTCCAAGGGCAACCGGCAGAAGGTCGCCCTCGTCGCCGCCTTCGCCTCCGACGTCGAACTGCTCGTCCTCGACGAACCCACCTCCGGCCTCGACCCGCTGATGGAGGAGGTCTTCCAGGGCTGCGTCGCCGAGGCGCGCGCCGCCGGACGCACCATCCTGCTCAGCTCGCACATCCTCAGCGAGGTCGAGACCCTCTGCGACCGGGTCAGCATCATCCGCAAGGGCCGCACCGTGGAGACCGGCACCCTCGCCGAACTCCGCCACCTCACCCGTACGTCGATCAGCGCCGAGCTGGCCGGTCCGCCGAACGGCCTCGCCCACCTGCCGGGCGTGTACGACGTCCAGGTGCAGGGGCTGAAGGTCCGCCTCCAGGCCGACACCGGCAAGCTGGACGCGGTACTCCGCTCCCTCACCGCGTCGGGCGTGCGGTCGCTGACCTCGACCCCGCCCACCCTCGAAGAGCTCTTCCTGCGCCACTACAGCGAAGAGGCGACCCGATGAAGAACCAACTGGCCGGCACCGGGGCGCTGCTGCGGCTCGCCCTGCGGCGAGACCGCGTGATGATGCCGGTGGGGACGCTGGTCACCACGCTCTTGGTGGTGAGCATGCCCGGCTCGCTGGGCAGTGTGTACGCCACCGCCGCCGAACGCGCCCGGGCCGCCGCCTCGATGAACGCCAACAGCTCGATGCGCGCCCTGTACGGACCGGTCTTCGACGATTCGCTCGGCGCCCTGACCGCCTGGCGGGGCGGTGTCTACGCCGCCGTCCTCGCGGCCGCCATGAGCCTGATCATCGTCGTCCGGCACACCCGCGAGGAGGAGGAGACGGGCCGTCAGGAACTGCTCTCCGCCGCGATGGTGGGGCGGCAGGCCCCGCTGACCGCCGCCCTGCTCGCCGCCCTCGTGGCCAACGCCTGCGTCGCCCTGCTCGTGGCGGGCGGTCTCGCGGGGCAGGGCGCGCCCGGCGCGGTCGCTCTCGGCCTGGCCGTCGCGGCCACCGGGATGCTCTTCGCCTGCACCGCCGCCATCGCCGCCCAGCTGACCGAGAGTGCCCGCGCCGCCAAGGGGATCACGGCCGCCGTGCTCGGCGCCGCCTTCGTCCTGAAGGCCGCGGGCGACGCCGGTACGGAGGGCGGGCGGTCGGCCCTGACCTGGGCCTCGCCGCTCGGATGGGTGGAGAACGTACGGGCCTTCGCCGCCGAACACTGGTGGGTGCTCCTCCTGTTCGCCGCCGCCGTCACCGTGCAGGCGGGCGCCGCGTACGCCCTGGCCGGGCGCCGTGACCTGGGCATGAGCTTCCTGCCGTCGCGGCCGGGGCCGGCCGAGGGGCGCCTGGGCACGGCGGGTGCGCTGGCCTGGCGGCTGCAGCGCGGCAGCGTACTGGGCTGGAGCGCGGGCTTCCTGATCGCCGGTGTCGTCTTCGGCGGGATGGCGGACGGCGCCGCGGACCTGGTCGGCGGCAACGACCGGACCCGCGAGATCATCGAGCGGATGGGCGGGCAGAGCGGGTCGGGTGCGCAGGGTGCCCTCACCGACGCCTTCCTCGCGACGATGGCCGGCATGTTCGGCATGGTCGCCGCCCTGTACGCCGTCTCGGCCGTACTGCGCCTGGGCGGCGAGGAGTCGGGCGGCCGCGCGGAGCCGCTGCTCGCGAACGAGGTCGGCCGGCTGCGCTGGGCCGGCGGCCACCTGGCCGTGGCCTTCGGCGGCTCGGCGCTGATCCTGCTGCTGGCGGGCCTCGGTCTCGGCCTCGGGCACGGCCGGGAGCCGGGCGCGGCGATCGGCGCCACGCTCGCCCAGCTCCCGGCGGTGTGGCTGATCGGGGCGCTGGCGGCGCTGCTGTACGGCGCGGTCCCGCAGTACGCGGCGGCCGCCTGGGCGGTGGCCGGGGGCGCGCTGGCCCTGGGCTGGGTCGGCCCGGCGCTGAACCTCCCGCAGGCCGTCCTGAACCTCTCGCCCTTCGCCCACCTGCCCCGGCTCCCCGGAGCGCAGGCCCTGGATCCGGCCCCGCTGCTGGCCCTGACCGCCCTGGCGGTGGCACTGACGGCGGCGGGCCTCGGCGCCCTGCGCCGCCGCGACATGATCGCCTAGGTGCCGGCCGGCGGAAACCGGGCTAGAACTCCACCAGCAGTTGCTCCAGCCCCCGGATGACGTACCCGTCCCGCCACTGCGGCTCCTCGACGAGCCGCAGCGGCGGGACTCCGTCCGCCAGCAGCGCCCCGAACGAGGCCTCCAACTCCCGCCGCGCCAGCGGCGCCCCGAGGCAGTAGTGGATCCCGGCCCCGAAGGTCAGATGCGGGTTGTCGGCCCGTGCGAGGTCCAGCGCGTCGGGGTCGTCGAAGCGCGCGGGATCCCGGTTCGCGGACCCGAAGAGCAGCGCGACCTCGGCGCCGCGGGGGATGACGGTGTCACCGATCCGGATGTCGTCGAGCACCCAGCGTTCGAACATCTGGAGGGGAGTGTCGTACCGCATGAGTTCATCCACAGCTGTGGACAACTTTTCGGGATCGTGGCTCGCGCGGAGCGCGGCGAGCTGCGCGGGGTTGCGGAACAGCGCCCACCACCCGTTGACGGTCGTATTGACGGTGGCCTCGTGCCCGGCGTTCAGCAGCAGCACACAGGTGGAGATCATCTCCTGCTCGCTGAGCCGCCCCTCCTCATCGTGGGCGGCGATCAGCCCGGAGATCAAATCCTCCCCGGGGCGGCTCCGCCGCTCGGCGATCAGCCCCCGGAGGTAGGCGCTGAACTCGACACTCGCCCGCACCGCGCGCCGCGCCGTCTCCTCGTCCGGCCGGAGCTCGAACATCCCGCAGATGTCCGCCGACCAGGGCCGCAGCAACCCACGATCCGCCTCGGGCACGCCCAGCAGCTCCGCGATCACCGCCACCGGCAGCGGCTCGGCGACGACGGTGAGCAGATCCCCGCCCCCGTCCGCACGCAGCCGCCCCACCAGCTCCCCGGCCAGCCGCTGCACCGCGGGCACGAGCCGCTCCACCGTCCGAGGGGTGAAGGCCTTCGCCACCAGCCTGCGCACCCGCGCGTGCGCGGGATCCTCCAGGTCCAGCAGGCCGTTGCCGTTGAGCACGTGGAAGGGCTCGTGCTCCGGCGGCGGCGCCTCGCGGCCGAACTCCTCGTGCGAGAACCGGTGGAGGTAGGTCCGCCCCAGCCGCCGGTCCCGCAACAGCGCACTCACATCGGCGTAGTGCGGCACCAGCCACTGCCCGGTGGCCTCCCACCACACGGCCCGCCCCTGCTCCCGCAACTCCCGATACGCCGGATAGGGATCGGCGACGAACGCGGCATCCCACGGATCAAAACCCATCCCCGCACCCTAGGGGGTGTCTTGCCGATCAGGCCGGATCAGGCGGGTGTCACCAAGCGGGTCTCGTACGCGTACACGGCCGCCTGCGTCCGGTCCCGCAGGCCCAGTTTCACCAGGATCCGGCTCACATGGGTCTTGATGGTGGACTCGGCGACGACCAGCCGGTCGGCTATCTCCGCATTGGACAGCCCCTGCGCGATCAGTACCAGCACCTCCGTCTCCCGCTCCGTCAGCTCCCCCACACCCGCCGGGTCCGCCAGCTTGCGGGCCTCGGAGATCTTCGAGAACTCCACGATCAGCCGCTTGGTCACCGAGGGCGCCAGCAGGGCTTCCCCGGCCGCCACCACCCTGACCCCGTCGGCCAGCTGACGGGCCGACGCGTCCTTGAGCAGGAACCCGGAGGCCCCGGCCCGCAGCGCCTGGTACACGTACTCGTCGAGGTCGAAGGTCGTCAGGACTAGCACCTTCGCGTCCGTGTCGGCGGCCACGATCTCCCGCGTGGCCTCCAGCCCGTTCATCCGCGGCATCCGGATGTCCATCAGCACCACATCCGGCCGCAGCACCGCCACCTGCTCGATGGCCTCCCGGCCGTCGACCGCTTCGCCGACCACCTCGATGCCGTCCATCGCGTTCAGCAGAACGGAGAACCCCTCGCGCACCATCACCTGGTCGTCGACGATCAGGACCCTGATCGTCATACCGTCCCCTCCCGCGACTCGGGCACCGGCTCCGCACGGTGGGGCACCGGTATGAACACCGCCACCTCGTACCCGCCCGCCGCCGTCCGGCCGGCCGTCATCTCGCCCTCCAGCATGGCCACCCGCTCCCGCATCCCGGTGATCCCGTGCCCGGCCCCCGGCGAGGGCCGCGCGTCCCCGGTCGCCCGGTCATTGACGATCCGTATGCCCAGACCCCCCAGCACGTACGAGACCTCCACCTCGGCCGCGGCCCCCGGCGCGTGCCGCAGCGTGTTGCTGAGGGCTTCCTGGATGATCCGGTACGCCGACAGCTCCACGCCCTGCGGCAGCTCCCGCACCGAACCCGTGATCGTCTTCTCCACGCTCAGGCCGGCATCCCGCACATTGGCCAGCAGCCCCTCCAGCGAGGCCAGCGTCGGCTGCGGGGCGTCCGGTGCCTCGTAGTCCGCGGAGCGCACCACACCCAGCACCCGCCGCAGCTCCGTCAGAGCCGCCACCGCGTTCTCCCGGATGGTGACGAACGCCGCCTCCAGCTCCGGCGGCGGGTTCTTCACCCGGTACGGCGCGGCCTCCGCCTGGATCGCCACCACCGACATGTGGTGGGCCACCACATCGTGCAACTCCCGCGCGATCGTGGTCCGCTCCTCCAGCAGAGTCCGCTTGTCCCGCTCGACGGCCGTGACCTCCTGCTGCGCGCTCACCTCGGCCCGGGCATCACGGCGTATCCGGATACTGCCGGCGATCACCAGGGCGAAGGCCGAGGTCACCGCCATCTCGGGCAGGTTCGACCCCCAATGGCCGTTGAACAGCACGGAGATCGCGGATCCCAGCACCAGGGTGAGCGTCCACATCCAGGCCGCCACCCGGGGCCCGGTCCGCAGCGTGACGAGGAACATGACCACGATGTACGCGAAGAAACTGCCGCTGGTCCAGGGCCAGTTGTAGCCACCGCCGATACCGGCCGTCACCACCGTCATCGCGATGGCCGCCCACCACGCGCCGACCGGCCGCACCAGCGTCATCAGGACCGGGGCCGCGGACAGCATCGCCATGGCGATCGGCCCCAGGTCGCCCCAGGCGGCCGACTGCGTGTTGAGCGCGGTCAGCCCGACGAGGAAGGCCAGGGCCCCCACCGCCGCATACCGACGGAACGGCGCGTACCGGCGCAACGCCCCGGGAAGCCGGCGCACGAAGCGCCCGGAGGTCCCCGCCCGGGGCAGCGGCCGGTAGGCGAAGGCATCGGTGACGAGATCCCGGCGAAGGGTCGCGATCACCTCAGATGCCAGTCGGAACTCAGGTGCCCGGGATGTCCCCCCGGTGGTCGTCTCGGTCATACACACACCGTAGGTCTGTACCGCTCTCGTCCGCGTCGCCGCTGATGGGGATTTCCCGGGGTCCCTCTCAAGTACTACCCGGGTCCGCTCAGTAGCCCGTCGGGCGGATCAGACCCGTCTCGTACGCGAACACCGCGGCCTGCGTACGGTCCCGCAGCCCCAGCTTCACCAGGATCCGGCTCACATGCGTCTTCACCGTCTGCTCGGCCAGCACCAGGTGCTCCGAGATCTCGGCGTTCGACAAGCCCTGGGCAATCAGCGACAGCACCTCCGTCTCCCGCTCGGTCAGTGCCTCGATCCGGGCCCGCGACGGCGCGCGCGGAGCTCCGAGCCGGGAGAACTCCGTGATCAGCCGCTTCGTGATGTTCGGCGAGAGCAGCGCCTCGCCGGCCGCCACCACCCGCACCGCCTCGGCGAGCTGGTCGGCGGACGCGTCCTTGAGCAGGAACCCGGAGGCCCCGGCCCGCAGCGCCTCGTACACGTACTCGTCGAGATCGAAGGTGGTCAGCACCAGCACCTTCACGGCGGCGTCCGGAACCGCGGTGATGACGGACGTGGCCTCGATCCCGCCCATCCCCGGCATCCGGATGTCCATCAGCACCACGTCCGGAGCCAGCTCGGCGACCTTCGCCACCGCGTCCGCCCCGTCCACCGCCTGCCCCACGACCTCTATGTCGGGCTGCGCGTTGAGAAGCACGGTGAAGCCCTGCCGGACCATCATCTGGTCGTCGGCGATCATCACCTTGATCGGGGTGCTCATGAGGCCCTCTTCGTCTCGGGGTGGGGGACCACGGGAAGGTCCTGCGGATCCATCGGGAGTACGGCGCTCACCTCGTACCCCCCGTCGGGGCGCGGGCCGGCGGCCAGTTCGCCCCCCAGCATGCCTGCCCGCTCCCGCATCCCCAGCAGCCCGTGCCCGGCACCGGGCGAGGGCGGGGCCGACCGGGTCGGCGCGCTGTTCGCGACGCACAGGTGCAGATCACGCGGCCCGTACGCGATGCCCACCTCCACCCGCGAACCGGGCGCATGGCGCAGAGCGTTGCTCAGCGCCTCCTGCACGATCCGGTACGCGGTGAGCTCCACGCCCGGGGTCAGCGGCCGCCGTATCCCGGCGATCTCGGTCGTGACGTCCAGCCCGGCCCCCCGCACGTTGTCCACGAGGCCTTCCAGCTCGCCGAGGGTGGGCTGCGGATGATGGGGGTTCGCGGGATCCTCGGGCCGCTCGGACCGCAGCACGCCCAGCACCCGCCGCAGCTCCGTCAGCGCCTCCAGCGCGTTCTCCCGGATGCCGGCCAGATTCTCCTTGAGCTCCTCGGACGGGTTCTCCACCAGGTGCGGGGCGACCTGCGCCTGGATGGAGATCACCGACATGTGGTGGGCGACGACGTCGTGCAGTTCGCGGGCGATCCGGCTGCGCTCCTCCAGCAGGGTGCGCCGGGCCCGCTCCTCCTCGGTGAGGGTCTCCTGCTCGACGAGTTTGCCCCGGGTGAGGCGGGTGGCCCGCAGGGCGTAGCCGAGGATCCCCACGAACGCGAAGAGGAGGGCCACGCCGCCGATGATCGTCTGGCTCTGCGGCGGCCTGAGGGAGATGTCGGCCAGTCCGTTGAGGATGAGCGTGATGCCGATGACCGAGGCGGTCACCCGGGGCGGCACCCGCAGGGCGACCATCAGGAGCACGGGCGCGAGCGTGAACGGCCCGGCGGGGGTCCAGGGCCAGGACTGCCCCTGGCCGACATGGTCGTGGATGGCCCAGGCGACCAGGCCGGAGGTGACGAGCCCGAGCCACCAGGCGGCGACCGGCCGGAACATGCTGAGCACGACGGACGCGGAGGTCAGCAGAGACAGCCCCAGCACGGCCGAACCGAAGACCCCGTAATGGTCGTTCAGCTGCATCCCCGTCAGGACGCCGCAGGGAATGGCCACGTAGCAGAGGACCACATGCGGCAGCCAGGCCAGCCAGCGCGGCCGCGACATCTTCGGCAGGGGGTCGCGCCGCAGGGTGAACAACTCCCGCGCCAGGCCGCGCGGCAGGCGGATGCGGACTTCGGCGGCGGGTGGCTCGGTCTGCTGGTTCACGCCGTCCAGGCTAAGGCGGGCCCTAGACACGGGTGATCTCCTTGGCGGGGTCGGTCCTGGGGCGGGGGACGGCGGCGGTCCGGGCGGAGCGGGACGGCTTCGGACGGCGGGCGGCCTGCTCGTGGATACGGAACGCGGCCCAGCAGATCGACAGCGCGGCGGCGAACACGGGCAGCCACAGCAGCCGGGCCGCTATCCAGCCCACCGAGTCGGGCACCGTGTGCAGCCCGGGCAGGTCGGCCGAGACCAGCAGCCCGAGGGCGGTGACGGCCATCATGGCGGTCTGGTGCCACAGGAACACGGTCATGGCGGAGAGGTTCACCAGGGCCACCTTCGCCCAGGCCGTCGGCCGTCGCATGGCCCGGGCCAGCGGCTCGCGCACCAGGAGGGCCAGCCCGCACTGGGCCAGCCCGAAGGCGGCCGCGGCCAGCGTCGGCGGGTTCAGGTTCGATACGGCGGCTCCGGGGACACCCACCATCGAGGCCGGGTACCCGCCCCAGAGGATCAGCGCGGCCGTGGCCAGGACGCCCGCGCCGAGGAGGAGCAGCGCCCGGCCGCGCCGGGCGAACGCCCCGCGGGACCAGGCGGCGCCCAGGGTGAAGGGGACGAGCCAGCCCGCGGCCACATTGACCCAGCCGATCCACTCGGGGCCCTGAAGCCCGAAGCGCCACACGTCGACGGCAGCGACCACGGCCAGCGGCCACAGCGGGCTGAGCCGGGCCACGAGCGGGGTCGCGGCGGTGAACGCGGCGAACACCAGCAGGAACCACAGCGGCGACAGCACCAGCTTGACCAGCGACCGGACGGTGGCGAACTCCGCCCCGCCGATCAGCATCCCGCCCGCGACGACCGCCCAGAGCACCAGCACCGCGGCGACCGGACGGAACAGCCGCCCCAGCCGCTGCCCGGCCCAAGCGCCGTACGAGAGGCCGCGCTCTCGCGCCGACGCGTACCCGCGGGCGGCGACATGGCCGCCCACCAGGAAGAAGACGGACAGCGTCTGGAACACCCAGGACACCGGGGCCAGCCATGGCATGTGCGCCAGCGGGCTGGTGGTGCTCAGAGTGCCGTCGTGTGCGGTCAGCGCGGTGACCAGCCAGTGGCCGAGGACCACGCCGAGGATCGCGAAGGCCCGCAGCGCGTCCACGGCCCGGTCACGGCCGGCCGGGGTGGCGGCGTCGATGCCCGCGGCCAGGGTGGACCAGCGGGCGCGGAACTCAACCATGGTCGGCCTCCGGTGCGGTGGTGGTGCCGAGGACGATGGCGGCCAGGCTGTCGAGGGACTCGGTGCCCGGCTTGAGGTAGTCGCTGTGCCCGACGGCGCCGGCGGCGAAGACCCGGGCCCCGAAGTCGGGGTCGACCGGGTCGGTGCCGAAACCGATCCCGCCGAGCCGGACATGCGGGACGTTGCCTATCCAGTCGCCGCTGCCCCGGCCGGCCCAGACGCGGGCCCCGGTCGGCAGCTCACGGGCGGACCCGGCCCCGGTGCCCGGGCTGCCGAACAGCGCCACGTCACTGACCGCGGACCCGGTAGCGGTCCGGGCGCAGACCACGGAGCCGTAGGAGTGGCACAGCAGGGAGAGCCGGGCACCGGGGCCCGATATGCCGCTCAACTGGGCTAGGAAGGGAGCCAGTTGGGCAGCAGCTGCGTCGGCCCGGTCGGCGCTCAGCACGGTGGTGCTCACCGTGCCGGGGGTGTCGTACCCGAGCCAGGCGACCACGGCGGAGCGCGGATGCTCGGCCTGCAGACGCTGCTGGAGGGAGACGGCCCCGGCACGGAACCGCTCGTAGGTGTCCAGCGTGGTGTCGGACCCGGGCACCAGAACGGCGACCCGGTCGGCGCTCTCCAGCTCGCCGAACACCTCGACGGCGCGGCCCCTGCCGCGGCCGTCGAAGGTGAGGAACCGGGCTGCTCCGGTCGCCCCCATGACGCGCAGCCTGGCTGCGCGGCCGGGGCGGTCGGCGTCCTCGGCGGTACGGGCCGCCTCGGCGAGGTTGGCGCCGTTGGCGGCATACCGGCTCCGGGGCGTGGCGTCCTCGGAGAATGTGGCGGGCGCGGGGGCCGGGACGTTCGGGGAGGCCGCGGCGGACACGGGGACCACCACGGCCGCGGCGACCAGAGCGGCCAGCAGGCCACGGCGCAGCCGGCCACCGCCGGACCCCGCCCTCCCCGTGGCGAGCGCCGTGCCCGCCCCGCGGGTCGTTCCCGTGGTCCCGGTCTGCGTCCCCGTCTTCGGCCCTGTCCCCGTCCCCGTCCCCGCTGCCATGGTCCTCTTCCTCCGGTCGCCGAAGAGCCGTGAATGCTCTTCTCTGCTAGCGAAGTTAGAAATCCGGGCCCGTGGTCGGCATCACGCCATGGAGCCGTGTTCGCGCGTAGCTCTCAGGTATGACGGGGGATACCTGCGAGGCAGGCCACGACCGTCACGACGTGACGGTCACGGCGTCACGACCGTCACGCCGTCGCCACCCGCACACCGAAGCCGATCAGGACGACACCCGTCGTCCGGTCCAGCGCCCGCCGGACCCGCGGCCGCGCGAAGAACCGCCCCGCGCGCGACAGCACGTACACATACGTGCCCAGCCGATCATGGGATTGAGGACGTTGGCGACCAGGCCGGTCCGCCAGGCCCCGCCGCCGCCCGGCTCGGGCCGCCCCTCCGCGGGCTCCGCCGGCACTGCGGGTTCCGCGCCCGGCCGCAGCAGGTCCTGGAAGCCGAGCCGGCACAGATAGGCGGCCCCCGCCAGCTTCACCACCAGGTACAACCTCGGCCGAGGCGGCGAGCAGCGCCGCGAGCCCCGCCACGGTGAGGGCGCCCCAGATCAGCAGCCCGACGGCGATCCCGGCGACGGTGCGCAGTCTGCGCAGTCCGTCACCGCGCCCCCGGGTGATGGCCCGATTCGTGACGATCGCCATGTCCGGGCCGGGGACGAGGGCGAGGAGCGCCAGGACCCCGGTCGCGCCGAGAAGGGCGGTGAGCGCGCGGCTCAGTCTGCCACCAGGGGTTCGACGTAGCCCGCCCGCCAGCGGGGTGCCGGGTCCTGGCCGGGGCTGGTCCAGTACTCCCTCGCCCCCACGATCTCCCCGTCGCGCACGGTCCAGAGGGAGACGGCCCGGTAGACGACGTGGTCCTGAGGTATCTCCACCTCGGTGACCACGAGGTTTCCGTCGGCCAGGATCCGCAGCAGTTCCACGGATCTCTCGTCCGCGTAGCCGTCGTCGCTGTTCACGGCTATGAAGTTGGCGCGCCCCACGATGCGCTCACCGCTCACAGGCCATTCGATGACCGCGTCCTCGGCGATGAGCCCGGCCACGCCGTCCCAGTCGCGTGCCTCGATCCGCTCCCACAGTCGTGCCACTACCGCCAACGGCTCCATGTGCCGCAGTGTCCGACAGCCCCGTTATACGTAACAAGCTTTGCTTGCAGGCTTATTGACCTCGACACAATCGCTCGTGGCGGGCCTTCGGGGCGCAGGCACAACGTCGGCAGGGCGCTGCGGGCGGTGCCGTCCGGGGTCGGTTCACTCCCGCGCGGGTGCGGGAAGGGCGGCGGACGGCGCGGTGGACTCCAGCGCGTCCAGTGCCGTGGCCAGCCGTTCCAGGGCGCGGACCGTCTCCGCGAAGGCGGCATCGCCCAGCTCCGCCGTGAGGCGGGCCGCCAGGGCCGCGTGGCCCGGGCCGATCCGGTCCACCGCGTCGAGCCCCTCCTCGGTGGGCCGCAGCAGCTTCGCCCGCCGGTGGGCGGGGTTCGGGGCGTACTCCGCCAGACCCTTGGCGACCAGCAGGTCCGCGATGCGCTGCACGCTCTGCCGGGTGATGCCCATGCTCCGGGCGATGCCCGCGACGGGCAGCGGCTCCCGCAGTACGGCGCCCAGGACCTGCCACCAGGCGGCCGTCAGCCCGGCCGGCTTGGCCAGCTCTTCCGAGATGGCGAGGAACTGGCCGTTCAGCCGGAACACCCCGAGCGCGGTGCGGCTCAGCAGGTCCTGCTGGGTACGGGCGTCCCCGACGTCCCCGACGTCCCCGACGTCCGTGAGGCCGACGAGATCCCCGACATGCCCGGCATCCCCGTCACCCGTGACGTCCCCGGCCTCCCCGACGCTTCCGGCGGGCAGCGGCTCGTGCGTCGCCTCACGCATCGCCGGCCGCCGATGCCGCCATCAGGACCGGGTACGCGCTGACGTCCGAGTCGTGGAAGAGCCCGTACCAGGCGTCCAGGACCTCCGGCTTGTAGACGTCCAGGCGGGCGAAGACCTCGCGGGCGAAGGCCACCGGCTCCGTCGGCCCCGCCGTGATCAGGTCGCCGTCGGTCACCGCGTCGGCCTCGACGTAGCTCTCGGCGCCCCCGTAGCCGGGCTGCTCGGCCAGGTAGAAGGAGGCGGCGCTGGTGTGGGTCCGGCCGTCCAGCAGGCCCGCGCGGGCGAGGCCGGCGGTGGCTCCGCAGATCGCCGCGACCGGCACTCCGGCGGCCAGGAACTCCCTCGCCTTGGCCGCGAACGGCGTCAGGTCATCGCTCGTGTCCCACAGGGACGCGCCCGTGAGGATCAGCAGCGAGGAGTCCTCCGGTCGCAGGTCGGCCAGGGCCAGATCAGGCTGGATGCGGACGCCGCCCATGGTGGTGACCGGCTGCGCGGCGCTCATGCCGACCGTGCGCACGGTGTGGCCGCGCTGGGTGAGGTGCGCGGTGGTGTGGCCGGTCTCCCAGTCCGCGTACGTGTCGTAGACCGCGAGGTGGACGGGCTTGCGCGGGGTCTCGCTCATGGTGCTGTCGCCTCCAGCGTGGTTCCTGCTCTATGACAATAGACTGTCATAACGACAGGATGCTGTCAATCTAGGGAGGGGATTCGAGCCCCTCGCAGACAGACTGCCGAGAGCGGCCCCCCACCCCCATACAGTCCGCCGATATCCCGCCCCACCTGCGCACTTCTAGCGTGACGACATGACCCCTCATGTCACCTCGCACACCCTTGCCACCGTGAAGGACGCAGATCGGAAGCACGTCTTCCACTCCTGGTCCGCCCAGGCCCTGATCGACCCCCTCGCCGTCGCCGGGGCAGAGGGGTCGTACTTCTGGGACTACGAAGGCAAGCGGTTCCTCGACTTCTCCTCCCAGCTGGTCAACACCAACATCGGCCACCAGCACCCCAAGGTCGTCGCCGCGATCCAGGAGCAGGCCGCCCGGCTCTGCACCCTCGCGCCCGGCTTCGCCGTCGACGTCCGCTCCGAGGCCGCACGCCTCATCGCCGAGCGGACCCCGGGCGACCTGGACAAGATCTTCTTCACCAACGGCGGCGCCGAGGCCGTCGAGAACGCCGTACGCATGGCCCGTCTGCACACGGGTCGCGCCAAGGTGCTCTCCACCTACCGCTCCTACCACGGGGCCACCGCCGCCGCGATCAACCTGACCGGCGACCCGCGCCGCTGGCCCTCCGACACGGCCGCCGCCGGTGTCGTGCACTTCTGGGGCCCGTACCTCTACCGCTCCGCCTTCCACGCCACCACCGAGGCCGAGGAGTGCGCCCGCGCCCTCGCCCACCTCGCCGACACCATCGCCTTCGAGGGGCCGCAGACCATCGCGGCGATCATCCTGGAGAGCGTGCCCGGCACCGCCGGCATCATGACCCCGCCCGCCGGCTACCTCGCGGGCGTGCGCGAGCTCTGCGACCGCCACGGCATCGTCTTCATCCTGGACGAGGTCATGTCGGGCTTCGGCCGCACCGGCAAGTGGTTCGCGGCCGACCACTGGGGCGTCACCCCGGACCTGATCACCTTCGCCAAGGGCGTGAACAGCGGCTACGTCCCGCTCGGCGGCGTGGCCATCTCGGCCGCCATCGCCGAGACCTTCGCCACCCGCCCCTACCCGGGCGGACTGACGTACTCCGGCCACCCGCTGGCCTGCGCCGCCGCCGTCGCGACGATCAACACGATGGAGGAGGAGGGCATCGTCGAGCACGCCGCCCACCTCGGTGAGAACGTGATCGGCCCCGCGCTGGCCGAGATCGCCGAGCGCCACCCCTCGGTCGGCGAGGTCCGCGGGCTGGGCACCTTCTGGGCCCTGGAACTCGTACGGGACAAGCGGACGCGCGAGCCGCTGGTGCCGTACAACGCGGCCGGTGCGGACAACGCGCCGATGGCCGAGTTCGCGGCGGCCTGCAAGGCGTCGGGTCTGTGGCCCTTCGTGAACATGAACCGCACCCACGTGGTCCCGCCCTGCAACGTCACGGAGGCGGAGGCCAAGGAGGGCCTGGCCCTGCTGGACGAGGCGCTGACGGTCGCCGACCGCCACACCACGTCCGGCTAGACCCGCCCCCGCAGGGGGAAGGGGGCCGGTCGGTTTCCGTGACGACAATCGTGACGACAACCGTGACGACATCCGCGCCCGGACACCGGGTGCGGATGTCGGATATCGGTTGGCTACCGATCGGTTTTCAGCCGCTCTGTCTGGCCTATGGTGTCCCGAAGCTCTACGACAGGAGACGGACCCCTATGCCAGGCAGCGGAGCTGTCACCCGCAACACACTTCGCCAGCAGATCGCGGACGCGCTGCGTGACGAGGTGCTCGCGGGACGCCTGCCTCCGGGGACCGAGTTCACCGTCAAGCAGATCGCCGAGCAGTACGAGGTCTCCGCGACCCCGGTGCGCGAGGCGCTCGTGGACCTCTCGGCCCAAGGGCTGCTCGAACTCGTCCAGCACCGCGGCTTCCGCGTGCGGATCTTCTCCGTGGACGACTTCCGGGGCATGATCGAGGCCCGCTCGCTCGTCGTGGACGGGATCTTCCGCCGCCTCGCCGAGCGCGGCACCGCCTCCGGCTCCGGCGAGCTGCTGGTCTCGGTGCGCCGCCGGGGCGAGGAGGCCCGGCGGGCCGCGCAGAGCGGTTCGCTCGAAGTGCTGATCGGCTACGACCTGCGCTTCTGGCGGGAGCTGAGCGGGCTGGTCGCCAACACCTACATCTCCGAGTTCCTGCACCGCATCCGCGTGCAGTGCTGGGTCTTCGCCGTCCCCCACCTCCAGCGCGAGCCGCAGCTGCGGGCGGCGCTGTGGGACGGTCACAGCGAGCTGGTGGACGCGGTGACGCTGGCCGACGCCGACGCGGTGCGCGGCATCGTCCGCGGATACAACGAGCACGCCCTGGCCTGGGCCGCCCGCCTCTGAGGCCTCAGGGGGTGCCCAGGTTCTGCGCACCCCTTCGCGGAGGGTGTCCGGCCCACTACGCTGGCCGGATCGGCGACAACGACTGATCGGAGGCCGAGTGGCCTGTGACCTGTGGCTGGTCCCCCTTGTCGACGTGCTGTGCCACAGCCCCGACAACCCCTTCGCGGAAGAGATCGCCTCGTACGACAGGGCGCTGGGCGCGGCCGGACTGCCGTCCGTGCCCGTGTTCGCGTACATGCCGGGCCTGAGCGGGGACGTCGCCCCGGTCGCCGGCTTCGACTACGACGCCCTGCATTTCCTGCGGCGGGCGTACATGCTCCAGCTCTGCGGGCTGCCCGTGACCCCGGTGGACGAGCTGGGCGGGGACTACGAGCAGCTGCTGGAGATGTTCGAGCCCACGGCTCAGCAGTCGCACCTGGTGTGGCACTACGACCACGCCGGGGCCTATGTCCCGGTGGACTTCGCGGCTCCGCTGGCGAACGAGGAGCTGCTGGCCGGGGGCGGGCCGCTGGGGTCCGTGCAGGGGCTGCTGCGGGAGCTGCTGTTCGTGGCCCCCGCGATCGGGATAGACCCGGGGAACCCGCCTGCCGCACCGGCGCCGCCGGGGCGGCCGACGCTGCTGGAGGAGCCGGCGGGGCCGGTTCCGTACGACGACAGCCCCTTCGCCCGTGAGCGGCACGTGTGGCTGGGACTGCACGCGGCCGCGACGCGGAGCCTCGGCCAGGGGTCGATGATCATCTTCAGCTGAGCGGGGCCGGTGGGCGGGGTACGGGTCCGCTGCGCGGAACCCCGGCCCCGCCCGTCTCCCACGAGCCCCGCCCGCCTTCCGCGAGCCCCGCCCATCCCTCAGCGCGGCTGCTCCGGCGGCCGCTGCCGGGGCATGTTCGGTCTGGTGCCCGGCGGCATCGGGAAGCGGGCGGGCGGGATGTTCGCGTCCGGGCGCCCCCCGGAGGCCCCCAGCGACTGCATCACCAGCGGCGCGGGCCCGGCCCGGAACTCCACCATCCAGTCCGCCGTCTCCGAGCGCACCAGCTCGGTGATGTCCTCCGAGAAGCGGCGCAGCACGGTCAGGCACCGCTCCGCGGCCTCGCTGGCCGTGCCCTCGGTGGGGCCGAGCACCTCGCGCACGTTCTCCGAGGCCCAGTCGAACTGGAGGGTCTGGAGCCGGCGCTGCACGGCCTGGGCCGTGGCCACGTCCCGCATCCACCCGGACGTCAGCCCGAAGAACCGGTCGCAGGCCAGCGCGGCCGCGCCCAGCAGCAGCGCGAGGTAGCCGTACGTGGAGGCGCCCGGGATCGAGCCCGTCAGCTCCAGCAGCGGCATCGAGGCACCCGTGACGGCGCCCACGGCCGCTCCGGCGCGCAGCACGCGCGCACCACGCCGCTTCCACGCCCGGTCGGACAGATACCACTCGGCGGTGCGCAGCGCGTCGGCCTCGACCCGCCGGTAGAGCTCGTCGAGCCGCTCGGCGGGCTCGCCCCAGTCCCCGAGGGGGAACGGCCGGCCGGTCAGATCGCCCGCCGCCATCGGTCCGCCGCCTTCCTCCCGGGGATCCCGGGGTGGCCCCTCGGGCTGCATCTCCGGCTGGCTCACCCGGCACTCCCTCTGCCTGCGCTGACGTGTGGTGGTGCGCGTGTGCGCAATGATGCGCATGCTCTTCCTACCTTCGAATGACGGGCGATGGGCGACGATTCCCGGGATTTCCGCCCGCAAGGAGGTCTCCAGCAGGTACGCGCACGCCTCGTCTCTCACTCGAAAGAGTTGGTCCTCACGGCGTAGGGCGCGGCGCCCGGGGAGCACGTAGGCTCGGATTGACCAGCGTTCCGAAGGTCTCGACGTACGACGTATGGAGTGAGTGCCCTGTGATTCCCGGTGGTGGCCAGCCCAACATGCAGCAGCTGCTCCAGCAGGCCCAGAAGATGCAGCAGGATCTCGCGGCCGCGCAGGAGGAGCTCGCACGGACCGAGGTCGAGGGCCAGGCCGGCGGCGGTCTGGTGAGGGCGACCGTCACCGGATCCGGTGAGCTGCGTGCGCTGGTGATCGCCCCGAAGGCCGTGGACCCCGAGGACACGGAGACGCTCGCCGACCTGGTGGTCGCCGCGGTGCAGGCGGCCAACGAGAATGCGCAGGCGCTCCAGCAGCAGAAGCTGGGCCCCCTGGCCCAGGGTCTGGGCGGCGGCAGCGGTATCCCCGGCCTCCCGTTCTAGCCCTCCTCCCCCTACCCGACGAAAGAAGGCAGTCCGTTGTACGAAGGCGTGGTTCAGGACCTGATCGACGAACTGGGCAGGCTGCCCGGCGTCGGGCCCAAGAGCGCGCAGCGGATCGCCTTCCACATCCTGCAGGCCGAGCCCACCGACGTCCGCCGCCTCGCGCACGCGCTGCTTGAGGTCAAGGACAAGGTCCGGTTCTGCGCGGTGTGCGGGAACGTGGCCCAGGAGGAGCGGTGCGGCATCTGCCGCGACCCGCGCCGGGACACCACGGTCATCTGTGTCGTCGAGGAGCCGAAGGACGTCGTCGCGATTGAGCGGACGCGCGAGTTCCGGGGGAAGTACCACGTCCTCGGCGGCGCGATCAGCCCGATCGAGGGCGTCGGCCCGGACGACCTGCGCATCCGCGAGCTGCTGGCGCGCCTGGCGGACGGCGAGGTGACCGAGCTGATCCTGGCCACCGACCCGAACCTGGAGGGCGAGGCGACCGCCACCTACCTCGCCCGCATGATCAAGCCCATGGGCCTGAAGGTCACCCGCCTGGCCAGCGGGCTCCCCGTCGGGGGAGATCTGGAGTATGCGGACGAGGTCACGCTCGGGCGGGCCTTTGAAGGAAGGCGACTTCTCGATGTCTGACGCAACGCTGCACGCCCTCGGCCAGGATCCGGACGACTTCGCCGCCTCGATCGCGGACCAGATCGAGTCGTTCATCGTTGCGGTCACCGAAGTGGCCAAGGGCGAGGACCCGGACAGTGCGGTGCCCTTCCTCCTCCTGGAGGTGTCCCAGCTGCTGCTGGCGGGCGGGCGGCTGGGCGCGTACCAGGACGTGCTGCCGGACGAGCGCTACGAGCCCGATCTCGGCCCGGAGCCGGACGTGGACGTCCTGCGCGAGCGGTTCGCGATCATGCTGGAGCCGGTCGACGTCTACTCCGAGGTCTTCGACCCGTACGAGCCCCGCAAGGCCCCGGTGGCCCACCGGATCTCCGACGACCTGGCGGACGTGGTCGCAGACCTGCGGCACGGGCTCATCCACCACCAGTCGGGCCGTATCACGGAGGCGCTGTGGTGGTGGCAGTTCTCGTACTTCACCAACTGGGGTCCGACGGCCTCGGCCACCCTGCGTGCCCTCCAGTCGCTGATCGCCCACGTACGCCTGGACCAGCCGCTGGCGGCGCTGGACGGCCTGGACACGGACGAGGACCTGGCCGAGGACGACCTCGCGGAACAGGCCGGACAGGTGATGGCCGAGGAGCTGGGCGGCCTCGGCCGCACCTGAGCGAACGCGGCGGCCGAACCGGGAACTCATTCTCTGATCTTCTTGTCTCATGATGTGGCACGAGGCGGTCGGATCCCGGTCGCTCGTTACACTGCACCAGCAATGAGACGGACTGAGCGAGGAGCGCACGTGGGCCTTGTCGTGCAGAAGTACGGAGGCTCCTCCGTAGCCGATGCCGAGGGCATCAAGCGCGTCGCCAAGCGGATCGTGGATGCCAAGAAGGACGGCCACCAGGTGGTCGTCGTGGTTTCCGCGATGGGCGACACGACGGACGAGCTGATCGATCTCGCCGAGCAGGTGTCGCCGATGCCTGCCGGGCGGGAATTCGACATGCTGCTGACCGCCGGGGAGCGGATCTCCATGGCCCTGCTGGCCATGGCGATCAAAAACCTGGGCCACGAGGCCCAGTCGTTCACCGGTAGCCAGGCAGGCGTGATCACAGACTCGGTCCACAACAAAGCGCGCATCATCGATGTCACGCCGGGCCGCATCCGCACCGCGCTGGACGAGGGCAACATCGCCATCGTCGCGGGCTTCCAGGGGGTGTCCGCGGACTCCAAGGACATCACCACCCTCGGCCGGGGCGGCTCGGACACCACCGCCGTCGCGCTCGCCGCGGCGCTGGACGCCGAGGTGTGCGAGATCTACACCGACGTCGACGGCGTCTTCACCGCGGACCCCCGCGTCGTGAAGAAGGCGAAGAAGATCGACTGGATCTCCTCCGAGGACATGCTGGAGCTCGCGGCCTCCGGTTCCAAGGTGCTGCTGCACCGCTGCGTCGAGTACGCGCGCCGCTACAACATCCCGATCCACGTCCGCTCGTCCTTCTCCGGACTGCCGGGCACCTGGGTCAGCAACGAGAATCCGCAAGGGGACGCGCAGGTGGAGCACGCCATCATCTCCGGAGTCGCGCACGACGTCTCCGAAGCCAAGATCACGGTCGTCGGCGTCCCGGACAAGCCGGGCGAGGCCGCGGCGATCTTCCGCGCCATCGCGGACGCCGAGATCAACATCGACATGATCGTGCAGAACGTCTCCGCGGCCTCCACGGGCCTCACGGACATCTCCTTCACGCTCCCCAAGACCGAGGGCCACAAGGCCATCGAGGCCCTGGAGAAGGCGAAGGGCGCGATCGGCTTCGACTCCCTGCGCTACGACGACCAGATCGGCAAGATCTCCCTGGTCGGCGCGGGCATGAAGACGAACCCGGGCGTCACCGCCTCGTTCTTCCAGGCGCTGTCCGACGCGGGCGTGAACATCGAGCTGATCTCGACCTCCGAGATCCGCATCTCGGTCGTCACCCGCCAGGACGACGTCAACGAGGCCGTCCGCGCCGTGCACACGGCCTTCGGCCTCGACTCCGACAGTGCCGAAGCCGTCGTCTACGGCGGCACCGGACGATGACCCGCACCCGGTCCTCCGGCCCGGCACTCGCCGTGGTCGGGGCGACCGGAGCAGTCGGTTCGGTCCTGCTCCAGATGCTGTCCCAGCGGGCGGACGTCTGGGGTGAGATCCGCCTGATCGCCTCCGCGCGCTCGGCCGGCCGCATGCTGGCCGTCCGTGCGGAGGAGGCCGAGGTGATCGCCCTCACCGAGGACGCCTTCGACGGCCTCGGGCCGGGCGACGTCGCCCTCTTCCTCACCCCGGCCGACGTCTCGGCCCGGTGGGCCCCCGTGGTCACCGCGCGCGGCTCGGTCGTCATCGACCTGTCCGCCGCCTTCCGGGAGGACCCCGAGGTCCCGCTGGTCGTGCCCGAGGTCAACGGGCACGCGGTACGGATCCGGCCGCGCGGGATCGTCGCCGGCCCGGACTGTGTGACCGCCACCATGATCGCGGCCCTGGGCGCGCTGCATTCCGAGTACTCCCTCTGCGACCTGGCCGTCTCCTCGTACCAGGCCGCGAGCGCCGCCGGCCGGGCCGGTTCCGAGGCGCTGCGCCGCCAGCAGTCGCTGGTCGCCGGGACCTCCCTGGGCGAGCAGCCCGGGGATGTGCGCCGGGCCGTCGGCGAGGACACCGGCCCCTTCGCGGCCCCGCTCGCCCTCAATGTCGTGCCCTGGTCCGGCGAGCTGCGCGCGGACGGCTGGTCCTCGCACGAGCTGGCGGTACGCGGGGAGACGCGCCGGATCCTGCAGCTGGAGCAGCTCCCGGTGTCGGTGACCTGCGTCCAGGTACCGGTGCTGACCGGGCATTCGCTGACCGTGCGGGCCCGGTTCGAGCGCGAGGTGGACGCCGTGCACGCCCGGGAGATCCTGGAAGCAGCGCCCGGCGTGGTGCTCGTGGACGACCCGGCGGCCGGGGAGTTCCCCACTCCCGTGGACGCAGCCGGGACGGATCCTGCCTGGGTGGGGCGGGTGCGGGTCTCGCTCGACGACCGTCACGCCCTGGAGTTCTTCGTGTGCGCTGACAATCTCCGTAAGGGCGCAGCGTTGAATGCCACACAGATCGCGGAACTGATCGCAGGTGAATTTGCGTAATTCGCTTTGTAGGATCGGTGCTGATCCCTTGATCAAGGTGATGGCCCGACTGCCGTCTCGATAAAGACGGGGCAATCGGGAAGAGCGGGTACGCATGAGGGCAATAGGGATTTTGCTGGTGAGGCTGCCTGGCGCGTACAACCCTGATGGGGGGACGCGTGTCCAACCGGCGTGGCAGACACACTGCTCGAACCGGCCGTCCGGCCGGCGCAGATCGGGATCATCCCGTCGCGCCGGGGTCTCCGCGTGCCCGGCGGCGGTATTCCCGTGATCGTGCCCGTCCCGCCGGCGGGGCCCTCGGCGGCGCCCGTGAGGACCGCCGTACCGATCCGGGGCGGCCTCGTGCCCGCGCCGCGCGACAGCGCTGAGACGGACGGGAGCAGCAAGAGCGAGGCGGCCGGGACGGCCGGGACGGCCGGGACGGCCGAGGTGGTGGCCGGCACCACCGTCGACCACCTCACCGCGACCTACCAGGCGCACTACCGCTCGCTCCTGGGCCTGGCCGCGCTGCTCCTCGACGACACCGCCTCCTGCGAGGACGTGGTCCAGGAGGCCTTCATCCGGGTGCACTCCGCCCGGAACCGGGTCCGCGACCGGGAGAAGACCCTGGCGTACCTGCGCCAGACCGTCGTGAACCTCTCGCGGTCCGCCCTGCGCCGCCGCATCCTCGGCCTCAAGCTCCTCTCGAAGCCGATGCCGGACATGGCGAGCGCCGAAGAAGGCGCGTACGACCAGCTGGAGCGGGACGATCTGATCAAGGCGATGCGTGGACTGCAGCGCCGCCAGCGCGAGGTGCTGGTGCTGCGCTACTTCGCGGACATGACGGAGGCCCAGGTCGCCGGGACGCTCGGAATATCGCTCGGCTCGGTGAAGGCGTACGGATCGCGGGGCATTGCCGCGCTGCGGGTGGCGATGGAGGCTGCGCAGTCATGATGGACGACCACACTCCGCCGGGCGGGGCGAACGGGGAAGAAGAGCTGCGCATCCTCCTGCGCGGGGCCGTCGAAGGCCTGCAGCCCTCCGAGGACGCGCTGGAGCGACTACGCGACGCCGTCCCCGCGCGCCGGACCCGCAACCGCCGGGCCGCCTTGGTCGGCGCCGCCGCGGCCGTGCTGCTCGCCGGGACGGCGATCCCGGCCGCACTGCACCTGTCCGCGGCCGAGGGCGCGGCCACGGACCACCCGGCGATGGCCGGGCACGGCGAGGCCACCGGCGAGAAGCCGGACGCACAGGCTTCCGACCCGCACCAGAACGGCTTCGGGTCCCAGCCGAGGCCGCCCCACTCCTTCGGCGAGGTCCCGTCCGTGGGCGGGGTCACCGGGCAGCCGAACGCCACGGCGGGCCCCTCGGCGGACGGTCTGACGGCAGGTCCGTCGGGCGCCGGGACCTCCGCCGGACCGGCCGGTCCCGGCAGCTCGGTGGCGGGCTCGGGCCCGCTGCCGCCGGTGGCGGCGCCAGGAGTGCCCGGGTGCGGCGCGGACCAGCTCGGGGTGGTGGGCTCGGCCCGGCCCCCGGAGACCGACGGCAGGGTGTACGGCAGCTTCCGGGTCACCAACGTCTCGGCGCAGGGCTGCGCCGTCAACGGCCAGGACACCCTGACGGCGGCCGCGGTGCCCGGTACCGGGGCGGGCTCGGGCGCCGGGGTCGCCGTGGTCGGCCACACGGCGGGTGATCCGGCGAGCGGGCTGCTGCCCGACCCGGCGGCGGCGGCTCCGGCGCTGGTGCTCCCGCCGAACACGGCGTACGAGGTCCGCTTCGCGTTTGTGCCGTCGGGGGAGACCTGCGCACCGGCGAACCCGGACGCGGGCGGGAAGTCCCCGCAGACCGACCCGGCGGGTGGCGCGGGCGGTACGGGGGACGGACCGGCCGTCGAACCGCAGGCGGGCGCGTCCCCGGCCCCGGCCGGCGTGGCCGTCTCGCACACCCCGCAGTCGGGGGCCACGACCACGCGGACGACGATCCCCGAGGCCTGCGGCGGAACGGTCTACCGGACGGGCGCGATCCCGCTGTCCTGAGGGCCGTCCCAGGGAGTTCCGCAGGGAGGGTCCCGGGGGGTCCCGGGGTCCCCGGGGCTCCTACGTGGCGTCCCGGGCGGCCGGGCTACCGCGCGGCGGGCTCCAGCAGGCCCGCCTCGGCGTCGCGGATGGTCTCCACCTCGCGACGGTAGAGCCGGAACCACATGAAGAGCACGAAGGCGGCGAAGACGAACCACTCGCCGGTGTAGCCGAGGTTCTGGAAGGCCTTCAGGTCGAGGCCGGTGTTGGTCGGCGCCTGCGCGGGCACCGGAATCATCCCCTCCGACGGGGTCTGCACGGTCAGCCAGGCGTCGTACAGGTCGTACGGGACGATGTTGACCAGCGAGGCCGCGCTGATCACCCCGAGCTGCCCGGCCGGCAGCCCGCCCTGGGAGTGGACCCCCTTCGTGCCGGCGTTCTCCGCGGCCTGCAGGGCCCCGCTGACTTCGACCCGGCCAGCCGGCGGGGCCGGCGCCTTCGCGGGATCCGCCACTCCCGGCAGCCAGCCCCGGACCACCGGGACGCTTTTGCCGGAGTCGGTCCTCAGCAGCGTCAGCACGTAGAACCCGGACCGGCCGTCCAGCCGTCGCTCGGGCACCAGCAGCTGGTCGCCGTACTCACCGGCCGTGGAGGCCAGCCGCCCGGAGGTCGTCTTGTCCACCGGAAGCAGCGACTCCAGGGGCGCGGCCACCTGGTCCGCGGGCCGCTCCGCACTCGCTTCCCGGTGGCTGTCGACACGGTCCTCGAACCGGCCGAGCTGCCAGGACCCCATGAACAGGCAGAAGGGCACGGCGAGCGCGACGAAGACGTTGATCCCCCACCAGCGCGGGGTCAGGAGAAACCGGTGCACCCCACCACCGTACGGGGGGTGCACCGGTCGCCCTCCCGCAGGGTCAGTGCGGCAGGTGCTTCAGTGCGAACTCCAGCTCCATCCGGACCTGCTTGATCCGCTCCTCCACCACCAGCGAACCGTGCCCGGCGTCGTACCGGTACACCTCGTGCACGGCCCCGCGCGCGGCGAGCCGGTCCACGTAGTTGTCGATCTGGCGGATCGGGCAGCGCGGGTCGTTCACGCCGGCCGCGATGTGGACCGGCGCCTTCACGGCGTCCACGTACGTCAGCGGCGAGGACGCCTCGAAGCGGTCCGGGACCTCCTCCGGGGTACCGCCGAAGAGGGTGCGGTCCAGCGCCTTCAGCGCCTCCATCTCGTCGTGGTACGCCGTCACGTAGTCCGCGACCGGTACGGCGGCCAGGCCCACGGCCCAGGCGTCGGGCTGCGTGCCCAGGCCCAGCAGCGTCAGGTACCCGCCCCAGGAACCGCCCGACAGCACCATGCGAGCCGGGTCCGCGAGGCCGGAGGAGACCGCCCACTCCCGGACCGCCGCGATGTCCTCAAGCTCGATCAGCCCGACCCGGTGCTTGAGGGCGTCGGTCCACTCGCGGCCGTAACCCGTCGAGCCGCGGTAGTTGACCCGCACCACGGCGAAGCCGTGGTCCAGCCAGGCCGCCGGGGCCGATGCGAAGGAGTCGCTGTCGTGCCAGGTCGGCCCGCCGTGGATCTCGAAGATCGTCGGGAAGGGACCCTCGCCGTGTCCCGCCGGCCGCTGCGCGAGCGCGTGGATCCGTCCGCCCGGGCCCTCCACCCACACGTCCTGGACCGGCACCGAGCCGGGCGCCCGGAAACCGGGCGGGTCCAGGACGATCCCGCCCGCGGTGGACCGTACCGCCGAGGGCTCGGCGGCCGAGGACCACAGGTACTCCACCGTCCCGTCGGGCCGCGCGGTGGCCCCCGACACCGACCCCGCGGGCGTGTCCACGCGGACGAGCTCCCGTGCGGCCAGGTCGTAGCGCCACAGCTCGCTGCGCGCCTCGAAGCTGTGCGCGACCAGCAGCGCGGACCCGTCCGGGTACCACTCGGCGCTGACGTCGCCCGGCAGGTCGATCGCGAGCTCCTGCTCGGCGCCGGTGGCCACGTTCCACACCATCGGCTCCCAGCGGCCACGCCGCTGGTGGCCGACGAGCAGCCGGGTGTCGCCCACGACCGGCGCGAAACCGAGGACCTCCAGGCCCAGCTCCTCGGACCCGCCCCGCGAGTCGTCCAGCTCGGCGACGGTGGTCCCGTCCAGGGTCAGGACGCGCAGGGCGGAGTGCATCGCGTCGCCGTGCTCGGTGTGCTCGACGGCCACCAGCGTTCCGTCGCGGGACAGGTCGCCGACGCCGGCCGACTCCCGGTGCCGGTAGATCACGGTGGGCCCGGAGCCGTCCGGCCGGACCACGTGGACGGTCGAGCCGTCCTCGTCGGTGGAGCGCCCCACGACGGCCGTCCCGTCCCGCCCGATGGCCAGCCCGGCGGGGTACGAGGGCTCCAGGCCCGGGGTGGCCGGTTCGTCGGCGCCGCCCGCGAAGGGCTGGCGCACCCAGGTGCCGAACTCGTCGCCGTCGGTGTCGGAGAACCACCAGATCCACTCGCCGTCGGGGGAGAGGGTTCCGTCGGTGGTGCCGTTGGGGCGGTCCGTGGCCTGCCGCTGCTCGCCGGTGGCGCGGTCCCACGCGTAGATCTCGTAGGTTCCGGTCGCGTTGGATACGAAGAGCGAACGGTCCGGGGCGTCCTCGGCCCAGTCGGGGAGCCCGACGCGCGGTGCCCGGAACCGCTTCTCCCAGTCGGGCATGTCGGGGGTCATCTCACTGTCGCTGGTCATGCGCCCCATTGTGGCCGCAGCGCTCCCCGGGATGCCGACCGCTTCGAACGGGCGCACAGTGGAACGCGTCGGCCGTCCCGTCCGAGGAGGAACGATCATGGCCAAGAAGGCCCGCACCGGGCACCACAGCCACCAGGACTCCGAGCGCGCGCTGGCGAAGAACACGGCGGCGGAGGCCCGCGCCAAGGCCGCGGTCCGGGACGTCCACAGCACCGCCGCGAAGACGCGCGGCATGCAGCAGAAGACCCAGGCCAAGCGCGGCTAGGCCCGTTCCACCGGATGTCTGCCTAGGGGGTGGGGTGGGGGGGGGGGGGGGGGGGGGGGGGGGGGTGGGGGGGAGGGGGGGGGGGGGGGGAGGAGGGGGGGGGGGAGGGGAGAAAAGGG
>NZ_JBVIAH010000040.1:0-33476 GCF_055574035.1 Streptomyces sp. NPDC030021
GTCCACCGCCACGGCGTGGTCTGGCTGGCGCTCGTGTCCGCCGCCCTGCTCGTCTTCTCCGGCGGCGACACCAACACCCTCGTCCCGCTCTTCGCAATCGGCGTCTTCGTCGGCTTCACCATCTGCCAGGTCGGCATGGTCCGGCACTGGTACGGCGAGCGCCCCGGGGGCTGGCAGACCAAGGCCGCCCTCAACGGCTTCGGCGCGCTGCTGACCGGCGTCTCCGCGGTGGTCGTCACCGCCACCAAGTTCACCGAGGGCGCCTGGCTGATCGTCCTCGCCCTGCCGTTGACCGTCCTCGCCTTCGAGAAGGTCCACCGAGCCTACGCTCGGATCGGCGAGCGCCTGGAGCTCGGCCGCATCCCGCAGCCGCCCCACCGGGCCCACTCGCTCGTCGTCGTTCCCGTCTCCGGTCTGTCCCGCCTGACCTGCCAGGCCTCACCGCCGCCCGCTCCCTCGGCGACGAGGTCCTCGCCGTCACCGTCACCCACCCCACGGCCGAGGACCGGCAGGCCGCCGAAGCCCTCCGCCGGGACTGGGAGTTGTGGAATCCGGGCGTCGAGCTGATCGAACTCTCCTCGGACACCCGCTCGCTGGGCCGCCCCGTATCGGCGTACGTGCGCAAGCTCGCGCAGACCTGCCCGGACGCCCAGGTCACCGTCCTCATCCCGGAGACCGAACCCGCGCACCTGTGGCAGCGGCTGCTCCAGAACCGGCGCGGCTCCGTCGTCGCCCACGCTGTCCGGCGCGACACCGACGCAGTCATCTGCCGCCTCCGCTTCCGCATCGTGGCGGAAGCCGGGCGGATCGTCCTTTGCCCGAGGCCGTAGACGGCGAGGTTGCGGCGCAGGCACGGCCGGCCGGCGCCGGTTCCCCACGGGGGAGGAGTCGCTCAGTAGGATGCGGCGGCGGATCCCGTAGGGCCGGCGAGGGCCGGGCCCGGGGGATCGGGCGGGATGCGGGGGGCCTTGAACGTCGCGGGGATGTACATCGGCGGCCGGTACCGGCTGGAGGCACTGCTCGGACGCGGCGGGATGGGTGAGGTGTGGCGGGCCCACGATCCCCGGCTCGATCGCAAGGTCGCGATCAAGTTCCTTCCCCCGCACCTGGCCGACGGCCAGGTCGTGGACCGGTTCCACCGCGAGGCCCAGGTCACGGCGCGGCTCCAGCACGCGGGTATCACGCAGGTCTTCGACAGCGGTGCACAGGACGGACAGCTCCACCTGGTGATGGAGCTGCTCGACGGGCGGAATCTGGGCGCGGTGCTGCAGGCGCAGACGTCCGGGCTGCCCGTGCACCGGGCTGTGGACCTGGCCGCGCAAGTGGCCGACGCGCTCTCGTACGCCCACCGGGCGGATGTCGTCCATCGGGACATCAAGCCCGCCAATCTCATGCTGGTCGCCGGCGGCCGGGTGAAGGTGTGCGACTTCGGGATCGCGGGGTTCGTCCATGCCGACTCCGGCCTGACCCGGGAGGGCAGCCTGATCGGGACGCCCGACTACATGGCGCCCGAACAGTGCCAGGGCCGGCGGGTCGACGGCCGGGCCGACCTGTACGCCCTCGGCTGCGTCCTGTTCGCCCTGCTCACCGGGAAGCCGCCGTTCACGACACACGGAGACCTCCGGGTCGTGATGATGGATCACATCCACACACCACCCCCACGGCTGGCCTCTCTGCGGCCCGGCGTCCCCGTCGAGCTCGACCGGTTCGTCTCCGTGTTGCTCTCGAAGGACCCCGGTGACCGCCCGGACTACGCCGGGGCCGTCGCCGACCGGCTCAGGGACCTGACCTCCCGGCGTACCGGCGCGCGGCTCTCCGTGCCGCGACAGGTCCCGGCGTCCGCTTCCCCCTCCGGACCGGACCCCAGGTACGCGTACGCCGGTCGCCCGGCGCCGGCCCCTCCCGTCTCCGGTTTCACCATGGAGGCGTACTACGACGAGCCTCTTCACCCGGAGGCGGCCGAGGTCGACGCGATCGTCACGGTGACGGGTGCGGGCGCAGCCCCCGACGACACGGCGGCCGCGGCGCCCCGCGCGCTGGTCTTCCTGCTCGGGCTCTCCGAAGGGCTCCCCGAAGCGGACTTCCGCGCCGTGACGGCTGCGGTCGGCACCGCCATCGACGGCCTGGACGAGGGCGCTTCCTTCGCCGTCGTGGCGGGCTCGGACCATGCCCGGATGCTCTACCCCGACACCATGCGCCTGGTCCGGGCGAACGCGGAGACCAAGGCCGAGGCGCGCGCCGCGCTGGCCGGGCTGGAGCCGATCGGGGCGGTCGCCTTCGGCAGATGGTTGCGGCTCGCCGGCCGGCTGCTGGCCGCGCACGGCGACGCCGTGCGCACCGCGATCCTCCTCATGGACCTGACAGCCACGGCCGAGGGCCCCGAAGAGCTGCCGGCCGTGCTCGCCTCGTGCGCCGGCCGCTTCTCCTGCCACGTGCGCGGCATCGGCACCGACTGGGAGGTGGCCACGATCAGATCCATCACCACGGCGCTGTCCGGCACGTTGGACATCGTCAGGGATCCCTCGGAGCCCACGTCGCAACTCACGGGGGAGCTGACCTCGCTCATCGCCCGGACCCGCCAGGCATTCGCCCGCGACCTCGCCCTGCGGGTCGCGATGCCCGGAGGCGGGCAGGTGCGGTTCGTCAAGCAGCTCACGCCGTCCGTGGACGATCTCACCGGCCACGGGTATCAGGTCGGACCCGGCACCGGTGAGTACCCCATCGAGGTCCCGGACGGCGGGTCCTGCGACTACCACCTCCTGCTGGACCTGCCACCCGGCAGTCATGACGACGGGGCGGTCGTGGCCGAGCTGAGCATCGTCGCCCTTCCCCCGTCCGGCGACGGACAGACACTCGCCCGGCTGCCGATACCGGTCCGGCGGGACGCCGAGCCCACCTCGCTTCCGTAGCCAGGGGTTCCGTACGGGAGTCGTCAAGGTCGGGCCGCCGGCCGTATGGACGTTGTCAAGGCGTGCCCTGGCCGCCGGGAAACCGCTGTTTCATCGGGAGAGTGTTCCGTCCGAGCACCGCACCCGTGTCCGGTGGGCGCGGGCGGCCCATGGTGGACCGGTCCGCGACCGCTCCGTCACGACGTACGACAGGAAGGCGGCACGCCGATGACCCGGGTGCTGGTGGTGGATGACGAACCGCAGCTGGTGCGGTCTCTGGTGATCAGTCTGAAGGCGCGGAAGTACGACGTCGCATCCGCCCCGGACGGGGGAGCGGCCCTGGAGTCCGCTGCGGGGCGCCGTCCGGACGTGGTTCTGCTCGACCTGGGCCTGCCGGACATGGACGGGATCGATGTGATCAGGCGCCTGCGGGAGCGCTCGCAGGTGCCCATCCTGGTGCTGTCCGCCCGCCACGGTTCCCAGGAGAAGATCCAGGCCCTGGACGCCGGTGCCGACGACTACCTCACCAAGCCCTTCAGCATGGACGAGTTGCTGGCCCGGCTGGGAGCCGTCACCCGCCGCGCCCTCCTGCAGGATCCGGTCGCCGCGGACGAAGAGGTCGTGGAGACGGAGGAGTTCAGCGTCGACCTCCTCGCGAAGAAGGCGAGGCGCAGAGGGAAGAACATCAGGCTCACGCCGACGGAATGGCATGTGCTGGAAGTCCTGATCCGCAACCGGGGCCGGCTCGTCAGCCAGCGGCGGCTGCTCCAGGAGGTGTGGGGTTCCTCCAGGGCATCGCAGACCAACTACCTGCGGGTGTACATGGCTCACCTGCGGCGGAAGCTGGAAGCGGACCCGTCGCACCCGCGCCACCTGATCACGGTCTCCGGCCTGGGGTACCGCTTCGAGGCGTGAGTGGGGCCGAGCCGGCGGGGGCGCCGCCGGGCCGGGCCGGTGCGAGTACCGGACACGGGTGCACGCGGAATCGCATTTTTAGGTCACCTGACCTAGAATTTGGTCATGATCACCGAACCGCACGACGAGCTGCGCCCGGACCCCTCCGGCCCCGTACTGATCACCGGCGGATACGGCACCGTGGGCGCCGAGATCGCCCGCATCCTGGCCGTGGACACCCCGACCCTGCTCACCGGCCGCAACCCCGGCCGGGGCGAGGCGCTCGCCGCCGAAGTCGGGGGCGAGGTGCGCGCCTGGGACCTGGCGGACCCCGCCCCCTTCCGGGCGGGCGTCCGGGCTGTCATCAGCTCGGTCAACGACCCCGAGGACCGGGTGCTGCACGCCGCCGCGGCCGCCGGCGTGCCCTACGTCGACATCACCCGGTGGACGGGCCGCCTGCAGCGGGCCGTCACCGTCGCCGCCCTGCTCCGGCCGGCCGCCCCGGTCCTGCTGTCCTCCGCCTGGATGGGCGGCGTCAGCAGCCTGGTGGCGGCCGCGCTGGCCGAGGAACTGGGCGGCGCCGAGCAGGTGGAGATCGCCGTGCGGTGGGACATGGCAGACCGGGCCGGGACGGACTCCGTCGAGTTCATGGACCGGCTGGGCGTGGCGTTCGAGGTGGTGGACGGCGGGCGACGCCGGCTCGCCTCCCCGATGACGGAGTCCCGTACGGTACGCATCGGGGGAACACCCGTACGCGTCGCGCGCATCGACACCCCGGAACAGTTCACCCTGCCGCTGACCCTCGGCACCGCCACGGCGGCCACCCGCATCGGGTTCAGCTCCCCGGCCGCGACCCGGGCGCTCCTCGCGCTGCGGGGTACGGGATTCTTCCGCTGGGCCGACGGGGAACGCTGGGCCCCCGCGCGCCGGGCCCTGCTCCACTCGCCGGGCGACGGCGGAACGGCCCGGCTGCGCGTGGACGTCACCCATCGCGGGCGCACGCGCACCGCGACCGTCACCGACCCGCTCGGCCAGCACCACCTGACGGCGGTCGGGGCCGTCGCAGGCCTGCGCCGCGTCCTCGGCACCGACGGCTCCCCGGCCCCCCGGGGCGTGGTCTTCCCCGAGCAGCACCCGGATCCCGCCCGCGCGGTCGAGCTGCTCGCCGCACACGGCGTCGGCCTTTCCTACGACGAGGACGCCGCCGCCGGTACGGGCCACGGCCGGGCCGGAACGCAGGCCGCCGCATGAGCGCCGCAGCCGGACCGACCTCCAAGGGCCGCCAGCGGCGTACGGCCCTCCTCGACGCGGCCGAGCGCGTCCTCACCAGCTCCGGAAGGTCCGAACTGACCCTGCGGGCGGTCGCCGAGGAAGCCGGTGTCCGGCTGGGCCACCTCCAGTACTACTTTCCGGCCCGTGCCGCCCTCCTGTCGGCGCTCCTCGACCGCATCCTCGCCTCGTCCTTGGAACGGGTCACCGCCCTCACCGCCGCGCCCACGCACGGCACCGGCCGCGAGGCCCTGCTCGACGCCGTCCTCTCCGACCACGACGACCCGCGCCTGGTACTGCTGTTCACCGAGGTGTGGGCACTGGCCGCGCACGACGAGGAAGCGGCCGCGGCGGTCCGCGTCTTCTACGACCAGTACGTCACGCACGTGGCCGCGTTCGTCCGGGAGCACGCGCCGGGCCTGAGCGCCGCCGAAGCCCAGCACAGGGCCGAGGTGTTCGTCATGCTCATGGAGGGGTCCGCCCTGTTCCGCTCCGGCATCACCGGCCGCCGTACGGCCGGCACCGACGCCCGCCTGCGCGAGGCCGCGCTCACCCTGCTCGGGGGCGCCGCCCGCCCCTGAGATCCGACCGAACGGCGTCAGCACGGCGGACAGCGGACGCCGTCGGCTGCACCTGACGCGGTCCCGCCAGGTGGGGTTCCAGGTGCAAGGGGAGCAGGTCCGTTACGCCACAGGTGGCCCTGTATGCGTTAAGGACACGTCAGGGTTTGCTCACTCGCGTGCATAAAGGATCAGCCTGCGTACGCTTGCTCAGCCGTCGTTGTCGATGGCTGATTCTTTGCCGTACGACAGGAGCACCCCACGATGGCCACCCCTGCCCGCACGTCACGCCTGCGCGCGTGGATGCTGGAAGGCTTGACCGCCGAGAACAGTTCGCCCGCCGCCAAGGAGGCGGCGGCCCAGCCCCACGGCCGGCCGTGGTGGCGGGTCATGTGTCTGACGGGTCTCGACTACTTCTCCACCCTCGGCTATCAGCCCGGTATCGCGTTCCTCGCGGCCGGGTTGCTGTCGCCGCTGGCGACCATCGTGCTGGTCCTCCTCACCCTGTTCGGCGCGCTGCCCGTCTACCGGCGGGTGGCCGAGGAGAGCCCGCACGGCGAGGGCTCCATCGCCATGCTGGAGCGGCTGCTCACCTTCTGGAAGGGGAAGCTCTTCGTCCTGACCCTGCTCGGGTTCGCGGCCACCGACTTCCTCATCACCATCACCCTTTCCGCCGCCGACGCGACCGCGCACCTGGTGGAGAACCCGCACCTCACCAGCACCCTGCACGGCAACGAGGTGCTGATCACCCTCATCATGATCGCGCTCCTCGGGGCCGTCTTCCTCAAGGGGTTCAGCGAGGCCATCGGTGTTGCCGTGGTCCTGGTCGTCACCTACCTCGGGCTGAACGTGATCGTGGTGGCGGTGGGGCTGTGGCACGTGTTCGCCGAACCGCAGGTCATCACCGACTGGACGACCGCGCTGACCGCCGAGCACGGCAACGTTTTCATGATGATCGCCATCGCCCTCGTCGTGTTCCCGAAGCTCGCACTCGGCCTCTCCGGCTTCGAGACCGGGGTGGCGGTCATGCCGCACGTGCAGGGCGATCCCGCGGACACCGAGGAGAAGCCCGCCGGCCGGATCCGCGGCGCCAAGAAGCTGCTGACCACGGCCGCCGTCATCATGAGCATCTTCCTGATCTGCTCCAGCCTCATCACCACACTGCTGATCCCGGCCGCCCAGTTCGAGCCGGGCGGCGAGGCCAACGGCCGAGCGCTCGCCTACCTGGCGCACGAGTACCTGGGATCGGCCTTCGGCACGGTCTACGACATCTCCACGATCCTGATCCTGTGGTTCGCCGGCTCCTCCGCGATGGCGGGCCTGCTGAACCTGATGCCGCGCTACCTGCCCCGCTACGGCATGGCCCCGCACTGGGCCCGCGCCCTGCGGCCGATGGTCATCGTGTTCACCCTCGTCGCGTTCCTGGTCACCTGGATCTTCGACGCCGACGTCGACGCCCAGGGCGGCGCGTACGCCACCGGTGTCCTCGTCCTGATCACCTCGGCCGCGGTCGCCGTGACCATCGCCGCCCGCCGGGCGGGGGAGCGCGGCTGGACCATCGGCTTCGCCATCATCTCCGCCGTCTTCATCTACACGACCGCGGTCAACATCGTCGAACGCCCCGACGGCGTGAAGATCGGAGCCTGCTTCATCGCCGGCATCATGGCGCTCTCCCTTCTCTCCCGTCTCGCCCGCGTCTTCGAGCTGCGCGTCACGCACGTGGAGTTCGACGACATGGCCCAGCGGTTCATCCGCGACACCGCCAACCGCACGATCCGGTTCATCGCCAACGAGCCCGACAACCGGGACCGCGAGGAGTACCGGCAGAAGAAGGAACAGATCCGCGCGGACAACGACATCCCCGCCGGGGACGACGTGATGTTCGTCGAGGTCACCGTCCTGGACGCGTCCGAGTTCGAATCCGGCATGCGCGTACGCGGCGAGGTGCTGCACGACCGCTACCGCGTCCTGACCCTGGAGAGCTCCAGCATCCCCAACGCCCTCGCGGCTTTTCTGCTCCACGTCCGGGACGAGACCGGCCAGCGCCCGCACATCTACTTCGAGTGGACCGAGGGCAACCCGATGGCCAACTTCCTCCGCTTCTTCCTCTTCGGGCAGGGCGAGGTCGCCCCCGTCACCCGCGAGGTCATCCGGGAAGCCGAACCGGACCGGACCCGCCGCCCCCACGTCCACGCCGGCTGAACCAGCCGCGTCAAAACGCCGACAGGAATCCCGCCGGACCCTCGCCATGACGAGAGTCCGGCGGGATTCTCACTGATGTGACCACTCGCTCGCGCGCCGACCGCGGCATCCGCCGGACCGTACTCGCCCTCGCGGCGGCCGGCCTGCCCCTCATCGCCACAGGCGCCGTCCTCGATGCCCTGTGGCTGCTCGGCATCGGCGTCTGGGGAGTGATGGCCGCGATCGTGATCGAGCTCGTCTACCGGCCATGAAGGGACGGCCTAACCGCCGATGTCCCGGCTGCGGAAGTCCTCCAGCGTCTCGCGCCGGACCAGCACCCGCGACGCGCCCTCGTGGACGGCGACCACCGGCGGACGCCCCACCATGTTGTAACCGGAAGCCATGGACAGCTGGTACGCGCCCGCCACTGGTACGGCGAGCAGGTCACCGGGGTGGATGTCGCCCGGCAGTTCCACATCGGCCGCGAGGACGTCCCCGGCCTCGCAGTGCCGGCCGACGACCGTGGCCGTGCAGGCGCCGGCAGTGGAGTGCCGGCCGATCAGGCGGGGTGCGTAGCGCACCCCGTACAGGGCGGGCCGCGGATTGTCGCTCATCCCGCCGTCCACGGCGACGAACACCTTCCCGCCGGTGTGCTTGACGGCGAGCACGCGATACAGGGCGACCCCGGCAGGACCGGCCAGGGCACGCCCCGGTTCGATGACGAGTCGGGGCACGGTCAGGCCCGCGTCGGCGCAGCTTTCGCCGAGCTCGGCGCGGAGGCCGCGGGCGAGGGCGGTGAGGTCGAGGGCGGACTCGCCCGGCCGGTAGGCGATGCCGTGGCCGCCGCCCATGTCCAGCTCGGGCAGGATGATGCCGTGCGCGTCACGGACGCGGGCCATCAGCCCGACCATCCTGCGCAGGGCGACGAGGTAGGGCTCCACCTCGGTGATCTGGGAGCCGATGTGGCAGTGCAGGCCGGTCAGTTCGAGCTGAGGCTGGCCGAGTATGCGCGCGATGGCGTCCTGCGCCGATCCATCGGTGGGCGAGAGGCCGAACTTCTGGTCCTCCGTACCGGTGCGGATCTTCTCGTGGCCCCCGGCCGAGACGCCCGGCACCACCCGCACCATCACCTTCTGGTGCCCGTCCGGCCCGACGGCGGCCGCGATCCGGGCGATCTCGGACGGCCCGTCGATGACGATGCGGCCGACCCCGAGCCGCAGAGCCGCCCCGATGTCCCGGGGCGACTTCGCGTTGCCGTGCAGCACGATCCGCTCGGGCGGGAACCCGGCGGTGACGGCGAGCTCCAGCTCTCCGGCCGAGCAGACGTCCAGGCCCAGTCCCTCCTCCTCCACCCAGCGCACCATCGCGCGGGAGAGGAAGGCCTTGGCGGCGTAGAGGACGTCGGCCTCGGGGAGAGCCGCGCGGTAGGTACGGCACCGCTCGCGGACCTCACCCTCGTCCAGAACGTAGGCCGGGGTGTCGAACCGGTCGGCGATCTCCACCAGGGACACCCCGCCGACGGCCACGTCCCCGTGCGGGAGCCGGGTCGTGGAGGCGGGCCACACGGACAGTTCACCGGCACCGGCCGGAATCTCCGAGAGGGAGGCGATGGTCATGGTGCGGTTCCCTTCAGACGGTCCGGGCAACGGTCCCGGGGGCCTGCGGGACGGGAGAGGTGACCGCCCCCGTGGCCGCCCCGGCAGCCGCCCCGGTCACCGCAGGTGCGGTGAGGGTCGGGTCGACGGTCAGCAGCGATGCCCCGATCGGTTCGGCCATCGCGCGGAGCGCGGACTCGGAGAGCCGGATCCAGCGCTGGCCGGCGCCGAGCGTCGCGGCCAGCCGCTCCCCACTGGTGAAGCCCACAGCGGTACGCGCTCCCAGCGGGGTGCGGAACAGGCGCACCACCACCTCCGCCCTTCCCGGCAGGACCGGCACGTACAGCGGCCCGGCCGGGACACGTTCTTCAGGCTCCGGGTCGTCTTCGTACTGGAACAAACACATGAGGCCCTCCCAGAGGAACCACGAGTGACGGTTGAGGCCCCGGATGCGGGGAGGCAGTCCAGGGCGCGACAACGAAGCTATCCCCGCCCGCACACACCTGCGGCCGCCCCATGACGGGACCTTGACGGCGACGGACCAAGTCCATACGGATCGCTGACGGCCCCCGGACCGGGGCGGCATCAGGGTTCCGTATGGGGTGGGGACCTCCGCGTGAGAAAGCCGTCAACATCCCGTCCTCGTCCCCTGCCGAGGCCCTTCCATAGGAACCGGTGAACGCCGAGGAGAGGGAAGAGGCCGTGCGAAAAGTCGTGGTCGGTGCCACGGGCACCCCGGGGAGTCTGGCCGCATTGCACAAGGCCGCCGCAGAGGCCCGGTTGCGTGATGCCGAGCTGTGGGCCGTCCTGGCCTGGCAGCCGCCGGGTGGCGAACTCGGGAGCCGCAACTGCCTCGCGCCCGCTGCTCTGGCGCAATGCCGCGCCGCGGCCGTCGAAAGACTGCGCGAGGTCCTCGACACGGCCTTCGGTGCCGTGCATCCAGGTGTCAGCCTCGCGGGCCTCACGGTACGGGCCACCCCGGGCGCGGCGCTGGTGGACACCGCCCGCGACCCGGAGGACCTCCTGGTGGTCGGCACGGGATCCCGTACGGTGTGGCGCCGCCTCGTCCGCCCCTCGGTGGCCCGCTACTGCGTCGCGCACGCCGCCTGCCCCGTCCTGGCGGTTCCGCCGTCCCCACTCCAGGCCGAGCTGGAATCCGTGCACCGCCGCAACGTCTGGAGGATTCCGCTGGACCTGCGGGAGCTGGCCCCCTGAGCCTTCCGTGGACCCACCCGGGCCGACCCCCTCACGACCTCGTGACCAGCGAAATCGACCGGGGAGGGCAGCCATCGGGGCCGGCTGCGAGGACATCTCTGCCGAGTCGGAGGAGCATCTATTGCTGTGAGGCCTGTACGGCGCGCCACGCCCCGGCGGGCACGAGGCGGCGCACATCGGTCGGCCGTGAGGAGGAAGACCATGATCGTCGACTGCGCACATTACCGCGACGGGCGTCGACAGGACGAGGGCGCGATGCCACTGGAACAGGCGGCCGCACGCTGCCGGCAAGGCGGATTCGTCTGGCTCGGCATCTTCGAACCGGGTCCCGAGGAGCTGGACCGGGTCCGCGAGATCTTCGGACTGCACGAGCTCGCCGTCGAGGACGCCTCGGCCTTCCACCTGCGACCGAAGGCCGAGCAGTACGAGGACGGCACCGAGCTGATCATCCTGCGCACGGCACGCTACGACGACGACCGGGAGGAGATCGACACCGGCGAGATCAGCATCTTCCTCGCCGACCACTTCGTGATCACCGTTCGCCAGGGCATCGCGAGCGAGCTGCACGAAGCCCGCAGCCGGCTCGAAAGCCGCCCCGAACTGCTCAAGACCGGCAGCGCCTCCACGCTGTGGGCGATCCTCGACCAGGTCGTCGACAGCTACGCGCCGGTCGTCGGCGAACTTGAGCGTGACATCGAGCAGATCGAAGCCACGGTGTTCTCCGGGGCGGTCGCCCCGACTGAACGGATCTACTCCCTGCGCCGCGAGGCCACCGACTTCTACCGGGCCGTGCACCCGCTGCTCGCCGTACTCACGCGGCGGCTGCAGACCGGCAGGACGCCGCCCGCGCTCCAGCCGTACATGCGTGACGTGCACGACCACCTGCTGCTGGTCAACGAGGAGGTCGCCGCCCAACGCGACCTCCTGACCACCGTCCTGGAAGCGAACATCGCGGTGATCTCCGTAGAGCAGAACAAGATCAACCTTCGGCAGAGCGCCACGATGGAACGGCTCACGATCCTCGCGAGCGTGTTCCTCCCCCTGTCCTTCGTGGTCGGCTTCTTCGGGCAGAATTTCGGCTGGCTGGTGACCCACATCAGCAGCTTCACGGCGTTCCTCACCCTCACCGTCCTCGGGGTTCTCCTGCCGTGCCTGATGCTGTACGTCTGGCTGCGCCGACGCCGAGACCGGCCGACACCGCCGATGCCCGAGGTGAGCCGCGTCGACCGGCCCGCCCCGGCAGCCTCCACGAAGTGAAGACGGCGCCGGCGATCGGCCTCACCCGCGCGGACGAACGCCGCGGCCGGGGCTGCCCGGTCCGCCCCGCCCGTTCCATACAGGAACGCGCCCCGAGCTGAGCCTTTCCGTGCCGCCTTTAGCCGAACTTGCTTAACCAGCTCCCTCCTGAGGCCGGCAGCACTATCGTCCACATCCCGTCATGACCTGCAGCCCTGCCCGAGTCCCTCCTGTCGCCCCAGTGAGCCCTACCGTCCGACCGCTGCCCCCGCAGGACCGAGTTCCGGGCGGCGGTGCCGCCGCCGACGACCGCCACTTCGGAGACTGACTGTCCATGCACACCGGATCACCCCCCGCGAGGACGTCACTGACCGTCCTGGCGCTGGTCGCCGCCCTGCTCGCCCTGATCCTCGGCGGGGCGGGCCCGGCCTTCGCGCACGCCGGCCTCAGCGGCTCCGATCCTGCGGAAGGCAGCGTCCTCGCGACGGCTCCGGAACAGGTCACCCTCACCTTCACGGAGTCGGTCAGCTTCTCCGACGACTCACTGAGAGTGCTGTCTCCGGAGAACGAGCGCGCCAACCCGCGCCCGGCCCAGCACGCGGACGGCAAGGAGAACACCGCACGGGTAGAGCTGTCCGGCAAGCTCCCCCAGGGCACCTACACGGTGGCCTGGCGCGTCGTCTCCGCCGATGGCCACCCGATCTCGGGCGCGTTCGTCTTCTCCATCGGTCAACCGTCCGGCACCGCCGCCGTGGTGGCGACCGCCTCGCCCGAGGACACGACGGCCGGCCGCCTGTACGGCTTCTTCCGTTACGTCGCCTACAGCGGGCTCGCTCTTCTGGTCGGAGCTGCCGCCTTCGTCCTCGTGTGCTGGTCCACCGCAGGCGCGCTCCGCCCCGTACGCAGGGTGCTGGCCGTCGGCTGGGCGGCACTACTGGCGTCCACCGTGGCCCTGTTGCTGCTGCGCGGCCCGTACGAGACGGCCGGCGCGCTGACTTCGGCGTTCGACCTGTCTCAGCTGGGCCGGACCGTCACCGGGAGGCCCGGGCTGGCACTGATCGCACGGCTTGTCCTGCTCGCGGTCGCCGCCGTGTTGCTGAGGCGGTCGGCCGTACGACTCGACCGTCACGACGACGGATCGCCGCTGAGGGACCTCGGAGCCGGCGTCCGCCTGAGCGGAGCGGTTCTCGCCCTGGCCCTGGCCTTCACCTGGGCCTCGGCGGAACACGCCTCCGCCGGCATCCAGGTGCCGCTGGCCATTCCGGTCGCCGTGCTGCACCTGCTGGCCATGGGGGTCTGGCTGGGCGGCCTGATCACGCTGGCGATCCTCCTCCGGCGTCGAGGGCCCGGCAGCCGTGACATCCCGGCGTCCGCGATCGGCCGGTTTTCCACCCTGGCTTTCACCGCCGTCGCCGTACTGGCCGGCACGGGGATGTACCAGTCCTGGCGGCAGGTCGGCTCGTGGGAGGCGATGTCCACCACGTCGTACGGCAGGACGCTCGCCGTGAAGATCGCCGCCGTGGTTCTCGTGCTGTGCGTGGCGTCCTTCTCCCGCCGTTGGACGGCCCGCCTCGTTCACCAGGCGCCACCGGCCGCGGAACCGCAGGCGGTGCCCGAGCCCGAGCTGGTGAGTGCCGTACAGACGGTCGGAGCGCCGGCTTCCCCCAGGGCGACCGACCACAGCGGTACGTCCGATGTGCCCGCCGGGGATGAGCCGGGGGACGGCATCGAGCCGCCCGTCTTCGAGGCCGGCGGATACCGGCGCAGCCTGCGCCGCACGGTGGCCGTCGAGGCCGTACTCGGTGTCGTGGTCCTGGCGATCACGACCTTGCTCACCGGAACCCAGCCCAGCCGCGCCGCCGGCACGGCCCCGGCGGCCACGGCTCAGGAGCCTCAGACGAAGGTGGTCACGGTCCCCTTCGACATGGGGACGGCCAACCAGCACGGCGCGGTGCAGATCACGCTGGCGCCGGGACGCGTCGGCGAGAACACCGTCGAAGCCGTCGTGTTCACCGCGGACGGCGGCCTCGCCACCGTCCCCGAACTCCGACTCACCCTCACCCAGGACGACCTCGGAATCGGCCCGCTGGACGCCAGGCTCAAGAACCAGAAGGGGTACTGGGCCACCTACGACCTGCGGCTGCCCATGCCCGGTGTCTGGACCCTGAACATCACCGTGCGCACCACCGACATCGACCAGGTCACCGTGCGCGAGACCGTCCGCATCACGTAGTCGCCGCAGGAGGAGCACGCACGGGACCCGCACGCGATCGGGGCCGGCGCACGGCGTGAGCCGCGTGCCGACCCCGATCGTGCCGGTCAGGATCGGCTACGGCTGCGACGCATCCACCAGAAGGTGCCGACAGCGACCAGCAGAAGCACGGCCGCAACCCCGCCGACGACGGCTCCGGTGCTGTTGCCCGCCTCCGCCTCGCCCGTCGCCTGCGCGCCGTTGGACGCGACGGGAGCGGACGGCGCCGCCGACGGCTCGACGGACGGGGCGGCGCTCGGCGTCGGAGACGGCGAGGGGCTCGGGGCGATCGGCTTGGCCCCGGGGGCCGCCGCCTTCAGTTCGAGCACGGGAGCCGGGTTGTCGACCTTCTCGCCGCCGGTGGGCACCTCGATCCAGCGGGAGACCTTTCCGTCGCCGTAGGTCTCCAGAGTCTTGAAGACCAGGGACTTCTCGTCGGGCAGCTGGCGGACGGTGATGCTGTACTCGGCATCGGTGCCGGTCGCCAGGGCCGGGCCCCCGATCGCGTACCCGTCCGGGGTGGCCGTCAGCTTCCACTCCTTGGGAGCGTCCTTGAGCGTCACGGCGTCCGGAGCGATGCCCTTCGGGAGCACCACCTTCAACTCCGCGATGCCTGCGGTGTCCGACTCCGCCTCGGAGGTGAAGGACAGCGTGACGTTCTCGGCGAGCGCGCGCGGATCGGAGGCGGTGACCTCGGCATGCGCGGCGGCCGGCCCGGCAGCCACGCCCAGGACCACCAGGGCGCAGGCGACCGCAAAGGCCGTCCTGGAGAACGGGAGACGGGTGTGTGACCTGTTCATGATGGAAAAACCCTCTCGGTACGCGGCACGGGCCTCACCCTGCAGGTGAGGAGCCGGCCAGGATCAGGGGAACGTCTCCTGCACCTCCGGCAGGAGGCCCCCGACGCACCACCGCGTGACAGAGCATGGTCATCACCGCCGGCCGTACGGCAAGCCCGCCGAGCGCAACGGGTACCGCCCGCAGACCAGGCCGGAACCACGGCCGGCGGCCTGCCCCGAAAGCCGCGACGGCAAGCGCCACCGCCGCTTGGGCCCATCGGCCCACCGTCTCCGGCAGACGGCTCAGCGCCTCATCCGCGCGGTGCATGAGCAGAGCCATCACGCATGTGGCCACGCAATGAGCCGCCGTCATGGCCCACGCCGCGTCGTGTGGGGTATGCCCGATCTCCGGCAGCACACCGTCGTGTGCTGCGGCGTGCCCGTGGCGTACGTCCCCCTGCAGGGACAGAGCCCCGTGCAGGAGGAGCTGAGCCAGCCCGGTCACCGCAAGAACATGCCGACCAGGCAGGTACGGACGGGCTGCCGGCCACGCGAGAGCGAAGACGGCCGGCGCCCCGACCGTCGCCCGCCACCAGGACACCGGGTCCTCCGAGACCAGGCGATGGGCCACGACGGCCAACGCCGAGCTGAGCAGCGTGAACACGGCAGCCCGCAGCCACCGTCCGCTCCGCCCCGCAGGCTGCGGACACGAGCGCATCCGTGCACGGGCTCCGGCCATGTCGGGCTCATCATCCACCGCCCCCGTCACGGCGATCCCACAACTGTCAATTGTGAAACAGTTTTTCGGACTGCCGTGTGATCGGGCTCGCCGAGCGGGCGCAGGCGAGGAGGCTGTGAGACCGCCCCTCGCCGGGTGGGACTGGGCCAACGACACCCTGACGCCGGGCACCTGGTGCATCTACCGGCCCGGGCAGCCGGCGCGAGTCCTCCCGGAACAGCGCGGGCCCTGTGCCGCGATCACCGGAGCGACCAGCACGCGGGGTCCACGCAGTTACGCGGGCCCGGGGCCGCGGTGGTACTCGCCGCGGCCCGGCGGGTGCGGCTACAGGCCCGCGAAGGTCAGGGCGGTCGCGGTGACGGAGCGCGCGATCGCGGCCGCGTACTGCGTGTCGTGGTCCTCGTCCAGGAGGGTGTCGCCAGGCGTGTGGTACTTCCGGGTGCCGGTTCCCCCCTGGCTGCCGTCAGCGCGGAAGAGGTCCTCGGAGACGGCGATGGCCGCCCATCCCCGCTCGTGGAAACTCGCGTGGTCGCTCCGCCCCAGGGCGGGGTCCCCAGGTCCGGTGAGCTGCTGGATCGCGAAGCCGGCGGCGATGGCGGGGATGGTCCGCGCGACCAGGTCACCGAGTGCGTCGGAGGCGGCCGCGATCGGCCCGGGTACGGAGGAGCCGGCATGGATCTCCACCGCGGGCGAGCTGCCGTCCTGCAAACCGGCGATCATGTCCATCTGGAAGACGCCCGCGATACGGTCGTCCGCCGCCGCGGCGGCGCGCGCGTAGCGCTTGCTGCCGACGAGCGCCTGTTCCTCGGCGTTGAAGAGGACGAAGCGAACGTGACGCGTCGGCGCTCTGCCCTCCGCGACGAGCGCGTGCAGACACTCCGCCGCGGCCATGACCGCCGCGGTGCCGCTCCCGTCGTCGTCCGCGCCGGGCGCCGGGTCCACCAAGGGGTCGTAGGGGCGGGGATCGCCGTTCGCATCGACGAAGTCACCACTCTCCGCCGTCGAATCCAGATGTCCCGTGATGAGAACGGCGGAGTCGGCCCCCTCGACGCGGTGCTCCGCTTCGACATTGAACAACCGGCGTCCCCGCCACCTGAACGCGTGCCGTCTGACCACCAGTCCCAGATCCTGGAAGTGCCGGACCAGCGCGTCCACGACGAGACCGTTGTCGGCATGCGCCGCGTGACGGCTGCGGATCTTCAGTGACTCGCCCGGGACCAGCGGTTCGACGCCGGAGATGCGTGCCACGTGCGCACGCAGCGCCTCGGGCGTCACGGTCGCGCGTACGGCCGCGAGTGTTTCGGGGGAGGGAAGACCATTGCCCGTTTCCCTGAATCCGGCTGGCAGGGCCGCGGCGAACCCCTCGGCCTGCGTCTCACCAGGGCGTGACAGGAGCGCCGGGTCCGGGAGCAGCCGTTCGGTGTGTCCGGGCTTGGCTCCCTGCGCGTGCACCTCCTCGACCGGGACACCGGCGGGCGCAGCGACGTAGACACCGCCGGGCGCCGGCCCGAGCGAGGAGATCTGCCGCGGGTATGCGGTCAGTTCGCCGGAGGCGAAGCAGAACGCGGCCGCTGCGCGCATCGCCCCTTCGGCCGCCGTCCGGGACTCCTCCGAGGCGCCCGCGAGGGCCTCCGGCACCGGGACCGAGCGGTCGTCCCTGATCAGGAATGCCGCCGTGTCCTCCACCTGCCCCCGTACGTCGGTCGTGAACCCTGCCTGTCGGAGCGTCTCGATTCCGAGTGCGGTCGTCATGGCGAGCACGAGCCGAGGGGAGGCGACATGTACGGGAACGGCCTCCGTGCCGTTCGCCACCGACTCCAGCACGCCCAGGCTCCCGCCCTCCGGCACGTCGATCCTCGTCCAGAAGACCGGGCGGTTCTCGATGGCCGCCCAGGTGAACACCGGGTGGGGTGCGACACGCATGCCCGCCGTGCGGGCGAACGCGCGCTCGTCGTGGTCCTCGCCCACGAAGACGCAGTCGTCGGCCGCGCCGCCCGTGCTCGCGACTGCGTCGTCGAAGATCGCGCGGCTGGTCTTGGGGCCGAAGCGAATGAGGCGGTCGTCCGTGAACCGGCCGGGGAACGCTTCATGGAGGGCTTGCGTGATCTGCGCGACCGCGTCCTGTTCGGTGCCCGGGTCGGAGATGATGCCCTTGGGTTCCCCTGCAAAAGCATCGAGCACCTGCAAGACCCGGGGGCGAGGGCGCAACAGCCAGGATCCGTCCGCCTCGACGCGGCCGTCCGCCAAGGTCGCCCCGATGTCGAAGAAGAGTGTGGTCATCTCGGCGCCTCCGATGGTTCGACGTACGCCGCCGCCGCCGACGGGAGGGTCCTCCCGGACCGCGGCGCGCAGCCCCGTTCATATCGTCACGCACCGTAATGAGTGCGGCAACCGGACGGCCGGCATGCGCACCGGGTCCGCTGTCCCGATTGCCGGTCATCGGGCCCTGCAGCAAGCCGTATCCGTGCTGCTCGCGCTCTACGTGGCCGTGCTCGGTGGCCGGACGGTCCACTACAGGGGGTGATTGAACGGTCATCATTGTTCTGCTGGATCGTTGAAAACAGCCTTCGACGACGCGGGGCGCAACCATCGGAATGATGTCCGGTCGCCGGTCGTGGTGATGCCCCGCACGCCTCCGGCTCCCCGACAGGGATTGGCCCTACCGTGCAAGCAACCCGTCCGCATACCGGACCACGTCCCGCCACTCAGGCATTCCCTTGGAGGTCATGGTGCCCAGTTCAGCTCAGCCGTTCGGCACGGTCGTCAGCAGCAGCGGCGTCAACCTGCGGAGATATCCGAGTACCGACTCTTCCCTCGTCGGCAATCTGAGCCACGGCGCCGTGGTCGGTCTGCACAGCAAGGTGCACGCGCAGCCCATCGACGGCAACAGCATCTGGTACCTGCTGCGCGACCAGGCCGTGTGGGTCGCCGCCCGTCACGTCGACAACACCGGAGAGGTGCCGCTGTCCAAGGACGCCCAACCCGCCGCCCCCCAGGGCTGACGGCGGCCCGGCCCTCAGCTCGTCCAAGGCCGTCCGGGGGGCAGTCCGTGGCGTTCGGCTCCCCGGGGCCGGGTCGATCGTGCGGTCAGCGAGCCTGCGGTGACGCGCTGGTGAGGAACCTTTCGAGCGCGAGACGTGCCGTCTCCCCCCGCTCCGCGCGGTCCTGTTCGTCCTGTGCCCCATGAATCCCGGTCGTGGCGTCAAGAGCCTCCTGGGCCAGCTGGATCAAGACGGAATCGCCGCAGACGAGGTGGACTCGGCAGAGTGCTGCTGTCGAGTCCGCCCGCCGCTGGTAAGACGCTTCACGAGCGCTGATGAACCGAGGGCTGTCCGGGTCGGCCTGTTCCACGTGCCAGCGGTCGTTCTGGCTCCGGCGGAAGTCGGTGAGAGCCGCCGCGAAGGCGCTGTAAGCGCCGATCCGTTCGTGCCACAGCCGTTGATCCCGGGCGAACCGTTCCGCCTGCCGGGCGAAATGCCGTTGGAAGAAGAAGGTGAGGGTGGACCCGGCCAGCGTGGCGAAGACGGCGACGAGACCGGTGAGGACGGCATTCATGTCGTCAGGATCCCCAGCCCCGGTGCATGGCATCCGCGCCGTCCACGACCCCCGCCCGCCCCCACCGGCGGGGCCGGGCAGGGGCCGGGCGGGTTGGACCCGCCGGACTGGGGCGCATGGTGGGCGACCCTCTGCCGACGTGCGGCGGCGCGGCGATACTGAAGGTATGCCGACTGCTCGACCCCCTGATCTCTGATCACTCTGGGTAGTCGCTGGGGCAATGCCCGCTGTGCGGTCCGTTCGGCAGGTCGAAGGGTGGCAGCGATGGACGCACCGGTGCCGGGATCGGGCGAAGTGCCCGAGGACCCGTTCGCGCTGCACAACTCGGCCTCGGCGGTACTGGACGCCCACGGCAGGGTCGTCGGCTGGAGCGAGCGCGCACAGGAGCACCTCGGCTACCTGCCCGATGAGGTGCTGGGCCGCAGGGCGGTCGAGTTCCTGGTCGATTCCCGTGATCGTGAGGCGGTCCTGGACGCAGCGGCCGCGTGCGAGCGCGACCGGGGCTGGTCCGGCGTCCTGCCCGTCCTGCACCGCAGCGGGCGGCGGGTGGAGCTGGGTTTCCGGGCCCGCGCCGTTATCCGGGCCGGCTCGGCCCGCGAATGGTTCCTCGTCGTCGCCCCGGCCGAGGAGGTGCTGCAGTGGGAGACGGACCGGTCGGTCCTGGACGGTCTGTTCCGGCGCTCCCCGATCGGTCTGTCCGTCCACGCCCCCGATCTGAGGATCCTGCGGATCAACCGGGCGCTGGCCCGGTTCACGCAGCTTTCCGCGGCGGAGATCCGGAGCCGGCGCATCGGCGACTTCCTCATCGGTCCGGATGTGAAGACCATCGAAACCCGGCTGCGACGGGTGCTGGAGACGGGCGCCCCCCTGATCTTCACCGAGCAGCCCTGTCACCTGAGGAGCGACCCCGACCACGAGCGGGTGGTGTCGGTGTCGGCGTTTCGGATGGAGGACCCCTCCGGCGGGGTCCTCGGGGTCACCCAACTGGTGGAGGACGTCACCGACCGCTACCGGGCCCGGCGGCGGCTCGCCCTGCTCAACCGGGCGAGCGCCCGCATCGGGACCACACTGGATCTCGCACAGACCACCCGGGAACTGGCCGACGTCGCCGTCCCCGACCTCGCGGACGCCGTCTCGGTGGATCTTCTGGAGTCGGTGGCCCGAGGCGACGAGACCGCGGAGGTCCGCAGAATGGCCGTCCACTCGGTCGCGGCAGAGGCGCTGCAGGTGATGTACTCCGCCGGAGAGGTCTTCCGCTTCGACCCTCGTACCCCGCACGCCAGGTGTCTCGCCGAACAGCGGTCCATCCTCGAACCGGTGCTCCGGAGCAGCCCCGCCTGGTACTTCGAGGACCATGAGCGCAGACGGCGCGCCCTCGACCTGGATGCGCACTCACTGATCGTCGTACCGCTGACGGCCCGCGGTCTGCTCCTCGGCCTGCTCGGCCTGTGGCGGGCCGAGCGGCCCGAGCCGTTCGAGGAGGACGACCTCACGCTCGCGGAGGAATTCGCCGCGCGGGCCGCCCTGTGCATCGACAACGCCCGCCGCTACACCCAGCAGCACCAGGCCGCGCTGACCTTGCAGCGCAGCCTGCTGCCGCAGGAGTTGCCGGAAAGCAGCGCGGTCGAGGTCGCGCACCGCTATCTGCCGGCCGATCCCGCCACCGGCGTCGGAGGTGACTGGTTCGATGTCATCCCTCTTTCCGGAGCACGCGTCGCCCTCGTCGTCGGCGATGTCGTCGGCCACGGTCTGCACGCCGCGGCCACCATGGGCCGCCTGCGTACGGCCGTGCACACCCTGGCCGGCCTCGACTACGCCCCGGACGAGGTCCTCTCCCACCTGGACGACCTCGTCAACCGCCTGGCAGATGAGCAGGAGCCTGCCGACGGAAGCTCGCGGGGCCGGCAGATCGTCGGCGCGACGTGCCTCTACGCGGTCTACGATCCCACCTCCCGGCGCTGCACCCTGGCCCGGGCGGGCCACCTGCCGCCCGCCGTGGTGACCTCCGACGGCGCGGTGAGCCTGCCCGACCTTCCCGAGGGGCCGCCCCTGGGACTCGGCGGGCTTCCGTTCGAGTCCGCCGAACTGGAACTCGCCGAAGGAAGCCTGCTGGCGCTGTACACGGACGGCCTGGTCGAGGCCCGTGGCCTCGACCTCGACGAGGGACTCGCGCGGCTGCGGGAAGCCCTGGCCCGGCCCGGCCGCTCGCTGGAGGAGACCTGCACGGCGGTGCAGGAGGCCCTGCTGCCGGATCACCCACCGGATGACGTCGCACTGCTCCTCGCCCGCACCCGCGTATTGGCGCCGGAGCAGGTCGCCTCCTGGGAACTGCCCGCCGAACCGACCGCCGCCGCCCGGGCACGGCACCTGGCGGAGGCCACACTGACCGGGTGGGGACTGGAGGAGCTGGCCTTCACCGCCGAACTGGTCATCAGCGAACTGGTCACCAACGCCTACCGGTACGGCGGCGGCGCGCCGGTGACCCTGCGGCTCATCCGCGATCGCAGCCTGATCTGCGAGGTCTCCGACAGCAGCAGCACCGCTCCGCACCTACGGCGGGCACTCACCACCGACGAGGGCGGGCGCGGTCTCTTTCTGGTGGCCCAGCTCACCGAACGATGGGGCACCCGCTACACCCGGGACGGCAAGACCGTCTGGACGGAGTTCCCGCTTGTCGCAGCAGCGGAGGGGTACTCCGCGGCCATGGCGAACCGTGCGCTCGATCGGTGACGTCAGGCGAGTCGAAGCCACGTGGTTCGAGGCAGGACTCGACGCCGTACCGGCCGCCGAGCCATGGCTCCCCGCCCGGATCGGCGGTCGCTCCGGCAGGCGGCCTAGAAGGAGTGCGGCAGCCAGGGGGCGGCTTCGTTGCCGAAGGCCAGTGAGGCCCGTTCGAGCGTTCCCCCGCTCAGCTCACCGGCCCGCCCGGCCCGTGCGAGGGCGGTCAGCGGGACGCCGCCCAGGTAGGCGGAGGCCAACGCCCGCACCGACAGGGTCACATCGGCAGCCGCGCGGGTACGCGTGCACGAGGCGCCCCCTTGGTCCCCCGCGAGCCGCCAACGGCCCCCGTTCCAGGGGCAGAAGGAATCCTCGATCTCCAGGACGACGTCGACGGGGACGCGGTAGGTGCGGGCTCCGAGCGCGGCGCCCACATCCACCAGCCGGACGAACAGCCCGTCCCGCAGCTGCCTTTCGCATCGGCGGATGTCGGAGACGAGGTGCTGCCAGGCATCGTCCGCCGGGCGGTTCTGCGCCACGAGCGTCGAGGTCAGATCGATCCCGAAGAGGAAGCGCCACAGTGCCGCGTACGCGGCCGGATCCCGGGCTTCGAGGTCGCGCAGCACGATCGTGCCGCGTGGGCCCGAGACGTCCCACTGCGGTGTGTTGTGGAACCGGGCGTACCCGACCGTCGCCCCGTCCCGCTCGGCGACGACGCACTGGAGCGGTGAGCCGCCGTCCCGGCCGCCGCCCTGGGGTGCCAGCACGGCCAGGCGCTCCCACCCGGGTGCGCGGGCCGGCATGCCCGGGCGGCCGGCCACCTGGTCCGCGTACACCGCTTCGCAGGCCGGCAGGGCGGACAGCGGATCGGCGTACCGCAGGTGCACCCCGTCCCTGCCGGGGCCGGCCGGCACCTCCAGGCGTACGCGCGCCGTGTCGATCGTCGCCGACAGCTGCTGCGTGGCCATGCCGTAGCCGAAGCGGCCGTAGATGCCGGGCTCGGACGCCACCAGGGCCGCCAGAGGTTCACCCCGTTCGCGGACGTCGTCCAGCTGGCGTCGCATCATCGCCGTCATCAGCCCCTGCCTGCGGTGCGTGGCGGCCACGCTCACCATCGTCACCCCGGCCGTGTCGACCGGGGCCGCGCCCGGTACCGACAGGCGCAAGGAGAAGGCTCCGGCGGTACCCACGCACGCGTCGCCGTCCCAGGCGCCGATGGACCGGTCGTGTTCGGTCAGGTCCTCCCACAGCTCGCGCGCCTCCGGGGGCGTGGGCGGGCCGCCGAAGGCCCGTTCCAGGGTCCGGTACCAGGTGTCCCATTCCTGGGCGTCCAATGTCCGCAACTGTGGCGCCATGGACCACGTCTACCAGGGACTTTCCGTCGCGGAGGCTTGCGGGGCGGCGGTGCCACCCGACTGGGCCATCGCTCGGATCCGGCCGCGTCGCAGAGGTCGGGGCTTGACGATTCACCGCCGAAGATATGACACTCAGAGTGCAAGTTGTTTTGTCTGTATTTGTAGCCAGTGCTTGCTTTCTGTAATGAAAGGCGAGACATGTCTGTCTACAGCACCCGAGTGTGCTCCCGGCCGAGCCGAGCCGGGGCGCCTGTGCGGTCGGCCCGGCCCGCGCGCATGCTCGCCTACGCCGCCGCAGGAGCGGCCGTGGGCGGTGTCTGGGCCCTCGGCGGGGACACGCCCGCGTGGGAGCACGCACTGCGCGTCCTCGTGGTGGTGCTCTGTGTCAGCGTGGCCGGACGCTTCGTAGGCCGCCGTCTCGCCCGCGCCGGGCGCACCCCGGTGGACCGCGGCCTGTTCTTCGGTCTGGTGGCGGCGAAGGTGCTCCTCGTGGCCGTGGCCCTGGTCGTCGACTGGCTCGCAGGCCTGTGGTTCCCCGAACCGGCTCTGATCACCGCCGGGTTCCTGTTCGTGCTGGTGACCGTCGGCGGTCCCGCTCTGCACGGCCGGTTGTCGCGCGGCACCGGGAGCCGGGAGGCGCGGGCCGCGCGCGCGTAGCGGCGGCCCGGCCGCAGGCGGTCACGCCGGTCACCCGCCGTCGACCTCGGTCGCTTCGTGCCGACTTCCTCCTCGCGTCGACGCCGGCACGAAGCGACGAGCCGGGCCTCAGAGGAATTCGACGAGGGGGAACGCCCGGTGGCGACGCGGCGGCGTCAGGAAGTTCTGCCGCCGAGTTGCCGTCAGGAACCGCTCCAGCCCGTTCTCCTCCTCGGGGACACCGTGGGCCGCCGCCAGGTCGAGCGAGGCCTGATGTGTGCGCATCGTGGCGAAGAAGTCGGCGGTCGGGACGAACACCGTGAACTCCAGCTTGGGCTGGAGGGACCCGTCCGGCACGTCCATGGTGCTGTAACCGGGCCCGTCCATGCGGACGTGCAGCGGCTTCCCGTCGGCCGTGCGTGACGACCGCTGCAGGCAGGAGAGGTGGCCGATCCGGCGCTCCCCGTCCGGGGTGCCCCGGCCCTGGGCGCTCAGCAGGGCGTCGTCGGTGCCCTGGAAGCTGTTCGGCAGGAACGCAGGACCTCCGCCGTCGGTGATCTGGTCGGCGTTCCCCTGCGAAGGCGGCGGCGTGGAACGGAACATGTACTGGACGCGTTCGGTGAACGAGGCGTCGTCTCCTGGCACACCGGCGTCGTCGACGTCGTAGAACTGCTGGAGGTCCATGAGGACGTGCGAGAGGTGCTGGACGGCGCCGGAGTCGAAGTAGGAGCCCGGCTTCGCCGTGGTGAGGCCGCTCGCACGGAAGGTGACGGCGTCGGCGGCGGCGGTTCCGGCGGTCTGCTGGTCCGCGAAGCCCATCCACATCGGCGACCGCGGATTGACCATGAACGCGTAGGGGGGCGACGCGTCGTCCGCCAGCTTCCTGGGCAGTCCGATCTGGGTGAACATCGCCCGGGCGGAGGTGAAGGACAGGAGGTCGGAGAGGGGCGGTGAGGGCTGGGGACGGCCGGCGAGGGTCTGACTCCCGCCGAGCCACCCGAGTACGTCCTGGATGTTGGCGGCGTGGTCGCTGCGCAGGGTGAGCAGCAGGTCGTTGCCCTCGATCGCCACCGGCACGTGGAACTTGCGTTTGACGATGCCGCTGTTGGCGGGGGACACGTCCGTGGGGCCCGGCACCGCTTCCTCCAGGGCGTACCGGTGCGCCGCCGAGCGCAGGCGCGGCATGTGCGCGGAGACCGGATGGCCCTGCAGACCCCCGGGTAACCGCTGGAAGTACGGAAGGCCGTACGCGAGGAACGTGAACACGCCCGAGGGGCTGAAGGGGTACGCGCGCTCGATGGCGGCCAGCGCCCCGGTGAGCTTGACCTGGTCGATGCGGGTGGGTGGCCGCAGCAGGCGGGCGGTCACGAACAGCGTGTGCACGGGGCCCAGCTGGACTTGGACCCCGTCGACGTCGGTGACCGGTGCGATGAAGTCCGCGATGTCGAACTGGATGTCGGGGAGGGCGGCTACCTGGCCGGCCCCGCCGCCGCCCCCGCCCGCTGCTGCGAGCGCGGTGTTCCTCGACGGAATGACCGAGGACTGTCCAAGCAGTTCCAGACTGGCCACGGCCGCGGCCAGTACGCCGCCCCGCAGGACGCTGCGGCGGGTACTTCCGGCCGCGCTGCGGGGATCGGGGCGAGTCGCGGCGGCCGGGAGCCGCGGGGCCGGGTGGGTCCGGGTGCCGTCTTCTGACTTCTGTGCGTCTTCCGTCACGTCTTCCACTCCTGGATACGGGGCGGTCCCGGCAGCCTGCCGGGCCGTGGGGCTGAGCGCGGCACCCCTCCCGCACGGGGTGCGGGTCCGCGTACGGGAGGGGAGCCCTGACGGGCATTGATTGCACTCGGAGTGCAATCAATGCGTTCAGCATACGCACGGCGCGAGCGTGCTGTCAGGGGTTCGGGCCGTCTGCCGCGCCGTCTGCCTGGCCCTCTGCCTGGCCCGCTGCCGGCGACGCGGAGGCCCATGACACCGACCATGGACGCGGACCGCCGTGGCGCAGCCGCAGGAGGAAGTCGAGGATCCCCGCCGCCCCGTTCCCGTACTCCGAGCCGCTGGTGGCATCGGCGACGAGGCGCAGCCCGCCGGACGCGCAGTGCTGGGCGTCGATGACCGCGGCGATGCCCTCGGCGTGCGTACGGTAGTGGGCCTCTCCCGTGATCTCGGCCATGTCCAGGAGGAAGTGTCCGGTCCCCGCGTTTCCGCAGCACGCGCCCGCGATGGCCCGCCACGGATCGCCGACGACGGCCGCCGCGGCCTGTTCGGCGAGGTCCGCGAAGCGCCGCAGACCGGTGGCCGACCCCAGCCGGACGAGGAAGGTGCCGATGCCGGCGGGCCCGTTGCACCACTGTGTGGCCGGCCGGAACTGCGGTTCGCCCCCCACTTCGGCAGGCCACGCGGCCCGGCCGTCCTCGACGCGGGCGGCTCTGACGAGCGTGTCGCCCGCGCCGAGGGCGGCGGCCGCGAACCGGCCCGCGTCCCCGGTGCGCCCGCGGGCCTCGGCGGCGGCCGCGGCGGCCAGGAGGAAGTTTCCGACACCCGCCGTCCCGTGGGCGAAGCCGTACGTGTGCGCCCCCGCGAGTACGGAGTCCGTGTCGTGGGAGGTCGGCCAGGTCCAGTCGCCGTCCGCCCGGTCGGCGGCGTCCAGAACGGCATCGGCGCAGGCGAGCGCCGTGTCGAGGAGCGAGTCGCGGGCGGTGGCCCGCCACAGGTGCAGGCGCGCGGTGCCCGCCCCGGAGAGGCCGTGGGTGACGTCGGGGCTCGGCCAGCGGGTCGGGAGCCGCTCGGCGAGCGTGATCGCCCGCTCGGCCATGGCCGTGTCACCGAGCAGCCGGGCGGCGTCGTAGAGCGCCCAGGCGGTGCCGGAACGGCCGAAGCACAGGCCGGGAAGCAGTCGGTCCACGCTGAACAGGCGCTCGTCGAGCCAGCGGGCCGCCTCGGCGACGGTGGCGAGCAGGGAGGTGCTTCCGCGGGCCCGCGCGGCGTGGGTGAGGGTGGCGAGCACGCCGGCCGCCCCGTTCCAGGTGTTGCAGGGATCGCTGCGCGGCACGTTCCATTCCGGTGCGGGCCACAGGGTGGCGCGCCAGGGGGTCATGGTGCGTTGCAGGTGGGTGAGACCGTCGTCGAGCAGCCGGTCGATGGCCGCCTGCCGGTACGGGGGAGTGCGGCTCGCGGGGCCGTGGCCGTGGCCGCGGCCGGGGCCCCGGGCGCAGTGGTGCTCGGCCCGGTCGGCCCGGCCAGCCAGGCCAGGGCGTGCGGGAGGGGCCAGCGGGCGCCGGGGTCGGGGCGGGTCAGGCCGTCGATCAGTTCGCCGAACGGTGCCAGCGCGGGATGGGCGAGAGCGATCAGCGGGAGCGTGGGCTGTGCGTCCTGCGTCCGGACGACGCCGTCGGTCCAGCCGGCCGCCCACCGTGGATCGAGGTCGGTCAGAACGGAGAAGAGGAGCACCCCGAGGCTGAAGCGGTCCGCCTCCGGTCCGGCCACCTTGGCGGCCTCCGCGGGCGACGCGTGCAGGCCCAGTGCTCTGACCTCGGGTGCGGCGAATCCCCGCGTGTACGCGGGAGCCCGTTCCTGCCCCGCTTCGACGACGTACTCCGTGTCGATCAGCCGGAGGTCCCCGGCCGGGGCGACCATGACGTTGTGCGGCTTGAAGTCGCGGATCACGAACCCTGCCTCGTGAACGGTCCGCAGCAGGGTCACCAGCCGGGTCACCGTCGCGGCCGCCTCGTCCGCGCCGGGTCCGCCGTCCCGGGCGCGCGCCGACTGCCACAGGTGCAGGGGCTGTCCAGGCACGAGCTCCTCGGCGAGGAACAAGTCCCCCTGCTCGTCGAACAGATGCACCTTCCCGGGCGTGACCCCCAGCGGTGCGAGCTGATCCAGCATCCGGGCCTCGTCCCGCAGCCGGTCGCGCACATCGGTTCCGTCCAGGCGGGCCCCGACGTGGGCCCGCGCGTGCTTGACGATGACTTCGAGGCCCGTTCGCTCGTCCAACGCCCAGTAGACGCCGCCCTTGTTCGCGTGCCGGATGGCCCGCACCACCTTGAACCGCCCGCCTAGCAGCACCGGTGCCGCCGTCGTGGGGGCGACGGATTCGTCGGGGAAGGGGTAGGTGGCCCATGGCGGGAAGACGAACCCCGCGGTGCGCTCGTCCTTGATCCTGCTGCCGTCCGGGCCGGTCATCCAGGGTTCGAGGACACCGTCGTCGGTCAGGATCATGTCGCCGCTGAACTGCCCGTACCGGAAGGAGACGAGGCTGCCGGGCCGCACCGGCCTGTCGGACAGGATCCGCGGTCCGCTGAGCCCGGCCGTCGCGACGTCCAACTCGCGTGCCAGGATACGGAATTGGTCGTCGTCCTCCGGGTACACGGTGATGAATTTCCCGCCCGTGCCCCGGTCGTGCCAGACGTCCCCGAGACGTGTGACCCGTTCAAGATCGACGGCGAACTTGAAGGAAGCCGTGCGGCGTACGAGCACCTCCGCCGAGCGGGCGAGAACGAGGGCGGCCGACAGTGGCGTCGCCGACACGTGGAGCTTCCACCCGTGTGCGCGCCGCACGGCGATGTCCGGAGGCCGTGCGAAGCACCACGAATCCGTCGGCTGCACGGTCCACCGCTGACCTCCTGAGCGACTCAGCACCGCACGTGTCACATCGAGCAGCAGGAACGAGTCGGCCGACTCGTCGTGCGGCCGGGCGGGAGGCGGATGCGGATCCGGATGCGTGGTCATGGGGGTCGGCGCTCTCCTGGATCCTCGTCGGATCCTCAGGCGTTCACGGTCCGTGTGCGCAGCTCACCAGTCTATGCCCGCCCCGTCACGCCTTCCCGTCGGCGCGAACGGGGCCGACCGTAAGTATTTGCACTCGGAGTGCAAAGAAATCCCCAAGTCCGGTGTTATGTGGATTTGTCGGGGTATCGACCTTCTGTCGGGCCGAGGTGACCCGAGAGGTTCGAGGAGAGAGGCAAGGCGATGAACGGGACGACGACCGACCTCAACGCTCTGGAACTGCTTCCGCAGGAGCAGGAACAGGAACTGTCGGAGCGGGACTGCACCGGCTGGTCCAGCTGCACCCTCACCCTGGCGGCCGATGAATGACCCGGTGAACACCGACCCGCTGATCCGAGTCGGACCGGCACCCCGTCCGGCAGCCGACTGGGTGGCCGTGCAGGCGCTGCAGGGCGGCGCGGTGCGAACGGGTGCCCTGGGGAAGCGGCAGGAGGAACTCGCGCCGATCATCGAACAGGCCCGAAGAGACCGCGAGGTCGTACCAGTCCGCGTCGAGCCGCTCGACGATCCGCGCCCTCCCGTTCTTCCGCCCTCAGGAGACCGGCCGGACAGCTCCTAGACGGCTTGGGTGCCGGCAGCCTGCGCCTGCTTGAACGCCTCCTCACAGGCAGGAGTGCTGTTCGTGGCCAGGAGCGAGAGACGCTCACGCGCGCCGGGCCTCTTCTCATGCACCACCAGGAGATGCCATGTGCCTTTGGTCAGCGAAGACGCGACGGTGGGGGGCCTCTTCCATCGCCCGGTGAGCCGCCATCGGTGGCTGGTGAGGCCGTCCAGGAGCGCGGCCAACCGCGCGTCGCTCACGTGCTCGTAGGATTCCCAGGGTGCCAGGCACCCAGGCACCATGAACGACAGGGGCGGGGCGACCGGCCCCAGCCCGGCAGTGCCGGTCGCGGCCTCGAAGTCCGCCGTGACCTGCTCAATCGTCGGCCCCGGACCGGAGTACAGGAGCCCCGACGAGGCCGGCTCCGCCACCCACCCGGAAGGCTCCGGCTCCGGAGCCAGCAGTGAACCGCCGATGATGAATCCCAGTCCGGCGAGCACGACGGCGGTCGCTTTGAGTCTCTTTCTGTTCCTGGCGCCGCTCCCGCCGTCGGGCGCGGCTTCGGGCTCGGTTTCGATGATGTTCTCGGTCCCACTCATGTACGCCCCCACCCCCGTGACGGTGCTGCCCGGTCGGTCGGGACAGGGCAGCTGTGGCAGGAGTTTCACACGCTCTGCCGCACACGAGGCAGGCGGGGCCTTCCACCGACGTACGGCTGAGCGCTTCAGGTCCGCTGTCACTGGCACCGCGTACGGTCTGGGTATGGTCGATCAGCAGTGGAGCGGGGTACGTCAGCGTGTGGTCGCGTTGGGCTCCCAGCCGTCGAACGGCAAGGTGTTCGGCTCGCTCGGGCACGGGTGGGTCCTGGAAGACCCGCTGGACGACGACGGACTTGCCGAACTTGAAGCGCAGGTAGGTGTGCGGTTGCCGGATGACTACCGGAGCTTCCTCACCTGCGTGGGTGCAGGCGGCGCGGGTCCTGCGTACGGCCTCTTCCCCGTTCGCCGCGTGCAAGGCCGCTGGCGTTGGGAAGGGGACGGCGCAGACCTGGCCGATCCGGCCATGCTCGCCCAGCCTTTCCCTGACCACGGTCCGGATCCCGAAGACCTCGACGCACTTCTCGCTGTTCGTCCCGAGGAAGAGGACTTCGGCGAGATCGAGGACTTCGACGACGCCATCGAAGCGTGGGACGAACGCTGGGACGCCCTGATGTTCGCCCCCGAGCGCACGGCCGGCGCCATCGTGATCTCCCACCTCGGCTGCGCTCAGCGGGAGTGTTTGATCGTCAACGGCACCCACCGCGGCACCATCTGGTCCGACTGCCGGGCGGACGACGCCGACCTCGTCCCGCTCCTCGACCAGGCGGGGAAGCCGATCACCTTCGCCCACTGGTACATCGACTGGCTGCACAAGGCGGAGCTCACCGCACGCCAACCAGCTGCGAACGCCTGACGCCTGACGCCGGACACTGTGCACGGCGCTGCGATGATCGGCCTGGGGCATCGCCTGCCGGCCGCAGTGGTCGCGGTCGAGTCGGACGGGACCTGCCCGGACGCTGATCGGCTGCGGCCTCGGCCACAGCGTCCGCGATGCCTACCGGAACGGGCCGCACCATGTGGAGTTCCCTCCGATCCCGGGATCCTGAGCAGGACGGACCGTGCTCCCGTCGACTGGCCGGAGGAGATCGGCGCGGCCCCGGCGGCCGCCGGGGAGCCGAAGGACAGCGGACGGCAGGGGATCGACGCGCGCGCCCGCCGCGTGCCGATGTGCACGGACGATGGTTCCCAGCCGTTCGTGGCGACCACAAGTCCTGAGACCGAGTGGTCAATTGGAGTGCTCGCACAGGCCAACCGAGCGCTTCTGAGTGCTCTTCCGTGACGACTGCGCACGAGGGACGGCCATGCGGGGTGGACCCGCACAGCCAGGCGTCAGCGGCCGCCGGCGTCCCGGAGGGCTGTGCCGGCGAACTCCTTGGTCCGCTCGACCGCCTGCGTCATGGCGAAGTGCCGGTTGCCGCCGGGCGGGAAGTAGTCGATCGCGCCGACCGCGCCGTAGTCCGCCCAGAAGCAACTGGCCATGGGGAAGCCGTCGGCGAGGTTGTGCCGACAGGCGAGTGCCAGGGTTCCGGCGGCGACGACGGTCGGCTCGCCCACTGCTGCCCGCTGTCCGCCGGGCGGCAGGGAAGCGGCCATCGCCTTCTGCACGGCGGCCACCGGGTCGGGCACGGCGTGGAAGAGTTCTGTTCGGGCGATGAGGTCCGGCGCGGCTACCGTCATCCCGGACTTGGTCAGCTTGATGAGCGGGAAGCCCCGGCAGGTGGTCACGGTCTCGTCGGTGCCGTTCGAACGCGGGGTCAGGTCGTCCACACCGGAGAGGCGCAGGTCCCAGCCGTCGCCGAATCGGAACGTGGAACTCCCCTCTTCGCACTCCAGCTGTTCCATCACGGGAAGTCCGACGGTGGTGGGACGGGTGCCCGGATCAGGTGCGAGCCGGCCGGCGGCCGGACCCGGTGTTGCGCTTCCCGGCGCGCCGGGCCCGCCCGCCGTACTCGCAGAGGCGGACGCGCCCGGCGCGCCGGGGGCGGTGGACACGGCGGCGGGTGACGCCGCTCCGCCGGCCTCCGGCCCGCATCCGGCCCCGAGCGCACCGAGCACTCCGAGCGCCGCCGCCATCCGCTTCGTGCCTTGCCTGCCCATGCCCCGTGTCCCCCCGACGCCGAAAACGATCAAGAGAACCATACGGGAGGCGCCGACGCAGGGCGGAGGTCTGCCCGTAAGGGGGCTCATCGAGGAGGTCGGATGCGGCCCGTCCGGTGCGGCGCCATCGCAACACCACGCAACACGGTGTGATGGTGAACTCGTGCCTTGATCGCTCACCTCAGACAGCCCGGCAAAGCCCGTGGAGGGCGATCTGAGCCCTTCTGGTGAAACTTTCATGGGGGGATCAATCTCCCCTCCTGGTATCGCCTCGCAGTGCCGCCTGGGGGCCTTCTTGCCCTATCGCGAGTCGGGTCGGCCGGTACAGTGGAGCAGTCCGGTCACGAGGTGCGCGACCGGACTTCAACGGCCGAGGGCGTGCTTCGCCATGCCCTGGAGCGGCCCACCAGTCAGCGTCCCCATCGCTGTCGTGCGTGTGCGCGACAGCTGAGTTCGTCGTGTCTGAAAGTGAGCATCGCCTTGACCGAATCCGGCGTTCCGGCACTCAGTACCAACTCCAAGATCACCAACGCGGGCCCTGTGCCCGGTTCCTACGACGCGCGTGCGATCCAGGTTCTGGACGGCCTGGACGCGGTCCGCAAACGTCCCGGCATGTACATCGGCTCGACCGGGGCGCGGGGCCTGCACCACCTGGTGCAGGAGATCGTGGACAACTCCGTGGACGAGGCCCTGGCCGGGCACGCGGACACCATCGACGTGACGATCCAGGCCGACGGCGGAGTACGGGTCACCGACAACGGCCGCGGGATCCCGGTCGGGCTGCACCCGGGGACGGGCCGGCCGGCGCTGGAGGTGGTGCTCACGGTGCTGCACGCGGGCGGCAAGTTCGGCGGTGGCGGCTACTCGGTCTCCGGCGGTCTGCACGGGGTGGGCCTGTCCGTGGTCAACGCCCTGTCGACCCGCCTGACGGCCGAGGTCCTGGCGGACGGGTTCCGGTGGAGCCAGATCTTCGAGCGCGGAGAGCCGACCGGACCGATCGCTCGTCACGAGGAGACCGACCGGACCGGCACCACGATCACCTTCTGGGCCGACAACGCCATATTCGAGACGACCGAGTACTCCTTCGAGACGCTCTCACGCCGCTTCCAGGAGATGGCCTTCCTCAACAAGGGTCTTACCTTGACCCTCACCGATGAGCGCGCCACCGCCGCGGCGGCCGAGTACGACGACGAGGGGTCACCGCGGGTGGTGTCCTACCGGTATGACGGAGGCATCGCGGACTTCGTCCGGCACCTGGGCGGCCGCAAGGGCGAGCCGGTGCACCCGAGCGTGATCGGCGTGGAGGCGCAGGACCCGGGACGGTTGCTGTCGGTGGAGATCGCGATGCAGTGGAACGGCCGGTACACCGAGAGCGTGTACTCGTACGCGAACACGATCCACACCCACGACGGCGGCACCCATGAAGAAGGTTTCCGTACCGCGCTGACGACGGTCGTCAACCGTTACGCGCGGGACAAGAAGCTGCTGCGCGAGAAGGACGACAACCTCGCGGGTGAGGACATCCGTGAGGGTCTGACGGCGATCATCTCGGTGAAGCTGGGCGAGCCCCAGTTCGAGGGCCAGAC
>NZ_JBVIAH010000041.1:0-32276 GCF_055574035.1 Streptomyces sp. NPDC030021
CGACCACCGGGTACAGCCGAGACATGCCCGCACGCGCCGAGCCGAGGAGACACCCCGCCCCGGCCCCCCACCCCGACACCTGCCGACAGGCCCGCACATTCAGCCTCGCCGGCGATTGAGGCGCGGGTCCGGGCAGCGCCCGGCGGGGATCCGGCCGCTCCGTACACCGCCGAGCCGCCCGCAGGGCAACCGACCTAGTAGGACTTCGGTAGGCCCAGGGTTTGGTGGGAGATGAAGTTCAGGATCATCTCGCGGCTTACCGGGGCGATGCGGGACACGCGGGAGGCGGTGATGAGGGAGGCCAGGCCGTATTCGCGGGTGAGGCCGTTGCCGCCGAGGGTGTGGACCGCCTGGTCCACCGCACGTACGCAGGCCTCCGCCGCGGCGTACTTGGCCATGTTCGCCGCCTCGCCCGCCCCCATGTCGTCGCCCGCGTCGTACAGGCGGGCCGCCTTCTGCATCATCAGGCGGGCCAGTTCCAGCTCGATGTGCGCCTGGGCCAGCGGGTGGGCCACGGCCTGGTGCGCGCCGATGGGCGCCTTCCAGACCTGGCGGGTCTTCGCGTAGTCGACGGCCTTGGCGAGGGCGTACCGGCCCATCCCGATGGCGAAGGCGGCGGTCATGATCCGCTCCGGGTTGAGTCCGGCGAACAGCTGGAGCAGGCCCGCGTCCTCGTCACCCACGAGGGCGGAGGACGGCAGGCGTACGTCGTCCAGGGTGAGTTCGAACTGCTTTTCCGCGGCGGCCAGTTCCATGTCGATGACCGAGCGGGTGAAGCCGGGGGCGTCGCGCGGGACGATGAACAGACAGGGCTTGAGGGCTGGTGCGGCCCCGCTGGATGATGCGGTCTCGGTGCGGCCGACGATGAGGGTGGCGTCGGCGATGTCGACGCCGGAGATGAAGACCTTGCGGCCGGTGAGGATCCAGTCGTCGCCGTCGCGGCGGGCCGTGGTGGTGATCCGGTGGGAGTTGGATCCGGCGTCGGGTTCGGTGATGCCGAAGGCCATGGTGCGGCTGCCGTCGGCGAGGCCGGGCAGCCAGGCCCGCTTCTGGGCGTCCGTGCCGAAGCGGGCGATGACCGTGCCGCAGATGGCGGGCGAGACGACCATCATGAGGAGGGGACAGCCCGCGGCCCCGAGTTCTTCCAGGACGATGGAGAGTTCGGCGATGCCGCCGCCTCCGCCGCCGTACTCCTCGGGGAGGTTGACCCCGAGGTAGCCGAGCTTCGCGGCGTCGGCCCACAGTTCGTCGGGGTGGCCGCCTTCGCGGGCGACGCGGGCGAGGTAGTCGCGGCCGTAGCGCTGTCCGAGGGCGGCGACGGCGGCGCGCAGGGCGTTGTGCTCTTCGGTTTCGATGACGGTGCTCATGCTTGCGGTTCCTCCTGGACTACGGCGAGCAGGGCGCCGAACTCGACCTGTTGGCCGGTGGCGACGTGGAGCGCGGTGAGCGTGCCGGAGGCGGGAGCGAGGATGCGGTGCTCCATCTTCATGGCCTCCAGCCAGAGCAGGGGCTGGCCGGCGGTGACGGGGCTGCCGGGGGCCAGGCCCTCGGCGACGCGGACGACGGTGCCGGGCATGGGGGCGAGCAGCGAGCCCGGTTCGGTGCGGTCCTGGGGGTCCGGGAACCGGGGAACGGGGGTGAAGGTGTGGGCGCCTAGCGCGGAGTCCACGTAGATCTCGGTCTTGTTCGAATTTTGTTTCACGTGGAACGCACGTCGGATTCCCTCGACTTCGAGGGTGACGAGGGTGGGGGTGGTGGCTACCACGCGGATTCCGGGGTGGTTCACCGGGTGGTACTGGACCTCGTGCTCGACGCCGGCGGACCGGTAGCGGCGGGTCTGCGGCTGGGAGCGGACGTTGCGCCAGCCGCCGAGGCGGGCGGCGAGGGGGGCGTCCGGGCCGGGGGCCGCTTCGGCGAGGGCGGCGGCGAGGGCGGCCGGGGTGGCGTCCGGGGCCCCGCCGGTGAGGGTGTCGAGGTGGCGGTCGTAGAAGCCGGTGTCGAGCTGCCCGGCGCCGAACTCCGGGTGCCGCAGGGAGCGTACGAGGAGCTCGCGGTTGGTGGTGAGCCCGTGGATGCGGGCTCCGGCGAGGGCGCCGGCGAGGGCTCGGACGGCCTCGGCGCGGGTGGGGGCGTGGGCGACGACCTTGGCGAGCATGGGGTCGTAGTGGATGCCGACGGTGTCCCCGTCGGTGAAGCCGGTGTCCACGCGGATCTCGCCGGGGATGGCGAGGGTGTGCAGGGCGCCGGTCTGCGGGCGCCAGTCCTGGGCGGGGTCCTCGGCGTAGAGGCGGGCTTCGACGGCGTGGCCGGTGGGCTGCGGGGGTGCCGGGGGCAGGGCCGCGCCCTCGGCGACGCGCAGCTGGAGGGCGACGAGGTCGAGGCCGAAGACGGCTTCGGTGACGGGGTGTTCGACCTGGAGGCGGGTGTTCATCTCCAGGAAGTACGGGCGTCCGTCGGCGGTGACGAGGAACTCGACGGTGCCCGCCCCCTCGTAGGAGACCGCGCGGGCGGCGGCGACGGCTGCGGTGTGCAGGCTCTCCCGCAGGCTTTCGGGCAGGCCTGGTGCGGGGGCTTCCTCGATGACCTTCTGGTGGCGCCGCTGGAGGGAGCAGTCGCGGGTGCCCAGCGCCCAGACGGTGCCGTGGGCGTCGGCGAGGATCTGCACTTCGACGTGGCGGCCGCGTTCCACGTAGGGCTCGGCGAAGACCTCGCCGTCCCCGAAGGCGGAGCGGGCCTCGGCCGAGGCCGCGTCGAGGGCCTCCTTGAGCTGGTCGAGGTCGCGGACCACGCGCATGCCGCGGCCGCCTCCGCCGGCCGCGGCCTTCAGGAGGAGGGGCAGGTCGGCGGGGGTGGCGGTGGCCGGGTCGACGGGGTCGAGGAGGGGCACCCCGGCGGTGCGCATCAGTTCCTTGGCCCGGGTCTTGGAGGCCATGGCCTCGATGGCCGCGGGGGGCGGGCCGATCCAGGTCAGTCCGGCGGCCAGGACGTCGCGGGCGAAGTCGGCGTTCTCGGAGAGGAAGCCGTAGCCGGGGTGCACGGCGTCGGCGCCTGCGGCGAGGGCGGCCTTGATGATGAGGTCGCCGCGCAGGTAGGTGTCGGCGGGGGCCGCGCCGGGCAGCCGTACGGCCGCGTCGGCGTCGCGGACGTGCAGGGCGTCGGCGTCCGGGTCCGAGTGGACGGCGACGGTGGCCAGGCCCAGGGCGCGGGCGGTGCGGAAGATCCGGACGGCGATCTCGCCGCGGTTGGCGACGAGGAGGGAGGTCAGGTTCGTCATGTGCGGGCTCACATCCGGAAGACGCCGAAGCCGCCACGGGCGCCCTCGACGGGGGCGTTGTGGACGGCCGACAGGCACAGGCCGAGGACGGTACGGGTGTCGCGCGGGTCGATGACCCCGTCGTCGTACAGCCGCCCGGACAGGAACATCGGCAGGGACTCGGACTCGATCTGCGCTTCGACGAAGGCCCGCATCCCGGCGTCGGCCTCCTCGTCGTACGGGAGTCCCTTGGCCGCGGCCGACTGGCGGGACACGATGGAGAGCACTCCGGCCAGCTGCTGGGGGCCCATGACGGCAGACTTGGCGCTGGGCCAGGCGAAGAGGAAGCGGGGCTCGTAGGCGCGGCCGCACATGCCGTAGTGGCCGGCGCCGTAGCTGGCGCCGATGAGTACGGACAGGTGCGGGACCTTCGAGTTGGAGACCGCGTTGATCATCATCGAGCCGTGTTTGACGATGCCGCCCTGCTCGTACTCCTTGCCGACCATGTAGCCGGTGGTGTTGTGGAGGAAGAGGAGGGGGATGTCGCGCTGGTTGGCGAGCTGGATGAACTGGGCGGCCTTCTGGGACTCGGCGCTGAACAGCACGCCCTGCGCGTTGGCGAGGATGCCGACCGGGTAGCCGTGCAGGGTGGCCCAGCCGGTGACGAGGCTGGGGCCGTAGAGGGGCTTGAACTCGTCGAAGTCGGAGGCGTCGACGATCCGGGCGATGACCTCGCGCGGGTCGAAGGGGGTTTTGAGGTCGGGCGGGACGATGCCGAGGAGTTCCTCGGGGTCGTGGAGGGGTTCCTCGGCCTTCGGCGGGTCCTGGTGCGGCTTGCGGTGGTTCAGGCGGGCCACGACGCGGCGGGCCTGGCGGATGGCGTCGTACTCGTCGAGGGCGTAGTGGTCGGCGAGTCCGGAGACGCGGGCGTGCATGTCGGCGCCGCCGAGGGACTCGTCGTCGCTCTCTTCGCCGGTGGCCATCTTGACCAGGGGCGGGCCGCCGAGGAACACCTTGGAACGGTCCTTGATCATGATGGTGTGGTCGGACATGCCGGGGATGTACGCGCCTCCGGCGGTGGAGTTGCCGAAGACGACGGCGACGGTCGGGATGCCCTCGGCCGAGAGCCGGGTGAGGTCGCGGAAGACCGCGCCGCCCGGGATGAAGATCTCCTTCTGGGAGGGCAGATCGGCGCCGCCGGACTCCACGAGGCTGATGCAGGGGAGGCGGTTCTGCCGGGCGATCTCGTTGGCGCGCAGCGCCTTCTTCAGCGTCCACGGGTTGGAGGCGCCGCCGCGGACGGTGGGGTCGTTGGCGGTGATCAGGCACTCGACGCCCTCGACGGTGCCGATGCCGGTGACCATGGAGGCGCCGACGGGGTAGTCGCTGCCCCAGGCGGCGAGCGGGGACAGTTCCAGGAACGGGGTGTCGGGATCGAGGAGCAGCTCGACGCGCTCGCGCGCCAGGAGCTTGCCGCGGTCCTGGTGGCGGGCCGTGTACTTCTCACCGCCGCCCTGCAGGGCCTTGGCGTGCTCGGCGTCGAGGGCGGCGAGGCGCTCCAGCGCGGCGGTACGGGCCTGCGCGTGATCGGGGGCGTGCGGGTCGACGGTGGTGCCGAGGCGGGTCATGAGGTGGCCTCCGGGGCCGGGAGGAGGGCGAGGGGGATGTCGAGGTGGCGGGCGCGGAGCCATTCGCCGAGGGCCTTGGCCTGGGGGTCGAAGCGGTGGCCGGAGGCGACGCCGTCGCCGAGGATGCCGGTGACGGTGAAGTTCAGGGCCCTCAGCTGCGGCAGCTCGTGGCGGGCGACGGGGAGGCCGCGGGTCTCGGGGAGCAGGGCCTTGAAGACGTCCACCGTGAGGGTGTGGTGCAGCCACTCCCAGGCGGGGTCGGTCTCGACCCAGACCCCGACGTTGGCGTCGCCGCCCTTGTCGCCGCTGCGGGCCCCGGCCACTGCGCCGAGCGGCGCCCGGACGGTGGGTCCTGCCGTCGGCCCTGCGGGGGCTCCGCCCCCGGGCCCCCGTTCCTCAATCGCCGGAGGGCCTGAAAAGGAAGCCCGCGCAGCGGTCATCGGCAGCCGGGTGCCGTCCGGGAGGACCGCCACGTGCGGGACCTCGCCGGACGGGATCAGGGTCGAGGTGAAGACGCCGTAGGGCTGGGCCGGGCCGGGTGGGGCGCTGACGTGGAAGCCCGGGTAGCTGCCGAGGGCCAGTTCGATCGCCGCCGAGGTCAGGGCGCGGCCCACCCGGTCCGGGGACGGGTCGCGGACCACCAGTCGCAGCAGGGCGGAGGTCGTCTCCTGCGTGTCGGCGTCCTCGTGGTCGGTGCGGGCCAGGGTCCAGGTCGTGTCGGCCACGTCCTCCAACACCTCGGCGAGTTGGGTGCGGACGAGGTCCGCCTTGGCCTCGATGTCCAGGCCGGTCAGGACGAAGACGACCTCGTTGCGCCAGCCGCCGATCCGGGTGACGCCCACCTTGAGGGTGGGCGGCGGGGCCTCGCCGCGCACTCCCGTGACGCGTACCCGGTCGGCGCCCTCGTCGGTGAGCCGGACGGTGTCCAGGCGGGTGGTCACGTCCGGGCCGAGGTAGCGCACGCCCTGGGTCTCGTAGAGGAGTTGGGCGGTGACGGTGCCGGTGGTGACGGCTCCGCCCGTGCCGGGGTGTTTGGTGATGACCGCCGAGCCGTTCTCGGAGATCTCCGCCAGCGGGAAGCCGGGGCGGCGGACGTCGTGCCGGGCGAAGAAGGAGTAGTTGCCGCCGGTGGCCTGGGTGCCGCATTCCAGGACGTGGCCCGCGGCCACCGCCCCCGCCAGCCGGTCGTGGTCGTCCGGGGCCCAGTCGAACCACCAGGCCGCCGGGCCGCTGACCAGCGCCGCGTCCGTGACCCGGCCGGTCACCACCACGTCGGCGCCCGCCCGCAGGCAGGCCGTGATCCCGGCGCCCCCGAGATAGGCGTTGGCGGTCAGGGCCCCGTCCACCTGCGCGGTGAGGTCGTCGCCCTCGACGTGGGCGACCCGCACCGGGACGCCCGCCTTCGCCGCCAGGGCCCGTACGGCGTCGGCGAGGCCGGCCGGGTTGAGGCCGCCGGCGTTCGCGACGATCCGTACGCCGCGCTCGTGCGCGAGCCCGAGCCCCTCCTCCAGCTGGCGCAGGAAGGTCTTGGCGTAGCCGAGGTCCGGGTTCTTCAGGCGGTCGCGGCCCAGGATCAGCATGGTCAGCTCGGCCAGGTAGTCGCCGGTCAGCACGTCCAGCGGGCCGCCGGTCAGCATCTCGCGCAGGGCGCCCGAGCGGTCCCCGTAGAAGCCCGAGGCGTTGCCGATGACGAGCGGGCGCCGGGTCACCGCGCGGCTCCCGGTTCCCGGCCGGCTCCCGCCGGGCCGGCGAACGCCTGGGCGATGTCCAGCCAGCGGTCCGCGTCGGGGCCGGTCGCGGTCAGGCGCAGGTCGGCGCGGTGGGCCCGCTGGGTCACCAGGAGGCAGAAGTCGAGCGCCGGGCCGGTGATCCGCTGCGGGGCGTCCGGCGGGCCGTACGTCCACACCTGCGAGCCGTCGGGGGCCGTCAGCTCCACCCGGAACTGCCCGGCGGGCGCGGGCAGTTCGCGTACGGCGTAGGCGTAGTCGCGGGCCCGTACGCCGATCCGCGCCACGTGCCGCAGCCGCGCGGTCGGGGTGCGGCGCACGCCGACCGCGTCGGCGACGTCCTGGCCGTGGGCCCAGGTCTCCATCAACCGGGCGCTGGCCATGGAGGCGGCCTTCATCGGCGGCCCGTACCAGGGGAAGCGGGTCTCGGGCGAAGCCGCGGCCAGCGCCTCGTCGAGGGCGGCGCGCGTGGTGCGCCAGCGGGTGAGCAGCTCGGCGGGGGCCAGCTCCGCGCCCTCGCGCGCGCCCTCGTCGACGAAGGTGTCGGGAGCCTTCAGGGCTTCCTCGACCATGTGGCCGAAGCCGGTGGCGTCGGTGAGGGAGAGCAGCGAGGCCCGGTCGGTCCAGTGCAGGTGGGCGATCTGGTGGGCGACGGTCCAACCGGGCGCGGGAGTGGGCCGGGCCCAGTCTGGGACAGCCAACTCCCCAACCAAGGAGTCCAGTTCATGGCCTTCCTCGCGCAGATCTGCGAAGACGGCGACGGCTGCGTCGACGGCGGACGGATCGGGCACGGTGCGCTCCCCTTCTCGGCGTGAGGGGAAGACTGGCAGCACCCGGCAAAACAATCAAGCATGCTTGCATGATTTTCTCGGGTGGCGACGCCTTCCCGCCACCCGAGCCAAACCACCTCACCGGAAAGGCAGTTGCCGCCCCGCGCACCGGCCGCAGGTCCCGCCGCCCGGCAGCCCGCGGGAACGGCGGGGGCGATTTCGGCCGTAAGCCGGAAACTCGCGATACGTCACCGGATGTCCCGTCGATACTGAACGTTCCGCTCCGGGCCCGGGCGGGCGCACCCAGTTCGTGTCACTCGACGAAGACGACTCACTCGACTCACTCGACGAAGACGACGAAGAGGATGGACTGACGTGACTCCAGCCGCCCGCACCCCCTTCTCCCTCTATCCCGAACTCGACGCGACCGCCCTCACCGCCTTCGTCACCGCCCTGGAGAGCGGCGACGTCACCGGCCTCGCCCCCGCCCGCGCCGCCGAGATCGCCGAGGTCCGCTCGGTCGCCGTCTTCACCCGCGGCAAGGTGACCGGCGCCGACGGGGACCTCCTCGACGCCGCGCTCTGGCGGCACACCGGGACCCAGCCCCGCCCCGCGATCATCATGCCCTCACCCTGGTCCAGCCTGGGCTGGCTCCCGTACGCCGTCCAGGCCTCCCTCTTCGCCGCCCGCGGCTACAACGTCCTCGCCTACTCCGCCCGCGGCTTCGCCGGCTCCGAGGGCCAGGTCGAAGTGGCGGGTCCGCTCGACGTCGCCGACGGCAGCCGGGCCCTGGACCACCTCATCGAGCGCAGCACCGGCCCGGTGACGAAGATCGGCTTCCTCGGGGACTCGTACGGCTCGGGCATCAGCCAGCTCGTCGCCGCGCACGACACCCGCGTCGACGCCGTGGTCGCGCTCAGCACCTGGGGCGACCTCGGCGAGGCCTTCTACGAGAACTCCACCCGGCACATCGCGGCCGTACGGGCCCTGCTCGACGCGGCCGCGAAGGCCCGGCTGAGTCCGCAGACGCAGAGCGTCTTCGACAACGTCCTCGCCGACCGCGACGTCCAGGGCACCCTGCGCTGGGCGGAGACCCGCTCGCCCTTCACCCACATCAAGGAACTCAACCGCCGCCAGGTGCCGGTCTTCTTCTCGCACGCCTGGCACGAGACGCTCTTCCCGCCCAACCAGACGCTGAAGATGTTCAACGAACTGACCGGCCCCAAACGCCTCGCCGTCTCCATCGGCGACCACTCCGGCCCCGAGATGACCGGCATGCTCGGCCTGCCCAACCGGATCTGGACGGACGCCCACCGCTGGTTCGACCACCACCTCAAGGAGATCGACAACGGCATCGACGCCGAGGGCCAGGTGCTCGGCGAGATCATGTGGAGCAAAACCCTCGAACCCCGCCCCACCTGGCCCTCCCTCACCGAACGCCTGGAACGGCTGCACCTGGCGGACGACGGCGAGCTCGGCGACGAACCGCAGGCCGGCTGGACGTCGACCGTACTGTGCGGGGTGGACACCCCGGCGACCGTCGCCGACAAGGTGGTGCAGTCCGGCTACGCGGAGATCGCCGGCCGCCCGAAGATCTACCGGACCCAGGACATCGACCGCACCGTCGCCGCCGTATGGACCGCGGACCCGGCCGGGGAGACCACCCGGCTGCGCGGCATACCGCGGCTGCGCGTGACGTACCGGGCGGCGAACCCCGGATCCACCTTCGTCGCGTACCTCCTCGACACCGCTCCCGACGGCACGGCCCACATCATCACGCACGCCCCGTACACCGACCTCGACTCCCCGCCCGACAGCCTGATCAGCGCGGACATCGAACTCCAGGCCACGGCCTACGACATCCCGCGCGGCCACCGCCTGATGCTGGTGATCGACGCCCGCGACCCCTTCTACGCCGACGCCAACATGCCCCGCGCGACCCTGGCGTTCACCTCCCCGGACGCCACCCCGTCCTACCTGGACCTCCCCCTGGGCTGACCCGCCGTCGGGGCGGCTTCGGTGGGCGGGAGCTGCTCGGGCGGCATCAGGGATGTGTATGGGGGTTTCCCGTCAGTCTCATCGTCTCTCCGTGTCGGGCCGGTCCCTCAAGGGCGCTCCTTCGTCGCGTCACTGCGTGATGGCCTTCGGCCACCCTTGACCGACCGTCCCGCCCCGGAAAGTCGAAGACTGCCGGGAAGCCCCCAAAGGAACGAGCCGGGTGTTCCTTTCCAGGGACGGGCACGTCAGAGACCCCCGGGCGGGTAGAGGTGGGGCGCTCGACAGACGGGGCCCATCCGGGCCGGTAGCCGGGTCGGGCGGGGCGCGTCCGATCGCTACGCGCTCCTCATCTCCCAGCGTCCGACGACCGCCCTGGGCTGGGCATAAGCCGCCCACACCGCAAGTGCTCCTCATGGGAGGCGTCTGACGGTTGTTCGTGGTGGAGAAGTCTGGAACAGCGGCTATTCCGTAGTGGAGCCGGGTCAGCGCACACGGGTCATCCCAAAAGACCCATAAACCAGCCTGTTCGTGGAGTCGGTCCTGCGCTGGTCGACATCACACTGAGCCGGGTGGCCAAGGTGGCGGCCATGCCTCACGCAGCAGGCCCCATCAGCGCAGTAGTGGGGTACGGGTACGGGTACGTACCCTAGGAGGATGGGAAGGAGCACCACCATGCCTGATGCCAACGTCCGGATCCCTGAAGAGGCCAGGGACAGACTGGCCTCGATAGCGGCCGCCGAGGGGCTGTCCCTTCGCGCCTACCTGGCGCGCTTGGCGGAAACGCTCCTGACCCCGGCCGAGCGGGCCGAGCGGGCCGAAAAGGCACGGGCGGCCTTGGAGGAATGGAACGGCTACGCCCCCACAGCGGCCCAGCAGCAAAGCCTCGACAGCGAGCTCGACCGACGCCTTGCGCAGGCGATGCCCCAGTGACCGAGGCGATGCACATCGTCCTGGACGAGACGGCCATGGAGGCCGCCGGACTGGGCAACATCCTGGCGTCACGACTCATCCACCGCGCCCATGCCGAGGCGGGCTGGTACCTGTACGCGCCCACGTGCGCGCTCGTCGAAGCCGACCGAGCCCGCCCCGGCACCGCCGAGCACCTTGCGGCGCTTCCCGGCGTCACCGTCGTCGACCTGGACCTGCCGGCCGCACTCGTCGTGTCGAAACACGAAAGCTGGGCCGAGGCACACAGCCTGTACGTGGCACAGCCGACGCCCGACCGGCCCGAAGGCGCGGTGGTCGCCACCACGACCCCGAAGCGCTGGGCCGGACAGCCGGTCCGAGTCCTCGATCTCACCCCGTGACCACGCCCGAACCGCCGGTCGCGGTCCAGGAGAAGAGCACCCGCATGTGGTGGGCGGCCTATGCCCGACCCAAGACGGTCCGGAGACGCTGAGAAATGAGAAGCGCGTAGCGATGTGGCGCGCCCCACCGACCCGGGGTCCGGTCTGGATGGGCGGCATCTCAAGGCCGTGCCCAGCGGGATCCCCCTGGGCATCTCCGACCGCCCTGGTGGTCCCTTGTCCCCCGGCCCGTGCCTTTGGGGGCTTCCCGGCAGTCTTCGACTTTCCGGGGCGGGACGGTCGGTCAAGGGTGGCCGAAGGCCATCGCGAAGCGACGCGACGACGAAGGAGGAGCGCCCTTGAGGGACCGGCCCGACACGGAGAGACGATGAGACTGACGGGAAGCCCCCATACACATCCCTGATGCCGATCAAGCGACTCCCGCCCACCGAAGCCGACCCCGCCCAGCCGGCCATTGGCTCCGCCCAGCCTCCGAGGGGGGCGGGTGCGCAGCCACCGCCCGCGAGCGGGGGTGCCGCGGGGGCGAAGGCCCCGCGCGCGCAGCTCCCGTACCCCCTCAGCTACCCCCTCAGCCGAGCTTCGCCGTCGCCCGGAGGAGGTCCCGGAGGAGGTCGAAGTCGACCTTGGCGGGGTTGCGGAAGCGGAGGCAGACCTTGCCCATGTCGTGGGCGGCCAGGCGGTCCGCGAAGGCGTCCCGGACGTCGGTGCGCATCAGGTAGAAGGAGATGTACTGCTTCTGGTTCGCCCAGGCGATCTCACCGGCGGTCTCGCCCGCCCGCACGTACACCGGCATCCCGTACGCGATCCCCTCCTCGAACCCGGTCAGCTCCTCCAGGCACAGCTCCCGCAGCCTCACCAGGGCCTCCCGTCGGGCCTCCGGGACCGCGGCCAGGTAGGTGGCGACGTCCATCAGGCGGCCTTCTTCCGGATCTGCGAGCGGACCGCGCCCATGCTGGCCGCGATCACGAGGGCGATGGCCAGGGCGTCCAGTGCGGACATGGCCTGGTTCAGGACGAGGAAGCCCGCGGTGGCCGCGATGGCCGGCTCCAGGCTCATCAGGATCGCGAAGGTCGGGGCCGGCATCCGCCGCAGCGCGAGCAGTTCCAGCGTGTACGGCAGGACGGAGGACAGGACGGCCACGCCCACACCCAGCGCGAGCGTGCTCGGGACCAGCAGGTCCGAGCCGGCTTCGGCGATGCCCAGCGGCAGCGAGATGACCGCGGCCACCGCCATCGCCAGCGCGAGCCCGTCCGCCTGCGGGAAGCGGCGGCCCGTACGCGCGCTGAACACGATGTACGCCGCCCACATCGCGCCCGCCCCGAGCGCGTACGCCGCGCCCAGCGGGTCGAGGGAGCCGAAGCCGAGGCCGCCCCCGCCGTGCCCGGACAGCAGGATCACGCCGCCCAGCGCGAGGCCGGCCCACAGCACGTTGACCAGGCGCCGGGAGACGATGACGGAGAGGGCGAGCGGTCCGAGGACCTCCAGGGTGACGGCCGGGCCGAGCGGGATCCGGTCGATGGACTGGTAGAAGAGGCCGTTCATGCCGGCCATGGCGACGCCGAAGGCGAGCACCGTGCCCCAGTCGGAACGGGAGTAGCCGCGCACCTTCGGGCGGCACAGGATCAGCAGCACGAGCGCGGCGGCCGCGAGGCGCAGGGTGACCACGCCCGCCGCGCCCGCCCTCGGCATGATCATGACCGCGAGGGCGGCGCCGAACTGCACCGAGATGCCCGCCGAGATCACCAGCGCCACAGGACCGAGCCCAGAACCGGAGCCGGAACCAGAACCGGAGCCGGAAACGGAACCGGAACGGGAGCCCTTGGCGGTCGACGGGGCCGGTGCGGCGACGGCCGGCGAGGCCGCCGGGGAGGGCGAAGAGGAAGGTGCGGGCATCTCTCCAGACTAAGGGCCCGTAAGGAGTGTCGCCGCATGTCCTGCCTTACAACCGTGACAACACTGCCCTACAGCAGCGCTACAAACGCCCTACAACCCCTCCGCCAGGAGTTCCGCCAGGTGCCGGGCCCGCACCCCGCCCAGCTGTGCGATCTGCGTACGGCACGAGAATCCGTCCGCCTGGATCACGGCGTCCCGCGGGGCCGCGCGCAGGGACGGGAGCAGCTGTTCCTCCGCGCAGGCCACCGACACCCCGTGGTGCCCGGGCTCGAAGCCGAAGTTGCCCGCCAGCCCGCAGCAGCCCCCGCTGAGCTCCCCCACCAGCCCGGCCCGCTCGCGCAGCCGCCGGTCGGGGCCGTCCCCGAGCACCGCGTGCTGGTGGCAGTGGGTCTGGCCGACCACCTCCTGGTCCAGGCGCGGCGGCCGCCAGGCCGGGGCGTGCTCCTCCAGGGTCTCGGCGAAGGTCCGCACCGCCCCCGCGAGGCGGGCCGCGCGGGGGTCGTCGGGGAGCAGCGCGGGCAGGTCGGTGCGCAGGGCCGCAGCGCAGCTCGGCTCCAGCACCACCACGGGCCCTGGTACGTCTCCCAGTGCGTCCAGCGTCCGGCGCAGGACCTTGCGGGCCCGGTCGAGGCGACCCGTGGACACGTACGTCAGGCCGCAGCAGACCCGGCCGCCGCGGGGGACGGGGACGGACACGTCCAGCCCGGCCGCCCGCAGCACGCGGAGCGCGGCGTGGCCGGCCTCGGGGGCGAGGTACTCCGTGAACGTGTCCGGCCAGAGGGTGACGGATCTCCCCGGCCCCGACCGCCCCGACGCCACCGACCGCCCCGACGGCCCCGATGACCCCGACGCCACCGACCGCCCCCACCACCGCGTGAACGGCTCCCGCGCCAGCTCCGGCAGGCGGCCGCCCCGGTCCCGGTCCAGCCCCGGCACGGGGACGTACCGGGCCAGGGCGTTGACCGCCCCCGCCGCCCGCAGGGCGGCGATCAGCCGGAGCCAGCCCGGCAGGCCGCCCAGGGTGTAGTGGGACAGCGGGCGGATCCGGCCCGCCCAGTGGCGGTGCAGGAATTCCGCCTTGTACGCGGCCATGTCCACGCCCACCGGGCAGTCGCTGCGGCAGCCCTTGCACCCCAGGCACAGGTCCAGCGCCTCGGCGACCTCCGCCGAGCGCCAGCCGTCGGTGACGATCTCCCCGGCCAGCATCTCGTGCAGCAGCCGGGCCCGGCCCCGCGTGGAGTGCCGTTCCTCCCCCGTGACCCGGTACGACGGGCACATCACCGAGGCGCCGCCACCCGTATCCGCGGTCCGGCACTTCGCGACGCCCACGCACCGCGCCACCTCGCCCGCGAACGAGGTGGCGGGCAGCACCGCGAAGCGCAGGTTCTCGTCGAGTCGCGCCGGCCTGACCAGCATCCCCGGGTTCATCCCGCCCGCTGGGTCCCACACGTCCTTGTACGCGCCGAAGAGCCGGACCACCTCCGTCCCGTACATCTTCGGCAGCAGCTCCGCCCGCGCCTGCCCGTCCCCGTGCTCGCCCGACAGGGATCCGCCGTGCGCGACGACGAGATCGGCCAGTTCCCCGGAGAAGTCCCGGAAGCGGGCGATGCCCGCCGCCGACACCAGGTCGAAGTCGATCCGTACGTGCACGCAGCCCTCGCCGAAGTGCCCGTACGGGGATCCGCGCAGCCCGTGCGCCGCCAGCAGCGCCCGGAACTCCCTCAGGTACGCCCCCAGCCGGGCCGGAGGCACCGCGCAGTCCTCCCACCCCGGCCAGGCCATCCCGCCACCCGGCATGCGGGTCGCCGTGCCCGCCGCGTCCTCGCGGATCCGCCACAGTGCCCGCTGCCCGGCCGGATCGGTGACGACCGTCGCGTCCACCGCGTCGGCGGCCCGCAGCAGGGCCCGCGCCCCGCCCTCGTCCGGCATCTCCACGAACAGCCACGCCCCGCCCCGGGGCAGCTCCGCGGCCGTGCCGCCCACCAGGTCCTCGGCCATCCCCTCCACCGTCAGCGGCCCGTACGGCAGCAGCCCGGCCGCCGCGTCCGCCGCCGCGCTCTCGTCCGCGTACCCGAGCACCGCGAGCACCGGCGCGCGCGGCGCCTCCACCAGGCGCACCACCGCCTCCGTCACCACCCCGAGCGTGCCCTCGCTCCCGCAGAACGCCCGCGCCAGCTGCACCCCGCGCTCGGGCAGCAGCGCGTCGAGGCCCCCGTAGCCGGAGATCCGCCGCAAGAAGCCGGGCGGCATCCCGGCGGGTGTCATCCCGGTGCGCAACAGCCCCAGATGTGTGGTGACCAGCTCCCGCAGGCCCGCCGGGGCGCCGTCCCAGCCCGTCGCGATCCGGTGCGCGGTGCCCCCGTACGCGGTCACGGCCAGCTCGGTCACGTTGTCCGCGGTGGTGCCCCAGGCCACCGAGTGGGCCCCGCACGCGTTGTTGCCGATCATGCCGCCGAGGGTGCAGCGGGAGTGTGTGGACGGGTCGGGCCCGAAGGTCAGCCCGTACGGGCGCACCGCGTCCCGCAGCCGGTCGAGGACCAGCCCGGGCTGGACCACGGCCGTCCCGGCCGCCGGGTCCACCGACACGAGGCCGTTCATGTGCCGGGTGAGGTCGAGGACCACGCCCACCCCGGTGGCCTGGCCGGCGATGGACGTCCCGCCGCCGCGCGGCACGACCGGGACCCCGGCCTCGGCGCACACCGCGAGGGCGGCCGCCACGTCGCCGGCGTCGCGCGGGGCGACCACACCCACCGGGACACGCCGGTAGTTCGAGGCGTCCATGGTGGTCAGGGCGCGTGCGGCGGCGCCGAAGTCGATCTCCCCGCGCAGGTTCTCCCGCAAGGTCCGTTCGAGTTCACCGGGTGGCGTCACGGCCCCACCCTCCCACCGGCCGGACCCGTCTCATCGGGTGGACGCGCTTCCGAGGCGCGGACCGGGACCCGATACGCTCCGCTCGTGGCTGAGATCCAGATTCCCGCTGACATCAAGCCCGCCGACGGACGCTTCGGCGCGGGCCCCTCCAAGGTGCGGACCGAGGCGCTGGACGCCCTCGCCGCCACCGGTACCTCCCTGCTCGGAACCTCACACCGCCAGGCCCCGGTCAAGAACCTGGTCGGCTCGGTGCGCCAGGGCCTCCGGGACCTCTTCTCCCTCCCCGAGGGGTACGAGGTGATCCTGGGCAACGGCGGCTCCACCGCCTTCTGGGACATCGCGACCGCCGGTCTGATCGAGCGGAAGTCCCAGCACCTCACCTTCGGCGAGTTCTCCTCGAAGTTCGCCACGGCCGCGAAGCTCGCGCCGTGGCTGGACGCGCCGTCCGTGATCTCCTCCGACCCGGGCACGCACCCGGAGCCGGTGGCCGAGGCGGGCGTGGACGTGTACGCGTACACCCACAACGAGACCTCGACGGGTGTGGCGGCGCCGATCAAGCGCGTCGCGGGCGCCGACGGTGCTGACGAGGGGTCCCTCGTTCTGGTGGACGCGACCTCGGGTGCCGGCGGTCTGCCGGTGGACATCACCGAGACGGACGTCTACTACTTCGCGCCGCAGAAGTCGTTCGCCTCGGACGGCGGCCTGTGGCTGGCCGCGTTCTCCCCGGCCGCCCTGGAGCGCGCCGCCCGCGTGCACGCCTCCGGCAGCCGGCACATCCCGGAGTTCTTCTCGCTGCCGACGGCGATCGACAACTCGCTGAAGAACCAGACGTACAACACCCCGGCGCTGTCCACCCTGTTCCTGCTGGACCAGCAGCTGCAGTGGATGAACAGCCAGGGCGGCCTGGAGTTCACCACCGGCCGTACGGCGGCCAGTGCGCGCAACCTGTACGGCTGGGCGGAGGCGTCCAAGTACGCGACCCCGTTCGTCGTGGACGCCGACAAGCGCTCGTCCGTCATCGGCACGATCGACTTCTCGGACGACATCGACGCGGCGGCCGTCGCCAAGGTGCTGCGCGCCAACGGGATCGTGGACACCGAGCCGTACCGCAAGCTCGGCCGCAACCAGCTGCGTATCGCGATGTTCCCGGCGATCGACCCGGCGGACGTCCAGGCGCTGACGGCCTGCATCGACCACGTGATCGAGAAGCTCTGACCATCACCCGCCCGGTACGACGTGAAGCCCCCGGTGACCTGCCGTCGCCGGGGGCTTCGGCGTTCCCCGGACACCGCGAGGCCACCGGCGTGGGGGGTTCCCCGCACGCGGTACCTTCAGGGGTCCGGCGGCGATTCTTGGAGGCAGCGGCGTGAGCGTGCGAGTGACGGCGGCCCAGAGCGGTGTGGACCCCTTCGGCACGGCCCGGCTGCGGCGCGGGGTGCTCGACGCGTGGGGTGCGGGCCCGGCCCGGTTCCGCGAGGACGCCAACGCCGAGGAGGACCTGGCGCTCGGCGGCTACCGCGACCGGCTCGTCATCGAGCTGGCGCAGAACGCCGCCGACGCCGCGGCCCGGGCCCAGGTGCCCGGCCGGCTGCGGCTCACCCTGCACGCGGGCGAGGGCGGGCACGCGCTGCTGGCCGTCGCCAACACCGGTGCCCCGCTGGACGCGACGGGCGTGGAGTCGCTGAGCACCCTGCGCGCCTCCGCCAAGCGGGAGCCCGCCGGCGACAGCGTCGGCCGGTTCGGCGTCGGCTTCGCGGCCGTGCTGGCCGTCTCCGACGAACCCGCGGTGCTCGGCCGCCACGGCGGGGTGCGCTGGTCCCTGGCCGAGGCCCGGGAACTGGCCCGGGGCGCCGCCGTCGGCAGCCCCGGCCTCGGCGACGAACTGCGCCGCCGCGACGGGCACGTTCCGCTGCTGCGCCTCCCGCTGCCCGCCGAGGGCACCGCCCCCGAGGGCTACGACGCGGTCGTGGTCCTCCCGCTGCGCGACGCCGCCGCCGAGGGTCTGGTGGAACGGCTGCTGGCGGGCGTCGACGACGCACTGCTGCTCACCCTGCCCGGGCTGCGCGAGGTCGTCGTGGAGACCCCGTCCGAGGGTGCGCGCACCCTGTACCGGCGCGACGAGGGCCCGTACACGGTCATCGAGGACACCACCGCCTCCGGTACGGTCACCCACCGCTGGCGCACCGTCCGCCACGGCGGCCCCATCGAGCGCGCGCTGCTCGCCGACCGGCCCGTCGAGGAGCGGCTGCGGCCCGCCTGGGCGGTGTCCTGGGCCGTGCCCGTCGACTCCGACGGCGCCCCGGTCCGCCCGGTCACGGCCCCCGTGGTGCACGCGCCGACCCCCACCGACGAGCCGCTGGGCATCCCGGCGCTGCTCATCGCGACCCTTCCGCTGGACACCACCCGCCGGCACCCCGCGCCGGGACCGCTGACCGACTTCCTCGTGGAGCGCGCGGCCGACGCGTACGCCGAACTCCTCGGCGCCTGGGACCCGGTGACCACCGCCCTCGTGGACCTGGTGCCCGGCCCGCTCGGCAAGGGCGAGCTGGACGGGGCCCTGCGCGCGGCCGTGCTCCAGCGCCTGCCCCGTACCGCTTTCCTCGCACCGGCCGCGCCGCCCGAGCACGCGGAGGAGCGCGCCGCCCTGCGCCCCTTCGAGGCCGAGGTGGTGGAGGGCGCGGGCGCCGACACCGTACGCGTCCTCGCCGAGGTCCTGCCGACCCTGCTGCCGGCCGGCCTGGAGCGCCGGTCCGAGCTGCGCACCCTGGGGGTGGGCCGGCTCCCGCTGGGCGATGCCATCGAGCGGATCGCGGGCATCGAGCGGACCCCCGAGTGGTGGCACCGGCTCTACGACAGCCTCGCCGGGGTGGACCCCGACCGGCTGTCGGGGCTGCCCGTGCCGCTCGCCGACGGCCGCACCTCGATCGGGCCCCGGCACATCCTGCTGCCCGGCGCGGACACGCCGGCGAGCCTGGCCCGGCTGGGCCTGAAGGTGGCCCACCCGGACGCGGCGCACCCGCTGCTGGAGAAGCTCGGCGCGCTCCCGGCCACGGCGCGGGCGGTCCTGACGACCCCGCAGGTGCGGGCGGCCGTCGCCGCCTCCCTCGACGCGGGGGAGATCTGGGACGAGGACGCCGACACCCTGGACGCCGACGAGCTAGCCGAGGTGGTCCTCGGGCTGGTCCGGGACGCCGATCTGGCACCGGGGGACGAGCCCTGGCTCGGCGCGCTGGCCCTGCCGGACGAGGACGGGGAACTGGTCCCGGCGGGCGAGCTCCTGCTGCCGGGCAGCCCGCTGGCCTCGGTGATCCGCGAGGACGAGGTCCCGTACGTGGACGCGGACCTCGCCGAGCGGTGGGGCGCGGGTCCGCTCACCGCGTGCGGGGTCCTGGCCACCTTCCAGCTGGTCCGCGCCACCGACGTGGTCCTCGACCCGGACGAACTGGAACCGCGCGAGGGTGACTTCGCCGAGCCCGACGACGCGGGCCTGCTGGACGCGGTGGACGTGTGGTGCGAGGACGTCCTGGACCAGCTGCCGGACACCCCGGTCCCGCCGGTGGCGACCGAGCTGATCGCCGTCCGGGACCTCGACCTCGTCGACGACGACTGCTGGCCGCAGGCCCTCGCCATGCTCGCGCAGCCGCCGCTGCGTGACGCGCTGACCCAGCCCGTGCGGATCCTGTTGCCGGACGGCACCACGCAGTCGGTGCGCCCGTACACCGCCTGGTGGCTGCGCGACCACCCGGTGCTCGACGGCCGCCGCCCGGCGGGCCTGCGCGCGGCGGGCGGCGACCCACTGCTGGCGGGCCTCTACACCTCCGCGGACGCCACGGGCTTCGAGGACGAGCAGGTCCTGCGGGCCCTGGGCGTACGCACCTCCGTGCCGGCCCTGCTGGACGAGCCCGGCGGCGCCGCCGAACTGCTGGCCCGGCTCGCCGACCCGGACCGCGAGGTCACCGGCCACCAGCTGCACGGCCTGTACGGTGCGCTGGCCGATCTGGACCCCGAGCAGGTCACCCTCCCGGACGAGCTGCGCGCGGTGGTGGACGGCGAGGTGCTCGTGGTGGACGCGGCCGACGCGGTGATCGCGGACGCCCCGGACCTGCTCCCGCTGACGGCGGGGCTCCCGCTGCTGCCGGTCCCGCCGTCGCGTGCGGCGGATCTCGCGGAGCTGCTCCAGGTCCGCCGCCTCTCGGAGACGGTTCCGGCGGAGGTGACCACGCCCGGCGAGGAGCACGAGGTGCCGGAGTCGGTGCTCGTGCTGCTGGGTCCGGCCACTCCGGCGACGTACATCGAGCACGAGGAGCTGGTCGCGGGCGGCACGGAGCTCGACTGGCGCCGCACCCCCGACGGCACGCTCCACGCGTCCACGCTGGAGGGCGTGGCCGCCGGCCTTGCCTGGTCGGCGGGCCAGTGGCCGCGCCGCTTCGAGGTGGCGGCGCTGCTGGAGGACCCGTCGCGTACGGCGGAACTGGCGCGGGACCGCTGGTTCGACTGACCGGAGGGGGGCCGGAAGGGGGCCGGAAGCGGGCCGGAAGCGGGCCAGGAGCGGGCCGGGAGCCGGGCGCGCGGGCGCCCGGAAACCGTGCGCTCCCTTTGACAGGCGGCACGTGCCGACTCAGACTGATCAGTGCTTTCGTCCGACCGGCGGATCCACGACCAAGAAGAGAACGCGCCCTCAGGGAATCGTTCAGGGGGAGCGTCATGCCCGACAGGAGAGCCCGTTCGGCCGGCTTCCGGTGGTCCCACGGGCCGGTGTCCGAGCTGTTTTCCGGCCGGAACAACAGCCTGGGCCTCCTGCGGCTGTTCCTCGCGTCCGCCGTCGTGGTCTCGCACGCGGGCATCCTGGGCTTCGGCAGCCATGAGTTCGGTCACAGCTTCTCGCAGGGGCAGATAGACCTCGGGAAGATGGCCGTCTTCGGCTTCTTCTTCCTCTCCGGCATCCTCGTGACGCGCAGCGGGAACCGGCTGCCCGTCGGCCGCTTCCTGTGGCACCGCGCGCTGCGGCTGCTGCCCGGCTTCTGGGTCTGCATGGCCGTCACGGCCTTCGCCGTGGCCCCTTACCTGTACTGGCGTCAGCACGGCAGCACGGCAGGGTTCTGGGACCACCCGCAGGGGCCCTTCGCCTATGTCGAGGCGAACTGGGCCGTCGGCGTCGGGCAGTGGGGGATCTCCGGTGTGATGGAGACCGGCGCCACCAAGGGGCTCACGCACAACGCGGCGATGAACGGCGCCCTGTGGTCGCTGGCCTACGAGATCCTCTGCTACCTCGGGGTCGGCCTGCTCGCGCTGGGCGGCTCGCTGGTGCGCTCCCGGCGGACCGTCCTGGCGGTGGCGGTGATCCTGGGCGGCCTGGTCGTCGGTGACGCCGTCGGCAACCGGCTGAACGCCGGGGCCGGGGCGGCGGCGCACGGCGGTGACCTGGTCATCCCGCTGATGGGCCCCCACAGCGTGAACTACATGATCTACCTCGGTTTCGCCTTCGCCCTCGGTGCGGTGCTGGAGGTCTACAAGGAGCGGGTCCCGGTCAGCGACCCGCTGGCGGCCCTCAGCGCCGTGGTGTTCGTGCTGACCCTGCACTACGGGTACTTCTTCGCCCTGGGTGTGCCGGCCTTCTGCTACCTGCTGCTGTGGCTGGCCATCCGGCTGCCCAAGCCGTTCCAGCGGATCGGCGCCAAGCACGACTACTCGTACGGCATCTACATCTACGGCTTCCTCGTGCAGCAGTCGCTGGCCGTCCTCGGTGGCGCGCGCTGGGGTTTCGCCGCCTACCTGGCGCTCTCCCTGGCCGGTGCGCTGTTCGCGGCGGTGCTCTCCTGGCACCTGGTCGAACGCCCGGCGATGCGCCTGAAGGACATCGGCGGCGCCCGGCGCCGGTCCCCGCACGACGTCCCGGCCCCCCGGCAGGGCGCCACCGCCGAGGACCAGAAGCCCGTATCGGTCTCCTGACCCCGGACCCGGACCCGGACCCGGCCCGGACCGGCCCCGGTCAGGCCGGGAACTTGTGGTCGACCCACCTGAAGGTGAACTCGATCAGGACGGCCGCGCCCACGGCGACGGCCACCGCGATCCACGGCACCATGACGCCCACCAGCTTGAGCTGGAAGAAGTCCTGCAGCCACGGCACGACGAGGACGATCAGGAACGCCCCGCCCATCGCGCCGACCAGGGCCACCCGCCACCACGTGTACGGGCGGGCGATGATCGCCAGTACCCACATGGACGTCAGGAACAGCGTCAGCGTGGCCGCGCTGGACTCGGCTTCGAGGGCGCCCTGGCCCGTGTAGTGGTGGCGGGCGATCAGGTACGAGACGAAGGTGGCCACGGCCGCGATGACGCCGCCGGGGATGGCGTACCGCATCACCCGCTTCACGAAGTGCGGTTTCGCGCGTTCCTTGTTCGGAGCCAGGGCCAGGAAGAAGGCCGGGATGCCGATGGTGAGCGTGGACAGCAGCGTCAGGTGGCGGGGCAGGAAGGGGTACTCGACCTGCGAGCAGACCACGAGGATGGCCAGCAGCACCGAGTAGACCGTCTTCGTGAGGAAGAGGGTGGCCACGCGGGTGATGTTGCCGATGACCCGGCGGCCCTCGGCGACCACCGAGGGCAGGGTCGAGAAGCTGTTGTTGAGGAGGACGATCTGGGCCACCGCCTTCGTCGCCTCCGAGCCCGAGCCCATGCTGACGCCGATGTCGGCGTCCTTGAGGGCGAGCACGTCGTTGACCCCGTCGCCCGTCATGGCGACCGTGTGGCCCTTGGACTGGAGGGCCCCCACCATGTCCCGCTTCTGCTGCGGGCTCACCCGTCCGAAGACCGAGTTGTCGTCGAGGACCTTCGCCATGCCTGCCTGGTCGGTGGGGAGCCCCCGGGCGTCCACGGTGTTCTCCGCGCCCGGCAGACCCAGCTTGCCGGCGACCGCGCCGACGGAGACCGCGTTGTCGCCGGAGATGACCTTCGCCCTGACGTTCTGGTCCTCGAAGTAGCGCAGCGTGTCGGCGGCGTCGGGTCGCAGCCGCTGTTCCAGGACGACGAGGGCGGTCGGCCGGACCCCGGTGGCGACGGCCGGGTCGTCGAGCTCGCGGGCGGAGCGGGCCAGCAGGAGGACGCGCAGTCCCTGCTCGTTGAGGGCGTCGATCTCGTCGAGGGCCGGGTCCCCGGCGGGGAGCAGCACGTCGGGGGCGCCGAGCAGCCAGGTGTTGTTCTCGCCGTCGCCCTCGCTGAAGCTGGCGCCGCTGTACTTGCGGGCGGAGGAGAAGGGCAGGGACTCGGTGCAGCGCCACTCCGCGCTGTCCGGGTAGGCGTCGATGACCGCCTGGAGGCTGGCGTTGGGGCGCGGGTCGGATTCCCCGAGCGCGCCGAGCACCTTCTTGACGTACGCCGGCTCCGCGCCGCCGAGCGGGCGCAGCTCGGTGACGTCCATGCCGCCCTCGGTGAGGGTGCCGGTCTTGTCGAGGCAGACCACGTCGACGCGGGCGAGGCCTTCGATGGCGGGCAGCTCCTGGACCAGGCACTGCTTGCGGCCGAGCCGGATGACGCCGATCGCGAAGGCCACGGAGGTGAGCAGGACGAGCCCCTCGGGGATCATCGGGACGATGCCGCCGACGGTCCGGGCGATGGAGTCCTTGAGGTTGTTGTCCTTGACGAGGAGCTGGCTGATGATCAGGCCGATCGAGGTCGGGATCATCATCCAGGTGACGTACTTGAGGATGGTGGAGATGCCGGAGCGCAGCTCGGAGTGGACGAGCGTGAAGCGGGAGGCCTCTTCGGCCAACTGGGCGGCGTAGGCCTCGCGGCCGACCTTGGTGGCGGTGAAGGCGCCGCCGCCGGCGACGACGAAGGAGCCGGACATGACCGGGTCGCCGGGCTTCTTCAGGACGGGGTCGGCCTCGCCGGTGAGCAGGGACTCGTCGATCTCCAGGCCGTCGGCCTCGCCGACGGATCCGTCGACGACGACCTTGTCGCCGGGGCCGAGTTCGATGACGTCGCCGAGGACGATCTCGGAGGTGGAGATCTCGGCGGTCCGTCCGTCGCGGCGCACGCTGGGTTTGACCTCGCCGATGACGGCGAGGCTGTCGAGGGTCTTCTTGGCGCGCAGTTCCTGGATGATGCCGATGCCGGTGTTGGCGACGATCACGAAGCCGAAGAGGCTGTCCTGGATCGGCGCGACGACGAGCATGATCGCCCAGAGGACGCCGATGATCGCGTTGAACCGGGTGAAGACGTTAGCGCGGACGATGTCGGTGGTGGAGCGGCTGCTGCGGACGGGAACGTCGTTGACCTCGCCCCGCGCGACGCGCTCGGCGACCTCGGCGGTGCTCAGCCCGCCCGGCTTGAAGCGGGGCGCGGGCGGTCGCACCGGGTGTACGGGGTCCAGCTCCGCTCCCGCGTCGATGGCGGGGGCGGCCGTCCCACCACCCGGCTCCGGCCCGTCGGATTCGGTTCCAGCCCGCTGCGTCATGCCTTCGACGTTAAAGGCGGTTCGAACAGTTCACCCGCCGAGCAGCAGGAAGATCCGACCTCAGGATGACCCGAATCGTCCCCTGGTAGCGCCGTGGGCCGTGCCGTGGGGCGGGGACACTCCGGGACGTCCCCGCAGGCCGGGCGAACCCACCGCCGAACCACGGGCCGATCCGGCCCAGGGTTCGCGAGCCGAGGAGACGTCCCGGAGGGGCACCGCCCCACCCGAAGCCGCGCCGCCGCGCCCGGCCAGGGCCACCGCGCCCGGCCCGAGCCACCGCGCCCGGCTAGGCCTGCGGCCCCGGGCCCGCCTGCCCGGCCTGCCCGTCCCGCTCGGCCCGCGCAGCGACCTCGGCCTGTTCCGCCGCGTGACGCGCAAGCGCGGCAGCGCGGCCGCGGACGTACCAGATGCCGATGAGGCCGAGGAAGCCACCGGCCGCGCAGGTCCAAACCCACCACAGCTGGCCCCGGTCGGCGAACCACCCGTAGAAGGGCAGCTGGACCAGGAAGAGGGCGAACCAAAGGATCGTGCCACCTGTGACGGTGGCGACGACAGGGCCCTCCAGGGGCTCGGGCGCCTCGTGCTTCGCAATCCATTTCGCCATGCGGCAAGTCTAGGCGGCGCGAAATGACATCTACGCGCGGAGATGGACGCCCTTTCGTTCATGTGTTCATACTGAAACGGTTTGGGCGCGGCCCATTTTCTTCGTATGAACCACCCAATGAGGACCGTATGAGTACCCCGGCCCCCGCCCCCGCAGCCATCGCCCCGGAGCCTTCCCCCCAGGAACCCTCCGGCCCGCTGGACCGCTATTTCAAGGTCTCCGAGCGCGGCTCGACCCTTGCCCGCGAGGTCCGCGGCGGCTTCGCGACCTTCTTCGCCATGGCGTACATCATCGTGCTGAACCCGATCATCCTGGGCAGCGCGAAGGACATGTACGGGCACCAGCTCGACGGCGGTCAGCTGGTGACGGCCACCGTCCTGACGGCGGCCTTCACCACCCTCCTCATGGGTGTCATCGGCAACGTCCCGATCGCGCTCGCCGCCGGCCTCGGCGTCAACACGGTCGTCGCGCTCCAGCTCGCCCCCCGCATGAGCTGGCCCGACGCCATGGGCATGGTGGTCCTGGCCGGCTTCGTGGTGATGCTGCTGGTCGCCACCGGCCTGCGCGAGCGGGTCATGAGCGCCGTGCCGCTGGGCCTGCGCAAGGGCATCGCCATCGGCATCGGCCTGTTCATCATGCTGATCGGCCTGGTCGACGCGGGCTTCGTCTCCCGCATCCCGGACGCCGCGCACACCACGGTCCCGCTGCAGCTCGGCGCCACCGGTCACCTGGACGGCTGGCCGGTCCTGATCTTCGTGATCGGCGTGCTGCTCACGCTCGCCCTGCTGATCCGCAAGGTCCCGGGCGCGATCCTGATCTCCATCGTGGCCATGACCGTTGTCGCCGTCGTGGTCCAGCTGATCGCGAAGCTGCCCGACTCGGGCTGGGGCCTGACGGTCCCCGAATGGCCCGGCAACCCGGTGGCCGCGCCCGATTTCGGGCTCGTCGGCGAGGTCAGCCTGTTCGGCGGCTTCGGCAAGGTCGGAATGCTCACCGGCATCCTCTTCGTCTTCACCGTGCTGCTGTCCTGCTTCTTCGACGCCATGGGCACGATCCTCGGCGTCGGCGACGAGGCGAAGCTGATCGACAAGAAGACCGGCGAGTTCCCCGGGATCAACCGGGTCCTGCTGGTCGACGGCCTGGCGGTCGCCTCGGGCGGCGCCACGTCCTCCTCCGCGACCACCTGCTTCGTGGAGTCCACGGCCGGGGTCGGCGAGGGCGCCCGTACGGGTCTGGCGAACGTCGTGACGGGCAGCCTCTTCGCCGTGGCGCTGTTCTTCACCCCGCTCGCCACCATGGTCCCGTCCCAGGCGGCCACCCCGGCGCTCGTGGCGGTCGGCTTCCTGATCCTGGCGGGCTCGGTCAAGGACATCGACTGGAGCGACTTCACCATCGCCGTCCCGGCCTTCCTGGCCATGGTGATGATGCCCTTCACCTACTCGATCACCAACGGCATCGGCATCGGCTTCGTGAGCTTCTGCGCGCTGCGCCTGGCGACCGGCCGGGGCCGCGGGGTCCCGGTGGCCATGTACGTGGTGTCGGCGGTGTTCGTCTTCTACTACGCGATGCCCGCCCTCGGCCTCGGCCAGTAGCTACGTCAGCCCGTAGAACTTCTCTGTCTCGTCGACGGCCGCCTTGAAGCGCTCGTCGAAGTCATCGCGAATGAGCGTCCGGACCACATAGTCCTGGACGCTCATTCCGCGTTTGGCGGCGTGGATCCGGAGCCTGTCGAGGAGCTCCCCGTCTATGCGCATGCTCAGCACATGTGTCCCCATGCCGAAAGAGTCGGGGCACAGGGTGCGTACGCGTGTCGCTTTCAGCCGCCGACTCACCCGTATGAGTGACCCCGGGTGTGAGCCGGCAAACCGGTTTTCCTTAGGAAGAGTAATGAGTTACCCTAAACACATGCATGACCTTTCCCATGGCGACGACGCAGCCGCCGTGAACGACCTCCGCTCCGCCGTCATGCGGCTGGGGCGACGCCTGAAGCACCAGCGCGTCGACGAGTCGCTGAGCCCGACCGAGATGTCGGTCCTCGGCACCCTCGCCCGCTGCGGCCAGGCCACACCCGGCGAGCTCGCGCGGCGGGAGCACGTCCAGCCGCCGTCGATGACGCGCATCGTCGCGTTGCTGGAAGCCAAGGGACTGGTCACGCTGGAACCGCACCCCGACGACCGCCGCCAAAAGGTGGTCCGCCAGACGGAGGAGGCCGAAGCGATGCTCGAAGAGAGCCGCCGCAAGCGCAACGCCTTCCTGGCCGGGCTCGCTGCCGAGCTGACCGAGGACGAATGGGCCAAGCTGCGCGCGGCCGCCCCCGTCCTGGAGAAGCTCGCGCACCTGTAAGGAACGACGCCAGGAGGCGAACGCTTTTGAGTACGGGAACCGGAGCAGATTCCGCACCCGGCCACATATCCACCCCCTCTACCGCCGCGCCCGTCGCGGCACCCGCGAGCAAGGGCTCCATGTTCAGCTCGCTGAAGATCCGTAACTACCGGCTCTTCGCCACCGGCCAGGTCGTGTCCAACACGGGCACCTGGATGCAGCGCATCGCCCAGGACTGGCTGGTCCTCTCGCTGACCGGCTCCGCCTCCGCCGTCGGCATCACCATCGCCCTGCAGTTCCTGCCGATGCTGATGTTCGGCCTCTACGGCGGCGTACTCGCCGACCGGCTGCCCAAGCGGCCGCTGCTCCTCGCCACCCAGAGCGCGATGGGCCTGACCGGCATCGCCCTCGCCGTCCTCACCCTGGCCGGACACGTCCAGGTGTGGCACGTCTACCTCGCCGCATTCGCGATCGGCCTGGTCACCGTGGTCGACAACCCGGCCCGGCAGACCTTCGTATCCGAGATGGTCGGCAAGGAGCAGGTGGCCAACGCCGTCAGCCTGAACTCGGCCAACTTCCAGTCCGCGCGGCTGGTCGGCCCGGCGATCGCCGGTGTGCTGATCACCGCCGTCGGCTCCGGCTGGGCCTTCCTGCTGAACGGACTGTCCTTCGCCGCGCCCCTCGCCGGCCTGCTGATGATGCGGACCCACGAACTGCACCCGGTCGAGCCGAGGCCCCGCGCCAAGGGGCAGCTGCGCGAAGGCCTGCGCTACGTCGCCGGCCGCCCGGAGCTGATCTGGCCGATCGTGCTCGTGGGCTTCATCGGCACCTTCGGGTTCAACTTCCCGATCTGGCTCTCGGCCTACGTCAGCGACGTCTTCCACGGGGACGCGGGCACGTACGGGCTCTTCAACACCCTGATCGCGGCCGGCTCCCTGGCGGGCGCCCTGCTCGCGGCCCGGCGCGGACAGTCCCGCCTGCGGGTGCTGGTGGCCGCGGCCGTGCTGTTCTCGGTCCTGCTCCTGGTGACCGCCTTCGCACCCGGCTTCTGGCTGTTCGCCGCCCTGCTCGTCCCCATCGGGATCTTCGGCCTGACGGTCAACGTCACGGCCAACTCCAGCGTGCAGATGGCGACCGACCCCGAGATGCGGGGCCGGGTCATGGCCCTGTTCATGATGGTGTTCACCGGCGGCACCCCGCTGGGCGCCCCGCTGCTGGGCTGGATCACGGACACCTACGGCGCCCGGATCGGCATGGCCTCGGGCGCGGTGATCTCCCTCGCCGCCTCGGTCGCGATCGCGGTGGTCCTGGCCCGTGTCGGCAACCTCCGGCTGCGGGTGAACCGCCGCGGCGTGACCTTCGTCCCGGCCGTCCCGCGCCACCCCGAACTGGTGACGGTGGCCTGACCCCGCCGGGCTCCGCGCCGGCGAGGCTGAAAAGACCGGGGCTCCGCCCCGAACCCCGCTCCTCAAACGCCGGAGGGGCTGAAATGTAGCCTCGCCGGCGATTGAGGCGCGGGGGTTCGGGGGCAGAGCCCCCGACAACGGCGCCGCGCACGGCTACGCTCGCCGCATGAGACTGTTCGCAGCCGTCCTCCCGCCGGACGCGGCCGTCGCCGAGCTGGCCCAGGCCGTCGACCCTCTGCACGACGACCACCTGACGTGGACCGCGCGAGCGGGCTGGCACTTCACGCTCGCCTTCATGGGCGAGGTACGGGACGAGGTGCTCCCGGAGCTGCACACCCGCCTGGAGCGGGCCGCCCACCGCACACCCCCCTTCGCACTGCGGCTGCACGGCTGCGGCCACTTCGGGGAGCGCGCCCTGTGGGCCGGCGCCGCCGGGGAGCTCGCCGCCCTGCGGATGCTCGCCGAACGGGCCGACGCCGCCGCCCGGCGGGCCGGTGTACCGATGGAGCAGCACCACCGGTACACCCCGCACCTCACCCTGGCCCGCAGCCGCAGCGCCACCACCCCGCTGCGGCCCTACCTGGACGCCCTGGCGGACTTCGAGGGCACGCCCTGGCAGGTCGACACGCTCAGCCTGGTCCGCAGCAACCTCCCCGTCAGCGGGGTGCCGGGCGAACAGCCCCGCTACGAGACCGTCGGGGCCTGGCCGCTCGGCGGCTGAACCCGCACGCCCCCCGGCCGGAGCCGGGGGGCGTGCGGGAGAGCGGGCGGGCCGCGTTAGGCTCGACGGGTGGATCCCAAAACCAGAAACCGCGTGATGGCCGGTGTGCTCGTACTGATGTTCGTCGTCGTGGCCGTGGCCGCCGCCGTCGGCCAGTAGCCCCTTGGGGGTGTCCTGCCCCGGGCAGGACCTACCAGGCGAAGGCCTCCGGCGACGCCCCGGGACCGGGGAAGATCTCGTCCAGGCCCGCCAGGACCTCCTGCGAGAGCTCCAGCTCCGCCGCGCGCAGCGCCGAGTCGAGCTGTTCCTGCGTACGCGGCCCGACGATCGGCCCGGTGACCCCGGGGCGCGTCAGCAGCCAGGCCAGCCCGACCTCGCCCGGCTCCAGGCCGTGCTTGTCCAGCAGGTCCTCGTACGCCTGCACCTGCGCGCGTACGGCGGTGTTCGCCAGCGCGTCCGCCGACCGGCCGGAGGCGCGGCGGCCGCCCTCGACCTCCTTCTTGATGACCCCGCCCAGCAGGCCACCGTGGAGCGGGGACCACGGGATGACCCCGAGGCCGTACTCCTGGGCCGCCGGGATGACCTCCATCTCCGCGCGCCGCTCAGCGAGGTTGTAGATGCACTGCTCGCTGACCAGGCCGAGCCGGCCGTGGCGGGCCGCGGTCTCGTTGGCCTGGGCGATCTTCCAGCCGGGGAAGTTGGAGGAGCCCGCGTAGAGGATCTTGCCCTGCTGGACCAGGACCTCGACGGCCTGCCAGATCTCCTCGAAGGGGGTCAGCCGGTCCACGTGGTGGAACTGGTATACGTCGATGTAGTCGGTCTGGAGCCGCTTGAGGCTGGCGTCGACGGCCCGCCGGATGTTCAGCGCCGACAGGCGGTCGTAGTTGGGCCAGGTGTCGGCCTCGCGGTACATGGAGCCGTACACCTTGGTGGCGAGGACCGTCTTCTCGCGGCGGTCGCCGCCCTGGGCGAACCAGGTGCCGATGATCTCCTCGGTGCGGCCCTTGTTCTCGCCCCACCCGTACACATTGGCAGTGTCGAAGTAGTTGATGCCCGCGTCGAGGGCGGAGTCCATGATCGAGTGACTTTCGGGCTCCCCGGTCTGGGGGCCGAAGTTCATGGTGCCGAGAACGAGTCGGCTGACCTTGAGGCCGGTGCGTCCGAGCTGCGTGTACTTCATGGGGCACTAGCCAACTGCTTCGAGTGCGCTCGAAGCAAGACCCTGCCGTGAAGGGCGTGTTACAGCGCCTGCGCGGGCCGGTAGGGGCCGCCGATCCCCCACGCCTGGTGCAGGACGGCCGCGAACTCACCCGCCAGCCGGTGCTCGCCCGAGGCGTTCGGGTGAGTGCCGTCGTAGGTGTCGCGGTGGATGTCGTACGCGTCCGGGCGCGCGGCCAGCAGGATCGGCGAGGCGTCGGTCGTCAGGTCGGCGACCGCCTTCGCGAGGAGCTCGTTGAAGCGGGCCACCTCGGCCGCGAAGGGGGCGTCCTCCTCGGCCCGGCTGTTCGGGATGACCGGCAGCAGGACCATGCGGACGGCGGGGCGGGCGGCGCGGGCCGCGGCGACGAACCGGCGGGCGTTGGCGGCGGTCTGCTCGGCGTCGGTGTAGAAGCCGAGGTCGATCAGCCCGAGGGAGACCAGCAGGACGTCGGCGCCGGTGTCGGCGACCGCGGGGCCTATGAGGGGGGCCATGTGCTGCCAGCCCTCGCCCCAGCCGGCCAGATGGCGGCGGGCACGCTCCGGGAAGCCCGGGTCGGCGTACGCGTGGCTGGTGGGCGTGTCGGCGACGGTGTCGTACAGCTCGCAGCGCGGACCGACGATCCGGTAGGGACCGCCGAAGGTCGAGCTGAGGTGCTGCCACATCCGGTAGCGCCAGGTGTAGTCGCCGGCGCGTCCGATGGTCATGGAGTCGCCGACGAACATGAAACGCATCCGGTCATCATCGCGGATCGCGCGACAGAAACCCCTGTGACGCCGGACACGCGGCACGTACTGGCAGGCTGGGGGAATGCGCCTGCCCATGCCGTCCGCCGCCGCGTCCGCCGCCGTTGCCGTCACCGCCGCCGTCGCCGCCGCACTCGCCGTGCTGCCGGGCCCGGCCCTCGCCGCGGACATCCCCGCCACGTCCTCCTTCACCATCTCCGACCCACGGATCAAGGAGTCGAGCGGCCTGGCCGCCAGCCGGATCCACCCCGGCGTGTACTGGACGCACAACGACAGCGACGACGGGCCGTACATCTACGCGGTGGACTCGGCATCGGGCAGGACGGTGGCCCGCGTGACGCTGACGGGGATCGGGAAGCCGCGCGACGTCGAGGCGATCTCGCTGGGCCCGGACGGGCAGCTCTACGTCGGGGACATCGGCGACAACCGCAACGGCACCTGGGACCACGTGTGGATCTACCGCTTCCCCGAACCGAAGCAACTGGGCGATGTCACGGTCGAGGCCACGCAGTTCACGGTGAAGTACGCGGACGGGGCGCGCAACGCGGAGGCCCTGATGGTCCATCCGGTGACGGGACGCGTCTACATCGCGAGCAAGGACGAGAACAAGGGCGGCCTGTACGAGGGTCCCGCGGAGCTGACGACGGGGGGCACGAACGTGTTCCGGCGGGTCGCTGCCGTGCCGTGGGTGACGGACGGGGCGTTCTCCCCCGACGGCACCCGGCTGACGCTGCGGGGCTACTTCACGGCCCGCACCTACCCGTGGAAGGACGGCCTGCCGGTGGGTGAGGGCGAGCGGGTGGACGCGCCGTGGCAGGGCCAGGCGGAGTCGGTGACGTATTCGCCGGACGGCTCCACGCTGATGTTCGGCGCGGAGGGCGAGGGCAGCCGGGTCATCGCGGTGCCGGTCGCCGCCGCGTCGGCCTCGCCGCAGCCGGGTGCCCCTTCGGAGGCGGCCTCCACGCCGGATCTGACGGGCAGCTTCGGCAAGGGAGCCCTCCTCCTCGCGGGCGGCCTGGCCCTGGTTTTCGGCGCCAAACGCCTCTTCCGCCGCCGCCGCTGAATCCGGCCCCTCCGGGCCCATCCAGCGCCTCCGGGCCCATCCGGCCTCGCCGGGCCCATCCGGCCTCGCCGGGCCCATCCGGCTTCGCCACGCCAACCCAGCCCCTCCGGGCCCATCCAGCCTCGCCGGCGTTTGAGGCGCGGGGGTCCGGGGGCAGCGCCCCCGGCAGCGGCGCCGCGCCGGAAACCAGACGGTTCGGCGCCCGCGCCGTTGGGGGGGGGGGGGGGGGGGGGGGGGGGGGGGGGGGGGGGGGGGGGGGGGAGGGGGGGGGCGGGGGGGGAAGGGTAGATCGAAAGGAGCGCAAGGGAGACAAA
>NZ_JBVIAH010000042.1:0-29221 GCF_055574035.1 Streptomyces sp. NPDC030021
GACGGACAACGCCGACGACAACGTCCACATGCTGGCCGTCAACCACCGCCTGGGCTTCCGCTCCTACCGGCGCACCCGCGAGTTCCAGCTCGACGCGTCCACCTGGACCGTCACGCCGGACGCCGGCGCAACCGGCACCGAGGGCACCCGCGAACTGCCGTGGGCTCGGTGACCGCCGCGGTTTCGCACCAGAGGCGGTCCTCGGGGCCTGCGGCACGACCGGGGTCGTGCAGACGAATCCAGAAATCAGGATCTACCGAAATGAGAATCACCACATGCGTGTGTTGTTGATGGCGTACGGATCGCGCGGGGACATCGAGCCGATGGCGGGACTCGGAGTGCAATTGCGGGCGCTCGGCGCGGAAGTACGGGTGTGCGCGCCACCGGACTTCGCGGACTTCCTCGAAGGCGTCGGCCTGCCGCTGGTGCCGATCGGCTCGCCGGTGCGCGAGATCGTGAAGGGGGCGGTGACCGGCAAGACGCCGATGCCGCCGGCGGGACTGCCCGAGCGCGCGGCCGCGATGCTCGCCATGACGTACGAAGCGGTCGCCCCGGCAGCCGAGGGATGTGACGTGATGGTGGCGACCGGCCTGCTCCCGGCCGCGGCCGGTGCGCGGCTGGCAGCCGAGAAGCTGGGGATCCCCTACAAGTTCGTGGCCTACTTCCCGACCTATCTGCCGTCGCCGCACCATGCCCCGTTCGAGCGGCCGGGCCGGCCGTTCCCGCCGGAGGTGACCGACAACCAGGCGCTGTGGGACCTGGACATCGAGAACATGAACGTACTGTTCGGCGTGGGGCTCAACACCCACCGGGCGTCGATCGGCCTGCCCCCGGTGGACCACTTCCGCGACTACGTCCTGACCGGCCGGCCGTGGCTGGCGGCGGACCCGGTCCTGAGCCCGTGGCAGGAGCCGGCGGACCTCGATGTGGTGCAGACCGGCGCGTGGATACGCCCGGACGAACGCCCGCTCCCGGCCGATCTGGAGGCGTTCCTGGATGCCGGGACGCCACCGGTGTACGTGGGCTTCGGCAGCATCCCCGTGCGCAACGCGGAGGACGTCGCCCGGGCCGCGATCGAAGCGGTCCGCGCGCAGGGTCGCCGCGTACTCGTCGGGCAAGGCTGGGCGGACCTGGCCCTGATCGACGACGGGGACGACTGCTTCGCCATCGGTGAGGTCAACCAGCAGGCACTGTTCCGCCGGGTGGCCGCCGTCGTGCACCACGGAGGCGCGGGTACCACGACGACAGCCGCCCGGGCGGGCGCCCCCCAGGTGGTGGTACCCCAGATGGCGGACCAGCCGTACTGGGCCGGCCGCGTGGCCGAGCTGGGCATCGGCGTGGCCCACGACGGCCCGACCCCGACCTTCGAGACCCTGTCGGCCGCATTCGGGACCGTCCTGACCCCTGAGACGGAAGCACGGGCGAAGGCCGTCGCCGACATGATCCGCACCGACGGGACGGCGGTGGCCGCGAAGCTGATCCTCGACGCGGGGCACGGTGCGCCGGTGAGCCGCGAGCAGATCTCCGCGATCGCCCATGCCGGCCACCCGATCAAGTCTCCGCTCGCCGACGACTCGGTCGGCCGGCTGCTCGAACACGGTCTCCCGCGGGGCGAAGAGCGCGTGCTCGACCTCGGATGCGGCACGGCGGAATGGCTTCTGCGTGCGCTGGAGACGCGCCCGCACCTGCGCGCCGAGGGCGTCGACGTCTCCGAAGTCGCCCTGACGCAGGCCCGCCGGGCGGCGGGCGAACGCGGAGTCGACGAGCGCCTGGTCCTCCACCGGCAGGAGGCCGCGGACTTCGTCTCTGCAGAACCGTTCGACCTGGTGATCAGCGTCGGCGCCGCGCATGCCTTCGGCGGGCTTCTCCCCACCCTCGCCGCGGCCCGGGAACACCTGGCTCCCGGCGGCCGCGTGCTGATCGGTGAGTCGTTCTGGGACCGCACCCCTTCCCCCGAGGCCGTCGAGATGTTCGGTGAACTCGCCGACCTGGCGACCACGGTGGACCTCGTCGTCGCCGACGGATGGACCCCTGTCCACGCCCATGTCAGCACCCGAGGTGAGCTGGACGCCTACGAGTGGGCCTGCTGGGGCTCGCTGGCCGCATGGGCCCTGGACCACCCTGACGATCCGGCCGCCGCACAGGCGCTGGAGACGGCCAACGCCGCGCGTTCGGAGTGGCTGCACGGCTACCGGGACAGCTTCGGCTTCCTCTGCCTGGTCCTGCGCCGAACCTCGGAGTGACCGCGTAGGACGGCCGACAAGGCCGGCAAGCCCATTCCCCATGGCCGCCGCGGAACCGCGGCGGCCGGAAAGCGAGTACACCGATGCAACCGACGTTCGTACTGGTCCACGGAGCCTTCGCGAACTCCTTCTCCTTCGCGCCCCTCCAGGCCGAACTCGGCCTCCTCGGGCACCGATCGGTCGCCGTCGACCTGCCCGGCCACGGCTTCCGGGCGACCTTCACCCGCGCCTATCAGGCACCGCAGGATCCCGAAGGGCTCGCCACCGCGCCCGGCTCGATCAAGGGCGTCACGCTGGCCGACAATGTCGCGCACCTGATCGGGATCCTCGAACGGGCCAAGCGGAACGGCCCGGTGATCCTCGTCGCCCACAGCCGGGGCGGCATCACGGTCACGGCCGCGGCCGACGCGCGCCCGGATCTGATCGACCGCATCGTCTACGTCTCGGCCTGGTGTCCGGTCCGGCTCGACGTCGGTGACTACTACGCCGAGCCGGAGATGGCCGGCGTCGACCCCGCTGCCTTCGCTTCGGCACTGGCCGGGAACCCCGCCGAGCTCGGGCTGCTCCGCGTCAACTTCCGCACAGCGAACCCGGAGTCGCTCGCCGCGTTCAAGGCGGCCTTCTTCGCCGACGGTACCGACGAGCAGTTCCTGACCTTCCTGAACACCTTCCAGCCGGACGAGAACCTGGACGCCGGCGGCTCCGCCGACCGGGCGCAGGCCGCCACCTGGGGCCGCATCCCGAGGACCTACATCCGCCTGGCCGACGACGCGAGCCTGCCCCTCGCCCTCCAGGACCGGCTGATCCGCGAGGGCGACGAGCTGACGCCCGACAACCCCTACGACGTCCGCACACTGGCGGGCAGCCACCTGAAGTGGCTGGCCGACCCGGCGCCGGCGGCGCGCGTCCTGGGTGAACTCGCCACGCTCCCGGCCCCGTCCGCCCAGGCGTGACCGGAACGGGGTGATCGGCTCGGCGGACCCCTGACCCGGTTCGCCCAGGAGTCCGCCCCGCCCCCGGCGAACGGGGACGGGGCGGGCGGCGGGCGGGCAGCCGTCGGGCGGTCACCCGGCGGGCGGTCCCGTCGGCCACCCGTCGGCCACCCTTCGGTCACCGGACCGGCAGGGCCCCCGCGACCGAGGCCGGGACCGGTGCGAGACCGGCCGGCCGGGTGGTGAAGGTACCCCGCCCCTGCGTCCGGCCGCGCAGCCGGGACGCGTAGCCGAACAGCTCGGCCAGCGGCACGGCCGCCGTGATCACGGCGGTCCCGGCCTCGGCCGTGGAACCGGAGACCCGGCCGCGGCGGGCCGCGAGATCACCCAGAACGCCCCCGACACCGTCCTCCGGAACCGTCACCGTGACCTCGGCGAGCGGTTCCAGGAGCTCCATCGTGCTCAGGCGCAGGGCCTCGCGCAGCCCGAACCGGCCCGCCGCGCGGAACGCCATCTCCGAGGAGTCCTTGGAGTGGGTCGCCCCGTCGGTGAGCGTGACCCGCAGCCCCGTCACCGGGAACCCGCCGAGCGGGCCCTCGGCGAGCGCGTCCCGGCAGCCGGCCTCCACGGCGCGCGCGTACTCCTGCGGTACGCGTCCGCCGACAACCGTCGACCGGAACTCGAAGCAGGGCTCCTCCAGCGGCTCGACGTCGAGGACGACGTGGGCGAACTGGCCCGCGCCACCGTCCTGTTTGACATGCCGGTGGACGAGGCCGCCGACCCCGCGCACGACGGTCTCCCGGTAGGAGACCTGCGGCCGGCCGACGACGACCTCCACCCCGTGACCGCTGCGGATCTTCTCCACCGCGACCTCCAGGTGCAGCTCGCCCATGCCCGACAGCACGGTCTGGCCGCTCTCCGCGTCGGACCGCACCACCAGCGACGGGTCCTCCTCGGCGAGCCGGGCCAGCGCTGCCGAGAGCCGCCCCGTGTCGCTGTTGCGCCGGGCCTCGACCGCGACCGACACCACCGGATCGGCCACCGAAGGCGGTTCGAGGACCAGCGGGGCGCCCGGCGCGCACAGCGTCGTGCCCGCCCGGGCGGCCTTCAGCCCGATCACCGCGACGATGTCACCGGCCACCGCCTCCTCCCGTTCCTCGTGCCGGTCGGCCTGGACCCGCAGGATCCGGCCGACCCGCTCCGTACGGCCCGTGGCCGCATCCAGTACCGTCGCGCCCTTGCGCAGGGTGCCCGCGTAGACCCGCAGGTACGTGAGCCGCCCGGTGGCCGTCGCCGTCACCTTGAAGGCGAGCGCCGTGAACGGCTCCGCCGGGTCGGGGGCGCGCTCCTGCTCCACGCCGTCCTCCACCAGCCCCCGTACCGGAGGCATGTCGGAGGGCGACGGCAGGTACGCGAGGACCGCGTCCAGCAGAGGCTCGATCCCGCGGTTGCGGTACGCCGATCCGCACAGCACCACGACACCGTCCCCGCGCAGCGTCAGCTCCCGCAGGGCGCGGACCAGGGTCCGTTCCGTCAGGGCCGAGGCCGAGCAGAACTCCTCCAGGGCGTCGGCGTGCAGCTCCGCCACCGTCTCCTCCAGGAGCCGGCGGCGCCTGGCCGCCTCCTCCCGCAGCAGCTCGGGGACCGGGCCCACCTGGTAGCCGTCGGAGCCGGACCGCCAGTGCAGCGAGCGCATCGCCAGCAGGTCGACGACGCCGGAGAACGAGTCCTCCGTTCCGATGGGCAGCTGTACCACCAGCGGAACGACGCCCAGGCGCTCGCGGATCGACGCGACCGCCGTGTCGAGTTCGGCGCCCGCCCGGTCCAGCTTGTTGACGAACGCGATCCGCGGCACACCGTGCCGGTCGGCCTGCCGCCACACCGTCTCGCTCTGCGGTTCGACCCCGGCGACGGCGTCGAACACCGCGACCGCCCCGTCCAGCACCCGCAGGGAACGTTCGACCTCGTCGGAGAAGTCGACGTGACCCGGGGTGTCGATCAGGTTGACGCGATGACCGCCCCAGGCGCAGCTCACGGCCGCGGCGAAGATGGTGATGCCGCGATCGCGTTCCTGGGGGTCGTAGTCGGTGACGGTGGTGCCGTGATGGACCTCGCCGCGCTTGTGGATGGCACCGGTCGCGAAGAGGATCCGCTCGGTGACGGTGGTCTTGCCGGCGTCGACGTGGGCGAGGATGCCCAGGTTGCGGACGGCGGCGGGGGAAGTCGTGGTGCGGGGCTGCCTGTTGGCGCGCATGGCCCGAGGCCTTTCGAGTGTGCTGAGGAAGAGGGCGGCGCGATTCCCCGAAATCGGCCCCGGTCCTTCCGGTCGGCCGCAGCGCAGAGCGGCGTCGCCGACCCGTCCGGAACGAGTCCGGGCAGGAGGACGTACGGGCCCACGGGCAGCCGGGCGTACGGAAGGCAGGAGGGGACGGAACCCTAGAAGTGGGTCACGGGCATACGGTGACGGCCGCGCAGCCGGCACCGCCCGCTGCGAGACACGGGGATCACGTCGTACCGGGTCGGGGGAGCGAAGGCGGCGGTGCGGTACGTGCACATGGCGCGGCTCCCCTTCTCTTCACTCGGCATCGGACGCGCGGTGCCCTGTCGGCAGCGCGTACGGCGAGTCTAGTGATCGCGTCCTGCCGGGGCACCGGGTTTTCCTGCGCCTTCCACGGGCGGGCGATTTCACCAGCATCCAGTGGCACGACGACGGGACGGTCACCACCACCCCCGAGAGGGACGCTCTCAAGGCCGTCGCCTTGGAGGCGAAGGAGAGCACACCGCCGAAGGGCCTGTGGGCGAATCTTCGTGAACGGGTGAGCGGGGGACACCCCGGACAGGACGGCCACCCCGGCCGCGTCAGGGCCGGGGCGTCGTGGGCAGGCGCAGCACCAGCCGCGCGCCGGCGGCTCCGCCCGCGCCGCCCTCGGCCGTGAGCGTTCCGCCGTGGTGGGTGCTCAGATCGCGGGCGATGGCGAGCCCCAGTCCGGCTCCGCCGTGGTCGCGGCTGCGCGAGTCGTCGAGGCGCGTGAAGCGCTCGAAGATCCGCTCCCGGTCGGGCGCCGGGATGCCGGGGCCGTCGTCGGCGACCTCCAGCACGGCGGTGCCCGGCCGCGCTCCGTGCGTCGTGCGCAGGGTGACGTCCACGCGCCCGTCCGCGTAGCGCTGCGCGTTGTCGACGAGGTTGGTGACGATCCGGCCGAGCCACAGCGCGCCGGCGGTGACCTCGACATCGGGTTCCAGCCGCAACCGTACGGGGACACGGTCGCCGAGCCGGCTCTCCACCACCTCGCGCACCAGGGCGGTCAGGTCCAGCGGGGCGGCGGCCACCGGCTGGGCCGCGTCGATCCGGGCGAGCAGCAGCAGGTCGGCCGTGAGGTGCTGGAGCCGTTCGATGTCCTCCAGGGCCCCGGAGATCAGCTCGGGCCACAGTTCCGGGTCCTGGACGGCCAGCGCCACCTCAAGCTGGGTGCGCAGGACGGTGATGGGGCTGCGCAGTTCGTGGGAGGCATCGGCGATGAACTGCTGCTGGCGGATCCCGGAGGCCTCCAGCCGGTCCAGGGTGGCGTTCATGGTCTCGGCCAGCCGGGCGACCTCGTCGTGGGTGGCGGGCACCGGAACCCGGCGGTGCAGGCCGCGGTCGGAGATCTCGGCGACCTCGGCCCGGATCTCCTCCACCGGGCGCAGCGCATGGCCGGTGACCCGCCAGGTCACCAGGGCGACGGTGGCCAGCAGCAGGGGCATGCCGATGACGAGAGCCGCGGTGGTCGTGTCGTCGGCCGCGTCCGCGTCCCGCAGGGAGGCGCCGGCGTAGACGGTGGCCATGCCGTCCGGGGTCTCCGTGACGACCTGGACGACCCGCTGCCGGTACTCACCGTCCAGCGGGCGGACCCGCCACGTGTGGAACCGGGTTCCCGGAGCGCCCGGACCGGGCGGCGGGAAGGCGGGCACGCCGGCCAGGTTGGGGCTGGCGAACAGCACACGTCCGTCGGCGCCCACCACCTGGACGAAGTCGATGCCGCGGGCCGGCGGCCGTACGCGGCCCAGCTTCCCGGCGGCGGCGAGCTGCGCCACGGTCTCGGCCTGGCGCCGGGCGTCGTTCTCCGCATTGCGGAGCAGGTTCGCCTCCAGCAGCCCGAGCAGGGCGAACGAGGCGAGCGCCAGGGCCACGGCCACCACCGCACTGGCGCCCACGGTCGCCCTCGCCCGTACCGTGGTCGGCCACAGCCGCCGCAGCACCGGCCACCGGCGCAGGATCGCGCCCGGGACCGCGCGCAGGGCGGCGCGCACGCGCTCGCGCAGGCCGGGACGCCCGGCCCCGGCCTCAGCCACCGTCGGCCGCCAGCCGGTATCCCGCTCCGCGTACGGTCTCCACCGCGGCGCGGCCGAACGGTGCGTCCATCTTGCGGCGGAGGGCGCTGACGTGGACCTCGACCACATTGGGATCGCCGTCGAAGGCGCTGTCCCACACCTGTTCCAGGATGTCCCGCTTGGGCACCACCTCGCCGGGGCGCCGGGCCAGGTACTCCAGGACCGCGAACTCGCGCGCCGTCAGCCGGATCTCCGTGCCGCCGCGGGAGCAGGAGTGCCGGGCGGGGTCGAGCAGCAGGTCGCCGAACCGCATCACCTGGGGCCGCCGACGGCCCGTACGCCGGCCGAGCGCCCGCAGCCGGGCGACCAGGACGAGGTAGGAGAACGGCTTGGACAGGAAGTCGTCGGCGCCGGTGTCGAGCGCCTCCGCCTCGTCGTACTCCCCGTCCTTCGCCGTGAGCATCAGGATCCCCGACTCGTTGCCGGCCGCGCGCAGCTTCGCGCACACCCGGTACCCGTTCAGCCCGGGCAGCATGATGTCCAGCACGATGAGGTCGTAGTCGTGCTCCGTGGCCATCCACAGGCCCTGGGTCCCGTCGTGGGCAACATCCACCGAGAACCCCTCCGACTGCAGCCCTCGCTGCAGGGCCACGGCGAGCCGCCGTTCGTCCTCCACCACCAGTACGCGCATGCGGGACAGGATCTCAGGACCGTCCCCCCGTTGGCTGAAGAGGTCTTCAGGTGGCTTCAGCGGGGCTTCAGCTTCCGCTCAGCATGCTCTGGAATGAGCCGCGCACCGCGCCCGGTTGTCCTGAGGAGTTCCTGTATGTCTGATTCTGTCCCGCCGTCCGAGCAGGCCGAGACCGCCGCCGTGACCGCCCCCGGGGCCGAGGCCCGCAAGTCCGCGGCCCTGGGCCGCCTCGTCCCCCGTGGCAAGCGCGCCCGCTGGGTGGCGGCGGGCGCGGTCGCGGTGGTGGTCGTCGGCGGAGTGACGGCGGTGGCCGTGGCCGAACACCATGACCACCACATGCGCGTCGACCGGGGCCCGCGCATCGCCTGGGCCGGACCGGGACCCGAGGGCGGCCTCCGGGGCGGCCCGCACGCCGAGCCGCGGCACGAACGGAAGCAGGGCGAGCCCGGCCGACCGGCGGGCCCCGGGAAGCCCGGGGAGCAGGGCCGTCCCGGAGGCCCCGGCGGGCGTGGGGGCTTCGACGGGAGCGCCCCGGCGCCCGCGCCCATCCCCTCCCTGGCCATCGGCGAGGCGGCCGAGAAGGCCGCCGCTGCCGTGCCGGGCGGGAAGGTCGCGGGGCTGCGCGCGGTCGCCCAGGAAGGCGGCGGCAGCGCCTGGCTGGCCGTGGTCGTCGGGTCCGACGGCGTCCGGCACGCGGTCACCGTGTCCGGCACGGACGGCACGATCACCAGCAACACCACCAAGGGCCACTAGGGACCACCAGGGGCCAGGCCTACGGGGTCATGGCCCGGCCCCCGATCCCGGGGGCCCCGCCGAGCTGGCCCCGCCACCAGGCCTCCATCTCCTCACCGTCCATGCCCGCCCAGGCCGGGGTCCGCTCGACCTGGGCGCGGCCCAGCCGGCGGGCCAGCGCGACCAGCTCCCGTCCGGCGGCGCCGCGGGTCTCCTCGTAGCCGTGCAGCAGTTCCTGGAAGGACCCGCAGCGGCGCCAGCCGTCGGCGAGGGCGGTGGCGTCCTGGAGCGCCTTGGCGGCGCCGCTCGTGTTGTGCGGGCGTACGACGCTCGCCGCGTCCCCCGCGAGCAGCAGCCGGCCGGCGGCGGTCCGCGAGGTCTCCATGTCGTAGATCGGCTGGACGAAGGTGTCCGCCGGGTCGGTCAGCGCGAGCGCCCGCGCCCAGTACGGCGGGAACTCGCGATCGAGCAGCGCCGCCAGATGCCCCGCCAGTGCGGGGGTGACACCGCCCGGCGGGAAGCTCGTCGGATCGCCCTGGCGCAGCTGCCCGTCCTGCGGCGGAGAACCGTAGAGCACCCAGTTCACCCGCGGTCCGTCCGGCCCCGGAATCCGGTAGATGACGCAGGAACCGCCCGGGAAGCAGACCGTGGTCCCCGCCTCCGGCACCGAGTCCGCGACGCTGCCCAGGCCCGCGAGCAGCGCCGCGTCGAAGTTCCCGCGCCAGCAGACGTAGCCGGCGTACTGCGGCCGGGAGTCCGGGCAGAGCGCCGAGCGCACCACCGACCGGTACCCGTCGGCACCGACCACCAGGTCGTACCGCTCGACGGACCCGTCCGCAAGCCGCACCTCGACGCCCGCGTGCCCGCTCTCCTCGACCCCCGCCACCGCCTCCCCCTGCCGGTAGACCACCGAGTCCGGCACGGACTCCCGAAGGCCCTGCCAGAGCAGGCCCCAGTGGTAGGAGTGGAAGGGGAACGGCTGCTCCCAGATCACCCGGCCGCCCGCCCCGTGGGCATCGTCGCGGACCACCCAGCGGCGCCGCTCCAGCGGATGCGCGGCGATCCCCCCGGGCAGCGCGCCGCTCGCGCCGAGCTCGGCGGCCCGCTCGTTGTGGATGCACAGGCCGACGCCCCGGTCCTGCAGCCGCCCGCGCGTCCGCTCCAGCACCACCACCTCACCGGCGCCCGCCCGCGCCGCCGCCGTCGCGACGGCGCACCCCGCGATGCTCCCGCCGACCACTGCGATCTTTCCGCCCCGCATAACCGCCTCCTGTCGATGCACACCACTGTCGTGCCCCTCACGGGGCCGGTCACTCCCCGGACGACCGCGTCGCCGGGGGAGTAGGCCGTACGGAACCCTGGAGGGCCAGTGCGGTGAGTACGACCAGCGAGTCCGTCCAGCCCAGGGGCGCCACGGCGGACGGCAGCCCGGCCGCGTTCACCGTTTCGGGGAGTTCGCCCAGCCCGTTGCGCCGGGACAGCACCCAGTCGAGCACCCCGCCCGCCTTCGCCGGCTCACCGGTACCGGCCCAGGCGAGGGCGAAGAAGGAGGTACTGGCCGTCCACGCGTACGAACCCCAGCTGAAGGAGGGGTCGTTCCCGGGCGAGACCCCGCCGTTCGGCAGCAGCAGCGCCCGGTAGGTGGAGTCCAGCGCCTCGCCGAGATCCGCCGGGGCGGCGTTGAACGGGGGCGCCATGAACGCCACCGCGCTGTCCCGGCCGTGCTTGCCGTCCACGGTCCGCTGGTAGCCCAGCGGGGCGAAGGAGGTGGCGATCGCGGCGGACAGCCGCCGGGCCGCCTCCCCCCAGCGCTCCGCGTCCGCGCCCGAGCCCAGCCGCGCGGCCAGGTCGGCCGCGGAGTTGAGCCCGGCCAGCAGGGGAGCGGCGGTACCGATGTTGGCCGTCGACGTGTCCAGCTCCCAGTAGTCCGGGGACGCCGGAGGCAGGCCGTCCGGCCCCAGGGAGCGGGCGGCGTGGTCGGCCGCCTTGCGCACCATCGGGTAGAGCTCGCGCAGCCGCTCGTCCCGCCCGCCGGACGGCGCCGCCTGGTACCACTGCCAAGTGGCCCAGGGCACCCATCCGTTGCCGTCCAGCTGCCACTTCCGCGCGTCCGGCGGCCCGCTGCCGTCCAGCACGGTACGGGCCTCCCAGGTCCCGTCGGCCCGCTGGGTGAGCGCGTCGTAGCCCAGGATCCGGTACGCCTCCTCGTCGTGCCCGGTGGCGGCGAAGGCGACCGCCGCGAACGCCCCGTCGCGGGGCCAGGAGTACTCCCACGGCGGCGCCCATGCCGCCGCGAACGCGCCGTTGCGTTTCAGCAGCGCCCGCATCGACAGCAGGGCGCGCTGCGACGCGGCCCGCTGCGCGGCGCTGGTCCCCGGCACCGTGCCCGCCGCCAGCCACGCGCGGCTCTCCCCGACCTGCGCCAGGGCATCCGGGTCGTCCGCCTCGACCACCGCCGACGCCGAGGCCCCGTCGGGCAGGTACCGCCACCGGCCCGACGGCAGGCGCAGCACATTGCTCCCGTCGACGTAGGAGGCGCCCACGGCGAAGGCGGGCAGCACGGCCTCGGTGGCGACCCGGTTGGTCAGCAGGCCCGACGTCCGGGCGGCGAGCGCCGAGGCCGGTACGTAGCAGGGCTCGGTCTCCCCGCAGCGCTCGCTGCCGGTGGGATTGACGTGGAAGGCGAGCCGGGAGCCGTAGGCGTGCCAGCCGCCCCAGTACGCCCTGTCGTAGTTCCAGCTGGTCAGCGAGCCGGGCACCGGCCGGGTGGTGCCGTACCAGGCGATCGGCTCGCTCTCCGCGGTGCTCGCCTGGAGGAACAGGTGGTACGTGGCGCCCGCGGTGACGGTGGCGCTCAGCGGGAACTCGACCCAGCCGGCGCCCGCGCCGCCGAGCGCCGCGAGGTCCAGGGTCGTCGAGGCGATCACCGAGTCCGCGTCCGCGCGGACCCGGCGGACCTGCGCGGTCACGGTGCCCGTCGCCGCCCCGCTGCCCAGCCAGACACTCACCCGGGAGAGCCGGGTGCCGTCCACAGTGAACTCCTGGGCCGCCGCGTTGTTCGTGGCCTTCACACTGAACAGCGCGCTCTCGTGGCCGGCCTGGCCCTCGTAGGGCGCGGCGGCCGCGGCGTGCGGGAGCGCGGCGGGCACACCGGTGAGTGCCAGGCAGAGCACGGCGGGCAGCAAGGTCCTCGCGAACGCCATGGGTACAGCCCCTTCCTCCTCGACGGGCGCGGGCCCAGGGGCCGGGGCGCCGAAAGCTGGACCCACCATGCAGGTACGGGGCACCGAGGAGGGGGGAGTCGGGACGTGTCCCACCGGATGGGGCCGCAGCGGCATCCGATCGTGTGACAGAAACAGCGGAGGGAACCCGTTCGGGCGCGTGTCGGCGGAGGCGGCGCTCGGCAGGCACACCGGGGCGCGCGCAGGCGGATGGGGGCGCGCAAAGAAGTGGATGCGCTTCCTTCGGAAGATTTTCAGGGACCGGCTTGCACGATCGGGCGCGCTTTCCGATGGGGTGGTGAATGGGAGCACCTGGTGCTCCACGGCTGCCGGTTCGGGGGCAGGCATGCCGATTGCTCATGATCCACTTGAAAGGTTCCGCGCCGACGTGAATGTTGCCGAGACGGTCGCCCTCGCGCTGTTAGCCACCACTGCCCGCTGTTTCGTGATCGATGTGTTCAGGGCGCCCATGCGCCTGCCGGGCGCGGGGGTACGGACGGGAACCGGCGGACCAGCCGCCGGCCACCGCCGTGCCGCTCCCCGCGCCCGCCACCATGAGGTCCCCGCCGCCCCGGTGTGCGGTGACGAACAGCTGTGGGGGAGCGTATGAGTGAAGGCGATTTCGATCCATCGGGGGACCAGGCGGTCTCCAGCGAACTGGCCGGGGTACTGCCGGTGGACTTCACCGCTTTCCATTCCCAACAGCACCGCGCCTATCTGCGCTACGCCCACCTGCAGCTGGGAAACCCCAAGGACGCCGAGGAAGTCGTCGACGACGTGTTCACCTTCCTGCTGAAGGTGTGGCGCCAGGCCCTGAAGGAGGCGAGCCTCCACGGCTTCGCGTGGGCGGTGCTGCGCGAGCACGTCGAAAGGCGGCTCGCGGCCCTGGGCCGGCAGGTGGCGATGGTGGAGACGGCGTGGTTCGCAGCGCTGCGCCGCTCCTCCAGAGAGCGGCTGGAACTGCTGGAGTCGAAGCTCGGACTGTACGCGGCGATCGCGGGCCTGTCCGAGCGGCAGTACGACGTGGTGCTGCTGGCCTTCCTCCTGGGCAACGACTCCGACACGGTCGCCCGGATGATGGGGATCACCCCCGCGACGGTCCGCTCGCACATCCGCGGCGCACGCCGAACCCTGTCCCGCAAGCTCGGGGTGGACTGGAACCCCGGAGAGGAGAAGGACTAGTGAGCGACATGCCCCGCCAGCGCGACATGCCGCTGTGCGAACTGGACGCGGCCCTTGCGGACGCGACGGTACTCGCGGAGGAGTACGCCGGATACGACGAGGGCGCTGCCCGCCGTCGGATCGCCCGCCGGATCGTCGCCGACCGTGCCCGCTCGGCGACCGGTACCACCGGCCCCCCCGGCTCCGCGACCCCGCTGCCGCGGGGGCAGGCCACATCAGCATCAGTATCAGCATCCGCGTCCACAGCCTCAGCCTCAGCCTCAACAGCAGCCGACGACCTCGTCCTGGACGCCGCCTGCCATGTGCGCGCCGCCCGGGGTCTGGACGACCTCACCTGGTGCCTCGTGGAGAGCCGGGCCTTCGCCGAACTCGCCCTCGACGCCGACTCCTGGCCCCACGGCGTGGACTCGGCCCTGCTGTTCGGCTGCCTGCTCCATCTGGCCGACCGGATGGAGGACGCGCAGTTCTGGTTCCAGTACGCCGCCGGGGCGGGCTCGCAGACCGCCGCCCACTGCCTCTACCTCCTGCACCTCGCCCGGGCCGAGGTCGCGACCGCCCGCCACTGGAGGCGCCAGGCCCGGACCCTGCCCCCGGAAGAGCACCTCCCGCCCCTGCCGCAGCTCCCGGAACACCTCGAAGAGGCCCTCGGAGCCTCGGTCATCTGGACCACCCCGCCCATCACCACCCAGGACCTCACCGCCCTCATCACCGGACCCGGAGGGGCCGGCCGGTCCCCGTGCCGGCTCCCCGCACGACTGCGCCAGGCGCTCAAGGCCCGCCCCCGCAAGGAGCACCCGGACCTCGGAGAGGTCGTCACCCCCGGCCCGCAAGTGGCGGTCGCCGTCGCGCAGAACGCCCGGCTCAACCCCCTGCACCTGACGCACCAGGCGAACGCCTGGGCCCTCGAAGCACTGAAACAGCCCCAGCTGACCCACGCCGCCCGGACGACACCCGAAGGACGCCCCGCCCCCGCCGCACTGGAATCCGCCCACCAGGCACTGCGGGTCCTGGAAGTCATCAACCGCTATTCGGGCGGCGTGAACCTGACCCAGATCGCCCGGGAAACGGCACTGCCGCAACTGGTCCTCGCCCGGGCCATGGAGCAGCTGATCCGCGCGAACCTGGCCACCCCGACCGGACCGGACGCGTACATCGCCGGCAACGCCCTCCTGCTGGCCGAATCGGCGAACGGAGACGGACGCGGGCACCTGCACGAGACCCTCGCCTGGGTGCGGGACGCCGTCGGCGCCGCCGTCTACGTCGCCCGCTACACCGACGGCGAGGTCTCCATCACCCAGTACGCCGACGGACCGGGCGCACCCGTGGTCGAGGAGTGGGTCGACTTCCGCGTCGCCGCCCACGCCTCCGCCGTGGGCAAGGCGCTGCTGACCCAACTCGACTACGACGACCGGAAGGATCACCTGGCCCGTCACCGGCTCACCCGGTTCACACGCCACACCCTCACCACCCAGCAGGACCTCTTCCATCAGCTCGACGACCGCCCGCCGAACGCCCCCCTCCTCGACCTGCAGGAGTACGCGATCGGCACGGTGTGCGCGGCGGTGCCGATCACCGCGGGCCCGAAGGCGGAATGCGTGGCCCTGTCCATCCCGGTCCCCGACCCCGGCCGGCTGAAGCAGGCCGCCCGGCTCCTGCAGAGCGAGGCGGCCGCGGTCTTACTCGCCCTGATCGTCGCCGGCAGCACCCCGCCCACGGCGCGCCGGCCGGAGGACATCATCCTGTCGCCGACCGCCTAGAGAGGTCACAGGGGAGGACGGGTTTGCCGCACCAGGAGTGCGGCGGGCCCGTCCCCGTCCGCCGCCCCCGGGCACGCCGCCGCGTGAGATGCGGGCCCGCGCCCCGCGTGGGATAACGGCACCATGGCAGAGTCTCCGGCCGCCACGGCCGCGGAAATCAAAATCAGCTTCGCCGGGGCCGACGCGAAGGCCGCCTTCGACGCTCTGGAGCTCGACCGGGACGAGGGGAGCCGCCGCGCGATCCATTTCTGGGACAGACCGCAGTGGGCGGCCGACGGCACGGTCACTCTGCCCCTGCTGCATCAGGGCGTCATCCTGCGCCGGCGCCGGGACGACGAGGGGCCCGCATCCGAGCGGGAGACCGACCTGACCGTCAAACTGCGTCCCTGCCCGGCGCTGCCGGCGCCCTGGCGGGAGAACCGGGAGGGCGAAGGCTGGGACTTCAAGATCGAGCAGGACCGGACCGGCCCGGAGTTCGCGCCGACGGTGGCGGCCTCGCTGGAGGCCGAGGTCGGCCCGCCCGACCTGCTGCTCGTCGAGCAGCAGCGGGAACTCCTGCGCGTGGCCGGGCTGACCGAGGCCGATCTCGCCGACCTGACGGCGCTGGGCCCCGTACACGCCGTGAAGTGGAAAGAGGACTGGGACGAGCTGCCCGGCAAGGTGGCGATCGAGGAATGGCGCACCGACAACGGCCTGCGCTTCCTGGAGGTCTCGGTGCGGTCGGACATCGCCGACGCCGCCGAGGTCCAGACGCAGCTCGAACAGGCCCTGCGGGACCGCGGCATCACCCCGCCGCCGTTCGGCGAGCGCAAGACCGAGGCCGTCATGACCGCCCTCGCCCGCGACGCCCACCTCTGACCGCCGGGCCGTCCGCGGGTCACCCTGCGGCGATGAGGCCGGGCAGGTCGCGCATGTCGTGGAAGACGACGGTGCCGGCGCCTTCGAGCCGTTCGGCCGGGGTCAGTCCCCCCGCGTAGCCGAAGGCCCGCATGCCGGCGGCACGGGCTGCCTCGACACCGGGGCGGCTGTCCTCGACCACCGCGCACGCCGCCGGGTCGACGCCCATCCGCTGCGCCGCGTACAGGAACAGGTCGGGGGCCGGCTTGCCGCGGCGGACCTCGGTGGCGCTGTAGATGCGGCCCTCGAAGTGCGCGTAGAGGCCGGTCCGGCCGAGAGTGTGGCGCATCTTCTCGTGCGAGCCGCTGGAGGCGACGCAGGTCGGCAGGGTGATCGCGCCGAGTGCCTCGGGCAGGCCCTCGACGGCGGACAACCCGGCGTCCACCGCCTCACGGTGGCGCTCCTCGAAGAGCCGGTGCCAGAGGTCGGCCGCCTCGTCGCCGACCCGGGCCGCGATGTCCACGTGGATGGAGGCGGTGGAGCGCCCGACGAACCGCTCCATGACCTCTCCCTCGGTGAGCGGCCAGCCCAGCTCCGCTCCCAGCGCGACCTGGAGGGGCAATGCGATGCGTTCGCTGTCGACCAGCACCCCGTCGCAGTCGAATATCACCAGTTCAATCGGCTTGATCATTCCCGCAGCATAGAGGCCGCACCCGTTCGTCAGGGGGTGACGACGGCGAAGTCCGGGTCGGGGGAGCGGAGGTAGGCTGCCCGGACCGGACCGGGCGAGGGGCCCACGGCGGGCGCCGCCGCCCCACCCCAGCCTCGCCCGACCGCACTCCGCACGCCCGGCGCGGTCCGCCGTCCGGGTGAGCGGCGAGGGCCGGGCCACCGTGGTGCTCGCCCCACCCCGGGCAGCTGCACCAAAACGTGTGCCGTTCGCTTGACCACAGGGCTCTACTTCTCGGTAACTTGATGTCGTCCAGGACAGGGCCGTCGGAAGGAGCGGGGCGCGTGGCAGACCACGATCTGAGCGGGTTCGAGAAGAGCACGTTCACCCATGACGGTGCCACCCGCCGGATCCTGCGCCGGGGCACGGGCCCCGCGGTGATCGTCATGGCGGAGATCCCGGGCATCACCCCCAAGGTCATCGAGTTCGCCGAGCACGTCGCGGCGGCCGGCTGTACGGCCGTACTGCCGGTGCTCTTCGGCGAACCCGGCCGTGACGCGGATTTCGGCGCGGCCGGCCGGCCGAGTGCCGCCCGCTACATGGCCTCGTCGCTGTGGCGGGTGTGCGTCAGCCGCGAGTTCACGCTGCTGGCCACGGGGCGCAGTTCGCGCGTCGTACGGTGGCTGCGCGCCCTGGCGGCCGCCGAACACGAGCGCTGCGGCGGTCCCGGCGTCGGCGCCGTCGGGATGTGCCTGACCGGCGGATTCGCGCTGGCGATGGCCACGGACGAGCGCCTCGTCGCCCCGGTGCTCTCCCAGCCGTCGCTCCCGCTGGCCTGCACCGCGAGCCGCGCGGGCACCATCGACATCAGCCCCGAGGACCTCGCGGTCGTCCGCGGTCGCTGCGAGCGCGAGGGGCTCCAGGTGCTCGGGCTGCGCTTCCAGGGCGACCGGCTCGTCCCCGGCGACCGGTTCGCCCACCTCCGGCGGGAACTCGGTGACGCCTTCGTCGCCGTCGAGCTGGACGCGAGCGCGGCCAACCCGCAGAGTGCCCTCGCTCCGCACTCCGTCCTGACGGAACACCTCATCGACGAACCGGGACAGCCCACCCGGCAGGCGCTCGACACCGTCCTCGACCTGTTCCGCACCCGGCTGCTCGGGGAACGGCCCGCTCCTGCCGTGTGACCGCCTCGTGCCGGTCTCTCAGCTCTCCTTGTGGGTGATGACCGCGTCGATCTCCACCTCGACGAGCCAGTCGGGATCGATGAAGCGGGACACCTCGACGAAGGTGGTGACGGGCCGGACGGAGGCGAACCGCTCACCGTGCGCACGCGCGGCCTCCTGCCACCGCGTCACGTCGGTGAGCATGACGCGGGTCCGTACGACGTCCTCCAGCGACGCCCCGGCCTCCCGCAGGGCCCCTTCGGCGATGTCCAGGCACCGTACGGTCTGGGCGTGGACATCGCCCGGGCCGACGGTGGAGCCGTCGTCCGCGAGGGGAGCGGTCCCCGCGACGGCGACGTACTGCCCTGCCCGCACCGCGCGGGAGAAGCCGATCCGAGGCTCCAGCGGCGATCCCGAGCCGACCTTCCGGTGTATCTCTGCCATCTCTTCATGCTGCCAGAGGCGTGACTGGCGAGGCGTCACGCCCTGGGCGCGTTGCGTGGACCGGTGGGGCGTTGGGTGGCAATCTGGTTGATATCGCCGCAAACGTCCACGTTCCCGAACTGTCCGTGCGTGCGCCGTGCCGAGCCTTCCGCCACCCAAGACAGTCCAGTGATTTGCATATGTCGGTCACCGACGTATGGTGGGGTCTGAAGATCCTTCCCGGCGGCAGCCGCTCCTGCCTCCCGCCGGGGATTCACGTTGCGATGGAGACGGAGTGCTCATGGCCACCAGGAAGAACCTCAGCGCGAACCGGGAATCCCTCGTCCACAAGGTCCGCTACGCCGCGAGCCGTCCGCACCGCATCGCCCCGTACCTGAAGCGGGCCGCCCGCGACCGCTGGCTCGCCTTCAAGCACCCCGACCACGTCAGCTACTACCGGGCCGTGATGGCCTCGGACACCCGCCGCAACCCCGAGGCCGCGGTCGGCAGCCAGACCCACGAACGCTGGCTCGCGCTCGGGCAGATGCAGTTCGACTACCTCCTCGGGCACGGACTGAAGCCCGGGGCGCGCATGCTGGACATCGGCTGCGGCAACCTCCGCGCCGGCTGGCGTTTCATCGACTACCTCGACGCGGGCCACTACTACGGCATCGACATCTCGCCCGACATCCTCATCGCCGCGAAGCGGACCCTGACCGAGCGTGGGCTCCAGGCCAAGGTCCCGCACCTGACCCTCACCAAGAACCTGACGCTGGACTTCCTCCCCGACGGCTACTTCGACGTCGTCCACGCCCACAGCGTCTTCTCGCACTCGCCGATCGACGTCATCGACGAGTGCTTCGCCCACGTGGGCCGGGTCCTGGCGCCCGGGGGCCACTTCGACTTCACCTTCGACCGCACCACCGGCACCGAACACCAGGTGCTGCGCGAGGACTTCTACTACCGCACCCGGACCCTCGTCGATCTCGCCGCCGGACACGGTCTGTCCGCACGCTTCATGGAGGACTGGGAGGAACTCGGCCACGGCCAGTCCAAGATCCGCATCAGCGTCGCCGGATCCGGCATCGATGCTTAGGCCGTCTCTTCCGGATCTTGTCGGACGATCCGGGCCCGGCAGGATACGGAAGAGACGGCCCGGGTCTGACCGCCGGTCAGGCGTGGCCGGCCGTGTCCGCGCGCCTACGGCGCCACAGGCGCACGGCCAGGCCCGTGGACGCGAGCAGGGCCAGGCACGGCAGCGCGGTGTCCTCACCCACCACCCCCGCGAAGTGGCCCAGTACCAGGAACGGGGCTGCGGCCAGGGCGAACTGACCGGACGTACGGATCCCGGACAGGGCCGGATGGCCCGCCAGGGCCAGGGCGGCCACCACGGTCACGGCGAAGCGCCACAGCACGATCATGCCGATCCCGCCCGCGTCGAGCAGGGCGAGGAGCACCACGGACAGCGGCGCCCAGAGCAGCAGCGCCACCAGCCCCGTCGTGGTCCTGATCCGGCAGGGCGGATGCAGGTCCGGGGGGCAGAGCAGCGGGAGCGCGGCGATAGCCAAGGGCGGGGCCAGGTAGGCCAGGTGCTCCAGCGGCATCTCCAGGGCGCCCGGCAGCACGGCGATGACGAAACACGCCGTGCTTCCCGCGACGCCGGCGAACGCGGTCCGCGCACCGGCGGCGAAGCGCCCGCTCAGCGCTGCCACGGCGCCGATGAAGGTCAGTACGGAGAAGCCGTTCATCGCATACCCGAGCGGAGTCTCGAAGTCGGGGCGACCGGTGACGTACGCGCGGTTGAGGGCCGAGGCGAGCAGGAAGGCGGCATGCGCGCCCGTGGCGGCCAGCGCGAAGGGCGCCGCCGCCGCGAAGAGACGCCCGCCGCGCTGCGCCGAACCCACCCCCAGGCGGAGCCGCAGCGCATGCGACACGATGTCCCCGGCTTCCCGCAGCCGGGTGAGCGGCCCGGCATCCTCGGTCGCCTCCCGGTAGGCCTCGGTCATCTCGTCGCCGAAGGCGCGGCGGAAACCGGCCGGGTACAGGCGCAGCAGACGGCGGTTCACGCCGTGGCCGTCTCGCCGGAGACGCCCAGGCGGCGCGCCGCCTCGCGTGCGGTGGCGGCGATCCGCTGCGCCTCGGCGGCCAGGCTCTGCCGGCCTTCGGCGGTGAGGCTGTAGGTGCGGCGCAGCCGGCTGTCGACGATCTGCTCCTCGTGGACCTCGATCAGTCCCTGACCCAGCAGCCGCTCCAGGGCCCCGTACAGGGTGCCGGTCCGCATCTTGACGCGTCCGCCCGAGATCAGCTCCACCTCGCGCGCGATCGCGTACCCGTGGCGGGGCTCGTCCGCGAGCGCGGTCAGGAGAAGGAGGGTCGGTTCCTGCATCGCACGATCACTCATGTCTGCATGGTAGGTCACCCACCGGCATATGCCGCCCAGCGGGGCGCGCGCCGGTCCCGGGGGCCGCTCCCCGCCGCGGCTCGGCGCAGAGCGGCCCCCGGGACCGGTACCCGCGGTGGCGGTCAGCCGCGGAAGGACTCCGGGCGGGTCGGCGAGGCCTCGGCGAGGGCCTTGGTGACCGCGTCGACGCCTTCCCGCAGGCCGTAGACGGGGGTGTCGGGCTGCTGGCGCCAGGAGTCGTCGAGGCCGCCCGTGTCGACCGTGTCGAAGCCGAGCTCCTCGATCAGGGCACGTACGGTCTTCTTCGCCGCGGCGTCGTCGCCCGCGACGGGCAGCGCCATCCGGTCCGCGGCGCCCGCCGGGCGGTGCCGGTCGAGGATGTCCTGGGCGTAGGTGCCGTTGAAGGCCTTGATGACGGGGTGTCCGAGGTGCCGCTCGGTCCACCTGCTCTCGGTGAGGCCCTCGTCCTCGACGCCCGCGATCCGGCCGTCGCGCTGACGCGGGTAGTAGTTGCCGGTGTCGATGACCGCGAAGCCCTCGGCGGCCTCGTCGAAGAGACCCGCCGGCAGGTCCGGCACCTTCTTGAAGGGGACCGTGACCACGACGATCTCGGCGCCGCGCGCCGCCTGCGCCACGGTGACGGGGGTGGCACCGGTCTCCTCGGCCAGCGCGGCCAGGGTCTCGGGGCCGCGCGAGTTCGCCACGGAGACCTCGTGGCCGAGGGCCGTGAGCCGACGGGTGAGGTTGCCGCCGATGTTGCCCGCGCCGATGATGCCGATTTTCATGAGCTCTCCAGTGCATCCGGGATCAGTGTCGCGTCCGCACCAACCCCCGCCCCGGGTGGGGCATTCCGCCCCGCGGCGATCGTCGCCCGGTCGAGCGATGCGATCGGGCCGCCGTACGAGGCCGTTCGGCACGCGAGCGGGCTCCTGACGGGCCCGATACGGCCGGAGACATGACTTTTCGGCCATTTCTCGCATTCCGTGAAACCGGACGGGACCCGGGCCGCGTCGGTCGGTGCAGCCACTCAGCACGAGGAAAGGCTCAGCAGATGTCCAAGCTCTCGGCCGGCCGAACCGCCTCCCTCACCCTCGCGGCCACCGCCGTACTCACCCTCGCCCTCGTCACCGGCGCCTCCGCCAACGGACCGGCGACGGGGGAGCCGGCGCAGGCCGCCGCCCCGGCCCCGTCCGTCTCGGGCAGCCCCGAGGGCGCCTTCACCCGGATCGCCGACTTCTACGGCTCCTACATCGACGCGGTGTACGACGGCGACGGGCCCACCGCGGACCGCCTGCGCGCCTTCTACCTCGCGGAGCCGCTCCAGGCGGAGTTGAGGAAGTGGGAGGAGGCGAACCATGCGGACGGCGTGCTCCGCGCGCAGAACGTGCCCCTCAAGTGGAAGGTCACCTCCACCGGCAGCGGAACGGGACGGACGAACGCCACCGTCACGCTGACCTGGGGCAGCGACACGACGAAGGTCTTCGTCCAGGCCGACCTGGCCACCCGCAAGATCGTCTCCATCCGGGACTGACCGACCCCTGCGGCGGCGGGCGCGCGGGGGCCGCATACAGTTCCCGCGTGAGGAGACCGATGAGCTGGGGCCTGGGACCGCGCCGCCCGCAGCCCGCGCCCGTCCGGTGCGGCGACGGGCGTCACGCCCTGCGGACCGCGCGGCTGGTCCTGCACACCCCGTGCGACATCCTGGACGTGGAGATGGGCGCCGCGGCCGGAGCCGACGCCGACGCACAGCGCTGGTTCGGCTGGATCCCCGACTCGATCGTCACCCCCGAGACCGCCGCGCATCTCCTCGGCATCCACGACGGCAACCGTGCCGAGCGGCTGCGGGCCTTCCCCAAAGCCGTCCGACGGGAGCTGATACGGCCGGTGGTGCTCCCCGGCCCCGCCGAGGAGCAGAGGCTGCTCGCCGTCGACCCGGCCACGGGCCTGGTGGCCGGGATGAGTTCGCTCACCCCGGAAGACGACGGGGTCATCGGCATCTGGCTCGCCCCGGCCTTCCGCGGCCGGGGTCTGGGCACCGAACTCGTCGCGGTGACCACCCGGTTCGGCCACGAGCACCTGGGCCTGGAGTCGGTGCGGGCCGGTACCGAGATCTCCAACCACCGCTGCCGGGGGGCCCTGAGCGCCGCGGGATTCGTCCCGTACGACGGCCCCGCCCTGCACACGCTTCCCGACGGCAGGGGCGTCGACTCCGCCTGGTACCGGCACGAGGCGGCCGGCACCGCCCGCTGCCCCGCCGTCCCGGAGGGTGCGGTCACGCGGGCGTGAGCGTGGGCACCCCGCGGGTCAGGAGATCGCGTACCACTGGCTGGCCCAGCCGGTGTTGATGGTGCTCGTGGACTGCTCGGCGAGGTTCACGGTGGGCGGCAGCGAGGTCTGACCGGTCAGCAGGGTGCTGTACCGGAGATTCGGCGGCGTCAGACCCGCGTTGACGGAGATGCCGGCGCCCGTGGACTTCAGGGTGAGGCCGTTGGTCGCCCAAGTGCCGTTGAGCAGCAGTGCGATGAAGTAGGTCCCGGGAGCGGCGGTGAACGGCTTGCCGAGGGCGAACGGCTTGGCGATCGCGTCGGTCATCAGCTGGGGGGAGATGTCCGGGGTGGCCCCGACGAGGGCGCCCTTGGCGTCGTACACACCGAGATGGCAGTTGGCGAGCTGGGCGTTCGGGTCGATGCCGGCCAGGCCCAGCCAGACGTTCGACCAGGTGATCTGCTCGCGCAGGACGATCCGTACCAAGGTGACCCGACCGCCGACCCCGGCCGACGTCTGGGCGGTGACGTGCCCCGCGTCATTGGGATCCCCGGTCCACGCCAGCAGGTTCTGGTCCTGCGGCCGGGGTCCCTCGAAGCCGGACCCACCGCCGCTCTGCGCGGGCACGGAGGCCACGGAGCTCGACGCCGCGGGCCGGCTGTCTCCCGGCGCGGTACAGCCGGCGAGGACGAGCAGCGCGGCGAGCGCGGTCACGAGACCGGTCGTGGCGGTGGTGGTGCGGGTGCGCATGGTCCCCCCATGAGGTGCGGATCTGTCGACGGACATGATCACACGCCGCCGCTGCGCGCCCGCCCCGCCCGCGGTGGAGCCCGCGAGGGTGCGCGGTCAGGCCAGGGGGTCGGCGACGAGCCGGATGACCTCCGCCGGTCCCGCCCGGAACGCCGGGCTCGCCGCGACGGCCTCGACCATGTGCGGAGTGGCGTCATGGGCGGCGAGCGCCGCCTGCGACGACCACCGCTCGATGAGGACGAAGCGGTCGGGCTCGCCGCTCACCTGGTGCAGGTCGTACTGGAGGCACCCCGCTTCGGCCCGCACGACCGGGGCGAGACGCTCGAACGCCGCGATCTGTTCCCGGCCGCGGCCCGGAAGGGTGCTGATGAGGATGACGAGTTGCACGGGCTGTGACATGCGCCGAACTCTACGCACGCACCCTCGGCGCGGGTTCGCCGAGGGTGCGCCGGCGTTCGCCGGGACTTCGGCGGGTCCGTATCGACCGAATAGCCGGGGATGAACAGGCTCGTCCCCTGAACCGACCCTGCGGGCTTCCTTAAGGGAACTTGAAGAACCCCTCCAGCGCGCGGATTTCACTGATCGCAACCCTAGGCTCGGTCGCACCCCACCCCCCTTTCCCTCTGTGAGGTGCTACAGGCATGAGCAGCCGAACTCCCGCAACGCCGTCCCGCGTCGAGGCGCGGCGGAAGAAGGCGATGCGTACGCGCATCGTCCTGTCCCTCACCGCGGCCGCCGCGGCGGTGGCGGTCGGCGTCGCCGTTGCCGATTCCGGCGGCGGTACGCAGGTGGACCAGCGGGCCGACGGCGCCACCGGGGCGAAGTCCGGGACGCCGACCCCGGCGGACACGGCCGGGACGGCGAGCCCCACCGCCCCGCTCCCCGAGGTCACCGCCGATGCCGCGGCCGCCACGGGCTCGCTGCCGCCCGGGACGCCGACGCCCGAAGGCACGGAGTCCGCGGCTCCGGCCAAGCCCGCGGCGGAGGAGGACGGCCCGGCCAAGTCCACCCCGGCCGGCAAGCCCCCGCGTACGTCCGGCGGGAGCACCGGCGGCGGCTCCGGTACGTCCGGCGGTTCCGGCGGGTCCGGAGGCTCGTCGGGCGGCTCCTCCGGCGGTTCGTCCGGCGGTTCCGGCAGCTCCTCCGGCGACTCCGAATCCGCGGTCCTCGCCCTGGTCAACAAGGAGCGGGCCACAGCCGGCTGCGGCCCCCTGACCGTGAACGCCAAGCTGAGCGCCGCGGCACGCGCGTACAGCGACACCATGGCCCGCAGCGGCGTCATGTCCCACACCGGACCCGACGGCTCCACCATGACCAGCCGCGTGGAGGCCGCCGGCTACGCGTGGTCCCGCCTCGGCGAGAACATAGCCCGCGGCCAGTCGGACGCCGACGCGGTCATGAAGGCGTGGATGAACAGCTCCGGCCACCGGGCCAACATCCTCAACTGCTCCTTCAAGGAGATCGGCATAGGCGTCCACAAGGGCGACGGCGGCCCGTGGTGGACACAGGACTTCGGGACGTCGAAGTAGGAGCCTTCCCCCCCCGCCCCGCACACCGGCCACCTCCCACCGGCTGCCGGGGCGCACACGTCCTCCGACCCGTACACGGGTCGGAGGACGTCCGTGTGCGTGCCCGCGGCACCGCCGGGAGGCGGCGCTCCGTCGCGCTGTGCGGGGGAGCCGGTGACGCGCCGCCCGGCCCGTCGGCCACTATGGGGCCGTGCCTCGATTTCCGCGCTACCTGTTCCTATGGCTGTCGTGCACGGCCACCAGCGTGACGGCCGTGCTCGCCACGGTCCAGTTCGTGGTCGGCTCCACCCGCCATACGCCCCCGGTGGCCCGGTCCGCCCCCATGGTCTTCGGCTCGCCGCCGGCGTGGCCGGCGGTGCAGGACCCGTCGCCGGGCCCGCCGTCCCCGACTGCCTCCGCGTCCCCGAGCCCCTCGCCCACCGTGACCGAGGCTCCGACCCCTGCGGCTCCCTCCTCCCCGCCCGCGAAGCCCTCGCCGGCCGCCCGCACCACCGCGCCCAAACCCGGCGTCGACTGCGAGAACGGCGGACCGGGCCTGCACACCGTCCCCTCGCAGGGCGGCAAGGTCACGGTGCGGTACGGGAGCCGCGGCGTGTGTCTGATCTCCGCCGTCCCGAGCCGCGGCTTCAAGGCCACCACGGCACAGACCGACGACGAGACCCTGACGGTCACGTTCAGCAGCTCGGACCACCGGTCCGTCATCACCGCGACGATCGACCCGATGGCCAAGGCCAGCGTCCGCGAGACGTCCTTCTGAGAGCCGGCCGGTCGGCCGGGTCCGTCGGCCGACCCCGGCTGACCCGCCGACCCGCCGACCGGCCGACCGGCCCGACCGCAGCGGCCCGACCGCAGCGGCCCGACCGCAGCGGCGTGACCGCTTCGGCCGGTCCGCACCGCTCGGTCCCTCCTGATCCCTTTCGCGGGATTCACCTCCCCGTATGCCCTCATCGAACGGGTCCCGGTGAAGCGGAAGGTGAGCTGTTCCTTAGGGGAACCTCAAGATCCCGCTCAGGCGGTTCGCAGGGCCCGCCGCGGTCCTATGCTCACGTCAGCCGACCGGCCTCCGGCGCCCGGGCACACCGCCCCGGCGAACCGCGGGTCCGCCGGCTTCACCGAGTCGGGAGGCTTCTCGCCCTTCCCGTAGTTCTCAGCGCGCCTTGGGGTGTCTTCGCCATGACTTCTCGCATACTCCGACCCGTCCGTGCCGGCCACGCCGCGCGGCCCCGCTCCGCCGCTCCCCTGGGTGTCCGGCTGCCGCTCGCCGCCGCGGCCGTCGTCGCGGTGGGTCTGTGCGCCGCCTGCGGGCCGTCCTCCGAGACCACCGGCTCCGCCTCGCCCACCACCGCCGGACCGTCCACCCAGGTCCTCGCCGCCGCCACGCCGTCGGCCTCCGCTTCCACCGAGGCCTCCCCGAGCGCTTCGGCCTCGCCGTCGGCGTCCGCCACCGCGCAGGCCTCCTCGTCGCCGACTCCCTCCCGGACCCAGAGCGGTTCGGCCGCCCCCAAGCCGGCCCGTACGTCCGCCGCGCCCGCCCCGGCCCGGGTCCCCGGCCCCGGCTACGACAGCTCGGCCGACGCGCAGAAGCAGATCGACGCCGCACTGGCCGCGGCCAAGGCCGACGGGAGGATGGTGCTGCTCGACTTCGGGGCCAACTGGTGCGGCAACTGCAAGGCCGCCGACAAGGTGTTCGCCCAGCCGCAGACGGCGGCGATCCTCGGAGCCTCGTACCACCTGGTCAAGATCGACATAGGCGGCAACAGCTCCGCCAACTCCGCGCTCCTGCGCAAGTACAGCCCCTCGGGCGGCACCTACACGATGCCCGTACTGATCGTCGTCAACTCGTCCGGCAAGGTGCGCACCGACACCCACGCCACGGGCAACCCCTCCCTCACGGCGGAGGGGATCAACGCCTTCCTGCGCAAGTGGGCCTCGTGAGACCAGCGGACCCGCGCCGGGTCCAGGTGCGTACCGCGGCCCTGGCCGGAGCCGCCCTCGCGGCGGCCGCGGCCGGCTGTGTCTTCGCCGCGGTCGGCACGGTCGCCGCCGACGGCAGCCGCGCGGAGGCGGCGGCCGGACCGGCGACCGCGGTCAGGGCCGCGGTCGCCCCCGCGGCCGAGGCCACGGTCATCGACCCCGCCGACCGGCCCGCCGCGCCCGTGCTGGCGGGCGACGACCTCGACGGGAAGCCGGTCGCCCTCGACGGCTTCCGGGGGCAGGTCGTCGTGCTCAACGTCTGGGGGTCCTGGTGCGGCCCCTGCCGGGCGGAGGCCGACGACCTGGCACGCGTCGACCGGCAGACCCGCGACCGCGGCGTCCGGTTCCTCGGGATCAACACCCGCGACCCGGACCGCGCCGCGGCCCGTTCCTTCGTACGCGCGCACGGCCTCGGCTTCCCCAGCCTCCACGATCCCACCGGCGAGCTCCTGCTCCGCTTTCCCCCCGCCCTCCTCAACCCGCAGGCGATCCCCTCGACCCTCGTGATCGACCGCCGCGGACGCATCGCCGTCAGCATCGGCGGCGCGGTCACCGGGGACGAACTGAGCCCGCTGCTCGCCCGCGTGACGGAGGAGTCGTCATGACGGCGGGCCTGGCGATCGCCGCCGCGGACGCCCCCTCCCTGCTCCACGGGACCCTGGCCGTCGCCGCTCCGGTGGCGTTCCTCGCGGGACTCGTCTCCTTCCTCTCGCCGTGCGTGCTGCCGCTCGTACCGGGCTACCTCAGCTACGTGACCAGCCTGTCGGTCTCCGACCTGGCGGAGGCAGACGGCGGGCGCCGCAGCCGGATGGCGGCCGGCGCGCTGCTCTTCGTCCTCGGTTTCACGGCGGTCCTCGTCTCCGGGGGCGCGCTGTTCGGGTACTTCGGCCGTACGCTGCTGGCCCATCAGGAGGTGGTCACCCAGGTGCTCGGTGTCTTCACCGTGCTGATGGGGCTGTCCTTCATGGGGTTCCTGCCAAGATTCACCCAACGGGAGTTCCGCAGCCACCGGCGTCCCGCCCTCGGGCTGGCCGGAGCCCCCGTGCTGGGCGCGGTGTTCGCGGTCGGCTGGACCCCGTGCATCGGCCCGACGCTGGCCGCCGTACAGGCGCTGGCCTGGAGCGAGGCCAGCGCGGCCCGCGGGGCGCTGCTGATGGCGGCGTACTGTCTCGGCCTGGGGCTGCCGTTCGTCCTGGCGGCGCTGGCCTTCCGGCGGGCCCTGAGCGCCTTCGGCCTGGTCAAACGCCACTACCCCTGGGTCCTGCGGATCGGCGGCGGGATGCTCGTGCTCGTCGGCGTCCTGCTGGCCGCCGGGGTGTGGAACGACCTGGTGTACCGGCTGCAGTTGTGGAGCGCGGACTTCACCACCGCCGTGTGAGCGGGTCCCTCCCGAGGGCCCGCCCCGAAGACCCGAGAACCGATTCGTTTTCCCGACACAAGAGGCACGGATACCCAGATGAACGTTTCCCCGCTCAAGAGGCGTACCCGGACGGCCCGGACCGTGGTCGCCCTCCTCTGCCTGGCGGCGCTCACGGCCTGCGGCGACCAGTCCGCCGAGGGCGCCGCCGGCACCGCGGCGGCCGGCGCCGCGCCGCCGACCACCACCACCACCAGCTTCACCGAGAACGGAGTCACCGTCACCCTCTCGGTGGCCGACTGGCATGCGCCGAAGGGCACGCTGACCGCCGTCTTCACCCCCGAGAAGAAGGGCTTCCACCTCTACAGCACCGAACTGCCGCCCACCGGCGTGGAAGGCGTGGGACGGCCGACCGCGGTGGACGTCACGGGGGTCTTCAAAGCCGACGGGAAGCTGACGGCCGCCGCCGGCGTACGGAACATCAGCGTGCCCGGCGTCGACGCCCCGATGCCCGTCTACCCGGACGGCCCCGTCACCACCACCCTGCCCATCCGCGCCGACGGCAACGGGGACGCGACGGTGCTGCTCGGCTACGCGAGCTGCAGCGCGAAGGAGGGCTGCACCATTCCGGTCGCCGGCCACCCCGTACACCTGCGCCTCACCGACGGCGGCCCGACGTTCGCCGCCCGCTAGTGCTGTGACCGGCAAGGTTCACCGGGTTGCGACGCCCGGCACGGCACCTCATCCCCCAGACTCCGTCCGGGGGGACCCCCAGGTTGTCGG
>NZ_JBVIAH010000043.1:0-27043 GCF_055574035.1 Streptomyces sp. NPDC030021
GACGGCCCGCGCCGTACACCGCCGAGCCGCCCGCAGGGTCCGGGCAGCGCCCGGCGGGGATCCGGCCCGCGCCGTACACCGCCGAGCCGCCCGCAGGGCAACCGGCAGACGGCCCGGGCCGAAGCACACCGCCGAGCCGCCCGCAGGGCAACCGCGGCCGTTGTCAGTGCGGTGGTTCACGATGGGGGGATGGCGCGCAAAGGACAGCAGGGGCAGCAGCAGACGGTGAAGGCGGCGCGGCGGCCGGAGCTGAGGCTCCCGGAGCTGACGGTGTGGGACGGGGGTGAGCTGGAGCCGGACGGGGACTACGACGGGCTGGAGTTCGCTGATCTCGACCTGGCGGGGCAGGAGGGGATCGGGTCCCGGTTCATGGACTGCGCGGTGCGGCGGTGTGCGCTGGACGAGGCGGGGCTGGCGAAGGCGCGGGTCCTGGATTCGGTGCTGGAGGGGGTCCGGGGGGTGGGGACGGACCTGTCGGGGGCCTCGCTGCGGGACGTGGAGGTGGTGGACGCGCGGCTGGGCGGGGTGCAGCTGCACGGGGCGGTGCTGGAGCGGGTGGTGGTTCGCGGGGGCAAGATCGACTACCTGAACCTGCGGAAGGCGCACCTCAAGGACGTGGTCTTCGAGGGGTGCGTGCTGGTGGAGCCGGACTTCGCCGGAGCGGTGCTGGAGCGCGTGGAGTTCCGGGACTGTGCGCTGCGGGGGGTCGATTTCAGCGGGGTGCGGATGGCGGACGTGGATCTGCGGGAGGCGTCCGTGCTGGAGATCGCGCGGGGGGTGGAGGCGCTGGCCGGGGCGGTGATCAGCCCGGCGCAGCTGTTCGATCTGGCCCCGGCGCTTGCTTCCCAGTTGGGGGTGCGGGTGCTGGCGTAGCCCCGTCGGGTGCGGCGCCGTTGCGGGGGCCGCTGCCCCCGGGCCCCCGCCGGGCGCTGCCCGGACCCGCGCCTCGGACTCCCCCGGCTACCGCTGGGAGGTGCCCCCTGGCGAGGCTGGAGGGGGGCCGGGCTGGAGGGGGCCGGGTGGGGTGGTTGCGGCGAATGGCCGAGTAGGTGGGTGTCCGGACGAGCGGGTCGTCGGATGGGGTGTCTAACGTCGCAGGCAGACACATCGGTGCACGAGGCCTGTGGAGGTGCCATGTCCCATCGGGGCCGCCGGCTGGCGGGCGCATGCGCCAGTGCGGTCGCCGTCGGCCTGCTCGTCGTGTGGGTCGTCCTCGGCACACCGCCGCCGCGGCACGGTGCCGGGGGCAGCGCAGGGACCGAGGGCGCCGAGGGCGCCGGGACCGCCGTGGGCGCCTATCTCCACTACGGCTCGCCCGGCGTCGAGCGGATGCAGGAACTCTCGCGCTGGCTCGGCGGTACCGAACTGCGCGCCGGGCACACCTATCTGCCCGGCGACACCTGGGAGAACATCGAGGGGGCACCCGATTCCCTGCGCACCTGGGCACGGTGGCGCAACGAGCGGGCCGATCGGCTGTTCGTCCTGAACGTGCCCATGCAGGAGCGCAACGAGGCCGGTGTCCCCGACGATCAGGTCGCGGAGCTGATCCGCTCCGGCGCCCAGGGGGCGAACGACCACCACTTCAGCCAGCTGGCCCGGCGTCTGGTCGACCTCGGGGTGCCGGACACGGTGATCGTCCTCGGCTGGGAGATGAACGGCTTCAACTACACCCACCGGTGTCGTCCCGACCCCGAGAACTGGAAGACGTACTGGCGGCGCATCGTGGCCGCCATGCGTTCGGTGGAGGGGCAGCGGTTCCTCTTCGACTACGCCCCCAACCGCGGGGGTGACGCGATCGCCTGGACCAGCTGCTATCCCGGCGACGACGTGGTCGACGTCCTCGGTATGGATTCCTACGACCAGGAGCCCGGCCGTACCTTCGACGAGCAGGTCACCCAGCCCTACGGACTCCAGCAGCAGGTCGACTTCGCGAAGGCGCACGGCAAGCGGATCTCGTACCCCGAATGGGGGCTGTTCCGGCACGGGGACAATCCCGAGTACGTGCGGGGCATGCTGGCCTGGTTCGCCGAGCACGAGCCGTTCTACCAGAGCATCACCGACTACTGCCCGCACGGTGTGTGGCAGTGCGGGCAGAATCCGCGCTCCACAGAGGTGTTCCGGGAGTTCCTGTCCGGCGGAGGGTTCTGACTACGCGGGGACGCGGGGGAAGCGGGCCTGGAGGGTCCAGATGGCCGGGTTGTCGGCGAGGCCGTCGTGCATGTCGATCAGGTCCGCGATGAGGTCGTGCAGGAAGTCGCGGGCCTCGCGGCGCAGCAGGCGGTGGCTGAAGGTCAGCGGGGCTTCCTCGGCCGGCATCCAGTCGGCTTCGACGTCGACCCAGCCGAAGCGGCGCTCGAAGAGCATCCGGTCCGTGGACTCGGTGAAGTCGAGCTCGGCGTACTGCCGGTTGGCGGAGCGGTTGCCGCGGGGGTCCTTGTCGAGCTGTTCGACGATGTCGCACAGGGCCCAGGCGAAGTCCAGTACGGGCACCCATCCCCAGGCTGTGGACACTTCCCGGTCCGCGTTGGTGTCGGCGAGGTAGACGTCCCCGCAGAACAGGTCGTGCCGCAGGGTGTGGACGTCCGCGGAGCGGTAGTCGGTCTGCGGGGGGTCCGGGAAACGCCGGGAGAGGGAGTAGCCGATGTCGAGCACGTAGCTGATGGTGTCACGGGTGCCGGGGGTGCTCACCTCCGGTGTCAGGGCAGGAGGCGCTGTTCCTTGGCCACGGAGACGGCGCCCGCGCGGGTGTCGACGCCGAGCTTGTCGTAGATGCGGCCCAGGTGGGTCTTGACGGTGGCCTCGCTGATGAACAGGGCGCGGGCGATGTCGCGGTTGCCCAGGCCCCGGGCCAGCTGGCCGAGGATGTCGAGTTCGCGGTCGGTCAGGGTGGGGCGGGTGCCGCGCATGTGGGCCATGACCCGGCTGGCCACCGGTGCGGACAGGGTGGTGCGGCCCTGGGCCGCGGAGTGGATGGCGGCGAAGAGTTCCTCCGGGCGTTCGGCCTTGAGGAGGTAGCCGGTGGCGCCGGCGCCGATCGCGCGGGTGATGTCCGCGTCGGTGTCGTAGGTGGTGAGGACCAGGACGTGCGGGGGCCGGGGGAGCGCCGTGATGCGGCGGGTGGCTTCGACGCCGTCGATGCCCTCGCCGAGCTGGAGGTCCATCAGGACCACGTCGGGGTGGAGTTTCGCGGCGAGGGCGACGGCCTCCTCGCCGCTGCCCGCCTCGCCGAGGACTTCGATGTCGGGCTCGCTGCCGAGCAGGGCCAGGAGTCCGGCGCGGACCACCACGTGGTCGTCGCAGAGGAGGATCGTGGTCATGGGGCCGGCTCCAGGGGGATGGCCGCGGAGAGGACGGTGCCCTCGCCCGGCGTGGATTCGATCGTCAGGGTGCCGCCGAGCTGGCGGACGCGGGCCCGCATGGCCGGGAGGCCGTGCCCGCGGTCGGCGGCGTCGGCGCGGGGTTCGGTGAAGCCGTGGCCGTCGTCGGCGATGTCCAGGACGACCTGGTCGCCCAGGAAGCTCAGGGTGAGTGCGGCCGTACGGGCGCCGGAGTGCTCGCGGACGTTGGCCAGCGCGCCCTGGGCTATGCGCAGCAGGGCGGACTGGACGCGGTCGGGGAGCGGGGCCGGGGTGCCTTCGAGGTGGAAGCGGACCTCGATGTCCGGGCCGGCGTCGAGGGAGCGCAGGGCTTCGGCGAGGCCGGCGCCGTCGGCGAGCTCGGGCGGGGCCAGGTCGTGGACGAGCCGGCGGGCCTCGGCGAGGCCGTGTGCGGCGATGCCGGTGGCGGTACGGACGTGCGCGCGGGCGGTGGCCGGGTCGGTGTCCCAGGTGCGGTCCGCGGCCTGGAGCAGCATCTGCTGGCTGGACAGGTTCTGGGCGAGGGTGTCGTGGATCTCCATGGACAGCCGCTGCCGTTCGGCGAGGGTGCCTTCGCGGCGTTCGGTGGCGGCCAGCTCGCGGCGGGTGCGGATCAGGTCGTCGATGAGGGTGCGCTGGGCCTGGGCCTGGCGCTCCATGTGGACGAAGACGGCGGTGGCGAGGGCGGCGACGGCGGGCGGGGCCAGGAGGAGGTTGGGGTCGAAGGACTTGGCCAGCTGGAGCTGGGCGATCACCACGAAGCCCGTGAGGAGGGCCACGAGGACGATGGCGGCGCGTGGCGGGAGGGTGCGCAGGGCGGTGAAGAACAGCGGTACGGCGCACCAGGCGAAGCTCGGCGCGAGGACGACCAGGACCATCCAGGTGGTGACGACCAGGCCGAGCCACAGCAGCCGTCGGGCGGTGGGGGCGGCGCCGAGGGCGGGGCCGAGGACGTAGAGCAGGGCCAGGGTGACGCTGAGGGCGATGATCCACGGGGTGCGGGGTTCGCCGGGGTGGCGCAGCAGGAAGCGGACCACGGAGGCGCCGAGGAGCAGGAAGAACGCGGTGTGGGCGACCGTCGTCAGGGTTCGGGTGTCCGGCTTGCTGGTGGGGTGGCTCACCGGTTGCTCCTGGTGTGCGGGGGTCGCGTTCATTGTCGCCTGCGGCGCCGTTGCCGGGGCTCCGCCCCGCACCCCGCGCCTCAAACGCCGGCGGGGCTGAACGAGCGGGGCTCCGCCCCCGCACCCCGCGCCTCAAACGCCGGCGTGGCTTGGGGGAGCGGCGAGGCTGGAAGAGCGGGGCTCCGACCCCGGCCCCGCGCCTCAAACGCTGGCGGGGCTGGTAAGAGCCGGCGGGGTCGTGACCAGGAAATACCTCGCCGGAGGCGGGCCGCATCGACCGATCGGATGACCCTCGGGTCAGCCGGTGAGGTGGGTGGGGCGAGCCGGTACGGGGACGGGGTGCGGGGGGTTCCGGGCCGAGGCTTGGAGCAGTGAAGGAGCCGGTCCGACCGGCCCGGACCGACCCGATGCCGACCCCGTGCCACCGTGCCACCGTTCTCAGGAGCAGAGATGAACACCCGCACCCGCGTTCTCACCGGTACCGCCCTCGCCGTCGCCCTGGGCGCCGGGGCCTTCGGTGCCGTGAGCGCCAGCGCGACCCCCGCCTCCGACGTCGCTTCGGCGTCCGTCGCCTCGGTCTCCTCGAAGAAGGACGGGCCGGGCGACAAGAACTTCACCACGACCACGCACCTCACCATCGACGCCGCGACCCGCGCCGCCGAGGCCGCTCTGAAGGCCGCCGAGTCCGAGAACCAGAAGGTGACGGTCGCCGTCGTCGACCGCAACGGCAACACCATCGTCACCCTGCGCGGCGACGGCGCGGGTCCGCAGTCCTACGAGTCGGCGCAGCGCAAGGCCTTCACCGCCGTGTCCTGGAACGCCCCGACCTCGGTGCTCGCGGGCCGGCTGGCCCAGACCCCGAACCTGAAGGACATCCCGGGCACCCTCTTCCTCGGTGGTGGCACCCCGGTCCAGGCGAACGGCGCGCCCGTCGCCGGTGTCGGTGTGGCCGGTGCCCCGAGCGGTGACCTGGACGAGAAGTTCGCCAAGGCGGGCGTGGACGCGCTCGGCAAGTAACCCGCCCGGCCGGCCCGCCTAGGATCGAGTGCGTGGAACCCCGTGCTCTCTCCCGCCTCGCCGCCCCTGCCGTCGCCGCCCTGCTCGCCCTCACCACGGGGTGTACGGGGGACACGGTGCAGGGGCGGCCGGGTGCGTCGGGGCTGCGTGATCCGTACTTCCCCCGGGCCGGGAACGGCGGCTACCAGGTCGATCACTACGCGCTGGACCTGGACTACGACCCCGCCGACGGGCAACTGCACGGCAAGGCCGTGATCACCGCCCGCGCCGAGCAGGCGCTCAGCTCCTTCAACCTGGACTTCAGCGGCCTGGACGTCGGGGGTGTGACCGTCCAGGGCGAGGGGGCCCGGTACAACCGGACCGGCAACGAGCTGACCGTGCGCCCCGCCGAGGACCTGGAGAAGGGCGAGGTCTTCCGTACGGAGGTCGACTACAGCGGGAAGCCGAAGCCCTTCGCGGATCCGGACGGCTCCAAGGAGGGCTGGATCACCACGGAGGACGGCGCGGTCGCCGTCGGCGAGCCGGTCGGTTCGATGACCTGGTTCCCCGGCAACCACCACCCCAGCGACAAGGCCGCGTACGACATCACCCTCACCGTTCCCCGCGGCTACGAGGCGGTGTCGAACGGTGAGCTGCGCTCCCGTACCGAGGACGCGGACGGGCGGACTTCCTTCGCGTGGCACAGTCCGGAGCCGATGGCGAGCTATCTGGCGACCGCCGCCATCGGGCCGTACAAGGTGACGACCGGGCGGACGCCCTCGGGGGTCGGCCTCTACAGCGCCGTGGCGCCCGGGGAGGAGGCCGCGAGCAGCGGCCCGCTCGGGCGGCTGCCGGAGATGGTGGAGTGGGGCAGTGGCCGGTTCGGCCCGTACCCCTTCGCCTCGGCGGGCGCGATCGTGGTGCCCGCCGGGACCCTCACCTATGCGCTGGAGACCCAGGGCCGGCCCGTCTACTCCGGCGCGCCCAAGGACGAGGAGCTCGTCGTGCACGAGCTCGCGCACCAGTGGTTCGGCGATTCGGTGTCGCCGAAGTCCTGGAAGGACATGTGGCTCAACGAGGGTTTCGCGACCTACGCCGAGTGGCTGTGGGCCGAGGACCACGGCGGGCCCACGGCGCAGGAGCACTTCGAGGCCTTCCGGACCGGTGACACGGACGTCGACGAGGACGCCGGCGTCGACTGGTACGCGTTCCCGCCGGCCGACCCGCCCGGGCCCCGGGACATCTCCGCGGAACCGGTGTACTACCGCGGTGCGATGGTCCTGCACCGGATCCGGCAGGAGGTGGGCGACGACAAGTTCTTCGCCCTGGTGCGCGGCTGGGTCGCCGACCACCGGCACGGGAACGCGAGCACGTCCGAGTTCACCGCCTACGCCGAGGAGAAGACGGGGCACGACCTGAAGAAGGTCTGGGACGTGTGGCTGTACGGGAAGGACCGCCCCGCGTAGGGACGCGGTTCCGCTACGGGGCTTCGAGGGGCTTGCGCAGCACGGTGCAGTCGCGGCCCATCTCGCGGTCCTCGGACTGGCGCAGGGTGAGGTACCCCTGGGACTGCCAGAAGGCGAGGGCCTTGGGGTTGTTGTCGAGTACGGCGATGCGTACGCCCGCGCGTCCGGCGGCGCGGAAGCGGTCCTCGACCAGGGTGGCCACGGCGCGGCCGTATCCCTCGCGGTGCGCGGTGGCGTCGATGAGCAGCAGGCCGATCCACGGGTCCGGGTCGTCGGCGGCGGGTGCCTGCGCGAGGGTGGCGGCCAGTCCGACGAGGCGGCCGGCGGACCGGGCGAGGAGCACCTCGGCGCTGTCGTGGGCGAGTTCACCGGCAAGCGCGGCGGCGACCTGTTCGACCGTGATGCGGTCCGGGTCGGGGAAGTCTCCGCTGAGTTCGAAGAACGCGTGGTTCGTCGAGTAGAGGGCGGCGATCTCGGTGAGTACCGGGCCGGGAAGGGCGCCGTCGATGGGGACGAGCGGTTGCAGGATCACCCGTCGAACGGTAGCGAAGCCCCCTCCCCGGACGGCCGGGAGGGGGCTTCACCAGCGCTGGTGTCCGGCGGGTGCCGGACCTGGCGGGGTCAGACGTTGACGCCGAAGTCCTGCGCGATGCCGGTGAGGCCGGAGGCGTAACCCTGGCCGACCGCGCGGAACTTCCACTCGGCGCCGTTGCGGTAGAGCTCGCCGAAGACCATGGCGGTCTCGGTCGCCGCGTCCTCGGAGAGGTCGTAGCGGGCGATCTCGGCGCCGCCGGCCTGGTTCACGACGCGGATGTACGCGTTGCGGACCTGGCCGAAGTTCTGGCTGCGGGCCTCGGCGTCGTAGATGGAGACCGGGAAGACGATCTTGTCCACGTCGGCCGGGAGGCCGGCGAGGTTGACGTTGATGGCCTCGTCGTCGCCCGCGCCCTCGCCGGTGCGGTTGTCACCGGTGTGGACGATGGTCTGGTCCGGGGTGGACTTGTTGTTGAAGAAGACGAAGTGGCCGTCGGAGACGACCTTGCCCGTCGGGTTGACGGCGATCGCCGAGGCGTCGAGGTCGAAGTCGACACCGGTCGTCGTACGGACGTCCCAGCCGAGGCCGACCGTGACGGCAGCGAGGCCCGGGGCCTCCTTCGTGAGCGAGACGTTGCCGCCCTTGGACAGGCTGACAGCCATGGGAATGTCCCTTTCCTCATCCAACATGCACGTACAGGCGGTCAAACTACCGCTGCCCCCTATAACGCGACGAGAGGCCGGTCGGGTTCCCGTCGTGAATTGTCCGTGACGGCGGATCTCCGCAGGCCGAATGCGGAGGGCGGTAAATACGGGTGACGGCGGCCGGGCCGGGGGCGGATCATAGGGGCATGCCTGGTCCTTATGTCATCCGCGGTTCGGTCGTGCTCCCCGAGGGAGAGCTCGCCTGGCGCTTCTCGCGGTCCTCGGGGCCCGGCGGTCAGCACGTGAACACCTCGGACTCGCGCGCGGAGCTGCTGTTCGACCTGGCGGCCACCAAGGCGCTGCCCGAGGTGTGGAAGGAGCGGGCGCTGGAGCGGCTCGCGGCGAGGCTGGTGGACGGGGTGGTGACCGTACGGGCCTCCGAGCACCGCTCGCAGCTGCGCAACCGGGAGATGGCGCTGGTCCGGCTGGCCTCGCTGCTGGCCGAGGCGACGGCGCCGCCGCCGAGGCAGCGCCGGGCGACGAAGATCCCGCGCGGGATCAACGAGCGACGGCTGCGCGAGAAGAAGGCACGGGCCGAGACCAAGCGCGGCCGCACGGGGCGGGACTGGTAGCCCCGCCCGTGCCCGTCTTACGCGCCTCGGGATCCCTTCGAGCGCCACGAGCCCCGCGTGCCCCGCGTGCCCTGCGCGTCTTACGGGCGCTCCGTGCCCTACGAGCCCAGGTGCCGGTAGCGCCCGCGGAAGTGCGTCAGCGGCTGGCCGTCCGGGGACGGCAGCCCGGCCGTCAGGACCCGGCCGACGACCAGGGTGTGGTCGCCCGCCTCGACGCGGTTCTCCGTACGGCATTCCAGGGTGGCCAGGGCGCCGCTCAGCAGGGGCGCGCCGGAGGCCCCACCGCGTACGTACGGCAGGTCGGCGAAGAGCAGCCGGTCGCTGATGCGGCCCTTCATCGCGAAGCGGCCCGCCACCTGGAGCTGGTGGTCGGCGAGGACCGACACCGCCCACAGGGGCTGTTCCGCCAGCAGGTCGTCCATCCGGGAGCCCTCGCGCAGGCTCACCAGGACCAGCGGCGGGTCCAGGGACACGGACATGAAGGCGGTCGCCGTCATGCCGACGTCCTCGCCGCGCGGGCCGTCCGCCGTCAGTGGGGGCTCGTGCGCGGTGATCAGGCACACGCCCGCCGCCAGCCGGGACATCGCGGCCCGGAACTCGTCATTGCTCACTCCCTCAGCATGGGGGGTTCCGTGGGACGGGGCGGGTACGGGGGTCGTCTTCAGCACGCTGAAACGCTAACCTCGCCCTTCCGCGCCGCACATCGGGCCCTGGTCCGAGTCGCGTCCCCGCCCCTTGGCCTAGGCCCGGGCGTATCGTTTGCTCACGGGAATGGGAGGGAGCGCTCCCAGCCGTGCACGAGCCCACTGCGTACCGATATTCACCTGATGTGACTTGAGTCACAGAGGGCAAGATTTGTTGACCCTGTGTACCTGCCGCACAGCTCACTGTGATTCAGTGGACGGGACACCGCAACGAAACGCCGATGACAAACCTGGAGTTGCTGTCGAGGTCTCGGGGAGAGCGAGCAATGGAGACCGAGTCGGAGCCGTACGTCCGTCTTGCGACCCTGCGGCAGCTGCACCGGGTGGTGGCCGAGCTCAATACGGCCCGGAGCCTGGCGGACACTCTGCAGACCGTCGTGGACGGCATCGTCGTGGGGCTCGGCTACGAACTCGCCTGTGTCAACCTCGTTCGCCCGGACGGTGATCTCGTCGTCGCCGCCTTCGCCGGCGACCCCGCCGCCGAGGCCCTCATCACCGGCCGCGTCGGCTCCCGAGCCTCCTGGGAACGCCGCCTGACGATGGGTGAGAACTGGGACGGGCTCAGGTTCATCCCGCACACCGAGGGCTGGGTCCTCATGGAGGACGACGTCCCGCAGTGGCACACCGACGGCCCCGATCCGCGCTTCGAGGACGAGTGGCACCCCGAGGACCGGCTCTACGCCCCCATGTATGCGTCCGGCGGGGAACTTCTGGGTGTCATTTCGGTGGACAGACCGCGCAACGGCCGCCGGCCCGGCGCCTGGGGCCGCGAAGCGCTCCAGATGTACGCCTTCCAGGCGGCGATTGCGATCAGCAATGCAAGACTCCGGGCGAACATGCAGCGGGCCCTGGTCCGGCTGGAGCGTGAACAGCAGGCGCTGCGCGCCAGCGAGGAGTCCTTCCGGCAGGCCTTCGAGTACGCGCCCAGCGGCATGGCCATCGCCGAGATGGGCGGCGACCAGCACGGCCGGCTGCTGCGGACCAACGACGCGCTGTGCCGGCTGCTCGGCCGGCCCGCCTCCGTCCTGCGCCGCTACTCCTTCTCCGACCTGGTCCACCCCGAGGACATCGGCACCCTGCTGCGCACCTCCGCCGAGGGCGGCCGCGCCGAGCTGCGCCTGGGCCGCCGCGACGGCACGTATGTATGGGTCTCGCTGCGCAACTCCGTCGTCGCCGACGCCGCCGACGGACCCCGCTTCCTGCTCACGCACGTCGAGGACATCGAGGAGCGCAAGCGGCACGAGCTCCAGCTCGCCCACCGTGCCAGCCACGACTCGCTGACCGGCCTGCCCAACAGCGCCGAGCTGCGGGCCCGGCTCGGCGCCCGGCTGTGCCGTAGGCCACAGTCCGCACGGGCCACCGCGATCGAGGCGCTGGACGCGGCCTTCGAGGGGCGTGACGGATACGACGGGCACGCGGCGCACGGGGCCCACGGGGGGCATGCGGGGCACGACGGGCACCCGGTGGGGGCGGAGGCGGGTGGTGCCGGTGAGCACGGGTTTCATGCGGACGGCCCCGACCGGTTCTCCGGGTCCGACCCCTTCGAATTCCCCGGGGCGCCGCCCGCCCCGTCGGACGGTCCGTACGACCACCACGTACACACGGTGGCGCCCGCGACCGACATCGACGACGGGACCAAGGGACTCGCCGTCCTCTTCTGCGACCTGGACGGCTTCAAGTCGATCAACGACCGGTTCGGGCACCACACGGGCGACGCGGTCCTGATCGAGGTGGCCCGGCGGCTGACGACCGGCGTCAGGGACGGTGACACCGTCGCTCGGCTGGGTGGTGATGAATTCGTCGTCCTGGCCGACGGCCTGGGCGCCGCCGACGCCGCCGACCTCGCCGTCCGGCTGCGCAACGCGATCATCCCGCCGATCCGGGTGGACGGCCGTGCGGTGCGGGTCGGAGCCAGTTTCGGCATCGGTTGGGCGAGTTGCGGGATGTCCGCGGACGAGGTGCTGCGCTCCGCCGACCAGCGGATGTATATCGAGAAAAGGTCCCGGTCGAAGGCCCATCGCCGGGCGGGATGAAGCGGTCTGCCGCTCGTGGGCGCACGTGTTCGGGGTAGGCTCCCGGGGGTCGAAAGGAGTGACCTGCGATGACGACGCCCGCGAACAACGGCCCGCACGGTGGGGCGAACAAGCCCGAGGACGACGATCCGTTCGGCTATCTCTACGAGGATGGCCAGGCGGCCGGAGCCACACCGCCAGGTCAGGGCGGCGCATACGGCTACCCGGGAGCCGCGGCGGGCGGTCCTTCCGGCGCTCAGCCCGGAGTTCCCCGCACCTCCCACCACCAGGTGCGGACGGTCGGCGAGCGCCGTAACGGCGGCCAGCGCGGCCAGGTGCCCGCGCAGCAGCCCCCCGCGTACCCGCAGTACCAGGCCCCGGAAGCGCTCCAGGCGGGCGGCTACGGCGTCCCGCAGCAGGCGCAGCCCCCGCAGCACCCGACCCAGACGGTCCACCAGCCGGGCGGTCACGGTCACGGCGGCGGTAGCGGCTCCAGCCGCCGGGGTCTGCTGATCGCAGCGGTCGCGGTGGTCGCCGTGGTCGTGATCGGCATCGTCGCGGCACTGCAGTTCGGTGACAAGGACAAGGGCAAGGAACAGCCCACCGCGAACGAGGGCCAGCAGTCGGCGGCCCCCCAGAAGCCCTCCAGCCCGGCCCCGAGCGAGAAGCCGTCGCAGGCTCCGCTGCCGAAGGCCGACTTCGCCGGCAGCGGCATGTCCCTCACGGGCGGTGCGGTGCTGCAGAACACGGTGCCGGGCGCGAAGAGCGAGGGCGGCCAGTACGTGGGCGGCCTCAACGCGCAGGGCGCGGCGGCCACCTGGTCGCTGGACGTCCCCAAGGCGGGCAAGTACAAGCTGAAGATGACCTACGGGGTGCCGGGCAAGGACGCCAGCACCACGCTGACCATCAACGGCGAGGCGCAGACCCGGCCGGTCAACATGGCGAACTTCTCCAAGGCCGCCGCGGGCGACTGGGCCAAGGGCTGGACCAACACCTACTCGCTGGTGGATCTCAAGCAGGGCGCCAACACGATCAAGATCTCGTGCGAGGCGGGCAACCAGTGCGAGGTCGTCCTCGACCAGCTCTGGCTGGAGCAGGGCTGATCCGCCCCGCGCCCCCGGCGGCCCGCCCCGGCTAGGCCGTCGTGATCTTCACCGACCCCCGTACCTCCTCGTAGGTGCGGGGGTCGAATGCTCCCGCCACCGGGGCCAGGACCGTGGCCGCCGAGAGGGCGACCGCGCGGGTGAGGCGGGCGGGCCAGTCCAGGCCCTCAGCCACCGCCGACAGCAGGCCGGCGACCGCGGAGTCGCCGGCTCCGGTCGGGTTGCCGGCGAGCCGGCGCGGCGGGGCAGCCTGCCAGCAGCCCTCGGCGGTGGCGGCCAGCAGGCCGTCCGGGCCGAGCGAGGTGACCACCGCGTGGGCACCCCGGCGGCGGGCGTCGCGGGTGGCGGGGAGCGGGTCGCGGGATCCGGTGAGCTCGGCCAGTTCGGCGGCGTTCGGCTTGATGATCTCCGGGCGGGCGGCGACCCCGCGGCGCAGGGCCTCGCCGCTGGTGTCCAGGAGTACGGGGACCCCGGCCGCCCGGGCCGAGCGCACGAGCAGCGCGTACGCGCCCACCGGCACGCCCGGCGGGAGGCTGCCGCACAGGGCGACGGCGCGGGCGCCGTGCACGAGGTCCTCGTAGCGCGCGAGGAAGCGCGACCACTCGGCTGCCGTGATCAGCGGCCCCGGCTCGTTGAACTGCGTGGTGTCGCCGGAGGCCGCGTCGGCCACGGCCACGGTGCGGCGGGTGTTGCCGGCGCAGGGCACCAGGGCGTCGACCACTCCGGGGGACTGGGCGAGCAGTGCGCGGACGACGGAGCCGACCGGGCCGCCGGCGAAGCCCGTCGCGGTCACCTCGTGGCCGAGGGCGGCCAGGACGTGCGCGACGTTGATCCCCTTGCCGCCGGCGCGTTCGGTGACGGCGGAGACCCGGTGCGAGGCGTGCGGAAGCAGCCTCGGCACTTGGTACGTGACGTCGAGTGCGGTGTTGAGCGTCACGGTAAGGATCATCGGCACTCCCGGGTCTGATGCTGCCGGGATCATGCCAAACGCAGGGCGGTCGGCCCAGTCCCGGGGCCGACCGTTTTCCCTGTGCACAGCCGCTCGGCCGTCAGATCATCGGTCAGGAGGGCGGGCTGACGATCCATTCGCCGCGCCGCATGACTCCCGTGACGTCGAACGCGGCGTCCAGCACGACGAGGTCCGCGTACTTGCCGGGCTCCAGCGAGCCGATCTCGTCGTACAGGCCGAGGAGCTTGGCAGGGTTGGCGGAGATCGCCTGGACCACGGACTCCACCGGCAGCTTGTCGAGGGTCACCGAGCGCTTGAACGCGGTGTCCAGGGTCAGCGTCGAGCCGGCGATGGAGCCGCCCTCCACCAGCCGTGCCACGCCGTGCTTGACCTCGACCTCCAGCGGGCCGAGGTGGTAGGTCCCGTCGCCGAAGCCGGCCGCGTCCATCGCGTCGGTGATCAGCGCGACGCGGTGCGCGCCCGCGTGGTGGAAGGCCAGTTCCAGGGCCGCCGGGTGCAGGTGGGTGCCGTCGTTGATGAGCTCGACGGTGATCCGCTCGTCCTCCAGCAGTGCGGCGATCGGGCCGGGTTCGCGGTGGGCGAGGGGCGGCATCGCGTTGAAGAGGTGGGTGGCCACGGTCGCGCCCGCGTCGATGGCCGCGCGCGTCTGCTCGTACGTGGCGTCCGTGTGGCCGATCGCCGCGATGACCCCGTGTTCGGCGAGCAGTCGTACGGAGTCCAGGCCGCCCGGCAGTTCGGTGGCGAGGGTGAACATGCGGGCGGCGCCGTGCGCGGCGTCGATCAGCTTGCGGACCTCGGCCGGGTCGGGGTCGCGGAGCAGGTCCTCCTTGTGGGCGCCCTTGCGGCAGGGGTTGATGAACGGCCCCTCGAAGTGGATGCCGGCGATCTCGCCCTGCTGGGTCAGCTCGGCGAGCAGGGCGGCGCGGCGGGCCAGTTCGTCCAGGTCCCCGGTGACGGTGGAGGCGACCAGGGTGGTGGTGCCGTGCTCGCGGTGGGTGCGGACGCCCTTGAGGACGTCCTCGGCGGTGCCGGAGGTGAACGAGGCGCCGCCGCCGCCGTGGTTGTGCATGTCGACGAAGCCGGGGACGATCCAGTGCCCGGTCAGGTCGACGGTCCGCGCACCCTCGTGGGCGCTGCCGGCGATCCGGTCGCCGTCGACGATGACCCTGCCGTTCGCCACCGTTCCGGTGGGCAGCACCACCCTGGCGCCCGAAAGAACAGTGCTGTGCGCGCTTCCGGACATCAGGCAGGTACCTCCGTGGCGAGTAGGTCCCAGGCGAGCAGCCCTGCGCCCAGGCATCCGGCGGTGTCCCCGAGGGCAGCCGGAACGATGTGGGGGAGCCGCTGGAACGTCACGCGCTCCTCCACGGCCCTCCGTAGTGGTGTGAACAAGGTCTCCCCGGCCTCCGCCAGCCCGCCGCCGATGATCAGCGTGCGCGGGTCCAGCAGGGTGATGGCGGTGACCAGTCCGTCGGCGAGGGCGCCGACGGCGGCCAGCCAGACCTCCCGGGCGCGCGCGTCCCCGGCCGCGACGGCCTTGGCGCAGTCCGCGGCGTCGGCGTCCGGGTCGCCGGAGGCGGCCGCCCAGGCGCGGCTGACGGCCGCGGCGGAGGCGAGGGTTTCCAGGCAGCCGTGCTGGCCGCAGCCGCAGGCGGGGCCGCCCGGGCGCACCACGATGTGCCCGATCTCGCCCGCGTAGCCGTGGGCGCCGGCCTCGATGCGGCCGGCGATGCCGATGGCTCCGGCGATGCCGGTGCCGAGCGGGACGAAGAGGAAGCGGTCGGCGCCCCGGCCGGCGCCGATGCGGCCCTCGGCGAGTCCGCCCGTGCGCACGTCGTGGCCGAGGGCGACCGGGATGCCGCCGAGGCGGCTGCTGAGCAGGGCGCGCATCGGTACGTCGCGCCAGCCCAGGTTCGCCGCGTAGACGGCGATCCCGTTCTTGGCGTCGACGATGCCCGGGACGGCGACGCCGGCGGCCGAGGCGGGCCGTCCGAAGCGTTCCCGGCCGGTGTCGAGCAGCTCGGCGGCGAAGTCCTGGATCGTCTCGACGACGGCGTCGGGGCCCCGCTCGCGGCCGGTGGCCCGGCGCGCTTCGTGGAGCAGGGTGCCGTCGCCGGCGACGAGGGCGGCCTTCATCCCGGTGCCGCCCACATCGAGGGCGATGACGTGTTTCACGGGTTTCACAGAGACAGTCTCGCGTGCTCGGCGGGGAAAGGTCTAGTCCATTGGGAGGGATTGTTGAGTGGCCATACAAATTCGGGACCCAGGTCGGGAGCCCGATGTGGACGAGCCGCCAAAGTGGTGTAGACCTTACGTGGATCGTACGTACAAGAAGGGGTGGATGGAGAACTGTGAAGGGCCGTTACCTGAGCCTGGCCGCGTCAGGCGCCGCGCTGTGCCTGACTGCCGTGACGCTGACGGGCTGCGGAGCCATCGGCGGGCTCACCGGAGACAACGAGGTGACCCTGCGGGTCGTGGCGGCCGACTACGGGGACAATCCGCAGAACTCCTCCGAGGCTTACTGGAAGGACCTCGCCGCGGGCTTCGAGAAGGCCAACCCGGGCACCAAGGTCGAGGTCAGCGTCTACTCCTGGTCCGAGGTCGACGCCAAGGTCGCCGAGATGGTCAAGGCCGGCAAGGCCCCCGACATAGCCCAGATCGGCGCCTACTCCGACTACGCGGCCGCCGGCAAGCTGTACTCGGCGGAAGAGCTGCTCTCCGTGAAGACCGAGGCCGACTTCCTCGGGCCGCTCGCGGACGCCGGCAAGGTCAAGCAGGTCCAGTACGGCATGCCCTTCGTGTCCAGCACCCGCCTGCTCTTCTACAACGAGAAGCTGCTCGCCGACGCCGGCGTGATCGGCAAGGACGCCAAGGGCTGGCAGCCGAAGAGCTGGGCGGACCTGGAAGCCGCCGCCAAGAAGCTCAAGGCCGCCAACGTGCCCACGCCCTTCGCGCTGCCGCTGGGCCGCGAGGAGGCGCAGGCCGAGACGATGATGTGGATGCTCGCGGGCGGTGGCGGCTACACCGACAACGAGGAGTCGTACTCGATCGACTCCGCCCCCAACGTCAAGGCGCTGGAGTTCCTGCGGGACAAGATGGTCGGCCAGGGGCTGACCGGCCCCGTGGAGCCCGGCAAGCTGGACCGCCAGGCCGCCTTCGACGGCTTCACCAAGGGCGAGGTCGGCATGCTCAACGGGCACCCGACGCTGCTCAAGCAGGCCGCGGCCAAGGGCGTGAAGTTCGGCATGGTGCCGCTGCCCACGTCCGACGGCAGCGATCAGCCCGCGATGGGCGTCGCGGACTGGGTCATGGCCTTCAAGAACGGCCACCGCCAGGAGTCCGGCAAGTTCCTGGACTTCCTGTACCAGCCGAAGAACGTGACGGCCTTCACCGACAAGTACGACCTGCTGCCCGCCACCACCAGCGGCTACCAGGCCAAGCAGGCCGCCACCGGCGGCTCGGCCCTGCAGCTGAAGCCCTTCCTGGCGGCACTGCCCAGCTCCCGGCTGTACCCGGTCGGCAAGAAGTCCTGGGCGGGCGTCAGCGAGGACATCAAGCAGAACATCGGCAAGACCGTCCAGCCGGGCGGACAGCCCGCGAAGGTGCTGGAGCAGGTCGCCGCCGCCGCCCGGGCGGCGGACCCGCGCTGACCGGTGGCGGCGGGCCGGGTGTCAGAGCGCGGCGTTAATCTGGCCGTATGACGGACGAGGGGCAGTTGACGGCCACGGAGGCCGCGGTGCTCGCGTACGAGGGACGCACCTGGGCCGGGCCCGGAGCCAAGGAACGGGCCATCCGGGAGGGGCTGGGGATGGCCCCTGTCCGCTACTACCAGTTGCTCAACGCACTGATGGACGACCCGCGGGCACTGGCCCACGCCCCGGGCACGGTGAACCGGCTGCGCAGGATCCGCGAGGCCCAGCGAGCCCGGCGATAGCCGTAGCCGTGGCACCGCCCGGCCGTTAGGGTCGTGCGTATGGGGAGTCATCCGCACGACCTGCCGATGCCCGTCACCGCAGCCGGACGCGAGGGACTCGCGGCCCTGCTCCGCGCACCCCGCCGGTCCGTGGTCGCACTGGACTTCGACGGCACCCTCGCCGACATCGTCCCGGACCCGGACCAGGCCCGAGCCCACCCCGGAGCCGTCCCGGCCCTGTCCGTACTCGCCCCCGAGGTCGACTCGGTGGCGGTGATCACCGGACGGCCGGCGGGCGTCGCCGTCCGCTACGGGGGCTTCGCCGGAGTCCCCGGCCTGCAGCACCTGGTCGTCCTCGGCCACTACGGAGCCGAACGGTGGGACGCCGTCAGCGGCATCGTCCACGCGCCCGCCGAGCACCCCGGGGTGGCGGCGGTCCGGGCGGAGCTGCCGGGGTTCCTGGACTCCATCGGGGCCTGGCGCGGCACCTGGATCGAGGAGAAGGGCCGGGCACTGGCCGTGCACACCCGGCGGGCGGAGGATCCGGCGGCGGCCTTCGCGGCGCTGCGGGAGCCGCTGGCGGAGCTCGCGGCGCGGCACGGGCTGATGGTCGAGCCGGGGCGGGCGGTGCTGGAGCTGAGGCCGCCCGGCATGGACAAGGGCGTCGCCCTGACCGAGTTCCTGGCGGAGCGGGGCGCGGAGGCGGTGCTGTACGCGGGCGACGACCTGGGTGACCTGGCGGCGTACTCGGCGGTCGAGAAGCGCCGGGCCGAGGGCCTGCCGGGGCTGCTGGTGTGCAGTGGCTCCGCCGAGGTCCCCGAGCTCGCCGCGCGGGCCGACCTGGTCCTCCCGGGCCCGGGCACGGTCGCCGCCTTCCTGGCCGCCCTGGCCACCGCCATCCGTACCTGAGCGTCCGCTGCGGGGGCGCTGCCCCCGGACCCCCGCGCCTCAAACGCCGGCGAGGCTGGAATGGCGGGGTCTGGGGCGGAGCCCCAGCAGCGGCGCTGCAGGGATGGCTCAGGCCAGGGCCGACAGCTGGGCTTTGAACCAGGCCGTCGGGGGGAGGGACGTCGCCGCCGCCGCGAGGCGTTTGGTGCGTTCCGCGCGCTCACCCACCGGCATGGCCAGCGCCGCGTGGAGCGCGTCCGCCGTCGCCGTCACGTCGAACGGGTTCACCGTCAGCGCGTCCTGGCGGAGCTCCTCGTACGCCCCCGCCCCGGTGGACAGCACCAGCACGCACCCCGCCTCCGACACCACCGGGATCTCCTTCGCCACCAGGTTCATCCCGTCCCGCACCGGGTTCACCAGCGCCACGTCCGCCAGCCGGTACGCCGCCAGCGAGCGTGCGAAGTCGTCCTTCACCGACACCAGCACCGGCTGCCAGTCCTCCGTACCGAACTCCGCGTTGATCTCCGCCGCCAGCTCCGCCACCGCCGCCGTGTACTCCCGGTACACCGTCAGGTCCTGCCGCGACGGGTACGCCGACGCGAGGTGGACCACCCGGCCCCGCCACTGCGGGCGCGTGGTCAGCAGTTCCCGGTAGGCCAGCAGGCCGCGCAGGATGTTCTTCGACAGCTCCGTGCGGTCCACGCGGACGATCGTCCGCAGGCCGTCGACCTCCGCCCGCAGCTCCGCCAGCTTGGCGTTCACCTCCGGCCGGTGCGCCAGCGCCCGCAGCTCGTCCCCGTCCACGCCCAGTGGGTACGCGCGCACGTGCGTGGTGCGGGTGGACCACACCGTGTACCGGCGGTGCTCCACCACCGAGCCGTCGCGCACCTCGGACCGCCCCCACGCGTCGTCGAGCCGCGCCGAGCCCAGGAACTCGGCCGCCCACGCCTCGGTGTGGAAGCCGAGCACGTCCGCGCCGAGCATGCCCCACAGCAGGGTCTCGCGGACCACGTCCGGCAGGATGGCGAGATAGCCGGGCGCGGCCCACGGGGTGTGCGTGAAGTGCGCGATCCGCAGGTCGGGGCGGAGCACCCGCAGCAGTCCGGGCACCAGGGCCAGGTGGTAGTCCTGGACCAGCACCTGCGCGCCCTCGGCGGCCTCCTCGGCCAGGGCCTCGGCGAAGGCGTGGTTGTAGCGCTCGTACGACTCCCACTGCCGCCGGAACTCGGCGTCGAAGACCGGCTCGCGCGGAATGTCGTACAGGTGGTGGTGCGTGAACCACAGCACAGAATTGGCGATCCCGTTGTACGCGTCGTCATACATCGTGGGATCGATGTCCAGCATCCGGACGCCCGGCTCGGCCACGCCCCGGCGGACCGCCTCCCGGTCCGCGTCCGACAGCGCCGCGCAGATCCACAGCGCCTCCGGCTGCTCGGCGAGGGCCGTGGAGAGTCCGGAGACGAGACCGCCTCCGCCGCGCCGGGCACTGAGCGTCCCGTCCTCTGCGAGGGCGTAGGAGAGGGGGCCGCGGTTCGCTGCGACGAGCACCTGGGAAGCCATGCGGCCAACCTAGCCCGGCCCGGGCCCGCTCAAACCGTACGTTCCCTCACGCCACGCGACGCAGCGCGTACTCCTTGATGCCCGCCATCGGCGGCCGCTCCTCCGTGTCCACGGGATGCGTCCGCGGTACGAAGCCCTCCGGCCCGCGCTCGAACTGCGTGAGCTCCGGCCGTACGAGGTGCCCGCGCGAGAGCCGTACCTGGGCGGTGCGGTAGATCGCAGCGGCCATCCGGCCCAGCGCCTGCCCGTCCTGGTGGCGGTGGACCCGTACGCCCACGTCCACCTGGGCCAGCGCGTCCAGCCCGACCGTGTGCAGCGCGTCGACCAGCAGGCCCAGCTCGACGCCGTACCCGACGGGGAACGGCAGCCGTTCCAGCAGGGAGCGGCGTACGGCGTACTCGCCGCCCAGCGGCTGCACGAAGCCGGCCAGTTGCGGCCAGTGGAGGTTGAGGAGCGGGCGGGCGACCAGCTCGGTGACCCGGCCGCCCTGCCCCGGGGCGTCCCCGAGCGGGCGGTCGTACATCGCCTTGACGAACTGCACGTCGGGATCGGTCAGCAGCGGTCCGACGATGCCGGAGACGAAGGTGGCGGAGAAGTCCCGCAGGTCGGCGTCGACGAAGCAGACGATGTCCCCGCCGGTGGCCAGCAGCGAGCGCCACAGCACCTCGCCCTTGCCGGGCAGCGCCGGGAGGCGGGGCAGGATCTCGTCGCGGTGCACCACCCGGGCCCCGGCCTTCGCCGCGACCTCCGCGGTCCGGTCGGCGGAGCCCGAGTCGATGACGACCAGCTCGTCGACCAGGGGGACCGGCAGTCCCTCGATCAGCTCACGCCGGACGGTCTCGACGATCGCGCCGACCGTCGCCTCCTCGTCCAGCGCGGGCAGCACGACGCTGACCGTGGTCCCGGCCGCCCGTTTCCGGTCGAGCAGCTGGGCGAGCGGTCGGTCGGCGGCGGACCAGGAGCGGTCGGCCAGCCATCGCTCCACCTCTTCCAGCACTCTCAGCACTCCCTGCGTGTCGGCGATATTCGCCCTTATGTGATCCATCTCGCGGTTCGGACGGCTGTCTCAACCGCCCGGGCCTTCGGTTACAGTCTTGAACAACGCGAAGGACCACCGCATGCCGGGGGTCCCCGCCTACAAACGCACCGGCGCGCCATAGAGCGCGTGTGCCGGTGCCATACCGCTCATCCAGAGGGGCAGAGGGACACGGCCCGTTGAAGCCCCGGCAACCCTCCAGTCGGTTCTCGCGATCGCGCGTCAGCGCTCGTCAGCGAGGTCCCCGGCTAGGGAAGGTGCCAATTCCGTCTCATGGCGAAGTGCGCCATGGGGAAGATGAGGAGAAAGGGCCTCGCCATCATGGCTGCACAGACTGTCGCCACCTCTGTTGATCTCGGACCTGCCACCGGCCTTTCCTGTCGCGAGTGCGGTACCCGCTTCGAACTCGGCCCCATCTTCGCGTGCGCCGAGTGCTTCGGACCGCTGGAAGTCGCCTACGACCTCCCGACCGGTGACCCCGAGGCCCTGCGCGCCGCGATCGAGGCCGGCCCGAACAACATCTGGCGCTACGCGCCGCTGCTGCCCGTCCCCGCGGACGTGGCCGCCAAGCCCAGCCTGAACCCCGGCTTCACCAAGCTCGTGGACGCGGCCAACCTGGCCAAGGAGCTGGGCATCACCGGCAAGCTCTACGTCAAGGACGACTCCGGCAACCCGACGCACTCCTTCAAGGACCGCGTCGTGGCCATCGCCGTCGAGGCCGCCCGCGCCTTCGGCTTCACCACCCTGTCCTGCTCCTCGACCGGCAACCTGGCCGGCGCCGTCGGCGCCGCGGCCGCCCGGGCCGGCTTCCGCTCCTGCGTGTTCATCCCGCACGACCTGGAGCAGGGCAAGGTCGTCATGGCCGGTGTGTACGGCGGCGACCTGGTCGGCATCGAGGGCAACTACGACGACGTGAACCGCTTCTGCTCCGAGCTCATCGGCGACCCGCTGGGCGAGGGCTGGGGCTTCGTCAACGTCAACCTGCGCCCGTACTACGGCGAGGGCTCCAAGACGCTCGCGTACGAGATCTGCGAGCAGCTCGGCTGGCAGCTGCCCGACCAGATCGTGATCCCGATCGCGTCCGGCTCGCAGCTGACGAAGATCGACAAGGGTCTGCAGGAGCTCATCAAGCTCGGCCTCGTCGAGGACAAGCCGTACAAGATCTTCGGCGCCCAGGCCGAGGGCTGCTCCCCGGTGTCCACCGCCTTCAAGGCCGGTCACGACGTGGTCCGCCCGCAGAAGCCGAACACCATCGCCAAGTCGCTGGCCATCGGCAACCCGGCGGACGGCCCGTACGTCCTGGACATCGCCCGCCGCACCGGCGGTTTCGTCGAGGACGTCACCGACGAGCAGGTGGTCGAGGCCATCAAGATCCTCGCGCAGACCGAGGGCATCTTCGGCGAGACCGCGGGCGGTGTGACCGTCGGCGTGACGAAGAAGCTCATCGACAACGGGCAGCTCGACCCGACGCTGACCACCGTCGTCCTCAACACCGGTGACGGCCTCAAGACCCTGGAGGCGGTGGCCGCGGACAGCGGGCAGACCGCCACCATCCGCCCGAGCCTGGACGCGTTCCGCGCCGCCGGCCTGGCCTAGGGGGCGTCCGGCGGGTCATGGTCGGGCCTGACCCGCCGGACACCCCCTCCCCTTCTCCTCCGCCCTACCGGAAAGGCAGTAGCGCCATGAGCGTCAACGTCCGCATCCCCACCATCCTGCGCACCTACACCGGCGGCGTCGCCGAGGTCCCGGCCGAGGGTACGACCCTCGCCGAGGTCATCGAGTCCCTGGAGAAGAACCACCCGGGCATCGCCGCGCGCGTCCTGGACGACCAGGGCAAGCTGCGCCGTTTCGTGAACGTCTACGTCAACGACGACGACGTGCGCTTCGAGGGCGGGCTGCAGGCTGCGACGCCCGACGGCGCCGGCGTCTCGATCATCCCGGCCGTCGCCGGCGGTTGCTGATTCTCCGGTTCTCTCCCGGTTCTCCCGGGTCACCGCTCAGGTGACACGCGCAAACCGAAATTGCCCCCTCCGCTAAAAACGGAGGGGGCAATTCTGCTTGATTGGGCACGGTAGGGTTGGGGAAGTCCCCTCCGCTGTTCTTGCCCCCTGCATATGAACGGGCCGCGCAAGGGTCGACATCGGGCCAACATGCGAGTGCGGTATGAGGCTTTGGCGAGATATGTCAGGCCCGAGTTGCCCGGGAGTATGGCAAATTTTCACTCTATTTCAATCTTTCTCGGTGTCCAGAATTCTCATCGGATTGACCTGTTGCAGACAGCATCCGCGCAGATACATTCAGCCTCGGTCGACGCGTTCCGACGCAAGTTCTGACCCGGGATCGTGAAGTGCGTTCCTGCGCAAGGGCCAGTAATAGGGGAGTTAGGCATGGCTCAGGGCACCGTCAAGTGGTTCAACGCGGAGAAGGGCTACGGCTTCATCGCGGTCGACGGTGGTGCGGATGTGTTCGTCCACTACAGCGCCATCCAGATGGACGGGTACCGCACCCTTGAAGAGGGTCAGCGGGTCGAGTTCGAGATCTCGCAGGGCCAGAAGGGTCCGCAGGCGGACATGGTCAAGCTCGCACTCGGCTAGTCCTGGCGCGATCGACCACCGATGCACAGTCTTCAGCGAAGACCTGGAACACCACGAGGGGCCCACATCCTGGACACGGGATGGGGGCCCCTCGTGCGTAGGCCCGGTAGTGGCGGGGTGTTGCCCCAAGCCGCTTGCACTCGGGGGGGTCGAGTGCTAATCATTGGCGTTAGCACTCTCCTGGTGAGAGTGCTACTGAAACGAGGACCGGGTCGGTGAGGCCCGCAGGGTCCGGTGGGAAGGAACCGCCGGGCACGCAGGCCGTCCGTCGCGGGCGCGGGCGCGGTCCGGAGCAATCCACCGCTGTCCGGGAGGACCACTTCAGATGGCCAAGATCATTGCGTTCGACGAGGAGGCCCGCCGCGGCCTCGAGCGTGGGATGAACCAGCTCGCCGACGCCGTCAAGGTCACCCTTGGCCCCAAGGGTCGCAACGTCGTCCTTGAGAAGAAGTGGGGCGCCCCCACGATCACCAACGATGGTGTCTCCATCGCCAAGGAGATCGAGCTCGAGGACCCGTACGAGAAGATCGGCGCCGAGCTGGTCAAGGAAGTCGCCAAGAAGACGGACGACGTCGCCGGCGACGGTACGACCACCGCCACCGTTCTCGCCCAGGCGCTCGTCCGCGAGGGTCTGCGCAACGTGGCCGCGGGTGCGAACCCGATGGCCCTCAAGCGTGGTATCGAGAAGGCCGTCGAGGCCGTCTCCGCCGCCCTGCTCGCCCAGGCCAAGGATGTCGAGACCAAGGAGCAGATCGCTTCCACGGCCTCCATCTCCGCCGCCGACACCCAGATCGGCGAGCTCATCGCCGAGGCCATGGACAAGGTCGGCAAGGAAGGCGTCATCACCGTCGAGGAGTCCCAGACCTTCGGTCTGGAGCTGGAGCTCACCGAGGGTATGCGCTTCGACAAGGGCTACATCTCGGCGTACTTCGCCACCGACATGGAGCGCATGGAGTCGTCCCTCGACGACCCGTACATCCTGATCGTCAACTCCAAGATCGGCTCGGTCAAGGACCTGCTGCCGCTCCTGGAGAAGGTCATGCAGTCCGGCAAGCCGCTGCTGATCATCGCCGAGGACGTCGAGGGCGAGGCCCTGTCGACCCTGGTCGTCAACAAGATCCGTGGCACCTTCAAGTCCGTCGCCGTCAAGGCCCCGGGCTTCGGTGACCGCCGCAAGGCCATGCTCGGTGACATCGCCATCCTCACGGGCGGCACGGTCATCTCCGAGGAGGTCGGCCTCAAGCTGGAGAACGCCGGTCTCGACCTGCTCGGCCGCGCCCGCAAGGTCGTCATCACCAAGGACGAGACCACCATCGTCGACGGTGCCGGTGACAGCGACCAGGTCGCCGGTCGCGTGAACCAGATCCGCGCCGAGATCGAGAACTCCGACTCGGACTACGACCGCGAGAAGCTCCAGGAGCGCCTCGCGAAGCTGGCCGGCGGCGTGGCCGTCATCAAGGCCGGTGCCGCGACCGAGGTCGAGCTCAAGGAGCGCAAGCACCGCATCGAGGACGCCGTTCGCAACGCGAAGGCGGCCGTCGAGGAGGGCATCGTCGCCGGTGGTGGCGTGGCCCTGCTGCAGGCCTCCGCGGTCTTCGACAAGCTGGAGCTTGAGGGTGACGAGGCGACCGGCGCCAACGCCGTGAAGCTCGCGCTGGAGGCCCCGCTCAAGCAGATCGCCGTCAACGGTGGTCTTGAGGGTGGCGTCGTCGTCGAGAAGGTGCGCAACCTGCCGATCGGTCACGGCCTGAACGCCGCGACCGGCGAGTACGTCGACATGATCGCCGAGGGCATCATCGACCCGGCGAAGGTCACGCGCTCCGCGCTGCAGAACGCCGCGTCGATCGCCGCGCTGTTCCTGACGACCGAGGCCGTCATCGCCGACAAGCCCGAGAAGGCCGGTGCCCCCGCGGGCGGCGGCATGCCGGGTGGTGACATGGACTTCTGATCGACCCCGGCTCCGGCCACTGGTTGATCGGCTGTTCTCGAACGAGGGCGGCACCCCCACGGGGGTGCCGCCCTCGGGCGTTTCCAGGTTCCCGGAATCAGAAGCCGGTGGTGTCGATCGCGAAGTCGAACGGCTCCGGGACGTGCAGGGGCTTGCCGAAGGACACCGTCGTGCGGGAGCGGTACCCGTGCGGGGAGGGGTCCCAGAAGCAGGTGATCTCCGAGTCCTGCATGTCGACGACCAGGTAGACGGGTACGAGACGTCCGTAGACGTCGAGCTTCTCGTTCCAGTCGGCGTCTTTGGTGGAGACGGACGTGAACTCTCCGACCAGGGACAGTGCCGCTCCGTCCGCATGAAGCCCGTCCTCTTCGAAGGCTGCCTCGTCCGCGACATACAGGTCCGGTCCGTAGCCGCGCTCTGCCGAGGGGAACCGGAAGAGGAAGGGGGAGGTGTCAGCGAAGTGACCTTCGGGCACGTGGGACTGGAGCTGCTCGCGCAACAGGCGCATGCGACGGGAGTAGCGCAGCCTGGAAAACGGTGACACGACGATCTTCCCCCGGATGAGCTCGGCCTTGAATCCGTCTGGCGTGTCCATCTCCGCGACCGTTCGCAGAAGGTCCTCGAAGGCTGGTGGCGCCGACGACGTCTCTATGGGTGTGGCCCGTTCGATCATGATCGTCACCGTTGTCCTCCGCGTGGCGTGCCGTGCACTGGGCGTGAACCCCGTTCCAGGCTAGCGGCGTGGGGACAGGCGTGCCCGGCCCGCGGGGCGTTCGCCGTCGATCGGGGGGTAAACCGCTGGCCGGGGCGGGTGTGGCCGTGTGGTGGTACGCCATGGGCAATTCCGTCGCGTACCCGTCGGTGCTGGGCCCCGGGCGGCTGGGCTGCTGAGGCCGTCGCCCCGGTCCGCATAGGCTGGGTGCATGGCTGATCTCTTCGTCAAGATCTGCGGGCTCAGGACCGCGCACGATGTCGACGTGGCCGTGGCCGCCGGGGCGGACGCCGTCGGGTTCGTCTTCGCGCCCGGCAGCCCGCGGACCGTGGATGCCGCCACCGCGCGGGAGCTGGCCGCGCGGGTGCCGGACGGGGTGCTCACCGTCGGCGTGTTCCGGGGGCAGGCGGTGGCGGAGGTGCGCCGGTTCGCCGAGGAGAGCGGTGTGCGCGGGGTGCAGCTGCACGGCGAGGAGGGGCCCGAGGACTTCGCGGCGCTGCGCGCCGAGGGCCGGACCCTGCTGCGGGCCACCGCCGAACGCGTGCGGCGCTGTGGTGAGTACGGCGAGGACCTGCTGCTGCTGGACGCGCCCGACCCGGGCTCCGGCAAGCCGTGGAACTGGGGCGCGGCGGACTTCACCGCGCCCGAGGGGCGCTGGCTGCTCGCCGGAGGGCTGAACCCGGGCAACGTACGGGAGGCGCTCGCGGCCACCGGGGCGTGGGGCGTGGACGTGTCCAGCGGGGTGGAGCGGGAGCGCGGCGTGAAGTCGCCGGAGCTGATCCGCGCGTTCGTCGAGGCCGCCCGGGGCTGACGGCCCTGCGGGCGGCGCGGCAGGTGTTTGGCGCTGGCCGTG
>NZ_JBVIAH010000044.1:0-22273 GCF_055574035.1 Streptomyces sp. NPDC030021
GGACAAGGGCGGTCGCAGGCATGCCGAAGACATGCGTGAGCCACTCACGCGGTGGAGAGAGGTTCGTCGGCGGCGGGTGAAGTACCCCTGCCGCCTTGCGACTCATCCAGTTCTACAGACGCCCCGGCACCCTGGCAAAGGTCCCGCTTACTAGTGGCCCTCGCAGCGGGCGGTCCACCGACACCCCGTGGGGGCGGGTTCAGGGGCTCCGAGGCCTACTAGCTGCGTTCGTATGTGACCCACGTCCTATGGGGCGGGTCACCGGGGGAGGCCCCGAATGTCACCCTCCGCTGCCGTTCGTACCCCTCCCGAGGGCGGGTTCGCGCTCCATTTCGGCCCCGGGATCGAAGGAACTGAAGGAGACCGGGGCGTCGAACGCAGCCTTGCGGGTCGCCCGGCGCAGCGCCTTCAGCAGCGTGGCCCCGAGGGTGAGGGTCAGCACGACCGTCAGTACGGCCCGGCCCAGGTCCCAGCCCACCGAGGTCGCCAGGCAGTACGCGGCGAACCGCGCCAGGTTCGCGGCCACCGGCTCCCCCGGATGGAAGGAGATGCCCTGGCCCATGCCCTGCAGCAGCACCCAGCCCTGCAGATTCATGACCGTGCCGTACGCGAACGAGCCCACGAAGCCGTACGCGGCCAGCATCAGCAGCTCCGCCCGGCCCCGGATCCGCTCCGGGCCCGGCAGCAGCCCGGCCCCCAGCGCGAACCAGCCCATCGCCAGCATCTGGAACGGCATCCACGGCCCGACCCCGCCCGTCAGCAGGGCGGAGGCGAACATCGTCACCGAGCCCAGGACGAAGCCGAAGCCGGGACCGAGAACCCGTGCGCTGAGCACCATCAGGAAGAACATGGGCTCCAGCCCGGCCGTACCCGCGCCCAGCGGTCTCAGCGCCGCCCCGACGGCGGCGAGCACACCGAGCATCGCCACCGCCTTCGCGTCCATGCCGTTGTCGGCGATGGTCGCGACGACCACCGCCACCAGGAGCGGGAGGAGCGCGGCGAAGAGCCAGGGGGCGTCCTGTGCGTGGGCGAGGCCCGAGCCCCGGTCGGCGAGCAGCGGCCAGCCGAAGGCCGCGACGCCGATGAGGGTGACGAGGACCAGGGCGACGGCGGCGCGGGGGCCGATCCGGACGGGGCGGGCGGGACGGTTCACGGGGCCTCCGCCGCGTCCAGGGCCTCGGCGACCTGGCGCACGGTGAGCCAGGGGTCCGGGGCGAGGACCTTCGCCACCTGCGGTGCGAAGGCGGGCGAGGAGACAACGACCTCGGCGGTCGGACCGTCCGCGACGATCTCCCCGCCGGCCAGGATCACCACGCGGTGGGCCAGCTCGGCGGCGAGCTCCACGTCGTGGGTGGCCAGGACGATGGCGTGGCCGTCGGCGGCCAGGCCGCGCAGGATCTCGACCAGGCGGACCTTGGCGGCGTAGTCCAGGCCGCGGGTGGGCTCGTCCAGGAGCAGCAGGGCGGGACGGCCGGTGAGGACCAGGGCCAGGGCGAGGGCCAGGCGCTGCCCCTCGGAGAGATCGCGCGGGTGGATGTCGTCGGGGACGTCCGGGAGCAGCGCGGAGACGAGGTCCCGGCAGGTGCCGGCGGGCGCGGCGGCGTCGGAATCGGCGGCGGCGCACTCGGCGGCGACCGTGTCGGCGTACAGGAGGTCGCGGGGTTCCTGCGGGACGAGGCCGACGCGGCGCACCATCTCGGGCGGTGCCGTGCGGTGGGGGGTGCGGCCGCCGACGGTCACCTCGCCGGTGGTGGGGGTGACCGTACCGACGAGGGCGGAGAGGAGGGTGGACTTGCCGGCGCCGTTGCGGCCCATGAGGGCGATGGTTTCGCCGGGCGCCACGGTGAGGGTGATTCCGTGCAGGGCCTGTACGCGGCCGCGGCGGACGGTGACCCGGTGGACCTCGGCCGGGGCCTCCCGGGGGGCCGCGGCGGGGGTCGGCCTGCCGCGGCCTCGGCGCAGGCGCGCGAGGAGCCCGGGGGCTCCGGCGACGGGGGCTCCGCCCCCGGACCCCCGCGCCTCAAACGCCGGCGAGGCTGGAATTGCCGAGGCTGCGCCATCCAGCCCCGCCGGCGTTCGAGGCGCGGGGTCCGGGGCGGCCGCAAGCGACAGGCGGGCCACAAGCGGAGCGGCCTGGCGGCGGGCGTCGCGGATCGAGAGGGGGAGCGGGGACCAGCCCGCGAGGCGGCCCAGGGCGACCACCGGCGGGTGGACCGGGGAGACGGCCATGATCTCGGCCGGGGTTCCGATGACCGGGGTCGCGCCCGGCGACGGCAGGAGCAGGACCTGGTCGGCGTACTGGACGACCCGCTCCAGCCGGTGCTCCGCCATGAGCACGGTCGTGCCCAGGTCGTGGACCAGGCGCTGGAGGACCGCGAGGACCTCCTCCGCCGCCGCCGGGTCGAGCGCGGACGTCGGCTCGTCCAGCACCAGCACCTTCGGGTGCGGGGTCAGGACCGAGCCGATCGCGACCCGCTGCTGCTGGCCGCCGGACAGCGTCGCGATCGGCCGGTCGCGCAGCTCGTTCAGGCCCAGCAGGTCCAGGGTCTCCTCCACCCGGCGGCGCATCACCGCAGGTGGCAGCCCCAGGGACTCCATGCCGTAGGCGAGCTCGTCCTCCACCACGTCCGTCACGAAGTGTGCGAGAGGATCCTGGCCGACGGTGCCGACCACGTCCGCGAGCTCGCGCGGCTTGTGGGTGCGCGTGTCCCGGCCGGCGACCGTGACCCGGCCCCGCAGGGTGCCGCCCGTGAAGTGCGGGACCAGTCCGGAGACCGTACCCAGCAGAGTGGACTTGCCGACGCCCGACGGGCCGACCAGCAGCGTCAGCTCCCCCTCGGGGATCACCAGGTCGACGCCCTGCAGGGAGGGGGCGGACGCACCCTCGTAGGTGACCGACACCTGCTCGAAGCGGATCACTGCGACGCCTCCTTGGGCGGTACGGGTGCCACGAAGGCGGGCAGCAGGCCGATCAGGATCGCGGCCGCCGGCCACAGCGGGAGCACGGGGGCCGCGAGCGGGACCACGCCCGGGTGCAGGGCTGCCGGGTCGACGGAACCGGCGTGGATCAGCAGGGCGGCCACGGCCGCGCCCGATCCGGCGACCAGCCAGGCCCGCGGCCCCCAGCGGTCGGGCCGGTAGCGGGTCCGCACCGACCGGCGCCCGCCCAGGCGCAGGCCCGCGACGGCCAGGGCCGCGCCGACGCCGAGCACGGGGAGCCCGTACGCGGCGCCCTGCGCGGCGAGCAGCCCGTACGTGCCCGCGCACATGCCGAGGAGACCGCCGAGGGTGAGGACGTTGGTGGTGTGCCGGACGGCCGGCGGGACCTTCGCAGTGCGGCCGTAGCCGCGCGCGTCCATCGACGCGGCGATGGCGACGGAACGCTCCAGGGCGCCCTCCAGGACCGGCAGGCCGATCTGGAGGATCGCCTTCACCCCGCCGGTGGGGCGGCCGCGCAGCCGGCGGGCCGTCCGCAACCGGACCACGTCGGCGACCATGTTCGGCGCGAAGGTCATGGCGACGACGACGGCGACCCCCGCCTCGTAGAGGGCGGCCGGCAGGGACTTCAGCAGCCGCGCCGGATTGGCGAGGGCGTTCGCGGCGCCGACGCACACCAGGAGCGCGGCCAGCTTCAAGCCGTCGTAGAAGGCGAAGACGAGCTGCTCGGCGGTGACGCGGCCGCCGAAGCGGATGCCCTGGGTCCAGGCCGGGAGCGGGATCTCCGGGAGGGTGAAGAGGGTGTGCGAGCCGGGGATGGGTGAGCCGAGGAGCATGGAGAAGACCAGGCGCAGGCCGATGACGAAGAGGCCGAGCTTGAGGAAGGCGCCGTAGGAACGGGCCCAGGGCGCGTCGGTGCGGCGGGCCGCGACCACGTACCCGGCGACGCCGACGATCAGGCCGAGCAGCAGCGGGTTGGTGGTGCGGGAGGCGGCGGTGGCGAGGCCGAGGGCCCACAGCCACCAGGCTCCCGCGTGCAGGGCGGTGGCCCGAGCGGCCTGCGGAGGCCTCCACCGTTCGTACGTCGACCGGTGCGCGGGATCCTGCGCCGCGGCCGGGCTCCGCCGGGCCGGGGGCACGCCGTCGGGTGCGGCTCCGGTGGGGGCGCGGTGGGCCTGCGGCCACGCCCGGCGGGTACCGGTGCCCGTGGCCGCAGTGCGGGTCGCCCCGGCGGCCGGCTTGCCGTCGGCGGTGAGGGGCGCGGCCCGGCAGGTGCCGGTGCTTGTGGTGCGGGTCGCCCGGGTGGTTGGCGTGCCCTCATTGCCGGTGCCGGTGCCGGTGCCGGTGCCGGTGGCGGGTGCGGTCCGGGGTGCGCCGGTGTCCGTGGTGGTCGGCTCGGCGTCGTCGCCGGGGTGCGCCGCGGCGCCGGGGCCGGTCATCGGGTGCGGCGGCGGGACTGCCAGATGCCGGCCGCGGCCAGGGCGGCCACCGCGGCGATGCCCGCGAGCAGGCCCGCGGACGGGCCCCCGCCGGAATCCGGGGCGGCGGACTGCGCCGGGGCCGACGGGGCCGGGGTCCCCGCCGTACCGTCCGCGACCTGGTCGCCGCAGCCCTGCTTCGGGTAGCCGGAGATCGCGCACAGCAGCGCCGCGCCGTTGTAGCGCAGCGGCTTGGCGACCGAGGCCAGCGCCTCGGCCGTCGTGGCCTCCGGGGCCACCTGCGCGCAGGCCGTGCGCGGGGCGGTATCGGGCGGGGTGTCACCCGTCGGGGCGTCCTCCGGGACGCCGAAGTCGATGACGAGTGCCACCCGCTTGCTGCCCTCCGTCGGGGCGGTCGCCCCGCAGACGGTCTCGAAGTCGGCCGCCGCGCGCGGCTGTGCCGCCTGCGCCGCCGCGTCCTTGCTCACCGAGAAGCGGAAGCCCTGGACGGCGCCGTCCGCGGGTCGGGCCATCGAGGGGCCCTGGGTGGCGTAGGACCACCGGCCGCCCGCCGAGCCGTCCCAGAACGACCAGTAGCGGTAGCCGGCCGCCAGCGCCGGGGTGGCGGCCAGCAGGGCCAGGGTGATCCCGAGAGCGAGGGCCGCGGCGGGCAGGCGGCGGCGCATCAGGAGTGGTTCTTCTTCCGGCGGCCGCTCAGCAGGATGCCGATGCCGACACCGGCCGCGGCGCACGAACCGACGATCCACCAGACGTTCTGGCCGCCGGAGGGCTTCTCCTTCTCACCGTCCACCTTGGTCGCTTCGGTGTCCGCGCCCTGCGGGGCCGGGCCGGTCGCGTTCAGCGCGGCGACGAGGTCGGTGCCGCCGAAGGACTTCGGGTTGTTGCCGGTGGCGTGCGTGGCGAGGACGAGGGTGCCCAGGGCGGCCGGGCTGCCCTTCGCCCACTCGGCGGAGTTGGTCTCCAGCCACTTCAGGGCGCCCGCCGCCGACTCCTTGTGTCCGGCGGCGGCCAGGGCCAGTACCGCGTCGACGGTGTTGCCGGTGTCGGGGGTGGGCTGGTCCGCGCCCGGGGTGACGGCCATGAGGTGGCCGTCCTTCTTGAGGGCCTCGGCCAGATAGCCGGCCGCGCCCTGGGCGGCGGCCACCGGGTCGGCGGCGTTCGCGGCCGGGCAGGCCAGCGGGGCGGCGGGGGTGTTCTCGGCGGACGGGACGACGGCCGCGCCCTTGCCGAGGCCCGCCAGGGCGGCGGCGGCCGTGGCGTCGGCGTTGGCGAGGAGCTTGCCGTCGGCCGGCTGGTACGCGAAGGCGCCCCGGTCGGCGGCCGGCTCGGCGGTGCAGCCCAGCTGGAAGGGGAGCAGGCCCTCGTAGGCCGACTTGCCCGCCTTCGACCTGACCTCGGCCGGCTTCTCGCCCGCCACGGCCAGGGCGCTGATCACCACGGCGGTGGAGTTGGCGTCGCTGGGGGAGCCGGGCACGTAGCTCCAGCCGCCATCCTCGTTCTGGACGGACTTCAGCCAGTCCACGCTCTTGCGCACGGCCGCGTCGTGGCCGCCGAGCGCCTTCAGCGCCTGCACGGCCGCCGAGGTGGCGTTCGTGTCGTACATCGTGTTCGCGTCGCAGTCCACGGCGACGTTCGCGCGGAAGGAGGCGAAGCCGCCGGTCGCGCACTGCTGGCCGAGCAGCCAGCCCACGGCCTCCCGGGCGGGCTCGACGCCGACCGTGTGCTGGGCGAGCAGCGCGAAGGACTGCCGCCACACGCCGTCGTACGTGGGGTCGCTCTTGCCGTACAGACCGGAGGGGATGACCGGGGGCGCGGAGGGGGAGGCGGGCGGCGCGGTGTCGGCGAGGGCTGCGGGGGCGGCGCCCACGCAGAGCACGGCGGAGGCGGCGAGCGCGGCTGCGCTGCGACGGACGTTCATAAGGGGGGTGGTGCCTCTCGTACGGGGGAACCGGCAGCAGGCACGCACAGGCACCGGGCTCCGGCTCCGTTTACCTCGACGGTGCCGGCCGCCGGGGGCTCCGGCGGCACGAGCCGCGCACCTCCGGTACAGGGCATTCCGGCTCCCCGCCCGGGCGGCGCCGGGTGTGGGTCACGGTTGCGGGTCAGCGCCGGAATTGCACCGGCTTCCCCCCGTACAGAGGTGTGGACGACAGGTTCACTCTACCGGCCCGTAACCGGCGGGCCCTGGGGCGCAGGGGCCGGGCGCCCCTTACAGGGCCCGGTACGTGACCGGGTCCGTGCCCGGCACCGCCTCGGCGCGGCCCTGCTTCACCAGCCGCCGCACATGGGCCTCCGCTTCGGATACGGCGATGTTGCGGGAGCCGTAGGGGATCTGCTCCCAGGGCCGGTTCCACTCCATCCGCTCGGCCAGGCCCCACGGGGTCAGTGGCTCGGCCAGCAGCGTCCACAGGCCCGTCAGCCGTTCCTCGTGGTGGTCGAGGAGCTCCCGTACGCGGGCGGGTGCGTCGGTGAAGGCGTGCTGGTGCGCCGGGAGCACCTCGGCGGGTCCGAGGCGGCCGATGCGTTCGAGGGAGTCGAGGTAGTCGCCGAGGGGGTCGGTGACGCGGGTGTCCTCCGGGGCCTCGTACAGGCCGATGTGGGGGGAGATGCCGGGCAGCAGGTGGTCCCCGGAGAAGAGGCGGCCGTTGCCGGGGAGGTTCGCCGGGTGCGCTTCCTCCAGGTGCAGGCAGACGTGGCCGGGGGTGTGGCCGGGGGTCCAGATCGCGCGCAACCGGCGCCCGGCGAGGGGGAGCAGCTCGGCGGGGACGATCTCCCGGTCGGGGACGGCGGCGCGCAGGCCGGGCAGGGTCCGCATGCGGCCGCTCGCGCGGGCGGAGCGCAGCGGGGCGATGTGCTCCTCGGGGGCTCCGGCGGCGGCGAGTTTGGTGCTCATGTAGTCGAACCAGACGCCGGGTTCGGAGGCACGGGTCCGCACGACGACCTCGGTGTCGGCGGCGTGCATGGCGATCCAGGCGCCGGAGGCCTCGCGGACCTGGCCGGAGAGGCCGTGGTGGTCGGGGTGGTGGTGGGTGATGACCACGCCGTGGATGTCGGTGACGGCGGTGCCGAGTGCGGCGAGGCCGGCGACGAGGGTGTCCCAGGAGGCGGGGTCGTCCCAGCCGGTGTCGACGAGGACCGGGCCGCGGTCGGTGTCGAGGAGGTGGACGAGGGTGTGTCCGAGGGGGTTGTCGGGGATGGGGACCTTGATCGCCCACACGCCGCCGCCGTGATCGGTGACGTGTGGTGTGACGCCGGTGACCGGCGAGGTGTCCTCCGTGGCCTGTGGCGTGTCCTCGGTGACCTGTGGCGTGTCCTCCGTCATGCGCCCGCCCTCCGCCATGCGCCCGCCCTCCCCTGTTCCCGCCCGCGGACGAGAACGTGTTTCAGTAGTAGCCCAAGTCGACCACTTTCCCGGCTCTCTGGCTAGTCGTTCGATCTTCTCCGCTGCGGTGGCGGAGGTTCCGTCCTGGCCGTGGACTCCTCTAACTAGAACTGGTATCAGTTCTGCAACGCCAAGCCGCAGGAGGCCTCAGCCATGACCGAGCTCGTGGAACACGGAAAGCTGTTCATCGGCGGGGAGTGGACGGATCCGCTGGGCACCGACACCATCCAGGTCGTCTCCCCCCACACCGAGCAGGTCATCGGATCCGTCCCGCACGCCTCGAAGGCGGACGTCGACCGTGCCGTCGCCGTCGCGCGCAAGGCGTTCGACGAGGGGCCCTGGCCGCGGATGACCCTGGACGAGCGGATCGCCGTCGTCGCCCGGATCAAGGACGCGATAGCCGTCCGGCACGAGGAGATCGCCCGTTCCATCAGCTCCCAGAACGGGTCCCCGTACTCGTGGAGCGTCCTCGCCCAGGCGCTCGGCCCGATGATGGTCTACGACGCCGCGATCACGGTCGCCCGCGCCTACCCGTACGAGGAGTACCGGCAGGGCGTGCTCGGGCCCATCCTGGTGCGCCGGGAACCGGTGGGCGTGGTCGCCGCCGTCATCCCGTGGAACGTCCCGCAGTTCGTGGCGGCCGCCAAGCTGGCGCCGGCCCTCCTGACCGGCTCGACGGTGATCCTCAAGCCGTCGCCCGAGGCGCCGCTCGACTCCTACATCCTCGCCGACATCGCGCGCGAGGCCGGACTCCCCGAAGGCGTGCTGTCGATCCTGCCCGCCGACCGCGAGGTCAGCGAGTACCTCGTCGGGCACCCCGGCATCGACAAGGTCGCCTTCACCGGCTCGGTCGCGGCCGGCAAGCGCGTGATGGAGGTCGCCGCACGCAACCTCACCCGCGTCACCCTCGAACTCGGCGGCAAGTCGGCCGCCGTGGTCCTCCCGGACGCCGACGTGGCGACCGCGGTCGCCGGGATCGTGCCCGCGGCCTGGATGAACAACGGCCAGGCGTGCGTCGCCCAGACCCGCATCCTCGCCCCCCGCAGCCGGTACGAGGAGGTGGCCGAGGCCCTCGCGGCGGCGGCCGGCGCGCTGGTCGTCGGCGACCCGCTCGACCCGGCGACCCAGCTCGGCCCGCTGGTGGCCCAGCGGCAGCAGCAGCGCTCGCTGGACTACATCCGGATCGGGCAGGAGGAGGGGGCGAAGGTCCTGGCGGGCGGCGGCCGCCCGGCGGGCCTGGAGCAGGGCTGGTACGTGGAGCCCACCCTCTTCGGTGACGTCGACAACTCCATGCGGATCGCGCGCGAGGAGATCTTCGGCCCGGTCGTCTGCCTGATCCCCTACGGGGACGAGGCCGAGGCGGTACGGGTGGCCAACGACTCGGACTTCGGCCTCAGCGGCAGCGTCTGGACCGCCGACGTCGAGCGCGGCATCGACTTCGCCCGCCGGATCCGCACCGGCACCTTCAACGTGAACACCTTCAGCCTGGACATGATGGGACCGTTCGGCGGCTACAAGAACAGCGGCCTGGGACGGGAGTTCGGCCCGGAGGGCCTGGGCGAGTACCTGGAGCACAAGATGATCCACCTCCCGGCCACGTATTCATCCGGCGCCGGCGAGGCGGGTGCCTGATGGGTGACCGCTGGCAGGTCGAGGTGGACCGGGGGGTCTGCATCGGCTCGGGCATGTGCGTGAACCACGCCCCGGACGGCTTCGTCCTGGACTCGGCACGCCAGTCCCACCCGCGCACACCCCAGTCGGACGCGAACGAGCCGACCCTCGCGGCGGCGGAGGGCTGCCCGGTGGAGGCCATCCTGATCACCCTGGCGGCGACGGGAGAGCCGGTCTTCCCGCCGGAGGAGTAGAGGAGCAGGGGAGCAGGGGGAGTCGGGGGAGTGGAGGAGAGTAGGGCGAGGGCGGGGCGGTCGGAGACGCCCCGCCCGGCCGGGTGGCCCGTGAGGGGCGCCATGACCGGCCACAGACGGTCGCCGGACGCGAGAAGTGAGCAACACCCGAGGTCGTGGGCGGCCTATGACCAGCCCCGGACGGTCTGCGGACGCTGAGGGACGAGGAGCGCGTAGCGATTGGACGCGCTTCCCCCGACACGGCAGGCCGCTCCTATGGGCCCCGTCTCCTGCTCGTCCCCCACGCCCGACCGGGCAGCACATCTCCGACCGCCCCGTCCTGATCCTTGAACGCCCGGTCCGTTCCTTTGGGGGTTTCCCGGCAGTCTTCGTATGTCCGGGGCGGGACGGTCGGTCAAGGGTGGCCGCAGGCCATCGCGTAGCGACGCGAGGAACGAGCGCCCTTGAGGGACCGGCCCGACACGGAGAGACGATGAGACTGACGGGAAACCCCCATGCGCCTCTCTGATGCCGCCCGAGTGGCTCCCGCCCGCCGAAGCCGCCCCGCCCCGCCCCATCCGGCCCGGTCAGCCCCCGATCCCGCCCCCCAGCGGCGGCTTCAGGCCTTTTCCGGGGACGTCAGGTCGATCAGGCGGCACACCGTTTCGATGTCGATCTTGACCTGGGCGATCGAGGCGCGGCCGGAAAGCCACGTGATCAGCGCCGAGTGCCAGGTGTGCTCGATGACCCGGACCGCCGAGAGCTGTTCCGCCGTCGGCGGCTGCTCCAGGCCCATCGCGTCCAGGATGATCGCCGTCGTCAGCCGGGACACCGTGTCCACCTCGGGGCTCACGCTGCGGTCCGCGAACGTCAGTGCCCGCACCATCGCGTCGGCCAGCTGCGGCTCCCGCTGGAGGGCGCGGAAGGCCCGCATCAGGGTCTCCGCGACCCGCGCCGCCGGGTCGTCCCCGGCCGGCGGGCGTTTGCGCAGCGTGGTGTGCATGTGCTGGAGCTGGTCCTGCATGGTGGCGACCAGCAGGTGCACCTTGGACGGGAAGTAGCGGTAGAGCGTGCCCAGGGCCACGCCCGCCGCCTCCGCGACCTCGCGCATCTGCACCGCGTCGAATCCGCCCCGGCTGGCCAACTGTGCGCTGGCGTGCAGGATCCGGCGGCGGCGTGCCTCCTGGCGCTCCGTCAGGGGAGGCGACGCCGGTGTGGTGACGGCCTTCACTTCCACTGTCATGTGTCCCGTTCCGTGTCGTTGCGCGGGCTGAATCCGGGCTGGTCCGCGGCCAGCATCGCAGGCGCCGGAGCCGTGGCGCGAATCACCTGCTCCGCCTCTTACGGTGTGGTTTCCGGCCGGTAGATTCAATGGTCTTCGACGGATCAAGTCTGAAACTTGTTCTACATTATCCGAGCGGTTACGCTCCGGCGAAAGTTGCAGTGAGAAGGGGGCCGAGAGTGACCGCTGAGGCCATGGTGACGAGCCCTTTCGCGGGTTCCGTCGCCGACGGCGACCGCCCGCTGCGCATCGCGCTCCTCACCTATAAGGGGAACCCGTTCTGCGGCGGCCAGGGCGTCTACGTCCGCCACCTCTCGCGCGAACTCGTACAACTGGGTCACTCCGTCGAAGTCATCGGCGCGCAGCCCTACCCGGTGCTCGACACGGGCGCCTCGCTCACCGAGCTCCCGAGCCTGGACCTGTACCGCAGCCCGGACCCCTTCCGCACGCCGAAGCGCGACGAGTACCGGGACTGGATCGACGCCGTCGAGGTCGCCACCATGTGGACCGGCGGCTTCCCCGAGCCCCTGACCTTCTCGCTGCGCGCCCGCCGCCATCTGGCCGCGCGCGCCGGTGACTTCGACGTCATCCACGACAACCAGACGCTCGGTTACGGCCTCCTCGCCGACCTCGGTGCCCCGCTGGTCACGACGATCCACCACCCCATCACCGTCGACCGGGGGCTCGACCTCGACGCCGCGCAGGGCCGGCTGAAGCGGGCCTCCGTGCGCCGCTGGTACGCCTTCACCCGCATGCAGGGCCGCGTGGCCCGCCGGCTGCCGTCCGTACTCACCGTCTCCGGGTCCTCCAAGCAGGAGATCGCCCAGCACCTGGGCGTCCGGGACGAGCGCATCCACGTCGTGCACATCGGCGCCGACACCGACCTCTGGTCGCCGGACCCGTCCGTGGCCGAGGTGCCGGGCCGCATCGTCACCACCTCCAGCGCCGACGTGCCGCTCAAGGGTCTCGTGTACCTCGTCGAGGCGCTCGCGAAGCTGCGTACCGAGCAGCCCGACGCGCACCTCGTCGTCGTCGGCAAGCGCGCCGAGCAGGGCCCCGTCGCCCGCGCCATCGAGACGTACGGCCTCCAGGACGCGGTCCGCTTCGTCAAGGGCATCACCGACGCCGAGCTCGTCGACCTGGTCCGCAGCGCCCAGATCGCCTGCGTGCCCTCCCTCTACGAAGGCTTCTCGCTCCCGGCGGCCGAAGCCATGGCCACCGGCACGCCGCTCGTCGCCACCACCGGCGGTGCGATCCCCGAGGTCGCCGGACCCGACGGTGAGACCTGCCTCGCGGTGCCCCCAGGCGACGCGGGCGCGCTGGCCGCCGCGCTGGGCCGGATGCTGGGCGATCCGGAGCTGCGGGCCCGCCTCGGCGCCGCCGGGCGCGAACGGGTCCTGACCCGGTTCACCTGGGCCGCGGCCGCCAAGGGCACCGTCGCGCACTACCGCGCCGCCATCGAGCGGGCCGCCGCCGGCCGGACCCGCCCGGCGCGCTGACCTTCCGCTTCCCCCGCTTCTTCCCCATCCCCGAACACCCCCGCGACCGCGAAGGCAGGACCCCGTGCTGACCGTCGATTTCTCCCGGTTCCCGCTCGCCGCAGGCGACCGCGTACTCGACCTGGGCTGCGGCGCAGGCCGGCACGCCTTCGAGTGCTACCGGAGAGGCGCGCAGGTGGTCGCCGTCGACCGCAACGGCGAGGAGATCCGCGAGGTCGCCAAGTGGTTCGCAGCGATGAAGGAGGCCGGTGAGGCCCCCGCCGGGGCCACCGCCACCGCCATGGAGGGCGACGCGCTCGCACTGCCCTTCCCCGACGACTCCTTCGACGTCGTCATCATCTCCGAGGTGATGGAGCACATCCACGACGACAAGGGCGTGCTCGCCGAGATGGTCCGCGTGCTCAAGCCCGGCGGGCGCATCGCCATCACCGTGCCGCGCTACGGCCCCGAGAAGATCTGCTGGGCGCTCTCCGACGCCTACCACGAGGTCGAGGGCGGCCACATCCGCATCTACAAGGCGGACGAGCTGCTCGGCAAGATGAAGGCCGCGGGCCTCAAGCCGTACGGCACGCACCACGCGCACGGGCTGCACTCCCCGTACTGGTGGCTCAAGTGCGCCTTCGGCGTCGACAACGACAAGGCGCTGCCCGTCAAGGCGTACCACAAGCTCTTGGTCTGGGACATCATGAAGAAGCCGCTGGCCACGCGGCTCGCCGAGCAGGCCCTGAACCCTCTCATCGGCAAGAGCTTCGTGGCGTACGCGACCAAGCCCCACCTCCCCGTCAGCGCGGCCCAGTGAGCACGCCGGGGCGCACCGAACACCTGGTCCTGGACGGCGTACTGACGGCCGAGGAGGCCGCCCGGACGGTGGCGGGGATCCTCGCCGCACAGCGCGCCGACGGGGCCATACCGTGGTTCCGCGGGCACCACCTCGACCCGTGGGACCACACCGAGGCCGCGATGGCGCTGGACGCGGCCGGTGAGCACGAGGCGGCGGAGCGGGCGTACGCGTGGCTGGCCCGGCACCAGAACCAGGACGGTTCCTGGTACGCGGCCTACGCCGACCGGCCCGACGGTGTGGACACCGCGGAGCCGCAGGACGCGAGCCGCGAGAGCAACTTCACCGCGTACATAGCCGTCGGCGTGTGGCACCACTACCTCTCCACCGGCGACGACACCTTCCTCGACCGCATGTGGCCGGCCGTCTACGCGGCCGTGGAGTGCGTCCTGACGCTCCAGCAGCCGGGCGGCGAGATCGGCTGGAAGCGGGAGGCGGACGGCACGGCCGTCACCGACGCCCTCCTCACCGGCTCCTCCTCCATCCACCAGGCGCTGCGCTGCGCGCTGGCCATCGCCGAGCACCGCGAGGAGCCGCAGCCCGACTGGGAGCTCGCGGCGGGCGCGCTGCGGCACGCCATCCGGCGGCACCCGGAGCGGTTCCTCGACAAGAACCACTACTCGATGGACTGGTACTACCCGGTCCTCGGCGGGGCCCTGACCGGTTCGGAGGCCAAGGCGCGCATGGAGGAGCGCTGGGACGAGTTCGTGGTCCCGGACCTGGGCGTGCGCTGCGTGCTGCCCAACCCGTGGGTGACGGGCGGCGAGTCCTGCGAGCTGGCGCTCGCGCTGTGGGCGACGGGGGAGTCGGACCGGGCGCTGGAGATCCTGCGGTCGATCACCCACCTGCGCGCGGACAACGGCATGTACTGGACGGGGTACGTGTTCCAGGACGAGGCTGTCTGGCCGGTGGAGCAGACCACCTGGACGGCCGGGTCCCTGCTGCTCGCCGTCGCCGCGCTCGGCGGCGACGAGGCCACCACCGAGGTGTTCGGCGGGACCTCGCTCCCGGCCGGGCTGGAGCCCGACTGCTGCGGGTGAGGCCGACGGGACGGCCGGCTCAGCGGCGGTAGAGCCAGCCGGCGACGGCGTGGCCGACGAGGAGGTAGGCCACGGCGGCGATGCCGTAGCCGATGACGACCTGGACCCATTCGCGGCTGAAGGTGAACAGGTCGTAGGACCAGGCCGCCAGCCAGGACGCGACGTCGTGGACGAGGTCGACCAGGGCGTTGCCCTGGTTGGCCTCCAGCAGGTAGAGCAGGATCCAGAGTCCGATGACGAAGGCGAGCACGTCCGCCACCAGTGCGACGGCGCGGCCTGCCTGACTGCTTCCCCGGGTGCGTACTCGTGTGTGAGTGCTCATGCGGCGCGTGTTGCCGCCCTGACGCGTCGTAAACCCGAACGGGTCCCCCGGGTGGTGGAGGCGGGGGACCGGGGTGAGGCTGCGGGAGACGCCTCATTCCCGGAGGAAACCGTGCCCGTGCCCGTGCCCCCGCCCGTCTCCACGACCGTCCGATTCCGCCGCGCCCTCACGGCGGTGGTCCTGTCCACCGCGCTGATGGTCGGCGCCACCGCGTGCGGCAGTGGCGGGAACGGCCCGCGCGAGGAGCTCTCCGCCGCGTCGATGGGGGAGCTGGCCGCCCTCGCGGCGGCGGAGCCCGTCGCCGCCGAGGCCGACGAACTGGCCGCCGCGACGCCATCGCCCAGCACGTCCGCGGAGAAGCAGAAGTTCGCGAAGACGCGCTTCGTCGCCAACGCGGGGCTCGCGGCCGGTGCGACCTACCAGTGGATCGTCAAGCCGTACCGCGCGGGCAAGTTCAAGAAGGGCGCCAAGGGACGCACCTTCGCGCTGATCAAGGCGGGCCTTGCGGGCGCGTTCGCGTACAACCGGCTCAAGGCGGCGGCCGAGAACGCCAAGGGCGACCCGCTGCTGGCGAAGGCGGTGGCCCCGCTGACGGCGGGCATCGCGTCCCTCAAGGGGCTCGGCAGCAAGCTGCGCAAGGGGCAGGCGGGTGACGGTGACATCGACGCCTTCGACAGTGTCATCAGCAGTGTGAAGGAAGCGGGCCAGAGCGCGGGTGCGACGGTGACGGACAAGGTTCCGAGCGTGTCCCAGCTGGGTGGCTGACCCCGCCGCCGTTGCCCTGGCCGGGCGGTGCGGGTCCCGTCCCGGGTGCGGCCCGGTGGGCGCGCCTCAAGCGCCGGCGGGGCTGGGGTTGGCCGTCCTGGGCGGGGTCGGAGTGTGGGGGTGGGGGTGTGGGGCCGCCGGGGGGTGTCTCCTCGGCTCGCGCGGCGCGGGCATGTCCCGGCCGTACGGGGTGGTTGCGCGCTCGTCCTGCGGGGACACCCCCCACCGTCCCCACACCCCCACCCCGGGCGGATCCGCCCGCCTCCTCCCACGGGCCGTGGGGCGGTGACACTGCGGGGGCTCCCCGCAGGACGAGCGCGCAACCCGGGTCGCACCGCATGACCATGGCCGCGCCGCGCGAGCCGAGGAGAGCCCCCGCAGGGGCACCGCCCCACCCGAAGCCCAACCCCAGCCCCGCCGGCGCTTGAGGCGCGCCCACCGGGCCGCACCCGGACAACGAACCCGCACCGCCCGGCCAGGGCAACGGCGGCCACCGGGCCACACCCGGGACGGGACCCGCACCGCCCGGGACGGGATCCGCACCCGCCCGGCCAGGGCAACGGCGCGGCCACCGGGCCGTACCCGGACAATGGGTGGGTGATCGAGATCGTGGTGGCCGTCCTCGCCGCCGTGGGGGCCGGGTGGCTGCTGCGGCGCAAGCATCGTGCGCGGACGGCCGCCGGGCCCGTGCCCGGGATCCCCTGCATGGTCCGGATTCCGGCCGGGGAGGGCCGGTGGCGGGCCGGGCGGGTGTACGCCGAGGAAGGCGTGGCCCGGTGGGTTCCGCAGCGGGGGGAGCCCGTGGCGCTGCCCGGCGGGCGGGCCACCGGGATCCGGGTGCCCTCCGTGAAGGAGGGGATCGTCATCAACCCCGGCTCGCGGATCGTCACCTGCGCCTACGACGGCGGCGGGAGCATCGAGATCGCCGTCATGCCGTTGGACGTGCGGGAACTGCTGGAGTGCGTGCCGCAGGCCGAATCCTGAGGTCCCCGTCTCAGCTGTTGAGTTCCGCGAGGACGCGCAGGGTGTGGGGGTCCGGGGCCGTCAGGAGGAGGTCGGTCACGGGGCCCTTGCGCCAGAGGTCGAGGCGTTCGACGATCCGTTCCCTGGGGCCGATGAGGGAGATCTCGTCGGCGAAAGCGTCCGGTACGGCCAGGACCGCTTCCTCCTTGCGGCCCGCGAGGAACAGCTCCTGGATGCGGCGGGCCTCCTCCTCGTAGCCCATGCGGGCCATCAGGTCGGCGTGGAAGTTACGGGCCGCGTGGCCCATGCCGCCGATGTAGAAGCCGAGCATCGCCTTGACCGGGAGTAGTCCCTCGGCGACGTCGTCGCAGACCTTGGCGCGGGCCATCGGCGCGATCATGAAGCCCTCGGGGAGGTCGGTGAGGGAGGCCTGGTAGACGTCGGTGCGGGTGGGGGACCAGTACAGGGGGAGCCAGCCGTCCGCGATCCGGGTGGTCTGGGCGATGTTCTTCGGGCCTTCCGCGCCGAGGAGGATCGGCAGGTCCGCCCGCAGCGGGTGGGTGATCGGCTTCAGCGGTTTGCCGATGCCGGTGCCGTCCTCGCCGCGGTACGGGTGGGTGTGGAAGCGGCCGTCCAGGGCGACCGGGCCTTCGCGGCGCAGCACCTGCCGGACGACGTCCACGTACTCGCGGGTGGCGGTGAGCGGTGAGGCGGGGAACGGGCGCCCGTACCAGCCCTCGACGACCTGTGGCCCGGACAGGCCGAGGCCGAGCGTCATCCGGCCGCCGGAGAGGTGGTCCAGGGTCAGGGCGTGCATGGCGGTGGCGGTCGGGGTGCGGGCGGCCATCTGCGCGATGGCCGTGCCGAGGTGGATCCGGGAGGTGTGCGCGGCGATCCAGGTCAGGGGGGTGAAGGCGTCCGAGCCCCAGGCTTCGGCGGTCCAGACCGAGTGGTAGCCGAGGTTCTCGGCCTCGGTGGCGAGGTTGAGGTGGTCGGGGTGGGGGCCGCGGCCCCAGTAGCCGAGTGCGAGTCCGAGGCGCATCTGCGGTCCCTTCAGAATCTGACGAGGCGTCAGGTGACTGTAGGGCAACGGCCCCCCGCCCGGAAGGGGATGCCGTTGGCTAATGCGGGGCCGGGCGTGACGTCGGCCTTCAAGACCCGGTTGTGGTCTTGGAGGCCGATGTTGTCGTTTGGGGAGGGTGTCGATGTCGTTGCAGCCGGAGGAGCCGGGGGATGTTCCGGCGGAGACGGTGCGGGTGGCTCGGGCGGCGTTCCCGAAGGGGAGTCTGGCGATCCGGCTCCGGGACGAGCTGGGGGTGCTGTTCACCGATGAGCAGTTCACCGGCCTGTTCCCGGCCCGGGGAAAGCCCGCGTGGTCGCCGGGCCGGCTGGCGCGTCGGTGCTCCAGTTCGCCGAGGGCCTGCCCGACCGGCAGGCGGCCTTGGCGGTGCGGGCCCGGATTGATTGGAAGTACGCCCTGGGCCTGGAACTGACCGATCCGGGGTTCGACTACTCTGTGCTGTGCGAGTTCCGTGCCCGGCTGGTAGAGGCCGAGGCCGGGCAGATGGTCTTCGACCGGGTCCTGGACGCCGCCCGGCAGGCAGGTGTGCTGAAGCCGCCGGGGCGAGCGCGGACGGACTCCACGCATGTGCTGGCCGCGATCCGGTCGCTGAACCGGCTGGAGTTCGTCATCGAGACACTGCGGGCGGCGCTCAACGCGGTCGCGGCAGCCGCCCCTGAGTGGCTGACCGGCCATGCCGATCCGGCATGGTTCGACCGGTATGCCACCCGGCCGGAGGACTACTGGCTGCCCTCGGGTCGCGGCAGGCGCACTGAGCTGGCAGAGCAGACCGGCTGGGACGGAATGCGCCTGCTCACCGACGTGCACGCCGCTCACGCGCCCTGCTGGCTGCGCGAGCTGCCCGCCGTCCAGACCCTGCGTCGCGCGTGGGTGCAGCAGTATGCGGTCGACGCGGAGGGCGAGGTGAGGTGGCGGGACCCAAAAGAGTGCCCGCCGGGCGCTTCGCCTGGTCAGCCCCTATGACACCGAGGCCCGCGCGAGCGTGAAGCGCGACATCAAATGGGACGGGTTCAAAGCCACCGACACCGTCCACGACAGTCTCGCCGGCAAAGACCTGCTGCCCGGCGAACACCTGCTCGACGCGGGCTACCTCGACGGTCCCCGCATCGTCACCGCCCAGACCCGGCACGGCGTCACCCTGACCGGCCCCATCGCAGGCAACACCACCGCCCAGGCCACCGGACCCTACGGGCAGGACGCGTTCACCGTGGACTGGGACAACAAGACCGTGACCTGCCCGAACGGCATGACCACCGGCCAGTGGCGTGACGCGCTCTCGCACCGCGGCACCCCGGTCATCCGGATCCAGTTCTCCCCCAAGGACTGCCGCGCCTGCCCCTCCCGGCCCCAGTGCATCAACTCAACCACCCGGCCCCACCGAGAGATCACGCTCCGGCCCCGCGCCGAACACGAAGCAATCCGGCAGGCCCGCGCCGCAGAGGGAACCCCCGAGTGGCGGGAACGCTACGCGGCCCGCAACGGCATCGAGGGCACCATCTCCCACGCCGTCCGAGTCACCGGCCTGCGCCAATGCCGCTACCACGGGCTCGCCAAGACCCGGCTCCAGCACCAACTCACCGCAACCGCGATCAACCTCGCACGCATGGACGCCTGGAGCACCAACAGGCCCCGAGCCCGCACCCGCACCTCCCACCTGACAGCACTTCGCCCCGCCGAGCACAAGCTCAACGGGGCGAATTAGCCAACGGCATCCCGTTGTGGTGCGGAGCCGGGGCCCGGCCAATGCCGGACCCCGGGACTCGTCCCTTGCTGCTCAGAGCCAACCGCGCTGGGCCGCCTTGAGCCCGGCCTCGAACCGGCTGGTGGCGTCGAGGCGCTCCATGAGCGCCGACATCTGCCGTCGTACGGTGCGCAGGGAGACCCCCAGGCGTTTGCCGACGGCCTCGTCGGTCATCCCCGCCGCCAGGAGCTTCAGCAGCCGTCGTTCCCCGGCGGTGATGCCGTCCTCCGACCTCTGCCGACGGTCCGCTCCGAGCGGTACCGCGGTCTCCCAGGTCTGCTCGAACAGGGCGACGAGCGAGGCGACGATCCCCGGGGACGTCGTGCACAGGGCACCGAGTCGGGATTGCGCCGGGTCGATCGGGACCAGTGCGGTCTCACCGTCGAAGATCAGCATGCGGGGCGGCAGGACGGGGCTGGTGCGTACCTGGCAGCCCAGTCCCTGCGTCCACTGGGCGTAGGCGAGCGTCGCCGCGTCGTTCCTGGCGCTGTCCTGGTACACCACCCGCATGCCGACCCGCCGGGCCAGTGCCTGCTCGTCCAGCGGCCTGGAGGCGTCCAGGCTGGCCTGGGACTGGGCTCCACCGGGCATGATCGCGAGGCATTCACGGGTGAGCCCCCGGGCGAGCGTCTCCAGCCGGGTCTGTATGGAGTCGAGGCCGACGAGCCGCTCCGCACCGTCTGTCCGGGTGTTCGGCCGCAGGCCCGCGAACTCCGCGACGGCACGAGCCGCCGCCGCCTTGCTCAGTGCGAGTTCCCGCTGCTTGTCTGCGAGCTCCTGCTCTTGGCGCAGGAGAAGCTGTTCGAGACCGGCTTCGGGGCTGACGGCCCGGAGCGCCCCCGGTGTGTCCCTCGAGTCCGTGAGCAGACCCAGATCGACGAGCTCGTCGAGTCCGGCCCGTACCTGGGACTCCCCCATGCCGAGCCTCTCCCCTAACTCGGCCACTCCACCAGCCTGTTCGGCGACCAGTGCTCTATAAACGGCTTCGGCCCGATCCGTCAGCCCTAACGCCTGCAGCAACGTTCTCAGCCCCCCAGCTGTGATGTTCCGCCGAGGGTTGGCCGACCCTCAGGGAAGTTGATCTCCATCGCCTTGCGGACGGGCCCATGGGTGGCACCAAGCTGCCAGTCCCATTGGTGACATGTTCATCCCCTTCCGCAGGCTTTCGCAGGTTAGCAAGATATTGATCACCGGGACGGCGGGGCAGGAGCCCCACCCCAGACCAGGGTCAACAGGCCGGTCCGGCAACAGCTGAGCACTCGTCCGCCATCGTTCGTGCAAGTCCCAGGGGGTTCACCTTGTCCCGTAGCGCCCGGTACGGCGCCGTCGCCGCCTTAACCGCCCTCCTGTCCGGTGGTGCCGCCTTCGGCCCCGCCACCCTCGACAGCGGCTCCGTTGCGATCGGCCGGGACTCGGTCCAGGCCGCTGACCGTCCGGTCATCGCCGTAGACTCCGTCCGGGCCGCTGACTCCGCAACCGAGATGCGTGTCATGGGCTGGGACTGATCCCATGCAGGTGGTCCACGCCTGCATGGCCTCCATGAACGCTCTCTGCACCGCGACGGCCGTCCCGCTCGTCCACGACCTCGTCTGGGCGCATGCCAGACCCGCCGACGGGCTGGAGCACCTGCGGGCCAGGCCCGCCACCGACGGTGGTCTCGACGTCGTGCTCTTCGTCCGCGCTCGGTGTCACGGGACAGCACGGCAGCAAATGCACACCCTGCTGGACCGCGTGGCCGCTCCGACCGCCGTGCACGGATTCGTCCTCCGCCTCACCTGATCCACCGACTTCATCGTTTGCGCCTCGCTCAGAGGCTTCCACCGACCAGCTTCCGGCCCGCGTGATCTTTCCGCCACGCCCGTCGCCCGTCCGCCCCACTTCACCGCTACGGCACCGCGCCGCTACTTCGGCCTGCCCGCACACCACTGGAGAACACGCATGTCCCGCGCTCTGCGCCGCACGTCCATCACCACACTGCTCGCGGCCGGTCTGGCCTCGGTCGTGCTGACCACGACCGTTCCGGCGACCGCCGCCGAGACGCCCGCGCCGGGTTCCACGGCCGTCCAGGCCGACCAGGGCACCATCACCCCGTTCAGCCCGACCGTCCCCAACCCGACGACGGCCACCCGGGCCCAGCTGAACGCGGCGGCCTCCGCGGGCCAGAAGAAGGCCTCGCCCTTCCTGGCCCCGCCCCAGGGCGCGGCGGCGTCCGACGTGGCCGGCCAGATCAGCCGCTCCGAGGTCATAGCCCGGGCCAAGACGTGGGTGGACGCGGGAGTGCCGTACAGCATGACCAGCTACCGCACCGACGCGAACGGCCGCTACCGCACGGACTGCTCGGGTTTCGTCTCCATGGCCTGGCACCTTTCCTCGTCCTCCGCCAACAACTGGGGCGAGACGACGGGCACCCTGCTGGAATTCACGTCCTCCATCTCCAAGGAGTCCCTCAAGCCCGGTGACATCCTGCTCAACCCCGACCCGGGCGCCCTCGGCCACGTGGTCATCTTCAACGGTTGGACCAACGCGGAGCACACCCGCTACGACGCCTACGAGCAGGCCGGCAGGGTCGGAGCAGTGCACCGGGAGATCCCTTACCCGTACTGGTCCGGGCACGGAACCTTCAGCCCCCGCCGCTACGACAAGATCATCGACGGTGCCCCCGCCGACACGGACCGCCCGGCTCGGACGGTGGCCGGTGATTTCGACGGTGACGGCAAGCAGGACATCGCCGGGATCGACGCCGACAACAACCTCAAGCTCTACACCGGCGACAACGCCGGCCACGTCACCGGCGGCAGCAACATGCTCGGCGACAACGGCCTGTGGGCCAACTTCAAGTCCATCGCCGCAGGCGACTTCAACGCCGACGGCAAGCAGGACATCGCCGGGATCGACGCCGACAACAACCTCAAGCTCTACACCGGCGACGGCGCGGGCCACCTCGCCGGCGGCACCGACATGCTCGGCAGCACCGGCTGGTGGGCGGGCTTCAAGGGCATCACCGCAGGCGACTTCAACAACGACGGCAAGCAGGACATCGCCGGCATCGACGCCAGCAACAACCTCAAGCTCTACACCGGCGACGGCGCGGGCCACCTCGCCGGCGGCACCGACATGCTCGGCAGCACCGGCTGGTGGGC
>NZ_JBVIAH010000045.1:0-15401 GCF_055574035.1 Streptomyces sp. NPDC030021
ATCGTCCTCGCCCTGCCGTTGACCGTCCTCGCCTTCGAGAAGGTCCACCGAGCCTACGCTCGGATCGGCGAGCGCCTGGAGCTCGGCCGCATCCCTCAGCCGCCCCACCGGGCCCATTCGCTCGTCGTCGTTCCCGTCTCCGGTCTGTCCCGCCTGACCTGCCAGGCGCTGACCGCGGCCCGCTCCCTCGGCGACGAGGTCCTCGCCGTGACCGTCACCCACTCCGGCCCGGAGGACCGGCAGACAGCCGAAGCGCTGCGCCGGGATTGGGAGTTGTGGAAGCCCGGCATCGAGCTGGTCGAGGTCTGCTCGGGCACCCGTTCGCTCGGCCGGCCGGTGTCGGCGTACGTGCGCGAGTTGATGCAGGCACACCCGGACACCCAGGTGACCGTCCTCATACCGGAAACGGAACCCGCCCGGCTGTGGCAGCGGATGCTGCAGAACCAGCGCGGTTCGGTCGTCGCCCACGCGGTGCGCCGCGACACCGACGCCGTCATCTGCCGACTGCGCTTCCGCATCACTGCCGACGGGCGTTGACGGGCTGTTGACGGTGGCTTGACGCGCCTCGTGCGCTGCCGTCAAGAAGGTGCCAATTCCCCGGCTCACATGGGATTTCCGCCGGAACGGGCAGTAGTTTCCTGCCTGTTGCGCCGCCGGGGACCTCGACTACTCACATGACGGCCGAGGGGGTCCATGCGAGACAGTCCCCGGCGGCGACACCCCTCAACCGCATCCGCTGCGTGCCGACTTGCCCGGCAGGGGTGCCCAGCCGAACTCACCAGAAAGTCGCTTCATGCCTCCCGCCGCCGCGCAGCACGCTCCCACGGGTCTCGGCACACCTCCGCGGACCCCGGTCAACCGTCCGTCCCGGAAACGCTCCGGCCAGGTGAACGTGCTGGAGCCCGAGCTCCTCGCCACCTCGGCCCGGGAGGCCGTCGCCAAGCTCCACCCGCGCGAACTGGTCAAGAAGCCGGTGCTGTTCGTCGTCGCCGTCGGATCGGTGCTGACCACACTCTCGGCGCTCATCCACCCGTCGGTCTTCACCTGGGTGATCAGCGTCTGGCTCTGGCTGACCGTCCTTTTCGCCAACCTCGCCGAGGCCGTCGCCGAAGGCCGCGGCCGCGCTCAGGCCGAGTCGCTGCGCAAGGCGCGTACGGACACGGTTGCGCTGCGGCTGAAGCACTGGACGTACGGGGCGAACCTTCTCAGCGCCGAGACCGAGGTCGTCACGCCCGCCGAGCTCCATCCCTTCGACTTCGTGCTCGTCGAAGCGGGCGAGCTGGTACCGGCCGACGGGGACGTGGTCGACGGCGCGGCAATGGTGGACGAGTCGGCCGTGACCGGTGAATCGGCCCCGGTGCTCCGGGAGTCGGGCGGCGACCGGTCCGGTGTCACGGGCGGTACGACCGTGCTGTCGGACTCGATCGTCGTACGGGTCACCTCGCGTTCCGGGAACAGCTTCATCGACCGGATGATCGCGCTGGTCGAGGGTGCGTCCCGGCAGAAGACCCCGAACGAGATCGCGCTGAACATCCTGCTGGCCGCCCTGACCGTCATCTTCATCCTGATCGTGGTCAGCATCCAGCCGATGGCCGCGTACGCGGGCGCAGCCCAGTCCACGACGGTGCTGGTCGCCCTCCTTGTCACCCTGATCCCCACCACGATCGGCGCCCTGCTCTCCGCGATCGGCATCGCCGGCATGGACCGCCTCGTGCAGCGCAACGTCATCGCGCTGAGCGGCCGCGCAGTCGAGGCCGCCGGTGACATCAACACCCTGCTCCTCGACAAGACGGGCACCATCACGCACGGCAACCGGGAGGCCGCCGCCTTCATCCCGCTCCCCGGCATCGACCACACCAAGCTCGCAGACGCCGCCCAGCTGTCCTCTCTCGCCGACGAGACCCCCGAAGGCCGGTCCGTCGTGGCCCTGGCCCAGCGGTACGGGCTCCAGCCGGCCGCCGCCGAGGACCTCAGCAACCCCCGCTTCACCGAGTTCAGCGCGCGCACCCGGATGAGCGGCGTCAACCTGAGCTGGGACAACGGTGCGGGATGCGCCATCCGCAAGGGCGCGGTGACGGAGGTCATGGACTGGGTGGCGATGCGCGGTGGGACCGTACAGGCGGAGGCCGCCACATGGTCCGCCCAGGTCTCGCAGTCCGGCGGGACCCCTCTGCTGGTCGCGGTCCACGACTGGGACGGGCCGCGGGTCCTCGGCATCATCCACCTCAAGGACGTCGTCAAGGAAGGCATCCGGGAGCGCTTCGCGGAGCTGCGCGCCATGGGGATCCGTACGGTCATGGTCACCGGCGACAACGAGCTGACGGCCCGCGCTATCGCCGCGGAGGCGGGGGTGGACGAGTACCTCGCCCAGGCGACGCCCGAGGACAAGCTCGCGCTGATCAAGCGGGAGCAGGCGGGCGGCAAGCTGGTCGCGATGACCGGCGACGGTACGAACGACGCCCCGGCGCTCGCGCAGGCCGATGTGGGCGTGGCGATGAACACGGGTACCTCGGCCGCCAAGGAGGCCGGGAACATGGTGGACCTGGACTCCAACCCCACCAAGCTCATCGAGATCGTCGAAATCGGCAAGCAGCTCCTCATCACCCGGGGCGCGCTCACAACCTTCTCCATCACGAACGACGTGGCGAAGTACTTCGCGATCATCCCGGCCATGTTCGCGGCGGCCTACCCGGGCCTCGAAGCCCTCAACATCATGGGCCTGAGCAGCCCCACCTCGGCGATCACCTCGGCGATCATCTTCAACGCGCTGATCATCGTCGCCCTCATCCCGCTCGCCCTGCGCGGTGTCCGCTACCGGCCCGCCTCCGCGCACGACCTGCTGCGCCGCAACCTCGGCGTCTACGGTCTCGGTGGCCTGATCCTGCCCTTCGTCGGGATCAAGCTCATCGACCTGCTGGTGTCCACCATCCCCGGCCTCGGCTGACCTCGGGAAAACAGCTCATCAGGGGAACGCGAGGCTCCTGTCCCATGAGCCATCGCAGCCTCCGCTTCTCGCAGGGCTCTTCCCACCCCCTGACCACGGCCGCTCCAGGCCGGCCGGCGTTGATCCGCACTCCGCCGGTTTCCCCGCGGGGGCGGCCTCCGTCCGGGCCGCCCCCGCTCCTCGTCTTTGACCGCCGGACGTTCTCTACTCCACAGGTGGCGCTGTCCGCGTTAAGGACGCGTCAGGATTGCCTCAGCCGCGGGCATATGAGATCAATCTGCGTACGCTTGCTCCGCCGTCGGTGTCGATGGCTGATTCTTTGCCGTACGACAGGAGCTCCCCACGATGGCCACCCCGGCCCGCTCCTCGCGCCTGCGCGCGTGGATGCTGGAAGGCTTGACCGCCGAGAACAGTTCGCCCGCCGCCAAGGAGGCGGCGGCCCAGCCCCACGGCCGCCCCTGGTGGCGGGTGATGTGCCTGACGGGTCTGGACTACTTCTCGACCCTCGGCTACCAGCCCGGCATCGCGGCGCTCGCGGCCGGCTTGCTGTCGCCGCTCGCGACCATCGTGCTGGTCCTCCTCACCCTGTTCGGCGCGCTGCCCGTCTACCGGCGGGTGGCCGAGGAGAGTCCCCACGGCGAGGGCTCGATCGCCATGCTGGAGCGGCTGCTGACGTTCTGGAAGGGGAAGCTGTTCGTCCTGACCCTGCTGGGGTTCGCGGCGACCGACTTCCTCATCACCATCACCCTCTCGGCGGCGGACGCGACCGCCCACCTGGTGGAGAACCCGCACCTCACGAGCACTCTGCACGGTCACGAGGTGCTGATCACCCTGATCATGATCGCGCTCCTCGGGGCTGTGTTCCTCAAGGGGTTCAGCGAGGCCATCGGCGTCGCCGTGGTGCTGGTGGCCACGTACCTCAGCCTGAACGTCGTCGTGGTGGCGCGCGGCTTGTGGGAGGTGGCCGCCGAACCGCATGTCGTCACCGACTGGACCGAGGCGCTGACCGCCGAGCACGGCAACCCGCTCATGATGGTCGCCATCGCCCTCATCGTGTTCCCGAAGCTCGCGCTCGGCCTCTCCGGCTTCGAGACCGGTGTGGCGGTCATGCCCCACGTGAAGGGCGACCCGGAGGACACCGAGGAGAAGCCCGCCGGCCGGATCCGCGGTGCCAAGAAGCTGCTGACGACCGCGGCCATCATCATGAGCGTCTTCCTGATCACCAGCAGCTTCATCACGACGCTGCTGATCCCACCAGCCCAATTCCAGCCAGGCGGTGAGGCCAACGGACGGGCCCTGGCCTACCTGGCGCACGAGTACCTGGGATCGGCCTTCGGCACGGTCTACGACATCTCCACGATCCTGATCCTGTGGTTCGCCGGGTCCTCCGCGATGGCGGGCCTGCTGAACCTGATGCCGCGCTACCTGCCCCGGTACGGGATGGCCCCGCAATGGGCCCGGGCCCTGCGGCCGATGGTCATCGTGTTCACCCTGGTCGCGTTCCTGGTCACGTGGATCTTCGACGCCGACGTCGACGCGCAGGGCGGCGCGTACGCCACCGGTGTCCTGGTTCTGATCACCTCGGCGGCCGTCGCCGTGACCATCGCCGCCCGCCGGGCGGGGGAGCGCGGCTGGACCATCGGCTTCGGCGTCATCTCCGCCGTCTTCATCTACACGACCGCGGTCAACATCGTCGAACGCCCCGACGGCGTGAAGATCGGCGCCTGCTTCATCGCCGGCATCATGGCGCTCTCCCTTCTCTCCCGTCTCGCCCGCGTCTTCGAGCTGCGCGTCACGCACGTGGAGTTCGACGACATGGCCCAGCGGTTCATCCGCGACACCGCCAACCGCACGATCCGGTTCATCGCCAACGAGCCCGACAACCGGGACCGCGAGGAGTACCGGCAGAAGAAGGAACAGATCCGCGCGGACAACGACATCCCGGCCGGGGACGACGTGATGTTCGTCGAGGTCACCGTCCTGGACGCGTCCGAGTTCGAATCCGGCATGCGCGTACGCGGCGAGGTGCTGCACGACCGCTACCGCGTCCTGACCCTGGAGAGCTCCAGCATCCCCAACGCCCTGGCCGCCCTCCTCCTCCACGTACGCGACGAGACCGGCCAGCGGCCCCACATCTACTTCGAGTGGACCGAGGGCAACCCGTTCGCCAACTTCCTCCGCTTCTTCCTCTTCGGCCAGGGCGAGGTCGCCCCCGTCACCCGCGAGGTCATCCGAGAGGCCGAACCGGACCGCGCCCGGCGCCCGCACGTCCACGCGGGCTGACATCACCGCCAAGATGCCGACAGGAAACCCTCCGGATCCTCGCCCCCACGTGGATCCGGAGGGATGCTCGCTGTCGTGACCATCTCCTGGCGCCCCGATCGCGCCGTCCGCCGGACCGTACTCGTCCTCGGGGCGGCAGGTCTGACCGTGATCGCCACCGGCGCGATCCTCGATGCCCTGTGGCTGCTCGGCATCGGGGTCTGGGCGATCATCGCAGCGATGGTGATCGAGCTCGTCTACCGGCCCTAGCCGCCGATGTCCCGGTTGCGGGAGCCCTCCGGCGTTTCGCGCCGTACAAGGATCCGGGCCGTGCCCTCGTGGACCGCGCCAACCGCGCGGGAGGGCCGACAAGCTTTTCAGGGGTCATGTTGTCGACGTCAGCGGGGAACCAGACGTACCCGCCGTGCCGCTGCGGTGCCGGACGGCCAGACGGCATGGGTCGGTGACGTTCGGCAGGAACTGGTCCGCCGGCGGCCCAGACGGTTCCGCTGAGACCCGTCACGCCAGGAGGCGGCGGCATCGGTCGGCCGACTCCAGCATGTCCAGGCTGACCTGTTCCAGGAACGCGCCCACCTTGGCCAGCCGCTGCCCCACAGGGCTCTCGGGCCCGTACGTCTGCGCCGCGGCCGTCGAGGCCTGCGCTGCCTCGAGCGTCTGCCGCGAGCTGATCACGATCGAGTGGTACCAGGCGTCGTCGTCGACCACGTAGATGTCGCGACGCCGCTGCGGATCGCGCTCGCGCCGGACATACCCATGCTCGACCAGAAAGTTCACGGCTACGGAGACGGAGGCTGGGCTGACCTTCAGTCTGCGGGTCAGCTCGGCTGCTGTGCGCCTGCCGTCCTCGGACAGCAACAGGTCGACGTGCACGCGCGCCGTCATCCTCGGCAGTCCCGACCTGACCGCCAGCTCGATGATCTCCTCTTCCAATGCACCGCCCGGCGCTCCGGCCGCTCGCGGGGGTGCCGGTGTGCCGCGCTGCGCCCGCTGGACCGTCGCCAGCTGCGCCTGCTGGGGCCGGTAGCCGCCGGGGCCGCCGTTGCGTGCGATTTCCCGGCTGATCGTCGAGGTCGGCCGGTCGAGCCGCCTGGCAATCTCGGCGTAGGAGAGCTTGCCGGTGAGTCCGGCCGCGATGCGCTGGCGTTCCTGCTGGGTCAACCGTCCTCCAGGCATGCCGCCAGTATTGCCTTCGCCGCCAGTCAGTGCAACGCGCCATTGCATTCGAGCTCAGCGTCATTGCATCAATTTGGCACTGTTCACCTGCACTTATGTGTTCCAGTGGATTGCAGCAATCCTGAATGCAACGTAGCTTTCGAGTTGTATCAAACACGCACTATCGCGAGGTGAGGAATGGTCATGGATGAATCGGTCCACACGGTTACGACGCTGCCGACGGAGCGTCAGTCCGGCTGTCCTTTCGACCCTCCGGCAGAGCTGATCGACGCCCGCCGGCACGGCCCCATCAGCCGCTACACCCACCCCGGCGGGAAACCCGGCTGGATGATCACCGGATACGACCTGGTCAGGTCGGTCCTGGCCGACCCGCGGTTCAGCTCGCGCAAGGACCTCCTGAACGTGGTCGACTTCGAGATCCCTCCGGCGCCTCCCGGCGAGTTCCTCCTCATGGACGACCCCCAGCACAGCCGCTACCGGAAGCCGCTGGTCGGCAAGTTCACCGCACGGCGGATGCGACTGCTCACCGAGCGCATCGAGCAGATCACCACGGACTGCCTGGACGCCATGGAGAAGGCGGGGCAGTCGGCGGACCTGGTGACCGCGTTCGCCAAGCCCATCCCCACCATCATCATCTGTGAGCTGCTGGGGGTGCCGTACGAGGACCGGGCCTCCTTCCAGGAACAGATCGACAAGTTCATGAACGGGGAGACGGGCGACGAGGAGCTGCTGGCGGCCTACACCGCGACCCAGACCTACCTCGCGGAACTGGTGGCCGCCAAGCGTGCGAACCCCACCGATGACGTGCTCAGCGAACTCACCGACAGCGACCTGACCGATGAGGAGCTGCAGGGGATCAGCCTGATCCTGCTGGCGGCCGGCTTCGACACCACCGCCAACATGCTGTCCCTCGGGACCTTCGCGCTGCTGCAGAACCCGGAGCAACTGGCAGCGCTGCGCGCCGATCCCGCGCTCATCGACCAGGCCGTCGAGGAGCTGCTGCGGTACCTGAGCGTCGCCAAGTCGTTCATGCGGACGGCGCTGGAGGACGTCGAGGTGGGCGGCCGGACCATCGAGGCCGGCACGACGGTCGTCCTGTCGTACAACACCGCCAACCGCGACCCCGAGCGGTACACGGATCCCCACACGCTCGACCTCGGGAGGGACTCCGGCGGGCACCTGGCCTTCGGCCACGGCATCCACCTGTGCCTGGGTGCGCAGCTGGCCCGCATCGAGATGCGGGTCGCGTTCTCCGCGTTGCTCAAGCGCTTTCCCACGCTGCGCCTGGCCGTACCGGCCGAAGACGTCGCCCTGCGCCCGGAGACCGCGGACATCTATGGGGTCAAGAGCCTCCCGGTCACCTGGGACGTGTGACCACCGGCCGGTGACGGGAGAGATCGCGTACGGCCGCCGCGGCCGAGCTGTGGTTGCCGGCCCGCGCGGATCGCGTCCGCGGCGCCGGCTGGACAGTGAGCAGGGTCCTGGCCGCGCTCGACCTGGCAGGGGCTCACGTGCGCGTCGGGAATCGCGACGGGTCCGAGGAGAGACACACCTCGCAGGCCGCTCCGGGGGGCGCTCACGTCATGCGTCCAGTCGGGCGCGAATGAGGGAGTCGAGCCGTTCCCATGCCGGGGACGAAGCGTTGACTCTGCTCTGGATGAGGGCGGGGATCTCGGAGCCCGTATCCAGCCCGGGCCGTTCGTCGGGCCCGTAGCGCTCCCGATTCGCCTCGGCGATCCTGCGGGCGAGGTCCTCGAGCCGCGGGTCGCCGGCGTCGAGGTCGTGTGCGTGGTCGTAGCCGAGGAAGAGCCGCCGTAGTGTCGGGTCGGCCAAGATCTCGGCCTGCTCGTGAAACAGGGTGGTCGCACGGTCCGGGTGGGTGGCGAACACGAGGATCCACAAGTCGCGTTGCAGGTCCACCCACCGAGGCGTGAATCCCCATCGGGCCAGATCCTCCAGATGGGCGAAGACCTCGCCGGGCAGTGGCACCAGACGCCCGGCGGCGAGCCGGCGCAGGCGCCCCTGAGTGTCCTGCAGGCTGCGGATGCGGGCGTCGAGTTCGTCGTCGATCTCGCCCAGCGCCTGACGGAATTCCTCCTCGCCCGTCGCTCTCAGATACCGGATTCGAGCGAGGGGGACACCGGCTTCTGCCAGTGTCCGGATCTTGATCAGGTCGACAGCGTCGTTCGCACCGTACCGCCGGTAGCCGGACGCGTCGCGGTCGGGCTCGGGGAGCAACCCCTTGTCGTGGTAGACGCGGACGGTCTTGATCGATACTCCGATGTAGCCGGCCAGCTGTCCGATGGTGATCACCTCGTCATCGTCCCACTTGACCCTGCCCCAGGGGCAGGGTTGCAGCATGGCGTCATGGAGAACACGAACCCCGATCGGGAGACCCTTCGCGACCTGGCCGACGAGGGCAACGAGACCGCGCTGGACCGGCTGGCCGATCTCGCGGACGCGGCCGGCGACGTCGAGGAGCTGAGCGACCTGTTGGACGAGGGATCCCGGCACGCCGGAATGCTGCTCACGCGACGCGCGGCCGCAGCCGGAGACCTGCGCGAGCTGCAACGGATCTCCGACGCCGGATACGAAGAGGCCGGAACGGAGCTGGAGCGGCTGCTGCGGGCACCGGGCGGTCATCAGGACTGACGAACCGCCCGGCCGCCGCACCTGCCGCGATCCTGCATCTCACCGTGACGATATGGAGAAGCCCAGGCGGCGGCGAACGTGCCTTGGAGTGGCCTTAGACGCCGATGTCCCGGCGGCGGTGGTCCTCCAGGGTTTCGCGCCGGACGAGGAGCCGGGCCGTGCCCTCGTGGACCGCTACGACGGCGGGGCGGCCGACCAGGTTGTAGCCGGAGGCCATGGACAGCTGGTAGGCGCCGGCCACCGGTACCGCGAGCAGGTCGCCGGGGTGGATGTCGCCCGGCAGCGGGACGTCGGAGGCGAGGACGTCGCCCGCCCCGCAGTGCCGGCCGACGACCGTGGCCGTACGGGGACCGGCCGTCGAGTGGCGGCCGACGAGCCGGGGCGCGTACCGCACCCCGTACAGCGCCGGCCGCGGGTTGTCGCTCATACCGCCGTCCACGGCGACGAACACCTCCTCGCCGGTGTGCTTGACGGCGAGCACCCGGTAGAGCGCGACTCCCGCGGGGCCCACGACGGCCCGCCCGGGTTCGACGGCGAGCCGGGGCACGGGGAGTCCCGCGGCGGCGCAGCCGTCGACGAGTTCGGTACGCATCCGCCGGGCGAGCGCGGTGAGGTCGAGGGCGGGTTCGCCTGGCCGGTGGGCGATGCCGTGGCCGCCGCCCATGTCGAGCTCGGGCAGGACCACGCCGTGGGTGTCATGGATGCGGGCCATGAGCCCGATCACGCGGCGCAGGGCGACCAGGTAGGGCTTCACCTCGGATATCTGTGATCCGATGTGGCAGTGCAAGCCGGTCAGTTCGAGCCGCGGCTGGCCCAGGATCCGGGTGACGGCGTGCTGTGCGCCGCCGTCGGTGAGGGACAAGCCGAACTTCTGGTCCTCCGTGCCCGTACGGATCTTGTCGTGGCCGCCGGCCGAGACGCCCGGGACCACCCGCACCATGACCTTCTGGCGGCCACCCGGGCCGACGGCGGCGGCGATCCTGGCGATCTCGGACGGGCTGTCGATGACGATCCGTCCCACACCGAGGCGCAGGGCGGCCTCCAGGTCGTGAGGGGACTTGGCGTTTCCGTGCAGCACGATGCGCTCGGGCGGGAATCCGGTGGTGACGGCGAGCTCCAACTCTCCGGCCGAGCACACGTCCAGGCCCAGCCCCTCCGCCTGGACCCAGCGGACCATGGCGCGCGAGAGGAACGCCTTGGCGGCGTACAGCACGTCCGCGTCGGGAAAGGCGTCGCGATACGTCCGGCAGCGCCCGCGGACCTCGCCCTCGTCCAGTACGTAGACGGGGGTGTCGAATCGCTCGGCAATCTCGGTGAGGGAGACTCCGCCGACGGCCAGGCCGCCGTGCGGGAGCGGCCTCGTGGACGCGGGCCATACGGACAGCTCACCGGCATCGGCGGGCATGTCCGGGAGAACGGCGATGGTCATGTTCCGCTCCCCTTCAGGCCGCACGGGCCGTGGTCTCGGATACCCGCGTGAGCGGGGCTCCGGCGGGTCCGGCGCCCGCCGCGGTGACCGGGGGCGCGGTGAGAGCCGGGTCCACGGTCAGCAGGGACGCGCCGAGCGGCCGGGCCATCGCACGGAGCGCGGCCTCGGAGAGCCGGATCCAGGGCTGGGCCGTACCGAGCGTGGCGGCCAGCCGCTCCGGGCTGGTGAAACCAACGGCGGTACGGGTTCCCAGCGGGGTGCGGAACAGCCGCACGACGACGTGCGCTCCTCCCGGCCGGGCGGGCACGTACAGAGGCCCGGCCGGGCGCTGTTCCTCAGGCTCGGAGTCGGATTCGTCGTACTGGAACAAGCACATGGGGCCCTCCTCGGGGAACCACGAGTGACAGGTCACGCCCCGGCGCGGGGAGGCGGTCCGGGACGTGCAACCGAAGCTATCCCCGCCTCCGCGCCCCAGCGGCCACCCCGTAACGGGACCCATACGGCCACCGGCCCACTCCATACGCATCACTGACGGCAGGTCCTGGAGTCCATCAGCAGGGCGTCAGGGTTGTGGACCCTCTCCGCCAGAAGTCCGTCAAGGACATGGCTGCGCCGTGCCTCGTGGCCTTTCCATGGGACCGGTGACCGGACGGCGAGGAGAGGGAACAGGTCGTGCGAAGAGTCGTGGTCGACGTGACCGGCACCTTGGGGAGTCTGGCCGCCCTGCACAGGGCGGCCGCCGAGGCCCGCGTACGTGATGCGGAGCTGAGGGTCGTCCTGGCGTGGCAATCACCGGGCGGTGAACTCGGCAGCCGGAACGGCCTCAGCCCCTCCGCCCTGGCGGAATGCCGTACCGCTGCCGTCGAAAGACTTCGCGAGGTACTCGACACGGCGTTCCCTGCGGCGAAGCCTGGAGTCACCCTCACGGGCCTCACCGTGCGGGGCACCCCCGGCGCCGCCTTGGTCGACACCGCCCGTAGAGTGGAGGAGCTCTTGGTCGTCGGCACCGGCTCACGTTCCCCGTTGCGCCGCCTCCTGCGGCCCTCGGTCGCCCGCTACTGCGTGGCAGCTCTCGCGCGCCGCATACGCTTCCTGGTCGCCGCGACGATCACTTACAACGTCATCGAGGCGATCGTCGCGATCACCGCCGGGACGATCGCCTCCTCCACCGCGCTGATCGGCTTCGGCCTCGACTCCGTCATCGAGGTCTCCTCCGCGGCCGCTGTCGCCTGGCAGTTCTCAGCCGCCGACCACACCGCACGCCAGGCACGGGAGAAGACCACCCTGCGGATCATCGCGCTTTCCTTCTTCGCCCTCGCCGCCTATGTCGCCGTCGACGCGGTCCGCGCTCTGACCGGCACCGCCGAAGCCGACGAATCGGTCCCCGGCATCGTCATCGCCGCCCTCTCCCTCGCGGTCATGCCCTTCCTGTCCGCCGCCCAGCGCCGCGCGGGCCGCGAACTCGGCTCTGCCAGTGCGGTCGCCGACTCCAAGCAGACCCTCCTGTGCACGTACCTGTCGGCCGTCCTCCTCGCAGGCCTCCTCCTCAACGCCACCCTCGGCTGGACCTGGGCCGACCCCATCGCCGCCCTCGTCATCGCTGCCATCGCCCTCAAGGAAGGCCGCGACGCCTGGCAGGGCAAGGGCTGCTGCGCGCCCACCGCGCACGGTGTCGCGCCGGACCCCGTTGAGGTCGCTGACGGCGGCGGCTGCAAGCCGGGCTGTGACTGCTCCTGAACCTTGGAGCCTGCGGCGGATCGGCAAGTGGTCTGACGGTAGCTCGGGCTGGCCACGGCGAAGGGAGGGCTGAGATTCCCCGGCGTGGCCCCGCAGCTTCGGCTGCGTTCGGTGCAGGCGTCGATCAGGCGGCTTCCCTGCTCGGCTTCGCTCCCGCGCTGCGCATCGAGGGGCTTATCGACACGGACGTGTCGCCGCAGGTGGCCGACCAGGTTGTAGCGGTCATGGGTGAGGCTCTCAGCAATGGGGCCCGGCACGCTCGGGCACGGCGGGCGGACGTCTCGATCGTACTGCCGAAGGCGCGATCGCCATCACAGTGAGTGATGGCGATGTCGGCATTCCGGAAACGGGCCGCCGCAGCGGCCTGCGCAACCTCGCCGAGCGTGCCGAACAGCTGGGCGGGGCAATGTCCGTCACGCCGACGGACGGAGGTACCCGCCTGGAATGGCGGGTCCGGGGAGCCCGTCGGGGGAGGTCCCGCAGGGTAGCCCCGTGCCCCCTTCGCGCCATTCAGCGCCGCGTTTCGTCGTGCCGTGCCCGTCTTCGTGTCCGTGCGCTGGTGTTCGCCCTTGCCCACCTCCAGGAAAGCATCGATGCCACTGACGCCGATCACAGGCTTCCTCTGCTCGTCCCATCGCCCGAGTCATGTTGGCTCCGAAGGCCGGCCCCCCTTGAGGGTCGGGCTACCAAGAGGGCAATGGAGGGGGCAGACGATTCCCGTGCTGCCTTGAGCGGCAGTGGCTGGAAGCCGGTCGCGAAGTACCAGGAGGACGGAAGTCGTTGGGGAGCGGGTGGACTGGATCGAGGCTGGCGATCCCGCACACCATGCGGTGTCGGCCCGCGCATCTCGGCCGCCGTGGTGAGGTGCAGGCCGAGCGTCCTTGACCGTCCGTTTCATTCGGCGATCTCTGTCCGTTCCCACCATTCGTAGACCGCCAGTTGTCCCTCAGGGCTGTCCTGGTGCCGCGACGTGATCTTGAAATGCTCGTACCCGCCGCGGTGCGGAATCTTCAGGTCTTGTCCGGGGTCGGAGATCGGAACGATCCGCTCGGGCAGATCGTCCGGGCCGCCCTCAAGCACTGCCTTGGTCGCCATGCTTCCAGTCTTCCCAACCGCAGGCCCGCTCGCATCACGAGGTCGGCACTGGCGTGGCTCAGCATCACCGGCAGCGTCCCGCCCGACGCGGTGACGGGGGTGGGCGAGGTCAAACGCCCCGGCGTCGAGCATCGGTCTGGAACCTGGTCCTCACCTGGGAGTGGAGGGATCGGGCCATGTCCAGGTCGAAGGGCTCGGTGCTGGGGGTGAGCATCGCTGCGGCGGCTGCGGCCACCCCCAGCGCGGAGGCGCTGACGGGATCCTCTCCGGCGGCCAGCTGTGTGATGAGGGCGGCGACCATGCTGTCTCCTGCCCCGGCGTCGCTCAGGGGCTCGCCGGGCAGCGGCGGCGCGTAGAGCTCGGTGTGGCCGTGGCCGGTCGAGCACAGTGCGCCCAGCTCTCCGAGGGTGGTGACGGCGATCTCGGCGGCCCCCGTGGTGAGCAGGTGCTCGTTGAGGGCCCGGGCGTCGTCGAAGCCGCGGACCGGCCGGCCGGTCAGGCTTTCGGCCTCCGTGCGGTTGCACCTGAGCAGGAACACGCCCTCCGCGAGTGCTCCGCGAAGCGCCGGACCGGAGGTGTCCAGGACCAGTCGGGATCCGGCTTCCCTGATGCGGCGGGAGACGGCCGCGTAGAAGTCGTCGGGCAAGCCGCCGGGCAGGCTGCCACTGGCCACGACGTACGGGCAACCGCCAACGGCCCGCTCCAGCGCATCCAGGCACCGCCGCCCCTCGTGGTCGTGCAGGTGCGGGCCGGGTGGCACGATGTGGTAGCCGCGGCGCGATTCGGCCTCGAACAGCACGAGTGCTTCGCGGGTGTCGTCGTCGATGTCGACGGCGACGTGGTCGACGCCCTCTTCGTCCAGCAGCCGGTTCAGGCGCAGGCCGACCTCGCCTCCGGCGGTGTGGACAGCGGTGGCTCGTCCTCCGAGCCGCACGACATGACGGGCGACGTTGATCCCTCCGCCCCCGGCGGCCACCGACCTGACCCGGGCGCGGTTCTTGCCGATGCCCTCCAGGTGTCCGACCTCCCAGCAGAGATCGACCGCGGGATTCATCGTCAAGGTGAGGATCGACGGCTTGGCCGCACTCTCCGATCCTCCTGCACCGTCGGTAGTCCTGGCTGTGGTGGGGTCCGGCGTTGCGGCCGTCCTCATCGCGGGACCCGGGTGGTCGCGCCGACCCTTGCCCGGCGCACCGCCCGCTGGGCAAGGCCCCGCTCACTGCAGCCTGAGGAGATTGGGGCCTGTTCCCGCGCGCTGCGGTAGATCCCGATCTCGGCCGCTGCCAGGGACAGCTTCGGCTCCTGACCACGGTGCCGGCCGTTGAGCGCGTGGGGCCTGGCCGTGCCCGCTGGGAGCAGGTCTGGTACCCGCATCGGCCGGAGCGGCGCGTGCCGCGCCCACGGCACACCCAGTAACGGGTGCGTGCGGCCGAAGAACGCGTCCGGCTCCACCGGGCCACCGGTCCGGAGCCGCGTGGGAAGCGTCATCGCACTCACCTCCGTGGACAGCGACACGCCCGACCCGACTTCCATACTGAAACAGCATGACGTCACCTGCATGCCGGCCCACGGCCGGGCCTGTTCCTCGGCACGTGGATCTACAGGAGCATCGGGTAGGCGGTGACAGCTGCGGCACCCGGGGCAAGAACGCGCGGCCTTGGCAATCTCGTCCAGCTCGGACGGGGACAGCGTGGCATCGGCCTTCTTGGAACGCTTTTGCACCGGAGGACGAACGGTCGAGCCTGCACGCAGGCTGACGCCCGCCCGTTGCGGAGGACCTCGCAATGCTCCGTACTTGCGGACAGGTCGAGCACCGAGCCGGTCGCTACCTGCCGCAGAGGTACGTCCATACCGACGGCCAATCACAGGCGTTAAGGAGCGGATCAGGCCGCTTCCCAGGCAGTACCGCGAAAGACGTGCGCCAACCGTGCCCTTCGAAGCGGTCAACAGAGGCCAGATGGGTGTCGGGCGGAGGGGAAGATCGTGATTCTTCCGGCTCGCCTCGGGGCCAGGAGCTACTGTCGCGACAAGCCCTCGCTGGTCAGGCGTGCTCGTCCGATGGCTGCCGGGCAGGCTGGACCGACCAGC
>NZ_JBVIAH010000046.1:0-10454 GCF_055574035.1 Streptomyces sp. NPDC030021
GCATCGATGTCCTCTTCGCCATGCTCCGCGACGGCACCTTCTACCAACCACCCACACCGACTACGGCTTGACGAAAACCATAGAGGCACCTTTTCGAGCCCCGGCCGCATGCTGGTGGGCTCGAACGATGCTGGAGTCGACCGACAGCACCCATTCGATGTCGCCCGCCGCGTCCGCGTTGGCCTGGGCGGCTTGGGCGGCTTGGAGCGTCCGTTCGAACGTGCCGTTCACTGCCCAGCGGCGGAAGCGGGTGTGGAGGCTGGCCCAGGAGCCGTATCACTCAGGCACGTCCCGCCAGGCGACCCCTGTGCGGAACTTCCACACGATCCCGTTGAGGACCATCCGGTCGTCCCGCCGGGGCCGCCCCAGCACGGGCCGGGGCAGCAACGGCTGGATGAGTTCCCACTCGGCATCGGACAGTTCGTGGCGGCGTATCACCACTCCATGATCCGCGATCCAAGATCACTTTGACGGCAGACCGCGGGACGTAGACCCTCAGACCCCGGCCGTGCAGAACACGCACGCCTGCCAGAACGGCAGCGCGTCCAGCACCCGGTGGCGTACGCAGGAGGCCATCGCGGCCTCCTGCGGCCCGGGCAGGACGCCCGTGCCGGCCCTCGCGGTCGCAGGGTCGAACTCCTCCACCATTGCTCGGTACGTGCGCAGGTACCCCTCGGCCCGTGGCGGCTCGTACGTCAGTTCCTCCCACCGGTGACGGGACAGCGCCAGATCGAGGACGCGCAGCAGGAAGTCCTTGGCCGTCGCTCGCTCCTGCGGCGTGTCCCCCCAGTCGAGCTCAGCCAGGCCGAAGCCGACCACCCCACGCCCCATCACGTTCTGGTCCTGGAGCGTCAGCAGAGCGGCGAAGCGGAAGTCCCACGGCTTGTGGGCCAGCGCGGACACGGCGAGCATCAGCACGTCCACGAACACCGCCGTGCCGCTGTTGGTCATTTCCAGGTACCGGCCGTCACCGCCGTCAAACACGTTCATGTCTTGAGAGTAAAGAGAGAGGGGGACGTACAACGTTTCGGCTGGCTCGCGACCCCTGCACCGCACCTCGTCCCCCAACTACCGCTGGGAGGTGCCCAACGTTGCCGAAGCACCCGAGTGCGTCCAGCACTCGTGCGCTCCTCCGCCTCGCGATGCATGGCATCGGAGGCCGCGGGCCTTACCGACGCTCCTTTGACGACACGGCCTAGTCGTCGGGCGGGATGGCTGTGCGTTCACGAGCCAGGCCTCACAGGTCCACCTGGGCGCGGGGTCGGCCAGTTCGAACCAGCTGTGCCGGCCTGCCGGCATCGGAGCGTCGCCCGGCCGGGCACGATCGGCCGGCCGTCGAGGACGTGCGGGTGGGGTGCGACCCCGCGCCACATGTGGACGCCGTTCCCCTTCGGGGGGCCTTCGTGCGGGAAGAGCCGGGCGCGGACCGCGGAGTCGATGCCGTCGGCGCCGACCAGCACGTCCGCGTCCTCGACCACGGGCAGGCCGCTCGACCGGTCCAGGAAGCGGGCGCGTACGCCGCCCGGGGTCTGCTCGAACCTCCGGAAGAGCAGCCCGGTACGGACCGAGTCCGGCCCCAGCCGCTCGCGCACCGCCGCCAGCAGCAGCATCTGCAGACGTCCCAGCCGTCACGATCACTGGTCGTACCGGGCCCGTCGTACCGGGCTCGGGCGGGCCCGGCTGGCACCGATGACCACCTGGGCCACCAGACCCGGAGCGCACGCGTTCATCCGTGCGGCCTTCGCCGCGAAGGGGCTGCGGCTGGACATCGCCTGCGCGACGAACGATGTCCCCCCTTCAAGTCGTGCTGGGCGCGGAGGGGATCGGTATCGCGCTGACCTCCCACGTGACTGGCAGCGACTCCGGGACCGCCTCGGACTCACCGTCGGATTCGGATCGGGGCTGTGCCCAGCGAGGCCGGGGCCTTGGGCCGCCGACCTCGCCCGGCCGTGTCAGAGTTCGTCGCGTGACGGATTGGGGTGGTTCCAGCCCGCGTTGAAGGTGTGGAGGACGCGTACGTACCGGCGTACCTGGCTCACGTTCTCGATGGGTCCGATGCCGTTGACGTACGGGACGGTCGGCCAGGAGGTGTTGCCCATGCCCTGGAGGTTCCAGTAGAAGTTGGACAGGGCGCCCCAGCTGTTCTCCAGGTTCTGCTGCCAGTCCGGCAGGCCCGTCCGGCCCGTGCCCCAGTCGCCGACCGCGGCGCGGAAGACCCCTTCGAGGTCGTTGAAGCGGGCTGCCTCCGAGGTCATCTGGATGAGCAGCATCAGGGAGCGGGCCGTGTTCTGCCGGTTGGCGTTGGTGGACGTCTGGTTGGCGAGCTGGACGATGGACGCCCGGATGTCGTTGAACCAGATCGGAATGCTGGAGCGGTCGCGCCCGGCTGCCTGGGTGAGGGAGTTGTAGTTGCCGCCGAACGGCAGGTCGGCAGTGGGGACGCCGAGCGCGCCGCGGTAGAACGAGGCGTCGCTGAACGTGTACGAGACGTTGCTGCCGTGCGGCGAGTACCCGACGACGTACAGGTTGTCGGGCTGGATCCACAGATCCACACCCCGGCGGTTGTTCTGGTCGTCGAGGGCCGTCAGGGACACCCGGACGATTCCCTCGTGCTGCGACGCGCCCTGCGTGTACTGGGCGCCGTCCGGCCGGGTGTGGGACACCGCTTCGCGCAGGCTGGCGAGGAAGATGGAGTAGTCGCGGGTCATGTTGGACTTGGGCGTGTCGGTCAGGTTGAGCCAGACGTGGTTGACGGACCCGTCCCCGGTGGCAGCCGTGGCCGGCGCTGCGGCCGAGAGGAATGCGGGTATGGCGGCCAGGGACATGACGATGGCGAGCAGCGCCCGGCGGAGTCCGCTGGGCCTGGTCGGGGCAATTCGGGGGCGCACGAGCATGTGGCGGTTCCCTTTCGGTGGACGCCCGTTGGGGGCGCGGTGATGGCGGGCATCGGTGGTTCGGGGCGGCCGCGCGGTGGCGCTGTTGCGAAGAGATTCGCGGACCGCACCGACTGGATGCGCCACGGGCGCTGGAGTTCGCAGATGGCGATGTGACGTGTGTCACGGAGCCTCGCGCGGCCGCTCGGTCGCGGGAGGCGGGCGCGTGGTGAACGCGTTGACACGAAAGAGTGTGAGTGGTTGAGTACTCACATGAAGAGCGAACGACCCCGCAAGCTGTCCACCGCCGAGGAGCGCCGCGAGACGGTGCTGCGCACCGCCATCGGTGCCTTCGCGGCGCGCGGCTACTGGGGCACCACCACGACGGAGGTGGCGAAGGCGGCCGGCATCTCGCAGGCGTACGTCTACCGCTTGTTCCCGAACAAGGAGCTGCTGTTCACGGCTGTGGTCGAGCACTGCTTCGTGCTGGTTCGGGCCGGCCTGGAGCGGGCGGCGGCCGAGGCGAAGGGCAGCTCCGCCGAGGTGGTGCTGGATGCGATGGGAGATGCGTACGCGCTGCTGATCAGCGACAACGACCTGATGCTGATCCAGCTGCACGCCCAGGCCGCGGCCGTCTCCGAGCCGGCCGTACGTGAGGCGGTCCGGCGGGGCTACGCCCGGGTGGTGGAGTACGTGCGCGGGGCTTCGGGCGGCACGGAGGAGCAGGTCCAGCAGTTCTTCGCGCTCGGCATGCTGTGCCACCTCATCGTCTCCATGGGGGCCGACGAGGTGGACGCCCCCTGGAGCCGGACGCTGTCCGCGGGCATCACGCACTACTGACGCCCGGCGCGGCCGGACGGCTTGGCTTGTGGGCGGGGCAAACGGCCCCGCCTTTTCTTAGGCGTCAAGTGTGAGTGGTCAACCACTCAAGGAGGAGCGTCATGAAGGTCGCCACCACCCACAGCCCCGGAGCAGCGCTCGCCGCTCTGGCGGGGGCGCAGTTCACCGTCATGCTCGCCACCTCGATCGTGAACGTCGCCCTGCCCCAGATCCGTGACGGCGTCGGGCTGTCGGACAGCGGCACCACGTGGGTGGTCAACGCCTACGGCCTGGCCTTCGGCGCGCTGCTGCTGGCCGGCGGGAGGGCGGCGGACCTGCTGGGCCGCCGCCGGATGCTGCTGGCGGGACTCGCGGTGTTCGGCGCCTCCTCCCTGGCGGCGGGACTGGCCGCCTCGCCCGCCGTGCTGATCGCGGCCCGAGCGGTGCAGGGACTGGGCGCCGCAGCCATCGCCCCGGCCGCGCTGGCCCTGGTGATGGATCTGTTCCCGCCCGGCCCGGGCCGGGGCAGAGCGCTGGGGGTGTGGGGTGCGGTCTCCGGCGCCGGTGGCGCGGCCGGAGTCCTGCTCGGCGGCGTCCTCACGCAGGCGGGGGGGTGGCCGTGGATCTTCTACGCCGTCGGGATCGGCGCGTTCCTGGTCCTGGCCGCCGTTGCCGCCGCCCTGCCGGGGGCGCAGTCCATCGTCAGCGGACGGTTCGACCTGCTCGGCGCCGCCACCGTGACCCTCTCGCTCACCTCCCTGGTGTGGGGGCTGACCACGGCCCGCCGCTCGGGCTGGACGGACACCACCGTCCTCGGGTCCTTCGCCGTCGCCATCACACTGCTGACCGCATTCGTCCTGGTCGAGCGCCGCCACCCGAACCCACTGCTGCCGCCCCGCCTGTTCCGCACCGGGCGTGTCTCCGCGGCCAACGTCCTCATGGCGCTGCTGGGCTCGGTGTGGATCGCCCTGTTCTTCTTCCTGCCGCTCTACCAGCAGCAGGTCCTCGGCTACAGCCCCCTGGTCACAGGACTGGGGCAACTCCCGCTCGCCTTCGCCAACATGCTCGGCTCCACGCTGGCACCGCGGATCTCCCGCCGCATCGGAGCCGGCGCGACCGTCACCGGCGCGCTGCTGACCGAGGCCGCCGGACTGCTGTGGCTGTCCCGGATCGACGCCCACGGCAGCTACCTCGCCGACGTCCTCGGCCCCAGCATCCTGATCGGCCTCGGCCTGAGCATCGCCTTCGTCCAACTGACCGCCCTGTCCGTCGAGGGCGTCCCCCTCGCGGACGCCGGGCTGGCCGGCGGCCTGGTCAACACCACCCGCCAGGTTGGTGGCGCGGTCGGACTCGCCGTACTGGCCACCCTCGCCGGCACCTCCACCGCCCACGCGGCCACCCACCAGCCACACCTGGAGGCGCTCACCGCCGGCTACCGCACCGCCTTCGGCATCGCGTCCGCGGTCCTGGCCGCCACCGCGGTCCTGGCCGCCCTCCTGACCCGACGCCGCCGTACCCCGGGCGGAGAAGCCCCGGGCACCGCCGAAGCCGCGCCGTCCGCCACCTTCCGCACCCGCTGACCCATCGCCAGACATCCCGAGAGGAAGACCAGCCATGGTCACCATCGACGAGACCGCTCCCGTCATCGTCCGCCTGTCCACCGTGATCGACGCCCCGCTGAAGCGGGTCTGGGCACTGCACACCGACATCGACGCCTGGCCGCGCTGGAACGCCCACGTCGACCAGGCCGAACTCGACGGCCCGTTGCTTCCGGGCCACTCCTTCAGCTGGAAGACGCACGGGCTGGACATCACCTCCACCATCCGCGAGGTCGTCCCCGGTGCGCGGCTGGTCTGGGGCGGCCCGGCCAACGGCATCGAGGGCGTCCACGTATGGACCTTCGAGCAGACCGGCAGCCAGGTCACCGTCCGCACCGAGGAGTCCTGGAGCGGCGCCCCCGTCGACGCCGCGACCGCCGAGCTCGGTCAGGCCCTGAACGACTCACTGACCGCCTGGCTCGCCGCCCTCAAGGCTCGCGCCGAGCAGACCGACTGACAGCCGCCACCTGCCGCGCCCGCGACATCTCTCAATCCAACGCCGCCACCGCTCACCGTCACGTCATACGAAGCGAGGTTCCTGCCATGACCACCGACACGAAGCCCTACCTGACCGGCCACTACGCCCCGGCCGTCGACGAGATCACCGCCACCGAGCTCACCGTCGAAGGCAGCCTGCCGCCGGAGCTGACCGGCCGGCTGATCCGCAACAGCCACAACCCCAAGCCCGGCGTGACCCCCACCCACTGGTTCAAGGGCAGCGGCATGGTCCACGGCATCCGTCTGCGGGAAGGCCGCGCCGAGTGGTACCGCAACCGCTGGGTGCACACCCCCGCCCTGGACGGCGCCCCCTACATGACCGAGCACGGCCCGGACCTGACGGCCAGTACCGCCGGCACCCACGTCATCGAGCACGCCGGGCGCCTGCTGGCGCTGTGCGAGGCGAACCTCCCCTTCGAGCTCACCCGGGACCTCGACACCGTCGGCGCCTACGACTTCAACGGCAAGCTGCGCGGCGCGATGACCGCGCACCCCAAGACCGACCCGGTCACCGGAGAGCTGCACTTCTTCGGCTCCTCGCCGTTCCCCCCGTACCTGACGTACTACGTCGCCGACGCCAAGGGACACATCACGCACAGCGCCGAGGTGCCGGGGGCCACCGCCTCCCTGAAGCACGACTTCGCCATCACCCGCAACCACGTGGTCTTCGTCGAAGGCACCGTCACCTTCGACCCGGCCGAGCACTCCGGCATCCCCTACGGCTGGAGCGATGCCCAGCCGGCCCGGATCGGCGTCATGCCCCGCGGTCCGCAAGGCGCCGGGCGGATCCGCTGGTTCTCCATCGAGCCCGGCAACATGCTGCACGCCGCCAATGCCTACGAGGACGCCGCGGGCCGCATCGTGCTGGAAGGCCCGACCGTGGACCGGGAAGGATTCCAGCTGTCCTGGAACTGGTGGGTCGGCGCCCCCGGCCGCGGCGCCGAGCCCAACACCCGCTCCTACAACCGCCGATGGGTTATCGACCTGGCCGCCGGCAGCGTCGACGAGCAGGCCATCGACGACCTCGCCATCGAATTCCCCACCCTCAACGAGGACTTCCTCGGCGCCGAGCACCGATACCAGTACGCGGTCTCCTTCCCGGACCAGGACGGCCGCGGCGGCTACGGCATCGTCAAGTACGACCGCACCACCGGCGCCCGCCGCATCCACCAGGCCGGCGACGCCCGCCTGCCCAGCGAGGCCGTCTTCGTACCCGCCGCAGGCGCCACCCGCGAGGACGACGGATACCTCCTCACCGTCGTCTCCGACCTCAAACAGGACACCTCCCAGCTCCTGGTCCTCGACGCCTACGGCCTCAACCGGATCGCCACCGTCCACCTTCCGCGCCGCGTCACCGCCGGCATCCACGGCTCCTGGATCCCCGACACCGACACCGACGGCCCCGACCTCGACGGCTCAGACGGCTGACCAGACCGGGCCCCCGGCGGACTCCGCCCTGCCCGGGGCCCGGCCCCTGCCCGACAAACCAGCCACCGACTCCACGAAAGGCATGTCCTCCCACGCGCACGCTCACCGCCGCAAAGCTCGCCGCCGCCACCACCGCCGCACTCGTACTCGCCGCCTCCGGCACCGCCTACGCCCACGGCGACGACAAGCCGGCCACGACCCTCAGCGCGGCCGCCAGGCACGCGGCCGACATACAGATCGATGAGACCGCGCCGGTCATCACCCGCAAGGACATCCGCATCCACGCCCCGCTGCACATCATCTGGAAGATCCAGACCGACGTGGAGAAGTGGCCGCTCTGGCAGCCCAAGGTCGACGTGGTCGAGATGGAAAGCCCTGGACGCCTGCGCCCGGGCTCGGTGTTCCGCTGGACCACCGAGGGGCTCGACATCACTTCCACCGTCAGGCAGGTCGAGCGCGGCAAGCGGCTGGTGTGGGGAGGCCCCGCCCAGGGCATCAACGCCGTCCACGTGTGGACGTTCACCCCGACCCGCGACGGCGTCCTGGTTCACACCGAGGAGTCCTGGGCCGGAGCGCCGGTAGTCGCCAACCAGGCCGCGCTGCAGGCCGCCCTCGACGAATCCCTCCACAATTGGCTGAACAACCTCAAGCACGAGGCAGAAGCGCAAGCCGCCAAGTAACACGACCCCGATGTGCCGGACCTGACGCCAGGTCCGGCGCATCGGCAGGACTGGCGCGCTCAATTCCGAGTCGGTCTCTACTGAGCTCTGCACCAGGTCGGCGTCGGTGATCGATTCCAAGGCGGCAGCGCAGACAAGCCGTCATGCCCGTCAGCAGTCGAAGACCGACCAACAGATCTCGTTGCGCAACCGCTGGCCATCCAGGACGAGTTCGCGAATCGGATCCGGGAGCTGTTCGCGCTGCCAACGGCACTCCAGTCGGCCGGCACTCTCACCCTCCCGCCCGGGGCCGCCGCACGCGCGACCTTGATCGCGTAGGTAGCAGCGCCAAGTTCCTGCGCGGCGACATGTGCCATCACTGCCGCCTGGCCGGCGGCGTACGCGGCATTCCGAGCGTCTCCGCCCAACTCCCTTGCCGCAGCCATGGCATGGCCACCCGCCGCTCGGGACCGAGACATCCTGATCTCGCTGCCCGCCCATCCCCGAATCTGCTCGATCGCCTCCCACCCTCCCGCCCTCCCACCCTCGTGGCCGACCGGTCGGCCTCCAGCGCGGTGACCCGAGAGCTGATGGCGTGGCAGCCGGCGGGGCCGAAGCCTGTGCGCCGGCTCCACCGGCTGGCCGCCCCGGGACTCCATGGGCACGAATGGCGGCCGGCTCCCACTGGCTACGCGGTGCGCCGGTCCGGATCTGAGCCGGCCGGCACCGGAAGGGGTTGGCGTGTCGCAGCACCGCCCGATCCACCGTCAACCGGATAGGTAATCCGGATCTGCTACGTTGATCGACGTCAACCGGATAACTCATCCATATAGGCGGGAGTGGTCGTGCGATGAAGCAGACAGCTGTGGTCACGGCAGGGACGGCGGGAATCGGCTTGGAGACGGCCTTGGGGCTGGCCGCGGCCGGCCTCGCGGTCACCGTGGTCGGGCGTAACGCCGAGCGCGGTGCCCGTGCGGTCGAACGGATCAACGCCACGGCGCCGACGCATTCCGCCCGGTTCCTGGCCGCCGACCTCGCCTCGCTCGACGCGGTACGCGCTCTCGCCGACCGGATCGCCGCCCAGGGTCCGCTGGCCGCGCTGGTCAACAACGTCGGGGCGATGTTCCCGGACCGACAGGACTCCGTCGACGGGATCGAAGCGTCGTTCGCCGTCAACCACCTCTCGCCGTACCTGCTGACCGAACTCCTGCTGCCCGCGCTGCGAGAGGGCGCGCCGAGCCGGATCGTGAACGTGACCTCGGGTGCGGTCGGCGTCGCCAAGCGCGTCTTCGACGCCGTCGAGCCGCCCGGCGGCTACTACGGCTTCCACTGGTACGGCCGCGCCAAGCTCGCCAACCTCGCCTACACCCTGGAACTGGCCGGCCGGCTGGACGGTACGGGCGTCTCGGTCTTCGCCGCGGACCCCGGCGGTGCCTCGACCGACATGACCAACGGCACCATGAACGACCCGAAGATCGTCTCGCCGGGGCTTCGGCTGCTCTGGCCGCTGGTCAAGCGCAAGTTCGAACGCTCCACCTCGGGCCCGGCGTCCACGGCGGCCAAGCCGTCGGTCTTCGCCGCCACCGACGGCTCGCTGGCCGGCCGGACCGGCGTCGTCATCGGACCCCAGGCGCATCCGGTCACCCCCTTCCGCGCGGCAACCGACCGCCGCACCGCCGAAGCCGTCCGCCACCTCAGCGAGCGCCTCGCGCCACTCACAGCCACGGCCGGGTGACGGGACAAGGCCCGTACGCGGGGCAATGCGGATGGGTTATCCCATTAAGCTGCTCCCATGACGACCGCCCCCCTGCGCAAGGACGCCGCCCGCAACTGGGAACGGATCGCCGCCGTGGCCCGCGACCTCGTGGACGAGGGCACGCCACTCCAGCTCAACGACGTGGCCCGCCGTGCCGGGCTCGGCGTCGCCACCGTCTACCGTCACTTCCCCACCCCGGAGGCGCTCCTGGAGACCGTCGCCACCCCCTGTCTGGAGGCGCTCGCCGCCCACGGCGAGCAGGCACTGGCGAACGACGACCCCGGGCGCGCCCTCACCGGCTTCCTCACCCGCACCATCGAAGCGCAGGTCACCGACGCCTCCCTGGCCACGGTGACGGCCGCGCCCACGGATGCCCTGCCGCGTACCACTGAACTGAAGCGGACCCTGTGGTCGGTCGGCGCGCAGCTGCTCGACCGGGCCCGCGACGCCGGGGTGGTGCGCCCCGACCTGACCTCCGGCGACCTGGTCCCGCTCATGTGCGGGATCGCCTACGCCGCAACCGTCCACAGCGCCCCCGAGGCTCGCGCCGACACTGCCCGACGCTATCTGACCGTGCTCCTGGAAGGCTTGCGCACCGAGTAACTCCAGCGGCGACCCTCTGCCGACGAAGGACAGCGGCAAGCGCGGGACGGCCGGATCCGCCGGAGCTTCGCCGTCCGGGCGCAGGGACCACGAGGCTGCCCACCCATCGCGTCGGCCAGTCGGTCAGCTTGACTCTGTCGGGGATCTTGGAGTTGCCGAGGTCAGGTGCCCAGGGTGCGCCAGGATTTTGGCCGGGGGATTTCGCGCTGGTCGAGGTAGT
>NZ_JBVIAH010000047.1:0-9316 GCF_055574035.1 Streptomyces sp. NPDC030021
GGGGCTCAAGTCATACCGGGGCCGAAGGCCGGGAGCCTCATTGCGAGGCCACGAAGACGGTAACGGGGCTCCGCAGCCCGGCCCTCGGCCGGTCCCGCGGCGGACTGACCAGCAAGATCCACCTGGCCTGTGACAGGACGGGCCGGCCCCTCGCGTTCGTCCTGACCGGCGGGAACACCAACGACTGCACCCAGTTCACCGCCGTGATGGATGCGATACGGGTGCCCCGGATCGGGCCGGGCCGACCGCGCATCCGGCCCGACCACGTCATCGGCGACAAGGGCTATAGCTCGAAGGCCATCCGTGCTTGGCTGCGGCGCCGCGGCATTACGCACACGTTCCCGGAACGGTCCGACCAGTCCGCAACCGGACCCGACGAGGCAGCCTCGGCGGTCGGCCGCCGACCTTCGACAAGCAGGTCTACAAGCACCGCAATGTGGTGGAACGGTGCTTCAACCGCCTCAAGCAGTGGCGCGGCATCGCCACTCGCTATGACAAGACCGCCGAGGCCTACCAAGCAGCCGTCACCCTCGCATCGCTCCTGATGTGGGCGTGACACTTTGACGACAAGACCTAGCCTGGGCGTATGCAGTTCCAGCAGCTCCTGTACTTCGTGGCCGTCGCCGAGACCCGGCATTTCACCCGGGCAGCGGAGCGCGTGCACGTGGCCCAGCCCTCGCTCTCGCAGCAGATCAAGGCTCTTGAACGGGAGCTCGGGGCCGAGCTGTTCAGCCGGGCCCGGGGCAACATCACGCTCACCGACGCGGGTGAGACGCTGCTGCCGCTGGCCCGCCGGATCCTGGCGGACGCGGACACCGCGCGGCTGGAGGTCCAGGAACTGGCGCAGCTACGGCGCGGCCGCGTCCGGCTCGGCGCCACTCCCAGCATCTGCACGGGCCTGCTGCCGGATGTGCTGCGAGCCTTCCACGACGCGCATCCCGGGATCGAGCTGCTGATCGAGGAGAGCGGCTCGCTCGACCTCGTACGGGAACTCGCGCGCGGATCCCTGGACCTGGCCCTGATCGCGCTGCCGCTGCCCCCTTCGGCCCCGGCCCTCACCACGGTGGAGCTGCTGACGGAAGACCTTGTGGTGGTCTCCTCGGCGGAACGGCCGGCGCCCGGCGGGGGCGGCGAGCTGACCATCCCGAGGCTGCGGGACGAGCCGATGGTGATGTTCCGGCACGGCTACGACCTGCGGGAGCTCACGGTGGCGGCCTGCCGGGCGGAGGGCTTCGAGCCGGTCTTCACCGTGGAGGGCGGAGAGATGGACGCGGTCCTGGGCTTCGTCCGGGCGGGGCTCGGTATCGCGGTGGTCCCGGCGATGGTGGTGGACCGCGCCGGTCCGGGCCTGCGGGCGACCCCACTGGCCGGCTCCCCGCTGCGCCGCACGATCGCCCTGGCCCACCGCACCGACGTGGCTCCGCCGCGCGCGGCCCGCGAGCTGAAGCGCATACTGCTCGGCTGATTCCGCCGCGGCGGGGGTGCGGGCGGGGCGGGCGGGGCGGTCATTCTGGGGCCTGGGCCTGGGCTTGGGCTTGGGCTTGGGCTTGGGCGGACGCCCGGGCGGGGCCCGTCGGCAGGGCCTTGTCGAGGCCTTCGGCGAGCATCCCGAAGGCCTGATCGGCATCGGCCACCGCGGCCGCGTGGGCCTCGTCGGCGCTCTGCCCGGATTCGATCCGCCGCCAGTTCACCCGGCCCAACTCGTGCCGGACCGCCACCAGATGCATCGCGGCCAGGCGGGCGGCGAGCGGCGCCACCGCCTCCGCCTCCAGCCCGGCGGCGAGCAACTCCACCTCGCGGTCGGTGTAGCGGCTCAGCCGACTCTTGAGGCTGGCGGTGCTGTAGACGAGCTGCTGGAAGGCCATCACGTTCGGGTGGTCGCACAGCCCGGTGATCGGGTCCCGCTCGGCCAGCGCCGCCAGGAAGTGCGCGTGCACGGCGCCCACCGGCGTACGGCCGGCGGGCCGCTCTCGCACGATGCGCGCCACCTCGTCCTGGTGGTCGGCGAACCGGTCGAGCAGGAGGTCCTCCTTGCTCGGGAAGTACCGGAAGAGGGTGGGCTTGGAGACCTCGGCCGCGGCCGCGACGTCCGCCACCGACACGGCATCGAAGCCCCGTTCCAGGAAGAGCTCCAGCGCCGTCGCCGCCAGCCGGTGCCGCGTACGGAGCTTCTTGTTCTCGCGCAGACCCGTCGTGTTCTCCATGCGCACAGCGTACCACGGATTCGTGACTGAGTTATTTTTGTAACCGGGTTGCTTTTTCTGGCGGGAGCCGCTTTCCTTGAGACATCGACGAGGAGAGGACATCCCATGACCGACGTACTGATCACCGGCTCGGGCCCCACCGGACTGACGCTCGCCTGCGACCTGGCACTGCGCGGATTCGCCGTGCGCGTCATCGACCGGCGCACCGAGCCGCACCACGAGTCCCGGGGCAAGGGGCTGCTGCCGGGCAGCCTCGATGTCTTCCGGGAGCTCGGCGTGCTCGACACCCTGGCCGCCACCGGCAACAGGAGCGTGGTCCTGCGCAAGTACTTCGACGGACAGCACATCAACGACACCCCCACCGCCGCCGGCCTGCTGATCGGGCAGTGGCAGATCGAAGCGGCCCTGCGCGACCGGCTCGCCGGGCTCGGGGTGCAGGTCGAGTACGGATCGGAGCTCGCCGCGATCACCCAGGACGAATCCGGGGTGCGCGCGGAGCTGGCGGACGGCACCGTGATCGGAGCCCGCTACCTCGCCGGGTGCGACGGCGGGCGCAGCACCACGCGCAAGCTGCTCGGCATCCCCTTCGAGGGGAACGGCCAGGAGGAGCCCGCGATGGTCATCGGGGACGTCCGGGCGCCCGGGCTCAGCCGGGACGTCTGGCACCAGTGGTTCACCTCGGACGGCAATGGAATGCTCCTCTGCCCGATGCCGGGGACGGACAGCTTCCAGTTGCAGGCCTCGCCCGAGCGGGACGAGCGGGGCGAGCCGCTGCCGCCCTCCCTGGAGAGCTTCCAGCGGCTCTTCGACCGGCATGCCCGGGTTCCGGGCATCCGGCTTGCCGATGCCACGTGGATCTCGGCCTGGCGGGTCAACATCCGGATGGCCACGCGGCTGCGGGAGGGCCGGGTCTTCCTCGCCGGGGATGCCGCGCACGTGCAGCCCATAGCCGGCGGGCTCGGCATGAACACCGGCATCCAGGACGCCACCGCCCTGGCCCGGACGCTGGGCGCAGCACTCACCGGGCCCGGCGGTGAGGAGGTGCTCGACGCGTACGAGGCGGAGCGGCTGCCCGTGGCCGCCGACGTCCTGGCCGACACGGCGGAACGGTACGAGCGGGTCGTGGAGGCCGTGCGGACCCCTGGTCGCGGGACGGAGGTCGGCATGAGCCGGAGCGAGCCGCGCGCCGGAGCCTGAGGCCGCCCCCGGCCGACCCCGGACCGCAGGCCGGCCTGCGGCCGGGGCTCCCCGCCCGGGAATCCCGGCCCCGGACCCGGCTCCGGGCAGCCGGTCCGCCCGGCGGCGGACGTCAGGAGGGCGTGGGCACCGCGTCCGAGAGGGAGAGGGTGTGGATGCGGTCCGGGGCCCCGGGCCGGGCGTAGTACCAGCCTTGAGCGGTGTCGCAGCCGAGGGCGCGCAGCTGTGCGGCCTGGGCTCCGGTCTCCACTCCCTCGACGGTGACGGCGAGTTCGAGGCTGTGCGCCAGGGCGACGATCCCCTCCACGATCTTGACGTCGACCGGGTTGGCGGGCTGCTGCTGCATCCCCTGGGTGAAGGAGCGGTCGAGCTTAAGGACGCTGACCGGCAGCCGCCGCAGGTTGGCCAGGTTCGAGTAGCCGGTGCCGAAATCGTCGAGGGCGATGTCCACGCCGAGGGCGGCGAGCCGGCGCAGCGGTTCCAGGAGTTCGTCGTCGGCCCCTATCAGGGCCGATTCGGTGACCTCCAGGCACAGCGCGCCCGGGGCGAGGCCGGACTTCTCCAGCACCGCCACGGTGTCGGCGACCAGGCCCGGGTGGTGGAGCTGGGTCGGCGAGAGGTTGACGTTGATCCGCAGGGCCGCGCCTCCGTGCTGGCGCTGCCAGATGCGGGCCTGGCGGACGGCCTCCTCCAGCACCCAGCGCCCGAGCGGCACGATCAGCCCGGTCCGTTCGGCGAGCGGGATGAAGCGGTCCGGGCCGAGGACCCCGTACTGCGGGTGCGACCAGCGCACCAGCGCCTCGGCCCCGTGCACGCTGCCGTCTCGCATGTGGACCAGCGGCTGGTACTCGATGAAGAACTCGCCGCGTTCCAGCGCCGCGGGCAGGGCGTTGGTCAGGCCGTGGCGGGTGATCGCGCGGGCGTCGGCCTCGGCGTCGGCGAATTCGAAGCGGTTGCCGCCGGCCGCCTTGGCCCGGTACATCGTGATGTCGGCGCTGCGCAGCACCTCTGCCGGGGTGCGTTCCTTGGCCCGGCCCTCGACGATGCCGATGCTGCCCCGGACCGTCAGCTCCCGGCCCTCCAGCCGGATCGGTGTGGACAGGGCGGTCAGTATGCGGACCGCGAGGTCGGTCACCTTCTCCTCGGTGTCGGAGCCGGTGGTCAGGGCGACGAACTCGTCACCGCCGAGCCGGGCGACCACTTCGCCGGGGCCGGTCGCGCAGCTCTGCAGCCGGTCGGCGACCTCGACCAGCAGCCGGTCCCCCGCCGAGTGCCCGAGGCTGTCGTTGACCGCCTTGAAGCCGTCGAGGTCGAGGTAGCACAGGCCGTAGCGGTCGCCTCCGGCCCCGCCGAGGGCCTTCTCCAGCCGCTCGAAGAACAGGGTCCGGTTGGGCAGGCCGGTCAGGGCGTCGTGGGTGGCCTCGTAGCGCAGGCGCAGGTTCAGCAGCCGGCGTTCGGTGGTGTCCTCCATCAGCGCCAGCTGGTACTGCGGCTTCCCGTCGGCGTCGCGCAGCAGCGACACCGTCAGATTGGTCCAGAGCACGGTGCCGTCGTGCCGGTAGTACGGCTTCTCCACGCGGTAGCTCTCGCGCTCGCCGCGCACCAGCTCGCCGTACATCCGCCAGACGTGCGGGGTGTCGTCGGGGTGTCCCCACTCGCTGACGTTGCGGCTGCGGACGTGTCCCTCCAGGCCGCCGAACATCTGCAGCAGGGTGTCGTTGACCTCCAGGACGTTCCCGTCGAGGTCGGCGATGCCGATCCCCACGGCCGCGCCCTCGAAGACCGCCCGGAAGCGCTCCTCGCTCGCGTGCAGGGCCTGCTGCGCGTCGGTGCGCGCGGTCAGTGCGGAGCGCGCGATGGCCTCCTGCTCCCTGAGGGTGCGCTCGCGCAGCGCGCGGGCGTATCCCGCCGCGATGGCGTGCTGGAGCCGGGCACAGCGGGAGCGGTACTCCTCGGTGCCCTCGATGCCGGAGCCCTCGGGTCCGTCCGGGCCGCAGTAGAGCACCAGGTACGACTCGATCACGCCCAGGGTGCCGGCCAGGGCCTCGGGGTCGGTGCAGTGCACGGCGACGAGTTCCGCCCCCACCTGCTGGGCGACCGAGGCGTCGAAGGGCCGGGCGTGCAGGGCCTCGGTGAGCGTCCGGGTGAGGGGTACGAGGTGCCGTTCGAACTCGGTGCGGGTCAGCGAGGTCGCCGTGACCGGGAAGATCGCCCGGCCCCAGATCGTGGCGAAGCGGGCGATCCGGTCCTCGATGCCGCCGTGCGGGGCCGCCGCGGACCCGGTGGCCGGTGCCGCAGCCGGTGCCGCGGCCAGTTTCGGCGCCCCCGCCGTCTGTGCCGGAAGTCTCACGCCTTGCGTCCCACGCCGCCGAAGCCCGAGAAGGCGTAGGGGTCTTCCGGTGTCTCGCCGTCCTCGCCGTCGTCGGGCCGGTCCGGCCGCCAGTCGGGCATGGACACGAGGCCCGGCTCCAGCATCTCGAACCCGTCGAAGAAGCCGCCGATCTGGTCCCGGGTACGCATGACGAGGGGGTTGCGCATGTCCCGGTAGACGCCCACGGTGCCGGCGGCGGTCTCCTGGGTGAGCGGGATCCCCTCGTACGAGGCGTGCGTGAGGATCAGCAGGCTGCCGGGGGCCAGCGCGTCGCGCAGCTCGGCGACGGCGGCGTACGGGTCGTCCGTGTCCTCCAGGAAGTGCAGGACGGCCACGAGCAGGAGAGCGACCGGGCGGCCGAGGTCGAGCAGCCGGCCGACCTCGGGGGCGGCCAGGATCTCCTTGGGCTTGCGCAGGTCGGCGGCGACGATGTCGCTGTGGTCGTCCCCGGTGAGGACGGCCCGGCTGTGCGCGACGGCCACCGGGTCGTGGTCGACGTAGACAACGCGCGCCTGCGGGCTGGCGGCCTGGGCGATCTCGTGGACGTTGCCGAAGGTGGGGATGCCTGAGCCGATGTCGAGGAACTGCGTGACGCCCTCGGCGACGGCGTGGCGGACGGCGCGGCGCATGAATGCCCGGTTGGCCTGCATGATCTTGGGCAGTCCCGGCATGAATTCCATGGCGCGGCGAGCCGTCTGGCGGTCGACCTCGAAATTGTGGGACCCGCCCAGGTAGTAATCATAGATGCGGGACACGCTCGGCACCGATATGTCGATGCCTGGCGGGGCCCAGGCGGGGCGCTCCATCGGGGTCTCCAAGCGTTGGTCCTGCGGTCGTCCGTGTGAGGTCGGACTCCTGTCCGAGCCGAATGTACTGATCATTTCCCAACAGGGCGAGCAAAAGCGGAAATTGGCGATCCGTTCTTCGTCACACACCAAAGGCACCGCCACACCGGACGAGGGAATGACCGATACCGACAAGTCCCTTATGGGAATTGGCCGAGGGTCGATGGGAGTCACCACACTACCGACCCACGAGTGGCTCAAACCTCTCTGGTCGGCAGTCCACCCGTTCAGGCGAACCGGGGGCCGAGCCTCGCGTGCCCGGGCGCGCGCGGGCCCATGCTCCCGGGGTGAACAGAGCCTGTGCCAGGCGCCTGCTGGCAGTCCCGGTCCTGCTGTGGGCGGCCTTGTCCGTCACGCCGGCCGTGGCTGATAGCCGCGCCTACGCGACGACCGACTCCGGCGACGGCCCGGCGGCCACCGTGGTGGCCGCGGTGGCCGGCGGCAGCGACCGCGGACGCGGCCCGCGTGGCGGACATCACGGTGACGACCAGGGCTCCGACCACGGGAAACGCCGTGGAGGCGGGCACGGCGGGGGCCATCACGGCCACCCCCACTGCCCACCGCCGCCGCCCCCTCCGCCCTGCCCGCCGAAGCCGCCACCGAAGCCGCCGAAGCCCCCGCCGCCACCCGAGCCGACTCCCCCGCCGCCACCGCCCGAGCCCCCGCCGCCACCGAAGCCCGCGCCGCCGAAACCGCCGCCGCCTCCCGCGCCGGCGCCGAGGCCCGTACCGAAGCCGGTCCTGCCCGCACCGCCCCCGCCGGAACCGGCACCCCCGCCTCCCCGCGTGGTCCGGGCTCCCGCGCCGCCACCACCCGCACCACCCGCACCACCCGCCCCAGAGGTGAAACCCGTACCGCGGAAACCGGTGGTCCGGCCCGCGTATCACGCGGCGGCCCGCAAACCCGTCGAGCACCACATCTCGCCGGTGACTTTCACCTTGATGACCGCCGCTCCCGCGGTGCTCGCGATCGTCGCGCTGCGCCCGCGCTAGGGCTTCTTCCGCCCCACCAGTAACCGATTGGGAGTCATCTTGTCGGAATGGCTCGTCCTGTCCCTCGCGATGGCCGCGGCCTGTGCCGTGGTGCTGTCCATCGCCTTCTTCAACCACAGGAGGATCGGCGACGACGACGATCCGAACGAGACCCCGGACGTCATCGAGTACATGACGATGATGATCGGGGTGATCTACGCGATCGTGCTGGGCCTGGCGATCGCCGGCGTCTGGGAAGGCCGCGGGGCCGCGCAGGAATACGTGCGCCAGGAGGCCCAGGCCCTGCACGAGATCAGTGTCCGCTCCGAGGTCTACCCGGCCGAGGTGCGCAAGAGGATCCGGTCCGATGTCGACGCGTACGTGACCCACGTCGTGGACACGGAGTGGAAGCGGATGGCCGACCACGGCGAGCTCACCGAGCACGGCGGGGAGCTGCTGGAACGTATCCGCCGGGACGTCACCGACTACGAGCCGCAGACCGACCACGAGGGGCAGGCCTACCAGCCGCTGGTCGACCAGGTCGCGGTGGTCGACGACGCCCGCAGCGCACGCGGTTCGAGTGCCGGGGCCACCATGCCGGGGGTGGTGTGGTTCGGGCTGATCGTCGGCGCCCTGGTGACCGTGGGCCTGATCTTCACCCTGCAGATCAGGCGGTCGTTCCGGGAGATGCTGCTGGCGGGCCTGTTCAGTGCCCTCATCGCGTTCCTGCTGTTCCTGATCTGGGACTTCGACGCGCCGTTCGGGCGGGGCATCTCCGCCACCGCCGAACCGTTCCTCGCCCAGTTCCCCCACCTGGACCTCGGCGGCTAGGAGATCTCGTTCGGATCGGGCCGTCCGCAAACCGGGGACGGGCCTCCCGTCCCCGGTTCGGCCCACGGCCATGCCCCATTCGCCCGTTCCTGATCGCGGGTCACCGCACCCCGACCTAGCGTGTCGGACATCGAGGCGCACGACCCCCCACGTGCGGAAAACCGTTCCGCGGCTGCTCCTCGGGGATCCGGAGAATCAACCATGGGTGCGATACGTATCTCCGCCACCGCCCTGCTGAGCGCCGGCGCCACGGGCGCCGTGCTCGCGCTCGGCGTCCTCGGCGCGCCCGCCGCGACCGCTGCCGAGGCCCAGCCCATCACCTCGTTCGGCTTCACCCTCACGCCTTCGACCGTCGCCCCCGGGGGGCAGACGGTCCTCGCGGTCAGCCGCTGCAACGCCGCCTACGCCACCGCCTCCTCCGGGGTCTTCGACACCGTGAGCATCGCGCGGGGCCAGACCGTACGGGTCACCGTGGACCGGGACGCCCGGCGCGGAGCCGTCTACTCCGTCTCCTTCACCTGCAACGGGGAGACCGGCTCGGCCGACCTGACGATCGCCGGCGGCACCACCGGACCCACCACGAGTTCCACGCGGACCGGCACCGGCGCGACCCTCCTCCCGACCCCGTCCTCCGCCCTCGGTGTCCGCGGCGGTCTGGGCGGCAGCGTGGCCGGCATGGATCCCGTGGAGCTCGGCGCCGGCGCCGGCCTGTTCCTCGCCGCCGCGGGCGGCACCGTATTCGCCCTGCGCCGCAGGGGGTCCGGCCGTAGCCACTGAACCCGCCGGACATCCCCCGCCACCGGGGAGGGGGGGGGGGGGGGGGGAGGGGGGTGGGGGGGGGGGGGGGGGGGGGGGGGGGGGGGGGGGGGGGGGGGGGGGGGGAGGGTGGGGGGGGGG
>NZ_JBVIAH010000048.1:0-7821 GCF_055574035.1 Streptomyces sp. NPDC030021
TCACCGGCGAAAACACCATCTCCTGGCGCGACCCGACACCAGCACATCAAAGCCGCATCTCGGGATGAAACAACGGGATGAAACGACCTCTTAGAGCGCGCACCCGCCCTACCCGCGCTGTTCGCCCCCGGCCTGGTAGTCCTCGGTGGTGCTCATGGTTCGTGTCCGTCCTCGGTGTCGGTGAAGGGCGCGGTGATGACGCGGCGTGCCATCACCGCGCAGGCGGTGGGGGATTCCGGGAAAGGGGGGGGGCGGTGTGCGAAGGGGGGTTCGCCGAAGGGGGGGTCGGGCGGGGGTGCCGGCGGGGGTCGTCCTGCGGGCCGGGCGGGCGGGCGGCCGGGGGAGCGACGGGGGCGGCAAGTTCCGGCTCCGCCGTGTACAACCCGTCATCGGTGTGCGGAGGCTCCGGCCGCGCCGTCCGGCACCCCCGGTTCGGGGGTCCGGCAGCTCTGGTGGTCATTGGGGTGGTTGCGGGTCAGATGCTGCGGGCGGTGATGTCGCCGTAGGAGGTGGTGGCGCGGATGGTGAGGCCGGCGGCGGCGCCGTCGGTGTTGGTGAGGGTGTTGTGGATGCGGCCGTGGGCGGTGCTGGCGTCGAGCGTGGCGGAGACGCCTGGGGCGGTGCCGATGGTGATGTCGCCTGCCTGGGTGGACAGTTCGACAGTGCCGTGGACGGCCTCGGTGATGTGGAGGTCGCCCTTGTGGGTGGTGATGCGGGCGGGGCCGCTGAGGCGTCCGACGCGGACGTCGCCGGCCGTGAGGGTGAGGTGGGCGCTGGCGGTCTCGTCGAGGCTGACGGTGCCCTGGGCGGCCTCGAGGGTGACGTCGCCGAGGCGGCCGACGCCGCGGAACTCGGCGGCCGCGGTCTTCGCCTCGACGCGGGAGCCGGCCGGCAGCTGGACGGTGATCTCGACGGATCCGGAGTTGCCGAGGATCCGGTTCTTCGCCGGTGCGGCGGTGATCCGCAGGACGCCGTCCTTGTACTCGGCGGTGGTCTGCCCGGCGGCCTTCACGTCGCGGCTCTTGGAGGCGTCGGCGGGGAGGATCTCGACGGTGGTGTCGGCCCGGTCGGCGGCGATGAACCGGATGAGACCGGCGGGGACGTCCAGGACGGCGGCGATCGGGGTGGCGGTGGCGAACTTCTGCATGCTGCTTCTCCTTCATCAGCGGCTGCGCTCCGTGCGCCCCGCGGTTTCTGATGAACGAAAAGCTACGTTGCGTTCGATGATCTGGCAACGTCCTTGTTGCCTCAAAACTGCATTACTGCAGGTCGTGTCAGGAATTTCATTGCAATGGTTTCGAGCTTAACGCAACAGTATCCACTCGGCTCGTTGCAATGGATTGGGAGTGAACGCTCTAGCGGGAGGATGGTGCCGGGAATGCCTGCGCCGGCGGGTGTGATTGACGGACCGTGAGATGAATAGACGTCAGGACCGGCTTGTCGCGTCCGGTTCGGCGTCGGCCGGGGGCCTCGGCGGTGCGCCGGGGCCGCAGCGGGTGTGACGGCCCGCTGCGGCCCGGCACGTATGCCGGTATGTGTGCCGGTGTGTGTCGAGTGTGTCCGTGCGGGTCGGCTCAGTGCAGGACCGGGATCACGTCGCGTGTCTCGTCGACCTCGCCGGCCGGGGTGCGGCGGCCGAAGGGTTCCGGGGGAGCCTCGTCCGCGCAGACGGTGCCGGGCGCGGGCAGCGCCAGGGTGGCGAGGTAGTCGTCGACGAGGGCGCTGACACACGCGCTGCGGTGGTAGGCGGTGTGCCCCTCGGCGTCGAAGGTCAGCAGCCGTCCGCCGTCCAGCGTCCCGGCCAGGGTCACGGCGTCCTGGTAGGGGGTGTCCGGGTCCCCGGTCGTGCCGAGCACCAGGATCGGGGCGGAACCCGCCGCCCGGTAGGAGCCCTCGAACCGGCTGGGGCGCTCCGCCGGCCACTGGGCGCAGGCCGGGGCGTGGTTGTGGTCGTAGGTCGGCGGCCCCAGGCCGATCGAGGGTCCCAGGAGCGGCGCGGACGCGGCCTCGGCGCCGACCAGCGCGCCCAGGAGGAGCCGGCTGCGCGGGTAGAGGCGGTCGGCGCACTCGACCGCCAGGTTGGCGCTGAGGAAGTCGAACGACGCGGGCGAGGGAGGTGACAGCAGGAACGAGGCCTGCCGTGCCTGGGCCGACCGCAGCGCCTGCCCCAGATAGGGCCAGATCTCCTTGCCCGCGTTGATGTTGAACATCAGACGGTAGGCCAGGGTGTAGCCGGTGGCAGGGCGCCCGCTCGCGGTGATCACCGGGTCCGCGTCCAGGTCCCGCTTCAGCTGCTCGAACGCCTGCCGCGGCCGGCCCTCGCCGAACCCGCAGGCCGACGCATTGCGCCCGCACCAGTCCAGGAACCGGCCGAGGGCCGCGTCCAGGGCGGCGAACTGCCCGGCGTCGTACGCGTACGGCACATCCGCGTAGCGGCGCGGATCGTAGGCGCCGTCCAGGACCATGGCACGCACCCGCGCCGGGAACCGCGCCGCGTAGACGGTGCCGACGTAGCTGCCGAAGGAGCGGCCGTAGAAGGACAGCGTCTCCTCGCCCAGAGCCTGCCTCAGCAGGTCGAGGTCCCCGGCGTTCGAGGCGGTGCCGATGAACGGCACCAGCTCCCCGGAGCGTTCTTGGCAGGCGGCGGCGAAGCGGGCGCCCTGGCGCACGGCCTCCCGCAGGGCCCCCGGCCCGGGCACACCGCGCGCACCGTCGACCGCGGCGGCGTACTCCTTGTCGTCCCAGCACTCCACCTGCCCGCTGCGCGCCACCCCGCGCATGTCGTACCCGACGACGTCGAAGGCGTCGCGCAGGGAGGCGGGGAGCGCCTCGTAGCTGCTGCGGGCGAAGTTCACACCGGAGTTGCCGGGCCCGCCGGGATGCAGCACCAGGACACCGGCCCGGCGCGCCGGGTCGGCCGCCGCCCGGCGGGTGACCGCGAGCGCGAGCGCGGGCCCGGCGGGCCGGCGGTAGTCCACCGGCACCCGGGCGGTCGCGCACTCGAAGCCGTCCGCCGCCCCGTCGCAGGGACCCCAGGACAGCACCGGGACGGGCGGCGCCCCCGCGCCCCCTGCTGCCCCCGCCGCGTCGGCCGTTCCGGCGGTGCCGGGCGCTCCCCCCAGGAGCGCCGTGACCGCGATCAGGACCAGGGATATCCCCCACACCACGCGCCTGCGGGGCTCGTCGGCCAAACGGGTCATACGGCGCTCCTCCGTCACGGATGCTGCGGAACGGGCGACAACGTAGCGGCCGGCCACCGCCCCTGTCGGCCCGCCAGGAGTTGATTCCCGGCTACCGCCAGGGTTGTACGCCCCCGGCCGGCCCGCGGCCGGCCCGCGGTCCGCCCGCGGTCCGCCCGCGGTCCGCCCGCGGTCCGGCCCGTCGTCCGGCCTGTAGTCCGCCCGCAGTCCCGCCCTGCAGTCCGGCCCCCGGTCGGCCCGCAGTCCCGCCCGCGGTCCGGCTCCGTCCGGGGAGCCCGCCGTGTCCGTCGTCCGTCGTCCGTCGTCCGTTCGGTGCCGGGGCGGTGTCCCGGCCATGTCCGGGCAGCGTCCACCGCCGTCCGGGCGACCATGGCCTCATGGACGCCGAGCCGGGGAGTAGCCCGTGGCCGGGCAGGTGCCGGCGAGCTGGAACGAGGGAGGGCCCCCGCCAGGCAGGCGGTACTGGACCACGTCCACCGGGCGACGACACCGGGCGAGGCGTTCGTCGGGCCGGCCGACCGGATCGCCACGTTCGACAACGACGGCATGCCGTGGGCCGAGCAGCCGATGCCACCGCAGTTCGACTCCGTCTTCCGCACCAGGCAGAAGGAGGTGAAGGCCGACCCCTCGCTCGCGGCGTGCCGGCCGTACAAGGCGCTCGTGGAGTGCGACCAGGGGTTCTTCGAGGCCTGGCGGCGCAGGAACCCGAGGCGGCGGGCACCCTGCTGGAGGCGTTCGCCCGGTCGTGGGCCGGCACGGCACCCGAGGAGTTCGACGCGCGGGTGCGGGAGTGGACCCGGACGGTGCGCGACCCGCGGTTCGGCGTCCCGTACGTGGAGCTGGTCTGCCGGCCGGTGCCGGAGCTGTTCGACCTCCTGCGGGCGACGGGTTCCGGGTGTTCGTGTGCCCGTGCGGCGGCCGCGACTTCATGTGTGTGTTCGCCGAGGACGCCTGGGGGTCCTGGGGGAGAACGTCATCGGCTCCGCGGCCGTCTGTACCTGCACCGGTGGTGGGCTCGTCCGCTCCCGCGAACTCCTGGGTGGCCGGGAGCTGGGGCCGGGCGAACCCGGGCGCGTCTTCGCCCGCACCGGCCGGACGTCCGCTTTGGCGGGCGGCAACGCCGGTGTCGGCATCGAGATGGTCCGCAGCGCCGTGCTCGCACTGCTGGTACGCCACGATGGCGACCGGCCCGAGTGCGCCTGCGCCAGTGCCGCCGAGGCCTCGTTCGCCACGGCCGGGCAGCCCGGCCGGACCGTCGTGAGCTTGAAGAGCGACCGGGCGAGGACGGCCCTGTTCTGACCGGGAGGGCGCGTCGGACGGCCTGACCGCCGTCGGCGTCCTCGTCGACCGCGACGGGAGGACCCTGCGCCGCGCCCGCGCCTGCGCCTGGAACGCCCGGATGCGTCCCGGGCCGCTTCGCCCTGGACGCCTCCCGCCGGCCGCACATCACCGCCCTCCGGTGCTGCGTCCGCGCGGCCGGCCTGGACGGCGTGTACGGGGCGGTCCGCCGCGCCCTGGACACGACCGGTACGGGCGCCCTCGCCTGCCGGGCCGTCGCCCTCGGGCAGGCCGACCGGGGTGTGCCCGGCCAGGGCCTCGCGGTCATCCTCCTGCGGCCCGGCCCGCAGGTCCTCGGCGTCCAGGCCGCGCGGTCTCCCTGTTCACCCGGTCCGGCGGCGCGGCCGCCGCCTTCGTCACCGACCCGGGTGAGGAGATCAGCCGAAGCGCCCTCGACCGGGCCGGGGGCTGCGTGCCCGCCCGGATCGGCCCCGGCCGCCGCACCGCGCACGTCACCACCGTCGGCTTCGCCGCCTCGGCGGCCCCGGGGCGGTCGAGGCCGGGCCGTCCGACGCCTTCACCGTCCGCCCGGCGGCCGTCGCCGCCCGCCGGCTCGGCAGCAGCGGAGCAGTCCGCAGGCTCCTGCGGAGCCGGCCCGCCCCGAACAGGCCCGACCCCGCCACGGGTGCGGCCCGCTCCACCGGGACCTGCCCGCAGCCGCGACCGGACCCGCGGGGCGGGCGGCTCAAGGGGCGGGCGGGGCCGCCGCGTGACGGGTCTGCCCGGCCAGGACGGCGGTGGCCCGCTCCAGGAGTTCGCACAGCGCGGCGTGCTCGGAGGGCGTGAACGCGTCGGTGAGCGCGCGCTCGAGGACGGCCACCTCCCCGTATGCGCGGTCCAGGAGCGCCCGGCCCTCACTGTTCAGGGTCGCGATCTGCACCTTGGCGTGCACCGCGGAGCTCTCGCGGCGGATGAGCTCCTTGCCCTCCATGTTGGCCAGCACACTGCTCATGCTCTGCTGCGTCACTCCGCAGGAGCGGGCCAGCTGGGCGCCGGACATGCCGCCCTCGCGCGAGAGCGCCAGCAGCACGGTGTACTGCGTCATGGTCAGGCCGTAGGTGCGCAGCACCGCCTCGTGGTGCGCCATCAGCGCCTGTTCGGACCGCCTGATCCGGGTACAGAGGGACTCCTCGACCGGGGCTTCCATCACGCACTCCCACTCCGTTAACAGGTTCATGGGTTGACTCAGGAACCTTACATACCTACTGTCCTCGACTGTAAGGATACTGAGTCGGCACAAGGGGCTGTGATCATGAAGGCTGTTCTCCTCGACACCGAGGGCCACTACCGCGTCACCGAAATCGACGAGCCCGCCCCCGGACCCGGCCAGGTGGCGGTCAAGGTCGCCTACGCCGGGATCCAGTGGGGGGACACCATGGTCCGAGACGGCCTGTTCCCCCTCCCGCGCCCCTTCGTCCCCGGCTTCGAGGCGTCCGGCCACATCACCGCGGTCGGCGAGGGCGTCGACCCGGCCCGCATCGGCACACCCGTCACCGCGCTGACCACGGCAGGCGCCTGCGCCGAGGTGGCCCTGGCGCCCGCCGCGCTCGCCCTGGACACCGGAGACCTGCCGCTGCGCACCGCCGCCGGCCTCGGCTGGGGCGCACCGACCGCCTACGACCTGATCAACACCACCGCACGGGTCCGGCCCGGCGAGAGCGTGCTGATCCACGCCGCGGCCGGCTCGGTCGGCACGCTTGCCGCCCAGTTCGCCCGGCTGGCCGGAGCCGGCCGGATCGTCGGCGTCGCCGGCAGCCCCGCCCGGGCCGGCTACGCCGCCCGCTTCGGATACGACCGCGTCGTGCTGCGCGGGGAACTCCCGGCCGGGCTCGACGGCGAACGCTTCGACGTGATCCTCGACCCGGTCGGCGGCGCCACCCGCCGCGCCGCCCTGGAACAGCTGGCGGCCCACGGCCGGCTCGCGGTCTTCGGCAACCTCGCCGCCCTCGAACCCGTCCCGGCCGACCCGGGCGACCTGCTCATGAACGGCAGGTCACTCCTGACCTACAACAGCAACCTGCTTGCCCACACCCACCCCGAGCGCCTCGCCGACAGCGCCCGCCGCGCCCTCGCCCTCGTCGCGGACGGCAGGGTACGCGTGGACATCACCGCCGAATACGGCCTGGAAGACCTGGCCACCGCCGTACAGCGGCTCGCCGAGGGCACCACCCACGGCAAGAGCGTGCTGCGCATCGCCTGACGGCGCGCCCCGAGCCGCCCACCGCCCCCCGTTCCAGTGGACCGGAACAGCAGGTCAGGGCATTTCGTCCGGGTCGCAGGTCGCGCGGCGCAGCCCGATCGTCCGCAGGGCCCGCATCAGCCCCTCCTCGTCGCCCGCCCGCACCAGGTGGACGGCCCCGTCGGCGGTGACGACACCGAGGTCACCGGGGGCCGTCTCCGCCCTCGTACGCAGCACCACCCCGCTCGGCGGGTCCAGGGCGCGTACCCCCTGGAACACGCCGAGCGCGGCCGGGTCGTCACGGAAGCCGCCGGACAGCGTGAGCACGGTGATGTCGGGGAGCAGGACCCGGGCGTGCGCCAGGGCGACACCGGGCGTGGGGGCGTAGGAGATGACCCGGAAGTGGGGGTTGCGCTGGATCCGCGAACGCAGCAGCTCCAGCTCCGCGCCCTCCGGTACGCCGACCACCAGGACTGTCATCACAGTCCCTCATCCTCCGCCGCGGCGGCGGGCCCGTCGAGCCGGGCGCGCCCTCCCGATCCGCGGGCCGATCCCCGCGCCGCGCCGCGCCGGGTACGGGTACGGGTGCGGGCTGGGGGGGTCGGTCTACTCTGCAGATCCACGGTCCGGGAGGGGCGGCAGATGACCGGTACGACGGCTTTCGACCTCGGGCCGCAGGCCCGGATCGTGGCTCGCCTGGCGGCCGCCGTCCCGGATGCCCGGCTCACCGGCCGGACGCCCTGTCCCGCATACACGGTTGCCGGCCTGCTGGGCCACCTCGCGGGCCTTGCCGCCGCTTTCCGTGACGCCGCCCGCAAGGACCTGGGCGTCACGACCGACACGGCCCCCGGTACGGCCGTGCCCGTCCTGCCTGCATGCTGGCGTGAGGGCTTGCCCAGGGTCCTTGGTGAATTGGCGGGAGCGTGGCGGGATCCGGCTGCCTGGTCCGGTATGACCCGTGTGGGTGGTGTGGATTTGCCCGGTGCGGTCGCCGGTGTGGTGGCGGCCGACGAACTGGTGGTGCACGGATGGGACCTGGCCCGGGCGACCGGCCAGGAGTACGCACCCGACCCGGCTGCGCTGCGCGCCTCGTACGTGTTCCTG
>NZ_JBVIAH010000049.1:0-7664 GCF_055574035.1 Streptomyces sp. NPDC030021
CGTCGAAGCCCACAAGGGGGACGGAAGCCGCCCTGTCGAAGCCCTGCCGTGGGGCGGGGACACGCAGGAGGGTCCCCGCAGGACGAGGCGCGACCACGGCCGTCTGGCCGTGACAAGCCCGGACGCGCCGAGCCGAGGAGACCCTCGTGCGGGGCACCGCCCCACACCACCCAGCCCCGCCGGCGATTGAGGCGACACCACGGCAGGGAAGCCACACCGCCGAGCACCCCGCAAGGGACCGGCCCCGCCGGCGATTGAGGCGACACCACGGCAGGGGAGCCACACCGCCGAGCCGACCGCCGGGCACCCCGCAGGGGAAACCGCAGGGCAAACCGCAGGGGCAACGTACCCTCCCGGAGGGGACTCGGCTCCCGAAGTACCCCCATCCGCAAACCACTCCGGAGGAGACATGGCCCCACTCGTGCACGCCGCCCAGGCGACCGGCATCGTCAGCCTCACCCTGGACTCCCCGGGCAACCGCAACGCCCTTTCCGCCGGCCTCGTCGCCGAGCTCCGCTCCGCGCTCGCCGCCACCGCCGCGGACCCCGCCGTCCGGGCCGTCGTCCTCACCCACACCGGCACCACCTTCTGCGCCGGGGCCGACCTCAAGTCCCCCTGCGATCCCGCCGACTTCCTGGCCCTGCTCCGCGAGACCGCCGAGCTGCCCAAGCCCGTCGTCGCCCGGGTCACCGGCCACGTCCGGGCCGGCGGCCTCGGGCTGCTCGGTGTCTGCGACATCGCCGCCGCCGGACCGCAGTCCTCGTACGCCTTCACCGAGACCCATCTGGGCCTCGCCCCCGCGGTGATCTCCATGCCGCTGCTGCCGCGCCTCGACCCGCGCGCCGCCGCCCGCTACTTCCTCACCGCCGAGGCCTTCGACGTAGCCGAGGCCGCCCGGATCGGACTGCTCACCCTGCACGGCGAGGACGTGGACGTGGCCCTGGAGCCCGTACTCGCCGGCCTGCGCAAGGCCTCCCCGCAGGGGCTGGCCGCGACCAAGGCGCTGACCTCCGCCGCCGTACGGGAGGCACTCACCCGCGACGGCTCCCGCCTCACCGAGCTGTCCGCCGGACTGTTCGCCTCCGACGAGGCCCGCGAAGGCATCACCGCCCGCTTCGAGCGCCGGGAACCCTCATGGTCGCTGTGACCGGCCCCGCGCAGGGCCCCAAGCAGGCGCGCAGCCGCGTCACCCGCCGCCACCTCCTGGAGGCGGCCGTGTCCTGCCTGGCGGAGCACGGCTGGGCCGGTTCGACCGTCTCGGTCGTCGCCGAACGGGCCGGGGTCTCGCGCGGCGCCGCCCAGCACCACTTCCCCACCCGCGAGGACCTGTTCACCGCGGCCGTCGAGTACGTCGCCGAGGAGCGCTCCACCGCCCTGCGCGACCTCTTCCACGCCGGCCCGGCCGCCCGCCCCGCCGTGGTGGAGGCGCTGGTCGACCTGTACACCGGCGCCCTCTTCCGGGCCGCCCTCCAGTTGTGGGCGGCCGCCTCCAACGAGGAACAGCTGCGCCCCCAGGTCACCGAACTGGAAGCCCGGGTCGGCCGCGAGACCCACCGCATCGCCGTCGAGCTGCTGGGTGCGGACGAGTCGGTGCCGGGCGTACGGGAGACCGTGCAGGGCCTGCTGGACATGGCGCGGGGCCTCGGCCTGGCCAACGTGCTCACCGACGACACGGCCCGCCGGGCCCGGGTGGTGGCCCAGTGGTCCCGGATCCTGGACACGGCCCTGGGCTGAGGCGGCGGGAACGACAAGGGCGCCGCACCCCGCCCGCGGGATACGGCGCCCGACCTGCCTGGCGGCTAGGCGCCTACGCGGTCTCGGCGATGTCCGCGTAGCCCTCGATCTCCTGCGGGTTGCGCCGCCCCGGCCCGATGTAGCGGGCCGAGGGCCGCACCAGGCGGCCCGTGCGCTTCTGCTCCAGGATGTGCGCCGACCAGCCGGCGGTACGGGCGCAGCTGAACATCGACGTGAACATGTGCGCGGGGACCTCCGCGAAGTCCAGCATGATCGCCGCCCAGAACTCCACGTTCGTGGCGAGCACCCGGTCGGGGCGGCGTGCGTGAAGTTCCTCCAGCGCGGCCTTCTCCAGCGCGGCGGCCACCTCGTAGCGAGGCGCGTCGAGCTCCTTGGCCGTACGCCGCAGCACGCGGGCGCGCGGGTCCTCGGCACGGTAGACGCGGTGGCCGAAGCCCATCAGCCGCTCGCCCTTGTCGAGGGCCTTCTTCACGTACGCCACGGCGTCGCCGGTGCGCTCGATCTCCTCGATCATGCCGAGCACGCGGGACGGCGCCCCGCCGTGCAGCGGCCCCGACATGGCGCCCACCGCGCCGGACAGCGCGGCGGCGACGTCCGCGCCGGTCGAGGCGATCACCCGCGCCGTGAAGGTGGAGGCGTTCATGCCGTGTTCGGCGGCCGAGGTCCAGTACGCGTCGACGGCCTTGACGTGCCGCGGGTCCGGCTCGCCCCGCCAGCGGATCATGAACCGCTCGACGACGGACTCGGCCTTGTCGATCTCCCGCTGCGGCACCATGGGCAGGCCCTGGCCGCGGGCGGACTGGGCGACGTACGACAGTGCCATCACGGCCGCGCGCGCGAGATCGTCGCGGGCGGTCTGCACGTCGATGTCCAGCAGCGGTTTCAGACCCCACACGGGGGCGAGCATCGCGAGCGCGGACTGGACGTCGACACGGATGTCACCGGAGTGGACCGGAATGGGGAAGGGTTCGGCGGCCGGCAGGCCCGGGTTGAACGCACCGTCGACCAGCAGGCCCCAGACGTTCCCGAAGGAGACGTGGCCGACGAGGTCTTCGATGTCGACGCCCCGGTAGCGGAGCGAACCGCCTTCCTTGTCGGGCTCGGCGATCTCCGTCTCGAACGCGACGACCCCTTCGAGCCCGGGTACGAAGTCGGACATCAGGCGGCTCCTCAGATAGTGCGAACACGCGCGGCTCCCGGCGTGACTCGCGGTCCGGCGCGGTCATCCCCGTTGATGCCCGGCACGGCCGTCGGTCACCCACTCGGGGACCTTCGGACCGGCCCCAAGATTTTGGCCGTTCCGCCCCGGCTGCGGAAGCGTGACATACGGCACACCGTCACCGGTCCGGCTGCGGCAGGATGGCCAGCGTGACCGATCAGGACATTGACCCCGCCATCATGCGCAAGCAGTACCGCTCGGAGATCGTCGACGAGGGGAGTCTCGCCGGGAATCCGATGGACCAGTTCGCCCTCTGGTTCCAGCAGGCCGCCGACTCGCGCCTCTTCGAGCCGAACGCCATGGTCGTATCGACGGCCACCCCGGACGGACGGCCCAGTTCGCGGACGGTGCTGATGAAGCAGTTCGACGGCCGGGGCTTCGTCTTCTTCACCAATTACGCCTCCCGCAAGGGCCGTGAGCTGGCCGAGAACCCGCACGCGGCCCTGCTCTTCCCCTGGCACCCGATCGCCCGCCAGGTGATCGTCACGGGCACGGCGGCCCGTATCGGCCGCGACGAGACGGCGGCGTACTTCCGCTCCCGCCCGCACGGCTCCCAGCTGGGCGCCTGGGCGAGCGAGCAGTCCAGCGTGATCGAGTCCCGTGCGGAGCTGGACCGGCGCTACGCCGAGCTGGAGGCCCGCTACCCGGAGGGCGAGCAGGTGCCGGTGCCGCCGGAGTGGGGCGGCCTGCGGGTGGTCCCGGAGGCGGTGGAGTTCTGGCAGGGCCACGAGAACCGCCTGCACGACCGCCTGCGCTATGTCCTGGACGGGGACGAGTGGCACGTGGAGCGGCTCTGCCCGTAGGACCGGCCGGGGCGGGGAACGCAGACGACCCGCGGGCTCGGGTTTCTCTCCTGCAGTGAGAGAAGCCGGCCGGACGTACCGGCGAGCCCGCGGGTCGGGTGACTGCTTGGGATTGGCGCCAGGCGACTCCGCCGGGCACTGCACTGGGTGCGTGCGACGACGGGCGCTTAGCCCGCAGTCACCTCACGCGTCCGGAGTTCATACATTTCCGGGATCACCTCCTTTCAGTGTGTGTCCACTGTAGGCAGGCCTGTGCCGTCCGCTCAATCGAATTTCGTCGGCGAATCCGTAGGCGTATCCATCGGCTCTTCGGAGTAGCCGCACGTTCCGGTGGGAGACACCGCGTCCGGTCGACGCCACCACCAGGATCTGCGCGGGCACCCCGTCGACTCGAACGTGCGGCCGTTCTGGTGGTGCTTTCCCAGATGTAGGGGGATGCGCACCGATTTCCCCGAAAGCGGTGTGCGCTGCGTCACGTTCCAGTTCAATGATCTGACGTGCCGCATACGCGAACACCTGCTGGGGGTGCCAGGTGAGTGCTTACGGACGTGACGAGACCGCTGACGATCTGCTCGCAGCGCTGCTGGACGGGATGGACGCCGCCCTGTGCGCGTTCGACTCCGACGGCGTGATCACCCACTGGAACCGCGAGGCCGAGCGGATCCTGGGCTGGACCGCCGCCGAGGCCGTGGGCCGCAAGGGCTTCGAGGGCTGGGCGGTGCGGGCCGCCGACGCGCACGACGTCCAGGACCGGCTGATGGCCGCCCAGCACGTGCCCGGCCGGCAGGTGCACGAGTTCGCGCTGCTGACCAAGGACGGCGGGCGCGTCCTCGTACGGACCCAGTCCGCCGGGGTGCCCGGCGCGGACGGGAAACCCGCCGGGGTGTACTGCGCCTTCAGCGAGGTGCACGCCCAGATCGACCTGGAACGCTCCATCGCGCTGAGCGAGGCCCTGATGGAGGACGCCTCGTGGGGCGTCGTCCTCGTCGACGTCGACCTGCGGCCCGCCGTGGTCAACGCGCACGCCGCACGGGCCTTCGGGACCGGCCGCACCGCGCTGCTCGGGCGGCCCCTGGGAGAGCTGCTGACCCAGGGCGTGGAGGAGCTGGAGGGTGCGCTCCAGCACGTGCTCGCCGAGGGGGCTCCGCCCGCACCGGTGGAGATGTGGGTGTCGGTGCGCACGCCGGAGGGGGTGCGGCGCAGGTGCTGGCGGTGCGGGTTCCTGCGGCTGGCCTCGCCGCTCGCGGAGGAGCCGGTACCGCTGGGCGTCGGCTGGCTGTTCCAGGACGTCACCGAGGCCCGCCAGGAGCAGCTGGACACCGCGCAGCTGCGGTTCCGCTCGCACCAGCTCCACCGTGCGGGGCGGGCCGCCGCCGAGTGCGAGGATCCGGCCGAGGCGGCCGGCGTACGCCTGGACTTCGCCCTCGCCGGCTTCGCCGAGCACGCGCTGCTGGACGTACTGGACCCCACGGCCGACCCCGAGCGGCGCAGGCTCGTACGGTCCGCCGCGTCTCCGCCGGCGCTGCCGGGCCCCGGGTCGATCCCCGTCCGGTACGCGGCCGGGCACCCGGCGCTGCAGGCCCTGGACCGGATCGGCTCGGTGCGCACCAGCGCCCCGCGGGGGGAGGCGGACGCGGAGTGGGCGCGGGCCCGCCAGTGGCCCGAGGGTGCCGTGCACGTGCTGTGCACGGTGCTGCGGAGCCGGGGGCGGACCCTGGGGGCGCTGACGTTCCTGCGCGGGCCCTCGCGGGCGGCCTTCGAGCGCGCGGACGCGGCGTACGCGGAGGAGGTCGCGGCCCGGGTCGCGGCCGACCTGGACCTGGCGGCGGGTCCGGTCGGCCCGGAGAGGGGCTGAACGCGGCCGGGGTTCCGGCAGGCGCGGTGTGCCTCGGGCCAACTCCTCGTGGGGCGCCGTCCGTCGGGTGCGGCCCGGTGCGGGTCAGTGCCGGAAGAAGATCCGGTCGCCGTACTCCTGCATCACGCGGCCGTTCCACTCGTGGCCGCCGTCGACGTTGCCCGAGCGCAGCAGCGGGGGCTCCACCCCGCGGGCGGCGAGCTCACCGGCCGCCGCCGCCATGACCGCCTGCATGATCGCGCTGGTCACGACGGTGGAGGCGGGGGCGAAGGGCGCGTCGATGCCGTCGATGCTCAGCTCGGCGTCGCCGACCGCGATCTTGCTGTCGAGGACGACGTCGCAGTGGTCCTTGAGGAAGGTGCCGGAGACGTGCCGTGACTTGGTCCCGGTCGCGTACGCCACCGAGGTCACGCCGATGACCTTGAGGCCGATGGCGCGGGCGTTCATCGCCATCTCGACGGGCAGGGCGTTGCGCCCGGAGAGGGAGATGATCACGAGGACGTCGCCGTCGGAGGCGGGGCTGCTGTCGAGGACGGCGCCGGCCAGGCCGTCGACCCGTTCCAGGGCGCTGCCCAGGGTCGCGGGCATGACGTCGATGCCGGCGGTGCCGGGGACGGCGAGGAAGTTCATCAGGGCCAGCCCGCCGGCCCGGTAGACGACGTCCTGGGCGGGCAGCGAGGAATGCCCGGCGCCGAAGGCGAAGAGCCGGTTGCCGGAGGCGACCGCGTCGGCGACGAGGGAGCCGGCCTCGGCGATGTGCGGGGCCTCCTCGTCCCGGACCCGCTCCAGCAGACCGATGGCGGCGTCGAAGAACTGACCGGCCAGCTTGCTCTCGCTCATACGCCGATGGCCCTTCCAGGGGTGGGGGAGCGTCCGTGTCCGCCGCTCACCGTGCGGTCTGGACCAAGGGCGTGTCAATACGAACGTCAATCCCGGGCCGAAAGCTCTGGTCGCGCGCCCCGGACATCCTCGGCCGATCTTCCCGGGGATGTCCGGGAGATGTCCGGGAGCGGTCTTGACCCACGGCACGGGACGGTTGTCGGCCCGATGCGTCAGAATTGGGGGCAGGGCCAGCGCACGCAATCCGAGGGGCACGAATGTCCGGACTGATCGATACCACGGAGATGTATCTCCGCACCATCCTCGAGCTGGAAGAGGAAGGCGTGGTCCCCATGCGCGCCCGCATCGCCGAGCGGCTCGACCAGAGCGGTCCGACGGTGAGCCAGACGGTGGCGCGCATGGAGCGGGACGGCCTGGTGGCCGTCGCCAGCGACCGGCACCTTGAGCTGACGGAGGAGGGGCGCCGACTGGCCACGCGTGTCATGCGCAAGCACCGGCTCGCGGAGTGTCTGCTCGTCGACGTCATCGGCCTGGAGTGGGAGCAGGTGCACGCGGAGGCCTGCCGTTGGGAGCACGTGATGAGCGAGGCGGTGGAGCGGCGGGTGCTGGAGCTGCTGCGTCACCCGACCGAGTCGCCGTACGGGAACCCGATCCCGGGGCTGGAGGAGCTGGGTGAGAAGGCCGAGGCGGATCCGTTCCTGGAGGACGGCATGGTCAGTCTGTCCGAGCTGGACCCGGGCGCCGAGGGCAAGACCGTGGTCGTGCGGCGGATCGGTGAGCCGATCCAGACGGACGCCCAGCTGATGTACACGCTCCGGCGGGCGGGCGTGCAGCCCGGCTCGGTGGTGAGCGTGACCGAGTCCCCGGGCGGTGTGCTGGTCGGCAGTGGTGGTGAGGCTGCCGAGCTGGACGCGGACGTCGCCTCGCACGTGTTCGTGGCGAAGCGCTGACCCTCCGGCGCGTCGGCGTTCGCCTGACGGCGTTCGCGTCGGCGCGGATGTGTCCGGTGGACCGGTCCGTACGAGCTGTGCCCCGGGGGGTCCTGCCCCACGGGTCGTGACCCGTACGGCCGACCAGCCCTTGGTGTGGGCGGTCCCGGGGGGGGGGGGGGGGGGGGGGGGGGGGGGGGGGGGGGGGGGGGGGGGGGGGGGGGGGGGGGGGGGGGGGGGGGGGGGGGGGGGGGAGGGGGGGG
>NZ_JBVIAH010000050.1:0-5196 GCF_055574035.1 Streptomyces sp. NPDC030021
GGGTGAGTACAAAGGAAGCGTCCGTTCCTTGAGAACTCAACAGCGTGCCAAAAATCAACGCCAGAAGTTGATACCCCGTCCACTTCGGTGGATGAGGTTCCTTTGAAAAAGACCTGTCGGGCTTCCTCGTGAAGCACTGGCAGGCAACAAACACAGCGAGGACGTTGTGGCGCGTCGGTCTTATTCCGACATGACGTGCCCGCTCTAAGTGATGTGTGCACCCGATTACGGGTAAACATTCATGGAGAGTTTGATCCTGGCTCAGGACGAACGCTGGCGGCGTGCTTAACACATGCAAGTCGAACGATGAAGCCCTTCGGGGTGGATTAGTGGCGAACGGGTGAGTAACACGTGGGCAATCTGCCCTTCACTCTGGGACAAGCCCTGGAAACGGGGTCTAATACCGGATACCACTCCTGCCTGCATGGGCGGGGGTTGAAAGCTCCGGCGGTGAAGGATGAGCCCGCGGCCTATCAGCTTGTTGGTGGGGTAATGGCCCACCAAGGCGACGACGGGTAGCCGGCCTGAGAGGGCGACCGGCCACACTGGGACTGAGACACGGCCCAGACTCCTACGGGAGGCAGCAGTGGGGAATATTGCACAATGGGCGAAAGCCTGATGCAGCGACGCCGCGTGAGGGATGACGGCCTTCGGGTTGTAAACCTCTTTCAGCAGGGAAGAAGCGAAAGTGACGGTACCTGCAGAAGAAGCGCCGGCTAACTACGTGCCAGCAGCCGCGGTAATACGTAGGGCGCAAGCGTTGTCCGGAATTATTGGGCGTAAAGAGCTCGTAGGCGGCTTGTCACGTCGGATGTGAAAGCCCGAGGCTTAACCTCGGGTCTGCATTCGATACGGGCTAGCTAGAGTGTGGTAGGGGAGATCGGAATTCCTGGTGTAGCGGTGAAATGCGCAGATATCAGGAGGAACACCGGTGGCGAAGGCGGATCTCTGGGCCATTACTGACGCTGAGGAGCGAAAGCGTGGGGAGCGAACAGGATTAGATACCCTGGTAGTCCACGCCGTAAACGTTGGGAACTAGGTGTTGGCGACATTCCACGTCGTCGGTGCCGCAGCTAACGCATTAAGTTCCCCGCCTGGGGAGTACGGCCGCAAGGCTAAAACTCAAAGGAATTGACGGGGGCCCGCACAAGCAGCGGAGCATGTGGCTTAATTCGACGCAACGCGAAGAACCTTACCAAGGCTTGACATATACCGGAAAGCATTAGAGATAGTGCCCCCCTTGTGGTCGGTATACAGGTGGTGCATGGCTGTCGTCAGCTCGTGTCGTGAGATGTTGGGTTAAGTCCCGCAACGAGCGCAACCCTTGTCCTGTGTTGCCAGCATGCCCTTCGGGGTGATGGGGACTCACAGGAGACCGCCGGGGTCAACTCGGAGGAAGGTGGGGACGACGTCAAGTCATCATGCCCCTTATGTCTTGGGCTGCACACGTGCTACAATGGCCGGTACAATGAGCTGCGATACCGTGAGGTGGAGCGAATCTCAAAAAGCCGGTCTCAGTTCGGATTGGGGTCTGCAACTCGACCCCATGAAGTCGGAGTTGCTAGTAATCGCAGATCAGCATTGCTGCGGTGAATACGTTCCCGGGCCTTGTACACACCGCCCGTCACGTCACGAAAGTCGGTAACACCCGAAGCCGGTGGCCCAACCCGTAAGGGAGGGAGCTGTCGAAGGTGGGACTGGCGATTGGGACGAAGTCGTAACAAGGTAGCCGTACCGGAAGGTGCGGCTGGATCACCTCCTTTCTAAGGAGCACAGTACCGATTGCAGACAAACGTTCTGCACGGTCAGCTCATGGGTGGAACGTTGATTATTTGGCATCTTCGGTCTGATGGTTCTCGAGTACTGCTTCGGCGTGGAAAGAGGAGACGGACGAACGGAGATGCCTGGCACGTTGTTGGGTCCTGAAGGTACGGCCGTAAGGTCATGTCTTCAGTGCCGGCCCCGGTAAAGCATTCCTCAGGGAGTGTGTGACGGGTGGCTGGTCGTTGTTTGAGAACTACACAGTGGACGCGAGCATCTGTGGCCAAGTTTTTAAGGGCGCACGGTGGATGCCTTGGCACCAGGAACCGATGAAGGACGTGAGAGGCCGCGATAGGCCCCGGGGAGCTGCCAACTGAGCTTTGATCCGGGGGTGTCCGAATGGGGAAACCCGGCAGTCGTCATGGGCTGTCACCCACTGCTGAACACATAGGCAGTGTGGAGGGAACGAGGGGAAGTGAAACATCTCAGTACCCTCAGGAAGAGAAAACAACCGTGATTCCGGGAGTAGTGGCGAGCGAAACCGGATGAGGCCAAACCGTATGCGTGTGATACCCGGCAGGGGTTGCGCATGCGGGGTTGTGGGAATTCTTTTGATCGGTCTGCCGGCCGGTCGGCGAGTCAGAAACCGTTGATGTAGTCGAAGGACATGCGAAAGGTCCGGCGTAGAGGGTAAGACCCCCGTAGACGAAACATCAGCGGCTTGCTTAAGAATCTCCCAAGTAGCACGGGGCCCGAGAAATCCCGTGTGAATCTGGCGGGACCACCCGCTAAGCCTAAATATTCCCTGGTGACCGATAGCGGATAGTACCGTGAGGGAATGGTGAAAAGTACCGCGGGAGCGGAGTGAAATAGTACCTGAAACCGTGTGCCTACAAGCCGTGGGAGCGTCGCCGTCATTCTTCGGAATGACGGTCGTGACTGCGTGCCTTTTGAAGAATGAGCCTGCGAGTTAGCGGTGTGTAGCGAGGTTAACCCGTGTGGGGAAGCCGTAGCGAAAGCGAGTCCGAATAGGGCGATTGAGTTGCACGCTCTAGACCCGAAGCGGAGTGATCTAGCCATGGGCAGGTTGAAGCGGAGGTAAGACTTCGTGGAGGACCGAACCCACCAGGGTTGAAAACCTGGGGGATGACCTGTGGTTAGGGGTGAAAGGCCAATCAAACTCCGTGATAGCTGGTTCTCCCCGAAATGCATTTAGGTGCAGCGTCGTGTGTTTCTTGCCGGAGGTAGAGCACTGGATAGGCGATGGGCCCTACCGGGTTACTGACCTTAGCCAAACTCCGAATGCCGGTAAGTGAGAGCACGGCAGTGAGACTGTGGGGGATAAGCTCCATGGTCGAGAGGGAAACAGCCCAGAGCATCGACTAAGGCCCCTAAGCGTACGCTAAGTGGGAAAGGATGTGGAGTCGCAGAGACAACCAGGAGGTTGGCTTAGAAGCAGCCACCCTTGAAAGAGTGCGTAATAGCTCACTGGTCAAGTGATTCCGCGCCGACAATGTAGCGGGGCTCAAGCGTACCGCCGAAGTCGTGTCATTGCAGCAATAGGGCCAACGCCCGCTGTGATGGGTAGGGGAGCGTCGTGTGCCGGGTGAAGCAGCAGCGGAAGCTAGTTGTGGACGGTTCACGAGTGAGAATGCAGGCATGAGTAGCGATACACACGTGAGAAACGTGTGCGCCGATTGACTAAGGGTTCCTGGGTCAAGCTGATCTGCCCAGGGTAAGTCGGGACCTAAGGCGAGGCCGACAGGCGTAGTCGATGGACAACCGGTTGATATTCCGGTACCCGCTTTGAAACGCCCAATATCGAATCAGGCGATGCTAAGTCCGTGAAGCCGTTCCGGACCCTTCGGGGAAAGGAAAGTGGTGGAGCCGACGAACCAGACTTGTAGTAGGTAAGCGATGGGGTGACGCAGGAAGGTAGTCCAGCCCGGGCGGTGGTAGTCCCGGGGTAAGGGTGTAGGCCGAGGGGTAGGCAAATCCGTCCCTCATTAAGGCTGAGACCTGATGCCGAGCCGATTGTGGTGAAGTGGATGATCCTATGCTGTCGAGAAAAGCCTCTAGCGAGTTTCATGGCGGCCCGTACCCTAAACCGACTCAGGTGGTCAGGTAGAGAATACCGAGGCGTTCGGGTGAACTATGGTTAAGGAACTCGGCAAAATGCCCCCGTAACTTCGGGAGAAGGGGGGCCATCACTGGTGATCGGACTTGCTCCGTGAGCTGGGGGTGGCCGCAGAGACCAGCGAGAAGCGACTGTTTACTAAAAACACAGGTCCGTGCGAAGCCGTAAGGCGATGTATACGGACTGACGCCTGCCCGGTGCTGGAACGTTAAGGGGACCGGTTAGTGACCTTTCGGGGTTGCGAAGCTGAGAACTTAAGCGCCAGTAAACGGCGGTGGTAACTATAACCATCCTAAGGTAGCGAAATTCCTTGTCGGGTAAGTTCCGACCTGCACGAATGGCGTAACGACTTCTCGACTGTCTCAACCATAGGCCCGGTGAAATTGCACTACGAGTAAAGATGCTCGTTTCGCGCAGCAGGACGGAAAGACCCCGGGACCTTTACTACAGTTTGATATTGGTGTTCGGTTCGGCTTGTGTAGGATAGGTGGGAGACTTTGAAGCAGCCACGCCAGTGGTTGTGGAGTCGCCGTTGAAATACCACTCTGGTCGTGCTGGATGTCTAACCTCGGTCCGTGATCCGGATCAGGGACAGTGTCTGATGGGTAGTTTAACTGGGGCGGTTGCCTCCCAAAGGGTAACGGAGGCGCCCAAAGGTTCCCTCAGCCTGGTTGGCAATCAGGTGTTGAGTGTAAGTGCACAAGGGAGCTTGACTGTGAGACCGACGGGTCGAGCAGGGACGAAAGTCGGGACTAGTGATCCGGCGGTGGCTTGTGGAAGCGCCGTCGCTCAACGGATAAAAGGTACCCCGGGGATAACAGGCTGATCTTCCCCAAGAGTCCATATCGACGGGATGGTTTGGCACCTCGATGTCGGCTCGTCGCATCCTGGGGCTGGAGTCGGTCCCAAGGGTTGGGCTGTTCGCCCATTAAAGCGGTACGCGAGCTGGGTTTAGAACGTCGTGAGACAGTTCGGTCCCTATCCGCTGTGCGCGTAGGAATATTGAGAAGGGCTGTCCCTAGTACGAGAGGACCGGGACGGACGAACCTCTGGTGTGCCAGTTGTCCTGCCAAGGGCATGGCTGGTTGGCTACGTTCGGGAGGGATAACCGCTGAAAGCATCTAAGCGGGAAGCCTGCTTCAAGATGAGTATTCCCACCTCCTTGAGAGGGTAAGGCTCCCAGTAGACGACTGGGTTGATAGGCCAGATGTGGAAGCCCGGTAACGGGTGAAGCTGACTGGTACTAATAGGCCGAGGGCTTGTCCTCAGTTGCTCGCGTCCACTGTGTTAGTTCTGAA
>NZ_JBVIAH010000051.1:0-4550 GCF_055574035.1 Streptomyces sp. NPDC030021
GGAGAGTAGGACGCCGCCGAACAATCATTGCGGAAGCCCCGCACCAACCCGTTCAGGGTTCGGTGCGGGGCTTTTCTGCGTTCACGGGCCGGAATGCGGAGCCGGCCGAAGCAGCGGCCGCGGCCCGTGCTTCACCAGTCGGCGGGATAGCTCTTGAGGGTGCTCGTGTCCAGAGTCCAGCGGCCGGCGGTGACGACGTCCCCGAAGGAGTAGGGGACCGTCTTGCGGTACCGGGTGCCGTCGGGCCCTGCGGAGGAGTCGCTGTGCACGGTGACGGTCCGATTGTCCTTGCGGGGGTCCACGACGACGTACAGAGGGACACCCATCCTGGGGTAGTCGTGCAGCTTGTCGCGGATGTCAGTGAGGGGATTCGTGCGGGAGACGACCTCCACCACCATCAGGACATCACGGGAGTTGACGACCTTCGCTGTGTCATCGGTGTCCTCTTCCGCGATGACCATGAGATCGGGGACCTTGGTGAGGCCCGTTTGAGGATCGCCCATGTTCGTGTCGTTGAGGGCCATGACCTCTGGCGTCTGCGCCTCGATCTGGCGGCGCAGACGCACCACATTGAGTCCGTGCGGAGCCGTGGGGCTCATCATCGTGAGGAAGATCTGACCATCGGTGGTCTGCACCTTCCACTGGTCCTCCTGGTGCTCGGCCAGCTCCGCGAGCTGCTCCGCGAAGTCGTGCATGCGGCGCATCTGCTCGGGGGTGAGGTCGCCCATGATTTCCTCCTGGTGGGTGCTCGACCAGCCTAGCCAGCAAGCGGCGGTGAGGCCTCGGCCTCGTCGGTTCGCCGCCGGCGCGAATCGCGGCGAAGCCCAGGTACCGCCCGAGTACGATGCGGCGGGCGGAGCCGGGGCGCTCCGGTACCGCCCGCAGGGAGGGGGTGAGCGACTTGGCGATGTTGTTGAAGCGAACGTGGGTCGACTGGGCTGTCGTCGTGTACATGGTTGTGACCGCGGCCGGGTGTGAGAGTCCCTTCATGATCGCCCTCTGTACGGTCGTCGCGGTTGTTGCAGCAGTCGTCGGCGCGCGCACGACATGGCAGCTGGTACGTGTGCCCCGAAACTCGTGAATGAAGCCCACGGACGGATCCCACCCGCAGGCCGAGCGCCCTCTCGTGCGCGATGTGGTTGAGCTGGTCGAGGGCGTCGTCGTGGTTCATGCCGGTCATTCGTCGACGGGCGTGGCGAGCACACTTCCACAGCACCCCGGGGTGATTCGAGTTCCCGGCACTCCGTGAAGGCACAGCCTTCACTCAGCGGCGCAGGGCGGCGTCGAGCTCGTAGTAGAGGGCGTCCAGCCGACTGCGACCGGGGCTGCGAGCCGGCATCCGGCGCAGCAGTGCGCGCACCTCCGGCGGGGCGTGCTCGATCGCCCATCGAATCTCCTCGTCGGCGGCGCCCGTGTCATCGCCCGTGTCATCTCCCGCGGCGAGCTCCCGCGCGAGGGCCTCGTACACGGCGGGCCCCAGTACGTGCTTCGACTGGTGTGGGGTGGCCAGCGGGTGGATGTACGGGGTCGCGGCCGCGTGGCATGCGGCGCGGGCGGCGGCCGTGGCCGCCGGGTCGCCGACCTCGCGCGCCGCCGCGTGGGCCGCCCAGGCGAGGGAACGTAGCTTCGCGGTCCGCTTGCCCTCGCGTACGAAGGCCCGGATGCCTTCGATCGCCTCACGAGGGCGGGGGTCGGCGGGGGCCTTCGCCTCGAACAGCGGGAGGGCCCGCTCGACGCAATCGGCGGCCCAGAGTCCGAGTTGTCGGCGGTCTTCTTCGCTGATGGTCACCTCGTCCATCCGCCCATCATGCGCGTGTTCGGCGTTCGGTGGACCTACGGGGCTTCGTGGAGCCGGGTCAGCAGGGCCACCAGGCGCTCCCGTTCGGCCGGGCCGAGCGGGGCGAGGAACTCGGCGTTGGCGGCTTCGGCCAGGGCCGCGCAGCGGGTGAGTACGGCGGTCCCTTCCGGGGTGATGGTGACGGCGTTCTTGCGGCGGTCGTCGGGGTCCGGGGCGCGCAGTACGAGGCCCGCCTCCTGGAGGTGGTTGAGCATGCCGACCATGTCCTTGGGGTCGACGGCGAGCCGGCGGCCCAAGTCGGCCTGGGCGACGGGCCCGTACTCGGCGGTGGCGGCCAGCACCGCGTGGTGCATGAGCTTCAGTCCCTCCGCGGCGACCGCCGCCGCGACCAGCTCGCGGCCGCGTGCCGCGACGCGGCCGACGAGCCAGGAGGGCAGGGACTGGATGTGCTGGAGGGCCGAGGTCATGGGCCCACCCTACCCAAAGTCGTTGGACATCCCCACGACTTTGGCCTTATCGTTGGGACATCCAATGAAAATTGTCGGGTCGGGGAGGTCCTGTGCTGCGTATTCGCCATGAGGTCGACGGTGGGCCGGAGGTGCTGTTCGCCGAGCAGGCCGACGTACCCGCGGCGGGCGCCGGAGAGCTGCTGATCCGGGTGGAGGCGGTCGGCGTGACCCTGCCGACCGTGCGCAAGGTGCGGGAGGGCAGTGAGCCCGTCCCGCTCGGCGGCGAAGTGGCGGGGACCGTCGTCGGCACCGGCCCGGGCGTCACCGGCTTCACCGCCGGGGAACGCGTCACCGGACTGTGCTTCGCCGATGCCTACGCCGAGTACGCGGTGCTCAACACCGCGATGACCTCCCGGATCCCGGCAGGCGCAGGCGCCGTGGAGGCGGTCGCGCTGGTCCGCAGCGGGCTGGTCGCCCGCGGCGCGTACGAGGCCGCGCGCGTGGAGCCCGGCGAGTCGGTCCTGGTGACGGCGGCGGCCAGCGCCGTAGGGACGCTCGCCCTCCAGTACGCGAAGGCCGGCGGGGCGGGACGCGTCGTCGCGGCCGTCAGCAGCGCGGACAAGGCCGGCTTCGTCCGCGGCCTGGGCGCCGACGAGGTCGTCCTGTACGGGGACGCCGACTGGGGCGGCCCGTACGACGTGATCCTCGACGGCGTCGGCGGCGACCTGCTCGGACCCGCCGTACGGACCCTGGCGACGGGCGGCCGCCTGGTGGCCTTCAGCTCCGGCGGTGGCACGGTGCAGGCGTACGAACTCCTGCTCCGCGGAGCCTCGTTGATCGGCTTCCAGATGCGGGCCGTCGCCACCGGCAAGCCCGAACTGTACGAGCGCTGGCTGCGCGAGCTGTGGCAGCTGCGCGCCGCGGGCACCCTGCGCACGGCCGTGCACGAGGAGATCCCCCTCGCCGAGGCCGCCCGCGCCCACGCGGTCATCGAGCAGCGCCGGAACCTCGGCAAGGTCGTACTGGTCCCCTGGACGGGGAGTCGGCATCTAACCTCGCGCCATGACGAGATATGCGGATCCAGGACTGGTCGACTGGGTGGAGTCCGGCGGGGGGCCGCTGGTCGTGGTGCCGGCTGAGTTGCTGACCCGGTGGGAGGGGGCGGACAGCGAAGGCCCGGAATCTGACTACGACAGGGCCTGCGCGGTCGTCGGCCATACCGGATTGCTCGCGGTAGGCCCGTCGCACGCGCTGGTACTGGGTGACGAGCCCTCGTCGACGGCGTTCCTCCCGGAGCACGGGGTCTTCGTACGGTGGGTGGCGGCCGAGTCGGAAGCGGAACTGCTGGGCAGCGTCGGGGCGGCGTTGGCGGATGCGGCCTGGGGGGACGGCCAGGTCTGGGACGTGCCGGGGCCGGTCGTGCTGTTCGACTCCGCATGGCCCGGCTCCGAGGTGGAGCCCGACAATCATGCACGGGTGGATCTGGCGGCCGGCCGGTACGAGGTCCGGGCCGCGCCGGCGCAGCCGACCCCCGAGACCGCCTTCCAGCTGGTCCGACTGCTCCCGTTGCGGTAGCGGGCCGCGCGAGCGGTACGGGTCCTGCAGATCTCGACTCGGGCGTCCGAGTAGCGGTCTAGCCCGCTGTCCATGGATCTGGATGCCGAACTCATCGCTCTGGCAGCCCAAGAGGACCTTCCCGCCGACCCGGATTCCGCAGCGCGTAGAGCGGTCGCCGCCCACCCGGACCTGCCTGTCGGTCTGTGCGACGTGCTGGCGGAAGACCCGGACATGTTCGTACGAGACGCGATGGCGGCTCGGGCGGACACTCCGGAGGCCATGCGTGAGTGGGCGGCGGCCACGTTGGAGCCCGAGAGTCCCCTCGACGAGTGGATGCTGTCGTTCGATCGCAGCACCCACACGTGCCCCTCATCTGCACCGGTCCCGCCGCCCCTGACCAGGCAACAGGCCGAAGCGCTGCCCGCCCGGGCCGACCTGTAGGTCCGCTCGTGGGGGCGGTGCCCCGGGCCGTTTTGACACCCCCCAGGCCGAGTTGTAGAGTCAAACGGTTGCCTCGAACTGGACAAGTTCGGCAGCCCACCCCCCAAGGAATGCAATTCTGTGTGGGGTGCACTCGATTCTTCAGGAATCCGAAGCCGGGGAAATCCGGTGGAGAACTTCTGATAGAGTCGGAACCGCCGGAAAGGGAAACGCGAAAGCGAAAACCTGGAAAGCGCCGAGGAAGTCGGACACGAAAGAGTCTGATAGAGTCGGAAACGCAAGAACAGAACGAAAGCCCGGAGGAA
>NZ_JBVIAH010000052.1:0-1927 GCF_055574035.1 Streptomyces sp. NPDC030021
TGTCGGTGCCGCCGGCGAGGTGGCCCGCGCCGTCGCCGGTGTAGAGCTTGAGGTTGTTGCTGGCGTCGATCCCGGCGATGTCCTGCTTGCCGTCGGCGTTGAAGTCGCCTGCGGCGATGGACTTGAAGTTGGCCCACAGGCCGTCGTGGCCGAGCATGTTGCTGCCGCCCGAGACGTGGCCCGCACCGTCGCCGGTGTAGAGCTTGAGGTTGTTGTCGGCGTCGATCCCGGCGATGTCCTGCTTGCCGTCACCGTTGAAATCACCGGCCACCGTCCGAGCCGAGGCACGAGCTCGTGGTGGGGTCGGCGGGCACGTGGCGAGGGGCGTCGGGAACGCGACCGCCTGACCCGCCGGGAGCGGGAGGTCGTAGAACGCCAGCAGGCCCATCCCGTTGCTGTTGGTGATCCACGGGCCGGCTCCGTCGTGGCCGATGTAGCTGACGCCGGTCGCGCCCGACGCAGGTCCAGACAGCCGCAGGTGGATGAATCCCGGGCGTACCGCGACGGCCGCCACGGACACCGCGCTCCCGTTGACGAGGAAGTCGGTCACCGGGCCACAGCTTGCGACCACGGTGTCCGAGAGGTGCCGGAGGGCGATCGTGATCTCGGTGCGGTCGGCCTTCGAGAACCATGCCCGGGCGGGGTCCGGGGCGGTACTCGCCGTCGCACTGCCCCCGTAGTAGTCACGGGCCACCGCGACGAAGTCGCGGTCGGCGAGGTCGCGATAGCCGCCGACGTAGTAGAAGTGGCAGTTGTCGGGGCCCTGGCCGTCCAGCCCGGTGGTGGACAGGACGGTGACGCCCGGCAGGTCCGCGTATCGTCGCTGGGCCTCGCGTTCCTCGTACGAGTTCTGCGGCCGGCCGCCCGCGTCGAGGCAGCCGTTGCGGATCTGATGGGCGTACACGTGCTGCACGCCCGGGTAGTCGGCCTTCCAGTCGTCCAGGAGGGAGCGGAAGCCAGTGGTCTGGGCCGCGACGTCGTTGTTGTCGGACTCGCCCTGGTACCAGAAAATGGCGCTGACCCGCTGCTGGACGCCGGCGCGTTGCGCACGGCTCAGGAGGCGGCCGTAGCTGGTGTCCGCGGCAGCCGGGTTCGCGTCATTGCGCTGGAAGAAGCCGACCGGTACGCCCTCGTGTCCGCCTTGGAGGACGGCGACGGGGATGCCGTCGGTGTTCACCACCTGGCGGCCCAGTCGCAGCCCGTACTGGCCGACCGCACCCGGCGCCTGGTATGCGTCGCCGTCCGCGGTCCGCCAGACGTCGTCCTGGACGGACGCGGTCGGATCACTGGTCGAGGAACCGAACGTCCGCACCCAGGGCGACCGGTCACCATTGCTGGAGTTGGAGGTGTCGCCGGGGTTGTCCGGGTTGGACGGGAACTGCTTGCGGGCCGCGGCGTTGGACTGCCCGTTCACGATGAACACGTCACCGGCGACGATGTCGGTCCAGGCGGCCTGGAGCGTGGCGGTCGACCCGGCGACGGAGTAGAGACGGAAGGCGTAGCTGTTGAGGCTCGCCACGATCTCCGGGGCGAACGAGAACGTCGAGCCGGCCCCGCTGACGGGGACACTGCTGGACGACACCTGGATGCCGTCCCGGAGGACGTCCAGGCGCACGGCGGTCGTCCCGGGACGGGACACGCTTCCGGTGATCGGGACGACGGCCTTGCCGGAGACCCGGTCGCGGGGGAACAGCTGATGGTCGCGGGGTGCCTCGTTGAGCTGGATGGTGCCGTCCGCCGCAGTGGTCTGCGCCGTCGCGGCGACCGGAGCGGCGAGGACCAGGGCGAGCGCCGCCGCGCCCGTGACGAGGGCGCGGCGGCGGCGGGTGTGACCCATCAGAAGCCCGCCCACCAGCCGGTGCTGCCGAGCATGTCGGTGCCGCCGGTGACGTGGCCGGCGTTGTCGCCGGTGTAGAGCTTCATGTTG
>NZ_JBVIAH010000053.1:0-1843 GCF_055574035.1 Streptomyces sp. NPDC030021
CTTGACTCTGTCGGGGATCTTGGAGTTGCCCGGTGCGCCGGCGTGATCGGTGGGCATGCTCGGGGTGTTCCGAGAGCCCACGCAGTTGTCGAGGTGTCCGTTGTCGCTCCGTCCTCGTTCCGGTGAGCAAGTCCCGCTTCTGACCGCGCAGATCGCGCGGGCGAGCAACCCGGACGGTACGGCGGCGATGTGGGTGAGAGACCGCCTGGCCGGGCTGTGGCGTGACGAGGACTTCGCGGACTGGTATCCGCGTGACGGACGTCCGGGCCTCTCGCCCGCCCAGCTGGCCACCGTCTGTGTGCTGCAGTTCGTGCTCGGCCTGTCGGACCGGCAGGCCGCCGAGGCGGTGCGCTGCCGCATCGACTTCAAGTACGCGATGGCCATGGAACTGGATGATCCCGGCTTCCACCACAGTGTGCTGGCCGACTTCCGTGATCGTCTCACCGAGGGCGACCGCGCCGACCGCCTCCTCGACCTCGCGCTGGCCCGCCTGAAGGAGGCCGGCCTGGTGCGGGAGCGCACCACACAGCGCACCGACTCCACCCATGTCCTGGCAGCGGTGCGCGACCTGACCCGGCTGGAGATGGTCACCGAGGCGGTCCGCGCCGCGCTGGAGGAAGTCGCCGGCACCGCTCCGCACCTGCTGGACGGGCTGGTCGACGAGGACTGGGGGCGCCGCTATGGCCGTCCGGTCCGCCTGGGCAAGAACCCCACCAAGCCCAAGACCAGGATTCTCGCCGCCGGCGACGACGCCGTCCGGCTCCTGGAGCACCTCTACCGGCACGGGGGAGAGCGCGCGTCGGGCCCTCGTGTCCAAGCCCTGCGCCAGATCATGGTGCAGAACTATCACCGCGACGCCGCGGGACGCCTGCGCTGGCGCACCGCCGAGTCCGAGGACGGACCTGGGCTGCCGCCCTCGTCCCGGGCGATCGTCTCCCCCTACGACACCTCGGCCCGCTATGCCCGCCACGGGCACATCATCAGCTGGAAGGGGTTCTCCGCCCATCTGACGGAGACGTGTGCTCCGGACGGCCCCAACGTGATCACGGACGTGGCCACCACCGCGTCCACCACCCATGACAGCAAGGTCCTGCCCGGCATCCACACCCGCCTGCACCACCGCGGCCTGCTGCCCGCCGAGCACCTGGTCGACAGCGGCTACACCTCCCTGCCCCACCTGGAACAAGCCGCACGTGAACACCAGGTCACAGTCTCCGGGCCACTCCGCAGCAACCCCACCCGGCAACACCGCCGCGGCGAGGGCTTCGCCCGCGACGACTTCCACATCGACTACGACCGCCGACAGGTCACCTGCCCTCAGGGCCAGGTCAGCCAGGGCTGGCACGGCCCCTACCCGACCTCCTCACCCACCGCGGCCCCGCTGATCGTGGCCAGGTTCACCAAGAGCCAGTGCCACCCCTGCCCGGACCGCGCCCAGTGCACCACCTCCCGCGAAAGCACCCGAACCGTCGGCTTTCCCCCACGAGAACTCCGCGACCTGCAACTCCGTGTCCGTGCCGAGCAACAGACTCCCGACTGGAAGACCCGCTACGCGGTCCGCTCCGGAGTGGAGGGAACGGTCAACGAGTTCGCCCACGGCCACGGCATGCGCCGCTGCCGCTACCGAGGACAGAGCAAAGCCCACGTCCAGCACGTCCTGACCGCCATCGCCATCAACATCGAGCGTCTCAGCGGTCTCCCACCGACCGAGGAAGCACCCCCTCCCCGCCGACCGACCGCCTTCCAGAACTACCTCGACCAGCGCGAAATCCCCCGGCCAAAATCCTGGCGCACCCTGGGCACCTGACCTCGGCAACTCCAAGATCCCCGACAGAGTCAAGCT
>NZ_JBVIAH010000054.1:0-1514 GCF_055574035.1 Streptomyces sp. NPDC030021
CTAATATGTGTGTTGTGCTTCTCCTGCCCACGACGCCCCTCCCCTCTGGGTGTCTATTCGCGGGCCTCCCCCCCCCCCGGCCTGCCCCCCGGGCCCGCTGGCCCGCGGGTGGGTGCGACCGTTGCGGGGGTTCGCCTGGTGGCTGCCGTCGACGGTGTGGGTGCGGGCGTTGTGGGCGTTCTCGAGGTGGCTGTTGTCGGCGGCAGGGAGGAATGCCTCGTGGGAGACGTCCGCTTTCTTCGCTCGTCCTGGTGTTGCGTGTCCTGGTGTTGTGTGTCCTGGTGTGGGCTGTGATCTCGGGTGTGGGGGGCCTGTCGGCTGGTCTCCGCCGGGCGCTGATGCTGTCGTTGACCGCCACCCGGCCGGCCGGGGTGCCCCCTCCGCGGGTGCCGGCCGCGGCGCAGGTGACCGCCGTCGCGGGTGGCTGTCGTGGCGCGGGTACCCCGGCCGGGAGCGCCGGCGGGGTCGGCATGGTTGGCGGGGCCGTGTCCGGGACTGTTCCTGTACGCCCCCGCCGCGGCGCGGGTACCCCGGCCGGGACCGCCGGCATGGTCGGCGGGGCCGTGTCCGGGACCGTTCCCGTACGCCACCGCCGCGGCGGGGGTGCCGGCCGCGGCGCAGGTGACCGCCGTCGCGGGTGGCTGTCGTGGCGGGGGTGCCGGCCGGGATCGTCGGCATGGTCGGCGGGGTTGGTGGGGTTGTGTCCGGGACTTGTTCGTGTGTGCCGTGGTGGTGGTGTCTCGTTCTGTTTTCGGGGCTGGTGTGGGCTGGTGTCCTGGAAGGGATCGTGGCCCCGCAGGTGTGGCGGGCGGTGTTCCGCCGCGCCGTCCGGCTGGGATGCGGGCGGCGGGGTGGGGGGAGGGGCGGGGGGCCCGGGGCGGGGCGCCGTAACCCGGCCGGGGGGGCCGGGCGGGGGACGCGGCCGGGGTGTGGCGGGAGCGGGCCCGCGGCCCCGTCCCCCTTTAGTCCCGGGTCCCGGGGCGGTCCCCTTAGTCCCGGGTCCCGGGGCGGTCCCCTTAGTCCCGGGTCCCGGGGCGGTCCCCTTAGTCCCGGGTCCCGGGGCGGTCCCCCTTTAGTCCCGGGTCCTGGGGCGGTCCCCGTTTTTCCCGGGTCCTGGGGTGGTCGCCTTAGTCCCGGGTCCTGGGGTGGTCGCGGGGGGTCCGCCCGGAGGGGGGTGTGGGTGGTGACTGGCGGTGAGATCCGGGTGTTCCGGGGGTGAGCCGCCCCATAGGGCCCATGTCACATACGAGCCGGGTTAGTAGCCGGCGGAGGCTTCATATCGGCCCCTGGTGTCGGCTCTCACCTGCGGGGATCCCTTCCCGGTGGCCGTGGGGGTGCCGGTCCCCGGCTGCGAGGGCTCTTAGTACCAGGGGTCGTTGCCAGGGTGCCGGGGCGTCTGTAGAACTGGATGAGTCGCCGGGCGGCAGGGGTACTTCACCCGCCGCCGACGAACCTCTCTCCACCGCGTGAGTGGCTCACGCATGTCTTCGGCATGCCTGCGACCGCCCTTGTCC
>NZ_JBVIAH010000055.1:0-1131 GCF_055574035.1 Streptomyces sp. NPDC030021
TCTAAGAGGTCGTTTCATCCCGTTGTTTCATCCCGAGATGCGGCTTTGATGTGCTGGTGTCGGGTCGCGCCAGGAGATGGTGTTTTCGCCGGTGAGGCGGCGGGCCATGAGGTCGGTCATGGCGAGGTGGATCATGGCTTCGGAGCGGTGTGGGTGGGTTTCGTAGTCGCGGGCCAGGCGGCGGTGGAGCATGAGCCAGCCGTAGGTCCGCTCGACCGCCCACCGCTTCGGGATGGGGGTGAAGCCCCTGGTTCCCGGCTTGCGGGCGGTGACTTCCATGTCGATGCCGAGGGTGGCGGCGTGTTCGACGAGGTGCTGGCGGTAGCCGCCGTCGACCCAGACCTTCCGCAGGCCGGGATGGTCGGCGGCCGCCTGGTCCAGGAGGGTTCGGCCGGCGGTGGAGTCCTGCACGCCGGCCGCGGTGACCAGGACCGCCAGGAGCAGACCGAGGGTGTCGGTGACGATGCTTCGTTTCCTGCCGACGATCTTTTTGCCCGCGTCGATGCCCTGGTTCCTGGCGGGGACGGAGGTGGAGGTCTTGACGCTCTGTGCGTCGATCACGCAGGCCGTCGGCTCGGGGTTCTTCCCCTCTTGCTGGCGCACCAGCTCTCTGAGGAGGCCGTTGAGCTGGGCGAAGACGCCGTCCTTCTGCCACCTGGCGAAGTAGCCGTAGACGCTCTGATGCGGCGGGAAGTCATGTGGGAGATAGGCCCACTGGCAGCCGGTGCGGTCCACGTAGAGGATCGCGTTCATGATCTCGCGCAGGTCATGCCGCGGAGGCCGGCCGAAGTCCAGAGCCCGACCACGACGCTCGAAGCGCCACGCGGACAGCACCGGCTCGATCAACTCCCAGCGCGCATCGGACAGATCACTTGGATACGCACGTCGTTCCGTCATGAACTGGGCATACCGCCGACCGGGGGCGTGCGCCCAGGCGTGCAACCCGCCGTGTCGAAGCATGGGACAGACCCGGGCGTCCTGGAATGAGACAGGCGCAAGCAGGCCTCTGCCCCACCCGTCACACCACTGGCCTCACCAGGCAGAGTCGCCACTGCAGCCCCACCGGCAACACAGCGACGGGGAGGACAAACAGCCCCAGAAAGTGACACCCAAGATGAAAACGACCTCTAA